>CAVRZH010000088.1:0-45884 GCA_963725455.1 Bryobacterales bacterium
CGATGATCCCAAGGCCGGTCTGGATCATGAGCTGAAGATGCTGAATGTGATGTTCTCCATGCAGGATCTCATCAAGATGATGGGGCCGAATACAGCTTCCTACATCCAGATGGGCGACCAGCTTGGAACGCTGGAACCGGGCAAGCTGGCCGACATTATTCTTCTGGACGGCGATCCATTGGAAGGTTATTGGAATTGGCTGAAGACTAAGCTGGTGGTCAAAGGCGGCGTCGTGGTTGTGGATAAACGCTGACGTCAAACGCTAGGTTCCCTGCGCGGCGGCTCGGCCGATGGAATTGAGATCCGCGATTATTTCCGATGGAAGCTGCAAGGTCGCAGCTTTCAGATTCTCACTCAGGTGCCCGAGCGAAGATGTGCCCGGGATCAGCAAAATATTGGGCGAGCGCTGCAGCAGCCAGGCCAGCGCTACTTGCATCGGCGTAACTCCTAGAGATGCCGCCGCGGAGTCCAGCGCGGACGACTGCAATGGAGTAAATCCTCCGAGTGGAAAGAACGGCACATAGGCGATTCCTTCACCCGCCAGGTCACCGATAAAGGTGTCATCATTGCGGTTCGCGATGTTGTAGAAGTTCTGCACGCAGACGATCTTTGTGATCGCCTGGGCCTGGGCCAGCTGACTCGGGCTGATGTTGCTTAGACCAAGATGACGAATCAGTCCCTGACTCTGGAGCTCCGCCAGTACGGTCATCGGCTCCTCGATCGAGCCCTCCGATGGCCCCATCATTCCTCCCACACGGAGGTTGACGATGTCCAGAGTGTCGAGTCCCAGATTGCGAAGATTGTCGTGAACGGCGTCGGTCAACTCCTGGCGCGAAAGCGCGTGAACCCAGGATTTGTCGGCTGGACGCCTGGCGCCGACTTTAGTAACAATCACCAATCCCTCCGGATAAGGGTGCAGCGCCTGTTTGATGATCTGGTTGGTCACATGCGGACCGTAATAATCGCTGGTGTCGATGTGATTAACTCCCGCCGCAAGCGCCTCCCGCAGAACAGCGACGGCAACGTCCCTATCGCGCGGCGGTCCCCACACGCCAGGGCCGGCAAGCTGCATCGCTCCGTAGCCCATTCGCGCCAAAGTGATTGAAGCGCCGGGAAGCGTGAAGCTACCGGCAAGATGGATCTGATTCGTCATTTCGTATCTCCTATCTTCGTACAAAGCCGCGGTGAGGTATTCGTTACAGATGTATCCACGTGACCTTGGCGGATCAATTGCAACTCAAACAGCGAGGAGATGAACATGAAAAAGCTTATTGTCGGATTTATATGTGCTGGCGGATTCTTAATGGCCCAGAATGTTACCTACACGTACCAGCCAGTTGAGCCGGGGCAACAACAGGGCCATTTGTCAGAGGACGCGCGGATCGCTCTGCGTTCACAGTCACCGTCGGTAAAGACTCACAGCCGCAAGCACGCCGACCGGCCCAGCAAGTACGTGGTGACCGAGAACAAGACGACGATCGTCGCCACGCGGGCGTATGGTCAGTAACGGAAGGCGCGCGGCGCAACAAGCTCGGAGATCGGTTCCGGCCGGTAGACTGAGCTCGGAATTGGCCATGTCTGACGAACCAAAGAAACCTTCGAGCAACCTGGAGAGGCTGGCCGCGGAACTCGTGAAATCCATCAACGAAGATCCTAAGATGGAGCCGGGAGAGGCAGACACCACACCGGCGGCTCCAGCTTCGGAAAATTCGAAGTAGCATTGGTCCAAGCAGGTCTGCGGCGGGGCAGGCCTGCTTTTTTCGCTCGAGCGGTAGATTATACACAGCACAAACTGACCCGCACATTTCGTTATCGTCCATCCATGCGCTCGGAGCATCTTCTCGTTTCTTCCTCTTCGCTCCGACTTCCATTTTTTTCCCGTCTACGGCTTCGTCACTGGCATCGCGCCCAAGAGCCAGCGTGCTGGACTCTCAGGTGAGCCACGTCGGCTGGTAGTGTCAGGTGACCATCCGGCGCGTCGACAACCGGTCATCGTCGCAGCGTTCACTCCAAGCAATGAGCCCCTTGTGCCTGGAACACCCGATTTTACTGATGTTTATTGGTGCGCCCATTTTGGAATACCGCGTGCGTTTAGCCGACATGAAAGGGGCACTAACTATGCGAAAAACACAAACACTTCTCTTAATGACTATCGCCGCCGTCGTCACTGCGGCGGGCGCGGATGACACGGCCGCACGGCTCGGGAAAGCCACCACGGTTCTCAACAAAATGATGCAATCCGGCGATATTCCGGCGGGAGAACTCAGCGGCGCTGATTGCGTTGTGGTCATTCCCGGATTCAAGAAAGGAGCGATTGTCGTTGGAGTAGGCCACGGACGCGGATTCATTTCGTGCCGGAATGGCGGCAATTGGTCGGCGCCAGGCGCGATTACTTTGGATAGCGGCAGCCTGGGCGTTCAGCTGGGTGGCGAAGAAATGAACATCGTAATTTTGTCGAAGGACAAGGGCCTGCGTTCCAAGCTGCTCTCTGATCGTTTCGCGATCGGGTCGGACGCTTCGGCTGCTTGGGGAAATGGCGCATCGGCACATGGCGATCCCAATGCAAAGATCCTTCTCTACGGCCACACCAAGGGAGCCTTCGCGGGTTTCGATCTGGATGGCGCAACCCTGAAGCCCGATGACTCCGGAAATAAAGCTCTTTATGGAAAGACGCTAAGCAACGGCGAAATTATCGCGGGAGCGGCAGCGCCTTCGAGCGCGCAGACGTTCGTCGCAGCCATCGCGCAAACGTCCGGTCATTAATTCAACAAGCCTTCGCGCGGGGGCGCGATTCGGAGGCACGGATTGGCGACGGGCCACGCCTCCGAACTGATTCTCTATCGAATATATGCGTAGATATCTGGATTTCGTCGGGAACATCGGCTTGTTTGCGCTGCACGCCGTGCGGCGGGTGGTGGTCCCTCCCTTTGAATTCGAGATGATCCTGCGCCAGGTGGAAGCGGCTGGGTGGAAATCGCTTCCGCTGGTGTTGTCGTCGGGCTTGGCTTTGGGACTTGTCCTGGCCCTGCACACGCGGACTACTCTGGTCCAATTTGGCGCCCAAGCGGTAATGCCAGCGGTCCAATCACTGGCGTTCTTCAACGAGATAGGACCGCTCCTTGCCGGACTGCTGATGGCGGGGCGAGTGGGAGCCGGGATTGGCGCTGAGTTGGCGAACATGCGCGCGACCGAACAGATTGACGCCATCGAAGTGCTTTCCATCGATTCCTTCAAAATGCTGGTGATTCCACGCATCATTGCTTGCTCGATCGTGCTTCCCATACTCACGGTTTTTATGGATGTGATGGGGCTTGTCGGAGGCTACTTGGCGGAGCGCGTAACGTCCGATCTATCCGTCCAGCTCTATATTTCCCGCGCTTTCCACACCGTGAGCTGGGCAGCCTTTGTTCCTCCAACCCTCAAGACCGCCATCTTCGGAGCCGTTATCGGCCTGATTTCCTCGTACCTTGGCTACACCACCGATGAGGGCGCTGAAGGTGTTGGGCGCGCCGCGACAAACAGCGTTGTTCTCTCGTCGCTCGCCATCATTCTTATTGACGTTGTCCTGGTAAAGGCCATCTTCTTTTTGTTCCCGGAGACGGCTATATGAACAACGGCAGCCCTCCCGCAATAGCTTTCCGCGATGTATCCCGTTCGTTCGACGGCCGAGCGGTTCTCAACAACGTTTCGTTTGACATTGCGCCGGGAGAAGCTTTCTGTCTGCTGGGGCGAAGCGGCATGGGAAAGAGTGTCACCTTGAAACTCACCATCGGCCTGATACAACCGGATGCGGGCACAATCTGCGTCGAAAACGACAACATTGTTGGAATGGACGAAGACGGAATATCCAAGATAAGAAGCCGCATAGGCTTCCTTTTTCAGAGCGCCGCGCTTTTCGATTCGTTCTCGCTCCATGACAACCTCGCCGTGCCTTTGAAGCGCTTGCGGGAGAAAACGCCGGATGACGAGATTGAGGCTATCGTTCAAAAAAACCTGGAGGATGTGGGTTTGGGAAAGGACGGCCGCAAGATGCCGGCGGAACTGTCAGGAGGAATGCGGAAACGGGCGGGGCTGGCTCGAGCCCTTATGCTCAGTCCCAGTATCCTGCTGGTGGACGAACCGGTCAGCGGACTGGATCGCGTGACGGCGTCGGAGATCGACGACCTCTTATTGCGCGTCCGAAAACGCGACCACACCACGATGGTGATTGTTACTCACGACACCCGGGAAGCACGACGCCTGGGCGACCGCATTGGGGTTCTCGATAACGGCGACCTCGTCGCCGTAGGCGGCATGGACGAGTTAGCCCAGAACCAGAGCGCTCTGGTGAGATCACTTGTTTCCGAGGCAGAATAATATGCGCATTCATACCTGGGCCGTTGGACTGTTCCTGATCGTAGGTGTTGCAGCGTTCACCGCCATCCTGTTTCTGATCGGGAACCGCCACGATATCTTTGGCAAACATGTGGAGTTCTACGCGGACTTCTCAAACATCGAGGGGTTGCCGCGCGGGGCGCAGGTGCGAGTTTCCGGCATCGAGGCCGGCGAGGTGAAGAGCATTGAAATTCCGGCCAGCCCGGCGTCAAAGTTCCGGCTCAAGCTCCAGGTAAGAGCAAATGCGCGCGGGTTGATCCGTACCGATTCGCTTGTCTCCATTAAGACTGAGGGCATCGTGGGCGACAAGTATGTCTTCATCCGGGAGGGTTCGAGCACCGCCGCGGCGGCGCCTGACGGAGCCACGCTTCCCAGTAAAGAGCCTTTCGATCTAAGCGCGGCGCTGGAGAAGGCCGCCCCATTGCTGGACAAAAGTTCCGCGCTATTAGATAACCTTCAGGGCACTGTTACTGATCTGCATGGGCGGCTAGACATCGCGCTCAATTCCGTAACCAAGACGGTGAACCATGTTGACGGGCTGGTTACGGTAGTGCAGCCGGACATCAGAAGGATGGCCAGTAATGCCAGCCAGATCACCGGAACGATCAACCAAATTGTGTCGGATTTGAACGCGGGCAAGGGGCCGGCCGGCTTGCTCTTGAAGGATGAAACATCCAGGAAGCAGTTGCAGGCGACTCTCTTTAATGCGCAGCAAGCCACCTCAAACCTGAGCGACGCATCGGCGCGCGCCGACCGGATTCTCGCGGATGTCGAGTCCCGTGACCTGGCGTCGAAAGCGCAGGCAATTCTTGAGAACGTGCAGGCGATGTCGCAACAACTCAATCAGACCATCCAAGGGGCTCTGGGTCCGGATAACATGGGCGAGGACGGAGCCACCAATATTCGCGAGACACTTACGAACCTCAATCGCGGAACGGCCAATCTGGCGGAAGACACTGAAGCGCTGAAGCACGAATTCTTCTTCCGCGGCTTTTTCAAGAAGCGCGGTTTCTATAATCTTGAGCAGTTGTCGCCGGCCGATTACCTCCAGGCATGCCAGCGCCAGAAGGCTTGTGGATCACGGGCCTGGCTGGATGCGGCCAAACTGTTTGCCACCGGCAGCAATGGCACGTTGCAACTGGACGAAAGCGGGCGTCACGCGATTGACAGCGCGGTTGCGCCGGTGGTGGATTCGCTGCCGGATCATTTGGTTATCGTGGAAGGCTACTCCGGTACCGGTTCGCCTGACCAGCAATTTGTGACATCGCGCAGACGCGCCAATCTGGTTCGCGAATATCTTGAGGCGCATTTTCACCTGATACACAGCGACGTCGGAATCGTGCCCCTGCGGGACAAGCCGCCGCATTGCGCCGGACGCGATACCTGGAATGGCGTTTCGATTGTCGTTTTCGACGACCGCCGAAAATGATCAGCGGCCGGCATTTTGCTTCGTGATTTGGCCGACTCGGGCTAACAAGCCCTATGGCTACTTCGTCGGCTCATAGCGCATCGCCACCGCCCCCGAGCCGAACTCCAGCCGGCTGACCAGCCTCAAGTCGACATGCTTCGATAGCCCCGCGAACAACGTCGGCCCGTGGCCCACTAGCCTGGGGTGAACCACGAACTCGTACTCATCGATCAATCCCAGCTCCGCTAACGCTAGCGGGAGCTTCACGCCTCCCGTGAGCAGCCCCTTGCCCGGCTCCCGCTTGAGTTGCTGCACGGCCGTCGCTAGATCCCCGCGCACGAGTTCCGCATTCCAGTCGACCCGGCCCAGGGTGCTCGACACCACGTACTTCTTTGCCGCGTCGATCGTTCGGGCGAAGGGCTCCATCCAAGCAGGCCTGGCTCCAGTCCCCGGGGGCCGGAACGCCGCCTCCATCATTTCGTAAGTCACGCGGCCAAAGAGGAGGGCGTCGGCTCGGCCGAGGTTCTCCACCGCGTTGCGATGCAACTCTTCGTCCGGCAACATTGCACGATGATCGCAGCACCCGTCCAATGTGACGTTGATGGAATACCGAAGGGGTCGCATTACGCAAGAGTAGCGCCGATAGGGCAGGCCAGCAACGTTGGCCCGCACGTTGAGACGGAGGAGTGGATCGGTCGCTGGTTTAGATTCCGCTGCAGCAGAAGAGCTACGCCGTCACCAAGGTCGCTTCGGATCCGTATTCCTGATCCGCTTCGTGGTTTTTGCCCAAGAGGCGAAGAGCGGCCGCGGCGACGTGATCGGCCGTGAAGCCCAGATGAGCCAGAACATCCTGGCCAGGCGCCGACGCGCCGAAACGCTCCAGACCAATCACCGCACCCTCGTCGCCCGCCCAGCGATGCCAGCCGATCGGCGAGCCGGCCTCCACCGTGACGCGTTTCCGGATGTCGCGCGGAAGGACGCTCTCACGGTAAGAGGCATCCTGCGCCTCGAACAGGCTCCAGCTCGGCATACTGACTACGCGTGCCTTTACTCCGGAATTCTTCAGCTTCTCGCGCGCCAGTACACAGAGATTCACTTCGGAACCGGTGCCAATGAGGATCACATCCGGCGAACCGCCTTCCGCGTCCATGAGCACATAGGCGCCGCGTGCGACGCCGGGATTTTTCGCCCCGCTGCGGTCGAGATGCGCAACCACCTGCCGCGTGAGCACTAACAGCGTGGGACCGTTATGCTGGACGGCAAAAGCCCATGCCTCCACGGCCTCATTCGCATCAGCCGGACGGATGACCGTGAGATCCGGAACTCCGCGCAAGTGGACCAGGTGCTCCACTGGCTGGTGAGTGGGGCCATCCTCCCCGAGCCCGATGCTGTCGTGCGTAAAAACGTAGATCGCTTTCAGATGACTCAGAGCCCCCAGGCGGATGGCGGGCTTCATGTAGTCGGAGAAGATGAAAAACGTCGCGCTGAAGGGCAGCACACCGCCGTGCGCGGCCATTCCATTGACGGCGGCTCCCATAGCGTGCTCGCGAACACCGAAAGCAATGTTCCGGCCGGCATAGCTCCACTCCACGCCGACTGCACCCAACGTTCCCGGACCCGACACTTCACGTGATTGGAAATCTCCCAAGCCCTTCAGGGCCGTCCGGGTGGACGGGTTCAAGTCCGCTGACCCGCCGATCAGGTTGGGGATGTGCTTGGCCAGAGCGTTCAGCGCTTCGCCGGCCGCGGCGCGAGTTGCGATCGGTTTATCGCTGGGCTTCCATTTGGGAAGATCGGCGTCCCAGTTTTCCGGGAGCTTGCCGCTAATAAAGCTCTCGAACTCGGCGGCTTCTTTTGGAAAGGCTTGTTTGTATGCATCGAACTTCTTCCGCCACTCGTCCTCCATTTGCGCGCCACGAGGAACGGCCTGACGGAAATAATCCACTGAGTCCTGGGGCAGGTAGAATTTGTCCATGCTCGGCCAGCCCAAGGCTTTCTTGGTGAGTAGTAATTCGTCTTCTCCCAGCGGGTCCCCATGCGCGGTGAAGTTGTCTTGCTTATGAGGGCTGCCATAGCCGATGTGAGTCCGCGCCAGGATCAACGAAGGCCTCTGATCTTCGGCCTGAGCCTCACGAATCGCGCGCGCTACGTCTTGGGTGTCGTTGCCATCGGGAACCACGCGAGTGTGCCAGCCACAAGCCTGGAAGTGTTTTGCCACGTCCTCAGTAAAATCGATTTCCGTGGCGCCGGCGAGCGAAATGTGATTCTGGTCGTAGAGATAAATGAGTTTGCCCAGGCGCAGATGTCCGGCCAACGAGGCAGCTTCCTGAGCGACGCCTTCCATCAGATCACCATCGCCGCAGATGGCGTACGTATAGTGATCGACGATCTTGTGTCCCGGCCGGTTATAACGCGCCGCGAGCCACGCCTCAGCAATCGCCATGCCGACGCCGTTGGCGAATCCCTGTCCCAGTGGCCCCGTGGTGACCTCGACGCCGGGCGTTACGCCACGTTCAGGGTGACCGGGCGCCTTGCTCCCCCACTTTCTGAAATGCTTGATCTCATCGAGAGGCAGATCGTAACCAGAAAGGTACAGCAGGCTGTATAGCAGCATCGACCCGTGTCCGCCAGACAATACGAAACGATCGCGGTCGAACCACTGCGGGTTCCCGGGATTGTGCCTGAGAAACTGCGTCCAAAGGGTATAGGCCATGGCGGCAGCGCCCATCGGCAGGCCGGGATGACCGGCGTTCGCGTTCTGGACAGCGTCAATCGACAGTATTCGGATGGTGTTAATACACAGGTCTTCCAGCTCCCTACTCAGCTTTGCAGTTACCTTGGGATTCATCTTTGCCTCCAGCGGCGTACCAGAGCATTCACGGGACCATTTCGATCGCGTCGACTTCTCGGACTTTTAGACGGCTGCTGAAAAAGTTTTCGAGGTCCAAGCTCCCTCACGGTCGCGGCTCCGTAAGCACCTGCAAACACGCAGTCGGGAGTCTGAGCCGCGCGCCAGCGGCACATCCGGAGACGACCGGGAGTCCTGCACTGGAGAACATCGACTCGAAGAACACCGGACGGGTGGCGCGTGAGCAAGCGTTTTTTGGCCTTTTTTCAGCATCCTGTTAGCCGGATCTCCACTGACCAAAGTCGATCTTCCGACACGGGACGAATGAGCCGGTCGACGGAAGAAGCATTTTGTTGCGAGCCTTCAGTGCAGTTTCTGAACGGACATCGTCGTGCAAGCGAACTCTCCGAGGAGGGGGAAGATGAAGCCGTTACAGCAGATCCTGTCCGAAGCCGATCAGCAGAAGGTTGCGGTAGGACATTTCAACATCTCTGATTTGGTGGCGCTGAAGGCGGTGTACCTGGCAGCCCACGAACTGGAATTGCCGGTTCTGGTCGGGGTCTCTGAGGGCGAGCGCGACTTCATCGGCGTCCACCAGATCGCCGCGCTGGTCCGCAGCATTCGGGAGCAGGACGGGTTTCCCATTTACCTGAATGCTGACCATACTCATTCCATCGAGAAGGCACGTGAGGCGGCCCAAGCCGGGTTCGACTCGGTAGTGTTCGATTGCTCCGCGTTGCCGTTCGAAGAGAATGTGACTAAAACAAAGCAGGCGGTGACCGAGATGAAAGCGATCCACCCGTCCATTGTGGTGGAGGGCGAACTCGGTTTCATTGGCAGTTCTTCGTCAATTCATGACAAGATCCCGGAAAACATGAGCCCGATGACCACGCCGGAACAGGCCAGCGAATTCGTTCAGCGTACCGGGGTGGATGTGCTGGCTCCGGCGGTGGGCAACATGCACGGGATGCTAAAGAGCATGGTGGAGGGCAAAGCCAAAAAGCACGTGGATCCGAAGCGTATCGCCGCGATCAAGCGCGCTACGCGAAAACCTCTCACTCTGCATGGAGGGTCCGGTACGGACGACCAGGGGTTTCTGGATGCCATTGAAGCTGGAATCACGATCGTCCACATCAATACGGAATTGCGGGTTGCATGGCGCCGCGGATTGGAGTCCGCGCTGGCGAAGAAGCCGGACGAAGTGGTCCCTTACAAGCTCCTGCCGGACGTGGTGGAGTCGGTCAGACAGATAGTGTATTCGCGCCTCCAGCTATTTAATAAGTCGCTCGAGCGTGTTCCGATGCACCAGTGAATTGTCCCAATCACACTGGAGGGTTCCATCCCATTTGTGGCGCAAGCGCTCGTGCCTGCAGCGTTCCTGTGAACGCCATGTGCGGACCAGAACGGCAGGCACGGAGGCCACGGCCGCGGCAATGGTCACTGCCGCTGCTTCCCCGAGAACTCGCAGGGACTGAAGATAGTGCGCCAGTTCTTCTAGCAGGCTGCTGAAAAGTCCACGAGGCGCCAACTCACTCATGGTCGCGGCTCGGTAAGCACCTGTCTGAGCCGCGCGCCAGCGGCACATCTGGAGACGACCGGAAGTCGAGGCCGGCAGGACGTTCGGAGGCGGCAGGGGAGTCGTGCACCGGAGAACATCGACGCGCGGACTCCCGCTGGGGTGGCACTGGAGAACATCGACTCGAAGAGCACCGGACGGGTGCCGCCTGAACAAGCGTTGCTGGCCCTTTTTGAGCATCCTGCTCGCGGTCGAACAGTTAGTCAGGCCGATCCATTTCCATCGCGATCTGGTTCGTCAGTCTGGTTGTCAATCCGTCAATCTCACGAAGCAAAGGAACGAATGTCGCACCGTGCTCTGAGAGCAATAGTCGCGATTCGTCCACGCGACATGATTCCCCTATCTGCTGCAGCAGTGCGGGAGAGTTCGCGGACAGAGGCCTTTCTTGCGTCGCCTTGCCCTCCATTCGATCCGCGATATTCTCAAGCATCTGCGCAGAACACTCGTCATACGCCTGAAGGGAGCTAACTACGGCCTCCGGCAGTTCGAAGCCCGGCAATTGGAGACGGTACTTGAGGAATGCACTCCGCATTAGGAAGAGCGCCCGCAATTGGGGCTGCCACTTCCGGATGCGATCGCGCAGAGCCAGGTCGCGGCGCCGCGACGGACCGAATTCGAGAAGAACCCCATCGGCAAGTGATCTCACGCTATCGAATTTAGTGTTGATCGTATCGTGAAGGGCTGAGGTGCGCTGCACTGCCGACCGGATGTCAGCGGAAACTGGCTCCCGTACGAACTGAGCCAACAGTCGCAAAATAGAAATGAACCCCCTCCTCATCTCGACGCTCGCCGGGGCTTTCCAGAGTTGATCGAATATCAACCACATCATCAGCAGCCCCAGGCAGACCCCGGCAACTCGGTCCCTTGCCACGGCGAGCGAGGTCTCCCTCGCGGCCTTTTGAAGATTGATCACAAAGAACACCACGGCAACTTGGAGCCCGAAGAATGATAATCGGGGGCTGGACGTCATGAACCACGCTGCCGGCGCGATGACGAGTATGAAAAAAACCGTGAATCCCGCAATCGAATCGAGGTACGGCAGAATGAACACCTGGGCGCCCATGCCGATTAAAATGCCACCCACGACGAAGCCCGCGAAACGCAGGAGCTGTTTCTGTCGAGATGCGCCGATCGTCGAGAGTGCGGTCGAGAAACAAGTGAGCATGACCGTCACGGCCATGCCCGGCCAGTCAATGGCGTTATAGATGACGTAACACGCGCTCACCGCAAAGCACCCTTTCAGCGCAAACCTGAAGTGCTCTGGGTTGACGAACGCGTCTGCGGCGAAAAGCTTTGATCTTGACGCCGCTTCTAAGGGCGCTGGATGGCCGTCGGTGGATCGAGAACCCGCAAATGCCTGGGGAATAAGCGCGATTGTATTCTCCATCTCATGCAGCAACGGCAGACGATGCGGTTCATTTTCGGTGTTCACCGGTATCGAGTTTGGGATGCGCCGGTTCACCAGGTCGCCACGGATGCTCGCGACGGCCGCCACCAAGGTTCGCAAATGCTCCTCGTCCATGTTGGTCTGATGCATGCTGGAAGGCTCAATACTCAGCTGGATTAAGGCTGTCGTACTATCCACCAGGCTTCCAACCAGCGCTACAACGCCGCTCATCTGTGCCCTATACTGGGGTGAATAATCCGATCGGTGCAACGCGCGCCGTAGTGTGGATGTTCCCAGCATGCCCAACCGGACGACCTTTTCTTCGGTTGGCTGATCCACCGGGCGCCCTTCCAAGTAGCAAGTCAACACGGTGTGAATCGCGGCTAAACGGTCGGCAATGGGCAGAACGACGTCGTCTCCGGGCCTCACACGCCTAAAGGTCAGCTCTACTCCTGAGGTAACAACAACTGCTATGAGGGCCACCAAAAAAAGGTACAGCGTGGCTTCCAAGTTAGCCTCGCCCGACACATGCCGATCCCAGATGGTAATACCGACGGAGATCAGAAGGGCGAACCCGAGAGATGCTGCGTAATTCGTCACCACGGCTAGGACATAGAACGCGAGGAAAAGCGAACCTACGTTCCAAAGAAAGTGGAGAACTGGGACGCTGATGACAAATTGGACGAAGGCCAGTATGTACACCACGCCGGTTGCGGCAACTACCAAGATGGTTGCCGCCGAACTCAGAGTGGCCCGCGGGCTTTCACGCGAAACAAGCAGCGCATAGATGGCGCCCAGAAACGCGTAAGGAATGCGAAACGTGTTGCAGACGATCATGACGAGAGTGGCGGCCAGAACCATGCGCGCCACGGTCACGGACCGGCCAGGATACGGAGCGAGTTCGTGCTTGAGGAACTCCCATAGCCACGTCAATGGCCGTGGCGGGCCAGAAATGCCGTACGCGATCGTGCCCACTTCAACGTCCTCGAATCACGACGACCGCTGACTCGCTCACGCGAAACAAATCCGGGGGAGGGTTCTCCACGCGCACACGAACCGGGTAGCGGGTGGCCAGGTGCACCCAGCTCAAAGTTCTCTGCACATCCGGAAGGACCGGCCCCAATCGTCCCACCACGTCTGCATCCGGCGTCACCCCGAAGCCAATGCTCTCCACCACACCCGGGAAGCGGACATCTGGTTTGGACATTACATAGACCTCGGCCCGCTGTCCCGGAACGATGTGTTGCAGCTGGCCTTCACGAAAATTCGCGACCGCCCACCAGGTGCGCGCGTCGATCAGCGTGAACACCTGCTGGCCGATGTGTGCGTAGGCGCCTTCTGAAATCGTTAGATTCGTGACGCGGGCCGCAAAGGGCGCATAGACCCGGCAGTTGTTGAGATTGTAGCGGGCGGTCTCTACAGCCGAGGCTCTTGCGCCACGCTGGTTGACCAATGGTTCGAGTGTGGTCACCGCATTCTGGGCCTGTTCGTGCTGGGCCTTGCTCTGTATCAGCATGGCCCCGGAGCGTTGCTGTTGAGCCAACGAGGACTGCAATCCCGCCTGCGCCAGACGCAGTTGAGATTGCGCCTGTTTCAGAGCTTGTGCCTCCGCAATCTCCGAAGTCCTGGCCCGATCCACTTGATCCACGGTGACAAACTGCTTCACCAGCAGGGGCTCAATGCGATGCAGGTTATTGTTCGCATAGGTCCACTCCGCCGTGGCGCGGCTGACGCCCTGTTCGGCGTTTGCCACGTCAGCCCGTGCCTGATCCACCGTCGCAGCCGATCGAGTGACGTCGGCCTCTGTGCCTTGAATATTGGCCTGGGAAACGGAGACCGCGCTCACCAGCGCCGCGATCCTTCGCCGTTCGTCAGAGATCTGGCCCTCGAGCGCCGCTTGCTCTGAAATCGCGTTCTCCAGAGCGTAGCGATAAGGCCGGTCATCGATTTCGTAGAGCAGGTCCCCCTGCTTCACGAGTTGGTTGTCGCGCACACACAGCCGCAGGATCGGCCCCTCCACCTGAGGCGCCATTCCGATGAAGTTGGCGGTTATCTCGGCATCGTCGGTTCGCGGGTAAGAGTTCACTCGATACAGCACAATCAGCCCCGTGGCGATTGCCCCCATCACGATTGCAGCGCTAATAACGCGGCCAAGTAGCTTTGCCATTCGATAGTTCCTCGTTAACGAAAGAAAACCAGCCAGAGCGCGAAAGTAAAAAGCGCGGTCAGGCTCGGATAGGTCAAAATTGGAAGCGCGATCGAAATGTGAAGGCGCGAGAACAGCCAGCGGGCCGCCGCTGTTAGTAGCAATGCCAGGGCTAAGCAAACCAGCCAGGCCGGAAAAAACGAGCCTAGAATGTCGAACGAGGGAGCCCGCGTCATGGCCGTTGACTCCTATGCTGGGCTTGGATCGAATCGCCGGAACGGAACGCCAGATCGGCCAAGGTAGCTAGCACCTGTGTGCGCGCCAGAATGTCTGCCGAGCGGGCTTGGGCCAGAAGCTTCTGGGCCGCGGTGACGTCCAACAGGTTGCGAACGCCGTAATTGTAGGATTCAAGACTGGCGGCATAGGACTCAGTGGCGGATCTCAGCAGCGCGGTAGCGGCCTCGCGCTGTCGAAAAGCCGTATTCAAATTCGAATACGCAGTCCAAACTTCGTCCTCAATGCCATCGCGCGCGGCACTGACCTGCGACTCGGCCTTACGGATTTCGGATTCCGCCTGCATCAGCCGGCTTCGACGCGCACCTCCGTCAAATACGGTCCAGTTTAGGCTTAGGGCCAGTCCACCGGTTAAATCGGCTGTATGTCCCCAAGGTAAGTTTTGCTGTTGGAAGTATAGTGATTGAGCGCTTGCGCTAGCTTTGAAATTCAAGCTGGGATAGTAGGCCGCCCGCGCCTCTTCGCGCTGCGCCTCCCCCAGGCGAATGTCTGCCACCTGGGCCTGCAGGTCGGGCCGCTGGTCGAGAGCGCGATAAATCACCTGCTTGACGGTCTCACCGATCGATTCGGGGGTAGGCACCTCGCTCAGCGGCTCGACGTGAATCATGGTGGCGGCGGGGGCCCCCAAGGCTGTGGCTAAATCACCCCGAGCGATTTCCTCCGCGCCTAGCACTGCCTGCAAATCATATTGCGATTGCGCGGTCGCACTGCGAGCCTCCAGAACGTCGGGCAGAGTTGCCAAACCATTACGCAGCCGCTCTTCCGAGGCTTGTTGCACTGCCTCCGCATTGGCCAGGCTTGCTCGTGCGGCGGTGTCCTGAGCAGACGCATTCAGCAGGCGATAATAGGCCTCTTGAACTTGAAAGATGAGTCTCCGGTGAACGTCGTTAAATTCAAAGTTCGTTGCCAGAACTCGCGCCCGCGCCGCATCGATGCGGCCGCGACGGGCTCCGAAGTCCAGGATTGTATAGTTGAGATCCAGCGACACCTGATCCTCCGGAATCGTGAAACGGTAGAAGCGGAGGCCAAGCGGCACCTCCTGCCGATCCACCCCCGAGAGCACCGCGGCCGACAGCAGCGGATATAGCTCGCTACGCGCGATACCGAGGGCTGCTCCCTGGGCCCGGGCGCTCTCCCAAGCGACGCGCGTCTCGGGATTGTGGGCCTCCGCCAGATCGATCAATTCCGCCAGCGAATAGGCTTTGTTTGGCTCGATCGGGATCACTGGCTGACGAGCGCGCTTCCCATAGTTTGTGATTTGCCGTTCATCCGCACTGTGCCAGGGGCGATCGGGTGACGCCGGCGGACTTTGAGCTAAGACGGGCATGGCTGCCATCAGAACCATGAGTGGAATCGTTCTTCGAGGCCGCCCCTTCGATGCCAATGTGAGCTCTCCTTTCGTAAGCGGCCGCCTCGCGGATGATCCATCCAGCAGCTGCTCCCTCTGCGAGAAGAGCAAATGACGCTCCACTTGCAATGTGGTGAGTCACAAGGCCAAAGGCCTGTGGGAGGTGAGCGCTCTGCGACCAGGATCCATGTGTGGAGTCGGCAGTTCGCCAGCGGCTGGTGGTCGCCGATGAGAGCCGGCATCGGCCGAGTTACTCGCGCAACCTCTTTGGACCGCTCACGTACGGATTACCGCGCTCATAAAATCGCCACGGCCGATCGACGTTGCGGCTCAGGCCAATGCGGACGCTCTGGCCGATGGCGCCAGTATTCTGCGCTGTCGCCGCAAGCCAAAGCGGACCGGCGGCGCATAAATCCAGACCATCTTGTGTGAGATCGATGCGCATGGCTTCGGTGAGCCTGCCTGGGCCCCTGGCCAAATCGGTCAAGCGCGCCGTGGTGCGGGAGGATTGCATCAAGTTGACACCCTCAAGCGGTTCGAGCGCACGTAAGAGGACTCCGCCGCCAACACCGCGTACCTCGCTTGTAACGTTCAGCATGAACGAGGAGCCGTACACGAAATAGACATAAGCGTGCCCCGGTCCGAGAAATAGGGAACCGTTGCGCGGCGTTTTCCCGCGGAACGCATGACCCGCCGGGTCGCCAATCGGATAAGCTTCCGTTTCGACGATCCTGCCGCTCAGCCTGCCCTCGGCAACATCGTGGATCACCACTTTGCCAATCAAATATCGTGCCAGCTCCACGGCGTCCACCGGAAGCTCTGCCCGGCGAAGACGGCGGAGACGGGCACGCTGGTAACCGTCGCCGCCGGGAGTTGATCTTGAAAGGCCAGCGTCCTTCAGGCGGCAGCGTCCTTCGGGACCCGATGGACCTCCCTAATTACACCGGTCTCCACGTCGAAAATAAAGCCCCGCACAGGAACTTCTTTGGCGATCCACGGATGCGATCTGACCTTCTCGATCTGTTCCCGTGTGTTCTGCTCGGGATCCTTGAAAGAGAACAAGCGCATCGGAGCGGGTGACGCGTCGCCAGTTAAAGCCGTGAGTTTTGCGTTCAGCTCGTCGTCCGTGAAAGTCGTGAATCCGCAGCCGGTGTGATTGAGGAGCATGATCTCCTTCGATCCGAGGACACGGGTGGAAACGACCAGTTCCCCGAGCACATCTTCGGTCACTGCCGGCCCGCCGGTTCGGATCACGTCGAGGTCGGCCTGCGGCAGCCCGAGAATTCCAGGAAGGTCTGAAAGTCTGGGATCCATGCAGGTTACAACCGCGATTTTGGGGGCTGGATGCGCCCCAAGTTTTTTATCGTACTTCTTGGCGTACGTCTGGTTCGCTTTTAGCGCTTTGTCGATAAGACTCATCAGAAAATCTCCACATCGATAATGTTGGTCAGGAAGCCCCCGGTTCGGGTGCAGCCCACGACCACGTGAATCACTGATTGCAAGTGCGTGGCCTTCGCGCGCAGCACGCTCTTTGCTCGCAAACTTGCCGCCGACTACGGGATCTGGAAGTGTTCGGCGGCTTCAGGACAACCCGGAGCTGGACGGTTGACGGATAGCCGACGCGGCGTTTGGTCGGATGTCAATCTGTGTCGATTCCGGCGGGGACTCGCTTTACAGATCGAGAACGACGTCACGAATCGGTTGTGAGCAGCAAATGAGGATATTGCCTTCAAGGGGTTTGTCTAGCGGCTCTGGTGCGTAGGCCACCCCTCCGGAAACCAAACCGCTCTCACAGCTGTGACACACACCACTCCGGCACGCCCAGCGGACCGGAACGTCGCACGCTTCGGCCAGTTCGAGAATACTCTGATAAACCGATGCGTTCCAGTGTGCGGCAACGCCGCTTCGCGCGAACGACACCAATGCCCCAGTGTTGGCATCGCCCATGGGCAGATGCGGATTTCGTGTTACCGCGCCGACTACGCCAGGATTCTTCGGTGCGCTGCCGCTGAAGATCTCGATGTGAATCCGTTCCGGCGGGACGCCATAGCTTGCAAGTGCCGCCTTCATATCTGCCATGAAGGCAGCCGGTCCACAAATGTAAACGTCCGCTTCTCGCGGAATGCCCACCTCTTCGAGCACCGATCGCGACAAATGGCCGGCGGCATCGAAATCCTCGCCCAACTTATCGAGCGCGGCCGGTTTACTGTAGCAGACGTAGCTGCGGCCGTGCGGGAAGGCGAGCATCAGGCGGCGGACTTCGGCGGCAAAGGGATGATGTTCTCGATCTCGAGCCGCATGGAGCCATAAAACTTGGCGGGCCGGCTGGGCCGCCGCCAACGCGTGGAGCATCGCCAGGACCGGTGTCGCCCCAATTCCGGCGCTAAGGAGGACCACCGGCCGCTCTCCTTCTTGCAGAATAAAACTGCCGCGAGGTGAACTGATGTCGAGAGAATCGTCAACTCGTACGCGATCCTGTAGCCATGTTCCAGCCACGCCGCCCGGCTCGATCTTCACGCTGATTCGATAGTGCTCAGCTGAGACAGGACCGGAGAGCGAGTAACTGCGAAAAATGGGCGATTTTCCGGCGGCCGGCTGAAGCCGAAGGACGATGTACTGGCCCGGCCGAGCTGCGGGCAGCGCCTGACCATCCAGACTTCGCATGGTCAGCGAGAGGACATCCGCGGACTCCCGGTCAATCGAAGTCACCCTCAGCCTGGCGAAAGCCTGGCGTAGCTGGATGCGCCGCTGCTTCCGGCATGAGGCCTGCATTTCCACCTGTTGCGCTCCCAAGCAGTGCCTGGAACGACCCGTGCCACCCCGGCGAAAGGGCCTCGATTCGCAACGCACGTTCCAACAGCTCGTGCGGATGATTCGGAAAGTAGAGAAGCGCATTGATCTCAGCGACCGTCATTCGCTCCTTGGCCTCCCCCTCCTTCACGATTTCGTCGCCCGCGCCCACTTCGCCTTCCTCAAGAACGCGGAAGTAGAATCCAGGACGGCCACTGGAGGTCAGCAGCGCCGCCATTCGGGGCTCGTTCATCCGAATGCCAACGCGATAGCAGGTAACTCGGGGCTGCGTAACTTCGAAGAGTGCGCTCCCGATCCGATACCGGTCGCCGACGCACACCGCGTCATCGGGCAAGCCTTCGACTGTGAAATTTTCGCCAAATTGCCCGAAAGACTTCGGATCGCCGAGACCGGGCCTCTTGAGTTGCTCCTGCCAATAATGATACGACTCGATCTGGTAGACAAAGACGGCGCGCTGCTCACCACCGTGCCCCTGTAAATCTCCCTGACCGTCTCCTTCCAGATTTAGCCGGCCGGCCCGACACCGGCCATGCACTGGGCTTTTCCAGATTCCAGTGTGCACAGTGCGGCCCTTCCATTCAATGTCACGTGGAAGACCAACGTTTACTGACAGTAGCCGAGGCATGGATGCAAATCCGCCAATTGATTTGCATGTCTGATTCCAGATGCACCATCCGCGGCTTCTGGCCTGGGGCGGAAATCGAAGCCAAGGTGATTAGTGATTAAGGGTGGAGCGTCTCCTCAACAGTTTCACGCCCGTATGGCGCAGTTCATCAGCGACCTGCCTAACCGGCTCCGGCAGCCGAACGGCGGGCTACCCTTCGGCGTGTTCCAATTCCAATTGATGCAGAGAATCAACACACCTGGAAGACGGTGCGCTTGGGTAGGATCGTTGAGGGTGGGCAGTTCGAAATCGTGTGGAGCTCCGAAAACCCGATCGCCCGGAACCGTATCCAGGCTCACGTTCTCCGGCTGCCTGGATGGAATTTCTGAATAACGTATACGAGACGCGGGGTGGGAACTGGACTAAATCGCAGAGCGCCATTTCCCATGGTGACGACAGCCATTCAGCTGAACACTTTGTCGGCCGCGTGGCCGAGTTGTGGCGCTATCCCGTGAAGTCGATGCTGGGAGAGCGCAGAGACCAGTTGCCGATTACGCCCCGCGGGGCTCTCGGGGATCGGGCGTGGGCTCTTCGTGAAATTGCGACAGGACGGATCGCCAGCGCAAAAAGGTTCCCGCGGTTGCTTGCATTCCATGCCCGGTATGAGATGGAACCGACATTCGTGGGGCTTTCAGAGGCAACCCCGGACGCATTCAGATCAGTTTGCCGGACGGCCGAACGATCTGCCCGGACGATCCGGACGCGTCTCGGATCATCTCAGATTGCCTCGGACACAGTGTGCGCCTGGAAAATCAACCGGCCCATGACGAAAAGACAGGCATCGATCGCGCCACGGTGGTCGGGGATGTGCCTGTGGGCGCGATGAAACCGGACTGGACTCCCGAATCCATGCCGGATTATTTCCAACTGATGACGGGTACATTCTTTGAGATTGGAGCAGTGTATTTATTGGCCAGCGGCTCGCTAGGCCACCTGCGCAAGCTTCAGGGGGGTACGGCGCAGATTGACCGGCGCCGGTTCCTGGCTGGGCGGCGCGCTCAACATAGGTGGAGCGGTAAGGGTCGAGGATTTCCAGCCTACGGTGTGGTGCGTGACTTCAACGCTCGCCCAACAAGATCTCCCGCGCGACTTGAGTATACTTCGGACCACCGCACAGCATCATCGGGGCTGCCTAGGGGTCTATGCGACCGTGACCAGGTCAGGGTTGCTCCAGGTCGGAGATGCGGCATACCTTGTGAATCAAGGGACGCATACAGCGTCTTCCGTGTCGGCCTGATCCGATGGGCTTCACATTCCTCCACCCAGCCGAAGTGCAAGAATCCAGCTTCCAGCACGTCCCTGGTTCACGCCGGTATGGCGCTGTTCATCAGCGGCCTGCCGCACTGGCGCTCGCGGCGGAACGGTGCGCCACTCTCGGGGATCGGCGTGCTTCGATTCCCAGCTTCCGCATCTTATAAATCAGCGTAGTGCGCGGCAATCCAAGCCGATTCGCCGCTCCCCTCTGCCCTCCGATCAGCCAGTTAGCTTCCTTTAACGTTTCCAGGATATGCTCTCGATCGGCATCGGCAAGCGTGCGCGTGGCGCTCTCCGAGCTCTGTTTCACCGTCTGCTTAAAGTCCATTGGCAGGCGGAGTACCGACCCAGGCGAAAAGAGCACTGCGCGCTCGAGGAAATTCTGCAGCTCGCGAATATTGCCAGGCCAGTCGTGTGCCTGAAGGACCGCGACGACGTCATCGGGAATCGAATCGATGGGCTTGTTGAGAGTGGCGGCAAATTTTGCCACGAAGAACTCCGTCAGCAGCGGGATGTCCTGCAGGCGCTCACGCAGCGGAGGCAGGCAGATTGGAATTACGTTCAACCGGTAGAATAGATCGGCCCGAAACAGCTTCTTGGTCACCAGCTGCCCGAGATCCTGGTTGGTCGCCGCCACTACCCGCGCATTGACTCGGACGGTTTGGGTGCTGCCCAAACGCTCGAACTCCTGTTCTTGCAGGGCGCGCAAAAGTTTGGGCTGGAGTTCCAGAGGCATGTCGCCGATTTCATCCAGAAAGAGCGTACCTCCATCCGCCATCTGAAATCGCCCCTTGGTTTGCGTGCACGCGCCCGTAAAGGCGCCCCGTTCGTGGCCAAACAGCTCGCTCTCCAACAACGCGCTCGGAATCGCAGCGCAGTTCAACGCCACAAAATGGTGGTTACGGCGAGGGCTGGCCTCATGAATCGCTCTCGCAATCACTTCCTTTCCGGTGCCCGTTTCGCCCTGGATCAAAACGGCGGAATCCACCGGCGCCACCCTCGCCACTTCTCTCAACACTGTCCGGAATTTCGGACTTGACCCAATCAGATCCAAAGCAGTCATAGCCTTACTCCTTTAAATGCGAGATGTGTTCAACGTGTGCCATCACGAAGTGCATCATTAGCACACTTCGATAATAGGGACGAACTTGAAGGCTGACAATTATAGATTCATTTATGCCGGTTCCAATCGAAACGGCGAGTTACGTCGTTAAGACGCAAGAATGGAGAATAGACAGGCTGGCTGCGTTGTCAACCGGAGGATATTCAGGTGGCCTTAGTCACAGCCGACTGGACTATTTTGAGGAGGTCCGTGGCATCGAAGGGTTTGTATAGAAAATCGATGGCGCCATCTTCGATGGCTTTTTGCCGGATTGCGGCATTATAGTGCGCGGATATTAATATCACTGGCAACGTCGGACGCTCCAGCCTGATGCGGCGCTGTAATTCAATACCATCCATTCCGGGCATCCGGACGTCGGTAATCACACAAGTGGCTGCCGCCAGCGTTCCCGACTGCAGGAACTCTTCGGCGGACGAGAACACGAAAGGCGCGTATCCGGCTGATTCTAGAAGGCTTGCTATGGACTCCCGAACTCGAAAGTCGTCATCCACCGCCGCTACGATCGGTATTATTTCGCTTGCCATTGTGGGCAGAATCCCCAGCACAGCCATCATACCGGCAGCGTCCGAGGATGGCCATTATAGGTTTATTTAGGCGGTTCCAGCGGCCCGGGCGATTCCGAGTCTGTCGGCTATTCTGACCAGCTCTGCCAGTGATTTCGCGGCCATCTTCCGCATGATCTGTCCGCGGTGAACCCCGATCGTGATCTCGCTGGTGCCCAGATCGGCGGCGGTCTGTTTGTTAGCGAAACCCGCCACCACAAACGGAAGAACCTCCCGTTCGCGAGGCGTGAGAAGGTTATAGCGCCTCTGCAATTCGGCTAGTTCCGATCTTTTCTGGCGCGCCATCCTATCCTGATCGATAGCCGCGTGAATTGCTCGAAGAAGCTCCTGATCGTCAAAGGGCTTCGGAAGGAACTCGATTGCCCCGGCCTTGATGGCGCGGACGGAAGAAGGGATATCGCCGTGCCCCGAGATAAAGACGATCGGCGGGGTATCTCGGGCTAACAACTGCTGCTGGAGTTCCAGTCCGCTGGTGCCAGGAAGCTGCAAATCCAGGACCAGGCATGCGGGGGCATCCGGTCTTTCGCATTCGAGAAACTCCATAGCCGAGCCGAACACAGCCACTTGAAGTCCGACCGAGGAAATTAGGCTGGACAGAGCTTCCCGTATACGGTAGTCGTCATCCACCACGAAGACAACAGGGCTGTCGAGCTTCATCACGTTACGCTTGGACCGGAAGGATAAAAGAGAAGGTGGCACCTACGCCTTCACCGGGTACCGCCCACAGCCGGCCATGGTGGGCATCAATGATGGAACGGCAAATCGCCAGTCCCATGCCCATGCCGTTGTCTTTAGTCGTAAAGAAGGCTTCGAAGATTCTGTCTGGATCCTTCAGGCCGGTGCCGGAATCCCGCACTTCAACCAAAACCGTTTCCGGGCTGGACCGTTTCGAACAAATGTAGAGCTTCTTGGGACGGTCCACCACCGGGTCCATGGCCTCGATCGCATTGAGAAGAAGATTGAAAACCACTTGCTGCAATTGCACGCGATCGCCCGCCAACAGCGCCAAATCCGGGTCCAGATCCGTCTCCACGGCCACGCGCTTCCGCGCGGTCTCGCGAGTCAGGAGGTGGAGCACCTCGCCGATTACCTCGTTCAGATCGAACTTCATCTTGTCCGCGGCAGCCTGTTTGAACAGTGCGCGGATCCGCCGCACCACCTCTCCAGCTTCCTTACCGTCGCGAACAATCCTTTCGGCGGCTTCCTGCACTTTGGCAATCGCCGGGGGCTGGGCCGCGAGCCAGCGCAGACAGGCCTGACCGTTAGTCACCACCGCAGCCAGCGGCTGGCTAATTTCGTGCGCGATAGCGGCGGCAAATTCGCCGACCGTGGCAGTTTGCATGGCTCGCGACAACCGCGCCTGGCTGCTGCGCAGGGCTTCCTCCATATTCTTCCGATCATCGATATCGATCAATAATCCGTACCAGCGAGCCACTCCGCCGTCACTGTCACGCGCGGCCTGGCCCAGCGCCTGAAACCATCGGTAGGCGCCATCGGAGCGACGAAAACGGCACTGAACTTCGAGCGGCTGGCCGGTTGCAACAGCCCGCGACCACGCGTGCGCCGTCGGCTCTGCATCGTCTGGGTGGAGAAGGTTCTTCCAACCGAGCTGCGCCCAATCGCCGGCGCTGGTGCCGGTGTAGTCCAGTAACCGCCGGTTCAAGTAGTTCAGTTCGCCGTCGGGAGCCGCGCACCACACCAAGCCAGGGATGGTCTCGATGATCAAGCTGAGATCGCGCTCGCTGGCCCGCAGGGCTTCTTCAGCCTGCTTCCGTCCACTGATGTCGCGGATGAAGCCCGTAAACACGCGACGACCGTCGCTGTTGAGCTCTCCAAACGAAACCTCAACGGGAAACTCTTCTCCATTTTTGCGCAGGCCAATCAACTCGGTGCTTTGCCAATTGATGTGCCGATGATTGGTTTCCTGGTAGCGTTTCAGTCCTGCCTTGTGCTGGTCCCGCAGGTATTCCGGCATCAGTATCGTCAGCGGTTGCCCAATCAACTCCGATGGTTCGTAACCGAAGGTTATTGTGGTTGCGCGATTGGCAAGCACAATATCGCCTTTGTGGTCGATACTCACTACGGCGTCGCTCGCAGTTTCCACAACCACACGATGGAATTCTTCCCCAGTTCGAACTCGCGCCTCCAGGCCGGCGGTGAGCGCACGCAATCTGGTCTCGGCCTTTTCGCGCGCGGCCACTTGCGCATTGAGATCGTCGGTCGTACCGAGAGTTTGATAGGCTAGCGAAGCGAATTGCCCCAGCCCGATCATAAGCCGATGATCTTCGGCGTCGAACCGGCGACGATCGCTGTGCATCATCGCCCATATTGTGCCGACAGCTTTGCCTTGGACGTAAAACGGAACCAACAAGCACTCCTCTGCCGCGGGCAAGACAGGCAACAAATAGGGATAACGTCGCTCGAAGTGCCGGAACAAGAGGGTACAGTTACGGTCGAGTACGTCTCCGGAGGGACCGAAATTGCGCGGCGTCCCGCCTCCAACGTGCCCTTTCCACATGCCCTTGATGGCTGGCCAATAGAATCGTTGCCCCTCCTGGTCCGGGGTTGCGCCGTCCGAAGTCAGTAAACTGAGGCCCGACGAGTCGGAGTCAGTGACCTGCAGGATCGTCTCCGCCAATACTTCAAGTATGGTGTGCCGAGATTCGGCTAACGCGCTGGCAAGCGCCACGAGCGCGGCGCTCTCTTTCGCGTGATCTGGTGGGCGCGCGGGGCGCTGCTGCAGCTCCTCCGTGCAGAGGATCGATTCCAGGGGAGCCGCAGCCTCTGAAATTGAACTCGCCAGAGGAACGTCTGTCGATTTGGCAGATCCGGTCATGTTTTCACCTTGATGAACTGCCGGGCCGCCGCGTCAAGATTTTTCGAGGCCATAGTGGCGATAGAAACGCCGCGAGAGTCGCGGGTTGAACGGTGACCGCTCGGCTTGGCGCATTGCCAACCCACCCTCTCCCGCCGCAGACGGATGCGCGTCGTGGGCAGCCGCGACTAAGTGCGGAAGAAGAGAAGCCAACGCCGAACGCACTACATAATCATCATTATAGGCGTTATGCCCAACAGGTAATGTTACTGTCCGGGTGGGTCCGGATTAATGGCAACGAAGCGGCGGCAGCGGGCAAGTCCAACCGCCGTGGGCCGAATCGCGCGCTCGACGTTACACGGCAACTATATTCGGAAACTCTGCACCGACGATTTCAAGGCTGCGGCGATGCCAGAGAGCCGTGCGGCGCTCGACTCCACGTGCCGTCCACCCTCTGCCATGGATCCGGCAGCTTGATCCATCTCGGAGATGTCGACAGCGATGCCGTGGGTAACGACGGAGGATTCCGTCACCTGCCGGCTTACGTCACGAACGCCGTTCGAAGCCTCGGAGATATTCCGGGATATCTCCTTCGTAACGGTGGACTGCTCCTCGATCGCGGCTGCGATGCAGGATACGATCTCCGTGACTTCGTCGATCACAATGGAAATCTGTTCGATCCCGTTAACGCCGGTGCCGGCGAAGGACTGCACGCTGGCGATGCGCACTTTAATATCTTCCGTTGCGGCGTGGGTCTGCTCGGCCAGAGCCTTAATTTCGCTTGCTACCACCGAAAAGCCTTTACCAGCCGCGCCCGCTCGGGCCGCCTCAATAGTTGCGTTCAAGGCCAGCAGGTTGGTTTGGGCAGAGATTTCGTTAATGGTCTCGGTCACCTTGCCAATCTCGAGCGCGGCCTGGCGAAGAAGGCTCATCTGATCCGCTACGGTTCTTGCCTGCTTAGTGGCGGCGGTGGTAATCACGCGAGCTTTCTCTGAGTTGCTGGCGATCTCGCCAATCACGGAGGTCATCTCGCCGGCGCTTGAGGAAACTGAAGTCAGATTGGTTGCGGCCTGCGCGACGTTCGACACGATGCATTGGATGTTCGTCGCCATCTCCTCGGCGGACGCCGACACCGAATGTGCTTTGTCCGATACTTCCGAGGAGCCGCTGGAAACGTTGTTCGACTCGCTGGCGAGTTCCTTCGATGTGGAGAGGAGAACTCCGACTGTTTCGGCGATTCCGTGGATCATCTTCCGCAACTCCCCGGACATGGTGCGCATGGCAACCGTCATGTCTCCCACTTCATCGTTGCCGACCAATTGCGGAAACTCATGAACCAGGTTCCCTCTCGAGATGTCTTCGAGCGCATTGACCGTGGATTTCAGCGCACGACCCACGGGACGCATGACAAGGAAGGCGGAGACGCCGAGCAGAATGCCGATCGGGGTCAGCCATAGGAAGGACTTAGCCATTCCAGCGTGCACCTCTTGGTCGATATGGTCCAAAGTGGCGTGCAGAACGAACGCGCCATGCAATTCCCCTTGATGCCAGCCTTCCATGCGGAAGCCCACCATGTCCTTCCCGTCCTTATTCGCCGCGGTTGGCGTTCCGTGACATTCCAGGCAATCCGTACCCAGCTTGATGGGCCGAGCATAGACCATCTCGTTTTTTGCGCTATCCACCGCAAAATACTCTGACGATGTTCCCTTGGCGAGTTCAACGAGGATTTGATTTTCCTCCGGAGTAGGAGCATTCTTCGGGTTGCGCGGGTTGAAGGACGGCGTACGAAATACGTAGCCCTGCTGGTCGGCGACCTTTTGGATTATTTTCCACGCGGCGACCACCGGGATGGTGTCGTACAACTGGGTGGCCCGAAAGTCCGAGGCATCGCGGAACCCGGCGAGCAGCCCTTTGCGGTCAAAAGCCCTTCCGGCGTTCATGGCGCTTACAGCGTCCCGGGTGTTCTCGGCCGACAGGACCAGATTCCGCATCGCCGCCTCTTCGAGCGCGATGCCTTGATTCCGAATGATAAGACGCTGCAGAAATTGGCTGGCAGCGGCGGTAATCGCCACCGCGGCCCAGGCCAGGATAACGGTACGAGTCGAAATGCTCCAGCGAAACTTCAACCTTGGCGTCTCCTTCCGCAGGCCGGAACTGCCCCCAGGAAACTCATCGGTACAGATCGCGAACTCTCCAACCGCTCATTCCTGCAGGGCATCATTTGCTTTAAGGAGGCCATGCGTGATTTAAGGAGGCCATGCGTTGCAACCACTTTTGGGGTTCCCATACCTCAAATGTGGTACCCGCCTCCGCGCCGAACGGGGTAACAGAAAAAACCCCGATGTCGTGATGGATCAGGGACGATTGATCGGGCATAGTGGGAGCATGAGTTCAGTCAATGCTGACCGGGCCACCGCGCTAGCCGAAGAAGCGCTGGAAGCGTTCGATGCGATGAATGGACCGCGTCCGGGATTTCGCCCGGCGCACGCCAAGGGGATCCTGATCGCGGGAACGTTCACCCCGGCGTCCGCGGCAAAGTCGCTTACGCGCGCGCCGCACCTCCAGCGGGCCTCGACGCCGGTAACTGTTCGGCTCTCCAATTCCTCGGGCATTCCAACGGTGCCGGACAACGCGCCAAATGCGAGCCCGCGCGGGATGGCGATACGGTTTCATCTGGCCGAACACGTTCACACCGACATCATTGCGCATTCCGTGGATGGATTCCCCGCTCGCACAGCGGACGAGTTCGTGGAGTTCCTCGAGGCCATTCGCGCGAGCGGGCCTGGCGCTTCCCAGCCGACTCCAGTTGAAGACTTCCTCGCGACGCACCCCGCCGCCCTCGCGTTCGTCCAGGCGGCGAAGCCGATGCCCGCTAGCTTTTCGAAGGCCATATTCTACGCGGTAAATGCTTACAGATTTACCACCGCCGAGGGCGTGAGCCAGTACGGACGGTATCGCATTCAGCCAGAAAACAGCACCGCGTACCTGGACCCCGACGGGGAAGCGACAGCGGCGCCAAATTATCTCTTCGATGAAATGAAGACCCGGCTCGGGAACGGCCCGGTGAAAATGCGGATTTTGGTCCAGCTTGCCTCCAAAGAAGACATTGTGGACGACTCCACCGTGCATTGGCCGAAGAGCCGGCCCGAGATCGAATTTGGCACGGTGGAACTGAGGAGCGTAGTTCCGAACAACGACGCGGAGCAGCGCCACATCATCTTCGACCCCATTCCACGCGTGGATGGCGTCGAGCCATCGGAAGATCCGCTGCTGGAGCCCCGCGCCATCCTTTATCTCATGAGCGGCCGGCGGCGGCGAGCGGGTTATCCGGGGTGAGTCCTAGTGGTTGCAGTCAAGGAACTTTGCAGGAGAGATCAGCATGCAGAACTTAGGCGAGCGCGAAATGATAGGCACGAGCGCACAATTCAGAGCGGCGCTGGAACAGGTGAACCTGGTGGCGCCGGCCGATAGCGCGGTCTTGATTCAGGGCGAGACCGGTACTGGAAAAGAGTTGATCGCGCAGGCGATTCATTCTCAAAGCAGGCGATCGAACGGCCCATTTGTGAAACTCAATTGCGCCGCCATTCCGGCGGCACTTCTAGAGAGCGAGTTGTTTGGCCATGAGCGGGGCGCATTCACCGGGGCTGTCGCGCAGCGAATGGGCCGGATGCAGCTTGCCAACAAGGGAACGCTCTTTCTCGACGAGATCGGGGACCTGCCGCTGGAGCTCCAGCCGAAACTACTGCGTGCGCTCCAGGAGCAGGAGTTCGAACGCCTGGGGAGCACGCAAACTATTCGCGTGGATGTGCGCATCGTGGCGGCCACCAACCAAAACCTGGAGCAAATGGTAAAGGATCGGCAATTCCGGGCCGACCTGTACTACCGGCTGAATGTCTTTCCTATCATGCTTCCCCCGCTGCGCGACCGAGTGGCGGACATTCCTGCTCTGGCCCGTCACTTCGTCGATCATTTTGCGGCACGCATGAACAAGACCATCGACAACATTCCCCAGCACGTAATGAGCGCCCTTTGTCTTTATCGCTGGCCGGGCAACATCCGCGAATTGCAGAACGTCATTGAACGCGCCGTGCTGATGAGCGACGGCCGCGTGCTGCAGCCGCCGCTAGCGTGCCTCACGCAGTCCACTCCGGCATCAGCGCACCAATCGAGCGACCAGGCCGAATCCGCTCGCTCACTGGCGGAAATGGAGCGCGTGTACATCACCGAGGCTCTCAAAAGGACCAACTGGGTGGTGGGCGGCCCAGAGGGCGCCGCTCAAAAACTTGGGCTGGCTCGCACCACTCTGATTGCGCGGATGCGAAAATTCAACATTTCGCGCGAGTCAGGGTGGTCTGGCTCGTCCATGAGCAAGCCAGTGACCCCTGACCGGGGCGCCTACGCACACGCAACAGGACTCTAATAGTCACTGGGACGCGCGGGCGTACAGGACCACCAGTGAACGCGGCTCCGCTTGATAAGAAAGAGTGGTAACCGAGGGCGCGGTATGGGACTCGACAATGTCGTTGGGTGATTCAAGACTGGTGTCAATCCATCTTCGCCAAGGGCGGCCCGAGGCGGCAGGCGGCAGTTCGAAATCGAGCGGCTCCCAATAGGCGTTCAGAATCAAATACAACACCAGGTTGTGACTTCGAGATTCCGCCTGCAGCGCGACGCTATGGGAATCGAAATTCCAATCCGGTTGCCCGAGTTTCACGCCATGCCAGGTTCTCTCCGCCATGGCCAGAAGCTCGCTCAAATTGGCATAGCGCTGGTCTGCGCCCGTATTGAGCAGCAGACGTTGTGAACAGAGCAATTTCACGAAGCGTAATACGTCGGCGTGCCTGCTAAGAAGCGTCCAGTCAAACCAACTGGTTTCATTGTCCTGACAATAGGCGTTGTTGTTGCCCTGCTGGGTGCGGCGCACTTCGTCGCCCATCAGGAACATGGGCAAGCCGAGCGAAAGCATGGTAACTGCCAGAAAATTCTTCACCTGGCGATTGCGCAGTTCCTCGATTTCCGGGCTCGCGGTTGGCCCCTCCGCACCCGAATTCCAACTGCGATTGTCGTTCGTACCGTCCCGGTTATCTTCGCCATTCGCGGAATTATGCTTCTGGCTGTAGGAAACCAGATCGTTCAGCGTGAAACCGTCGTGACACGTCACGAAATTCACGCTCTCCTCAGCTTCCCTCTGCTTGTGACTGTAGATCTGCGGGCTGCCGAGCAGCCGGTCGGCCACCGACCCCACCATGCCCTGGTCCCCGCGGAAGAAGCCCCGAATCGCGTCGCGAAAAGGCCCATTCCATTCCCGCCAGCTGTCGCCGATGAAGCTGCCCACCTGGTAGAGCCCGGCGGCGTCCCAAGCCTCGGCGATCAGCTTGGTGCCCGCCAGCGCCGGGTCCGAGTCGATGTCCCACAATACCGGCGGGTTCGGCATCAGATTGCCGGATTCGTCGCGATCCAGGATGGATGCCAGATCGAATCGAAAGCCGTCCACGTGCATCTCTTCCACCCAATATCGGAGACTATCGAGGATCATCCGGCGGACGATGGGATGATTTCCATTGAGTGTGTTTCCGGTGCCGCTGTAGTTGGTGTACAGGGAGCGGTCCGGTTCCAGAATATAGTAGATGCTGTTCTCCAGGCCGCGAAAGCTGATGGTCGGCCCCAGGTGGTTCCCTTCGGCGGTGTGATTGAAGACCACGTCGAGAATCACCTCAATACCCGCCCGATGCAGCGCCTTCACCATGTCACGAAATTCGTTCACCGCGCCCAGAGGATCCCGGCGCGAGCTGTAGCCGTGGTGCGGCGCGAAGAAGGACACCGGCGCATATCCCCAGTAATTAACCTTCCCGGCCGGAGCGTCCTCGGGATCAAATTGAAACACCGGCAGCAGTTCCACGGCCGTGATGCCGAGCTGCTGAAGGTAAGGAATCTTCTCGATCAGGCCCGCATAGGTGCCGCGTTTGTTCTCCGCAACCCCGGAGCTGGGGTGGCGAGTGAAACCCCGCAAGTGCATTTCATAAATTATTGTTCTGGAAGCCGGACGGCAGAGCGTAGTATCGCCTTCCCAATCGTACGCTTTGGAGTCCACCACCACGCTCTTCATCGCGGTGCCCGCATTGTCGCCTTCCAGCCGCGCCGCTTCCCGGCTGTAGCTCTTCGGAACAACCACGCCACGGCCGTACGGATCCAGCAGAACCTTGCCTGGATCGAACCGCATTCCGCTGCCCGGATCGAACGGCCCCTGGACCCGATACCCGTAAAGCTGCCCCGGCTTTACATCAGGCTCGAACAAATGCCAGTAATGACCGGTCCGGTTGGTCAGCGGATCGATAGGAACCACACGCGACGGTCGCGGGTCATCTTCATGATCGAAGAAAACCAGCTCAATACAGGAAGCGCTGCGCGAATAGACGCTGAAGTTCACGCCTCCGGGGAAAACCGTGGCGCCGAGCGGACTGCTGCGGCCGATATTCCGCGTGTCGTTCACTTACCCGCCCGCTGCCGCCCGATCCGCCAGCACCAACGCCTCTTCTTGACGGACCCGTCCGGCCGGAATACTCTGATCCCCATCGAGCAACCGGCGAAGCATCGCTACCTTCTCGCCGCCGGTGACAACCCAAAGCACGCGGCGCGCGCGATTAATGGCGGGATAGGTCAACGTCATCCGCCGGCGGCCCTGGTAGACGCCGGTCAGCGCTACATCCTTGTCGGTGATTTTGAGCACTGGATCTGCCGGCACCAGCGATGCGGTGTGGCCATCCGGACCAAGGCCGACGTGGACTAGATCCAGCACCGGCGGCGATCCGGCGATTTCCTGAAGAACCGCGGCATATTGGGCGGCTGCGGATTCCAGATCGGGAGACTCCACCGGCATGGCGTGGACTTGCTCCGGGCGAAGCGGAGCATGCTCCAAAAGGCTTTCGTGCAAATGCGTGAGATTTCGATCACGATCTCCGGCGGGCGCAACGCGCTCGTCCACCTGATAGACATGCACGGCCGGCCAAGGGACATCTTCGTTGGCCAGCGCGCGCAGCATGATCCAGGGCGTGTGTCCACCGCTCACGGCCAGAGTGAATTGACTGCGGGCGGCCACCGCGACACGAACATCGGCGGCAATCCTCGCCGCCGCGGCGCGCGCGACGGCATCAGCATCGTCAAAAACTTCCAGCTTCATCGATTGGCCGGCTCCAGACGAAAATCTTCCTGGTCCGCCGTGACGGGGTTGTGCCATCCTCCGGCGGGTGAAACCTGCTCGGTTTCCGCGGGTCCCCAGGCGCCCTTGTCGTATTCGTAAATCGGACTGCCGGCTTGCATGATGGGATCGACGATGCGCCAGGCCTCTTCCACATAGTCCTCGCGCGCGAAAATGGTGGCGTCGCCCACCATGGCATCGCCTAGCACGCGCTCGTAGGCCTCCATCTCTTCGGGACTGGGGTGGCTGCTGGCGATGATCTCCACCTCTTCGCCGTTCATTTGTTCCCCCGGGCCCATCACGTTCGCGCCTATAGCGATGGTCATTTCCGGGCTGATCCGGAACCGTATGTAGTTCTGAGAAACATCGTCCTTGACCATTACCGGCGGCTTTCGGAACCGCGCCAGCACTTCGGTGCAAGTCACCGGCAGGTTTTTGCCGGCGCGAATGAAGAACGGCACGTCCTTCCAGCGCCAAGAATCCACCTGGAGCCGGAGAGCCGCGAAAGTCTCGGTCTTGGAATCCGGCGCGACTCCTTTTTCCTGGAGGTAGCCGCGAAACTGCCCGCGGATCACGTTGTTCGCTTCGATCGCCGGGATGGCCTTCAGGACCTTCACCTTTTCATCCCGGACGGATTCGCTGTCGCTGCGGACCGGAGGCTCCATCGCAAGATTGCACATCACCTGGAAGAGATGGTTCTGAATCACATCCCGAATTGCGCCGGTATGATCGTAGAAACCGCCCCGCCCTTCCACCCCGAAATTCTCCGCCATGGTAAGCTGCACGCTCTCGATATAGTTGCGATTCCAGAATGGCTCCATGAACGTATTCGCAAATCGAAAGACCGTCACGTTGTTCACCGGCCGCTTGCCGAGATAGTGGTCAATGCGAAAGACGGAGGACTCGGGGAAAACTTCATGGATGGTGCGATTGAGCTCCTGGGCCGAAGCCAGGTCATGCCCGAAGGGCTTCTCGACGATGATGCGGGCGCCCTGTGCGCTCCCGGACTTTTCCAATTGTTGCACCACGGTTTCGAACAGAAGCGGCGGAATCGCCAGATAAAAGGCCGGATGCCGCGCTCCGTTGAGCTCTTTCTTGAGCGCCTGAAAAGTCGCTGGATCGGCATAATCACCGTCCACGTAGCGTAACAACCCGCTCAGCTTTTCGAACGCCTCGGGATCCACGCCGCCATGGTGCATCAGACTGTCATGCGCCCGCGCCCGAAGCTTATCGACGTTCCAGCCGTCCTTGGCCACACCGATCACGGGCACATTCAAATGGCCGCGCTTCACCATGGCCTCCAGAGCCGGAAACACCATCTTGTAAGCTAAATCGCCGGTAGCGCCGAAGAACACCAGTGCGTCAGAAACTTCCATTATGCCGACGCCTTTCTGAGCTCCCGGTAGCGGCGGATCAGATTGTTGGTCGAACTATCATGCGCAAGCGACGGGTCTGTCTTACTTTCGATCTCCGGAATAATTCGCTGCGCCAGCGCTTTGCCGAGTTCGACGCCCCACTGATCGAACGAATTGATGTCCCAGACGGTGCCCTGAGTGAACACGCTGTGCTCGTACAGCGCCACCAGCTTGCCGAGATTCGCGGGGGTGAGCTGGTCGGCCAGAATGGTATTCGACGGCCGGTTTCCTTCGAAGACGCGATGCGGCACCAGCCAATCGGGCGTGCCCTCGGCTTTCACTTGCTCCGGCGTCTTTCCGAACGCCAGTGCCTCCGCCTGCGCGAAAACATTCGCCAGCAAAATGTCGTGATGGCGTCCGATCGGGTTGAGCCCGTGTCCGAATGCGATGAAGTCGCAAGGGATGAGCCGCGTTCCCTGGTGGATCAGCTGATAGAACGAATGCTGGCCATTGGTGCCCGGTTCGCCCCAATAAATCGGCCCTGTCGCGTAGTCCACCTGCTTCCCTTCCAGCGTGACGTGTTTTCCATTACTCTCCATCGTCAACTGCTGCAAGTATGCGGGAAAGCGCTTGAGATATTGCTCGTACGGCAAAACCGCGACCGTCTCCGCTCCAAAAAAGTCGTTGTACCAGATGGCCAGAAGTCCCAGCAGCACGGGTAGATTGCGATCGAACGGAGCCGCCCTGAAATGTTCGTCCATTTGGTGGAAGCCGTCCAGCATGGCGCGGAAATTCTCCGGTCCGACAGCCAGCATGGTGGAAAGGCCGATGGCCGAATCCATGGAGTAGCGGCCGCCCACCCAATCCCAGAACCCGAACATGTTGGCGGTATCGATGCCGAACTTCGAGACTTCGGCCGCGTTGGTCGACACCGCTACGAAGTGCTTCGCAATCGATTTTTCGTCACCGCCCAGACCGGCCAGCAACCAGGCGCGCGCCGAGTGAGCGTTGGTCATGGTCTCGAGCGTGGTGAAGGTTTTGGATGAAATGATAAAGAGCGTTTCGGCGGGATCGAGATCGACGACCGCTTCCGCAAAATCGGTGCCGTCGACGTTCGAAACAAATCGAAAAGTCTTGTCCCGATCGGAGTAATGCTTCAACGCTTCGTAAGCCATCACGGGCCCGAGGTCCGACCCGCCAATCCCCACGTTAATGACATTCCGAATAGGCTTTCCGGTAAATCCTTTCCACTCGCCACCTCGGACGCGGCGGGAGAAATCGGCCATCTTATCCAACACGGCATGAACTTGGGGAACCACATTCTCACCGTCCACGGTGATGGTTTCGTCTTTCGGCGCGCGCAGAGCGACGTGGAGAACCGCGCGTTTCTCCGTTACGTTGATCTTGTCGCCGCGAAACATCGCGTCGATTCGGGAACGCAGGCCGGACTCCTCAGCCAGCGTGAGCAGGAGCCGCAGGGTTTCATCCGTGACGCGGTTTTTCGAATAGTCGAGAAAGATCCCCTCGGCCTCCACCGTCATTCGCGTTCCGCGCTCGCGGTCCGCGTCGAATAGTTGCCGGAGATGCAGCTCACGGATTTTCTGATAATGATCCCGGAGACTCTTCCACGCAGGTCGCGCGGTGAGCGGGCTAACTGCCGCAGTATCCACTACTGTTCCCATTGTCTGCTCCTTTTCGTCAATTCTTCCCTTTTTTGCCCGGTCTCACTTTTCGCCAGACCTCACTTTTCGCCAGACCTCAAAGGTTTTGAAGCTCGGCGGTGTTTGACTGGAAAGCCGGCTCGATCAGCGCGTTCCCATAGGCGAAATCCTCCGAGAAACGCGTTGGCGTTGTCGCCCGCGCGGCAGCCTTTAGGGAGTTTCTGGAGTAATTTCAGGTTCCCTCCACCCAGCACCACGTCGTCGGGTTCCAGTGCGGCAATCAAGCGCGCAACGACATCTTCCACATGTCCGCGCCACTTTCGTTTTCCCCGGCGCTCCAGCCCGCGCTCGCCAACGTAATCCTCATAGGTTGACTTTTTGTACGGTAAGTGGCCCAGCTCCATCGGCTCGACGATGCCGTCCACAATCAGTGTCGAGCCCAGGCCGGTTCCCAGGCCGAGGAACAACATCTTGCCGCCCTTGTAGCTGCCCAACGCTTGCATGGCGGCGTCGTTGATCAGCTTCACCGGATGCCCGAACGCCTTTTCAAAGTGGAAGCCAACCCAACCGCAGCCTAAGTTGTGAGGCTCCGCTACCGGTCGATTGTTGAGCGCCGGCCCGGGATAGCCGACCGATACGGCGTCATACTGCCAATCCCCCGCAAGCTTCCGGACCTCACGCACCATGGCCCCGGGAGCCAGATCCGGCCCGGAGTCAAACTTGCGGGGCTCCTTTTGACCACTGGCGAGAATCTTGACGTGCGTACCACCGACATCCACCACCAGTACCTTCATATGACGCGAGCTCCGCTAAAAAGAAACGCTGGATTTTAACTGGCCTTCTTGAGCTCGGCGCTCTTGGACGCGATGACGTCCATCAGTTCGTTCCAGGACTTGACAAACGAAGCCGCGCCCTCCTTTTGAAGCTGGGCCGCGAGTGCGTCGACATCGATGCCGGCCTTGCCGAACTTCGCCAGAACCTCTTCGCAGTCGCCGCCGTCGGCCGCCAGGCTTGAACCCACCTCGCCATGATCGGCCAGCGCCTTCAGCGTTCCGTCCGGCATGGTGTTCACCGTCAGTGGCGCAGCCAGACCCTTTACATATAGCGTGTCGGGCGCCTTGGGATCTTTCGTTCCGGTGCTGGCCCACAGTAGCCGCTGCGGACGGGCGCCAAAGTTGAACGCCCGCTGCCAGCGTGGCGAGACCAGCAGCTCGCAATACGCTTTATACGCACGCTGGGCGATGGCGATTCCAAGCTGATTGCGCAAAGGCTCCGGCACCTTGTCCGCCACCGCTACGTCCCACCGGCTAATGAACAGCGAAGCTACCGATCCGACACTGGGCATTAGGCCGCGCTCGATGCGCCGTTCTACGCCACGCATATATGCATCTGCTGCCGCCACATACTGCTCGCGCGAGAACAAGAGAGTAACGTTGACCGGAATGCCCGCGAAGATGGCCTCCTCGATGGCAGGCAGCCCTTCCTTGGTACCGGGAATCTTGATGAACAGGTTCGGCTGGCCGGCACGCTCATGGAGACTCTTGGCCGCAGCAAGGCTGCTGTCGGTATCGTAGGCAAGCAGGGGCGAAACCTCCAGAGATACCCATCCGTCGACGCCGTCCGTTTGGTCATGGATGGGCCGGAACAGGCCCGCGGCTCGCGTGATGTCTTCCAGCGCCAGATCGAAGAACAGGGCCTCACCCGATTTGCCGCCGCTCAGCTTCTCGCGGATGGCAGTGTCGTAAGCGGTGCTGTTCTTGATGGCGTGATCGAAAATTGTAGGATTCGAGGTCAGACCGGTTACCGACCATTCGTCGATGTAGCGTTTGAGCGTTCCGCTATTCAGCAGGTCGCGCGTAATGTTGTCGAGCCAGATGCTCTGGCCTAGATTGTGTAGCGTTTGTGGTGCTTTCATCGGGAAACCTCCAGTACCTTCTCTGAATTTTGAGTCTGGGTCACACCCAAACGTTTCGAAGATTTTGTTAGTTCATGCACCCATTCGAAAGCTGGGTCATTGAGCATCGCCTCTGTGCAACGCCAGCTCCAGTTCCCGTCAGTGCGTCCGGGAATGTTCATGCGAGCTTCGTTGCCCAGATTGAGCAGGTCCTGCAGCGGGGCCATGGCGAGCGCAGCCTGCGAGGACCAAGCCAGTTCCATCAGAGCCGGCGCGGCGTCGCGCACAGTGCCGGCGGACCGTTTCAGGTACTTCCACAAGTTCCGCCGCTGCTCTTCCGGCAGATCTTCAAACCAGCCGCGAGTGGTTGGGTTGTCGTGGGTACCAGTGTACACCACGGTGTTGCTCACGTAATTTTGAGGCAGGTGCGGATTATCGGCATGGCCGTCGAATGCAAATTGCAGGACTCGCATCCCGGGCAAATGAAATTGGTCGCGCAGTGCATATACGTCCGGCGTGATCATACCCAGATCCTCGGCGATAAACGGCAGTGAACCCACCTCACGCTGAGCGGCGTTAAAAAGGTCGGCGCCCGGACCGGGAACCCAATTTCCGGACTGCGCAGTGGGTGCGCCCGCAGGCACCTGCCAAGCCGCGCTGAAACCGCGAAAATGATCCAGCCGAACGAGATCCACATGCATGAGCAAAGCACGCAATCGGCCAATCCACCAGCGATACCCCTCAGCGCGCAAGGCGTCCCAGTTGTAAACGGGATTGCCCCACAGCTGCCCGGTCGCACTGAAATAATCGGGAGGCACTCCGGCAACGAAGCGCGGACGGCGCTCTGCGTCCAACAGAAAAAGCTCGGGATTGGCCCAGACGTCGCTCGAATCCCCAGCCACGAAGAACGGCATATCGCCGATCAGCTGCACGCCCTTGCTGTGCGCGTGCTGCTTCAGACGTTCCGATTGGCGGCACAACAGGAACTGCACAAAACAAGCCAAGCCAACTTGATCAGCAAGCTCGCGCCGGGCCCGATCGAGTGCTGCCGGCTCTCGGTCTACCAGTTCTTTTGGCCATTCCAGGTAATAAGCCCCGCCGAACTTAGCCTTCAGCGCCCGGAAGAGAGCATAGTCATTCAACCAGTGCGCCTGGTCGTTCGAGAACTGCTCATAGGCGATCCTCAGCTCGGCGCGCCCGCCAGCCTGGAAGTTCGCCCAGGCTTTTTTGAGAAGTTGATGCTTGAAAGGGATGACGCGAGCATAATCCACCTGGGCGCCCGGGAACGAGTCGATCTGGCAGTCATTCGACAGTAGGAGTCCGTCTTCCATCAGCCAGTCAGGACTGATCAGGAGTTCGTTGCCGGCGAGCGAGGACACGGGTTGATAGGGTGAATTTCCGTAACCGGTGGGCCCCAGAGGCAGCGACTGCCACCAGCTTTGGCCAGCGTCAGCCAGCTTGTCGATCCATGCGAGCGCCGTTGGCCCGGCATCGCCAATGCCGTAGCGCGACGGCAGCGAGGTGACATGCAGCAGCAAGCCGGATCCACGATATTCCGGCGAAAACTCGCTAGGCATAACTTCAGTTTGATTATGAAGCATCGCTCACGTCAACGTCGTCTCCAATGAGATGCCGGTATAAACATCTTGGCAGCGGATCAAAAATCGAGCCGGCCGACCAATTGCAGGAATCGGGACTGGTTGGCTGCCGTAATCAGGCCGAAGGTGGGTGAGTTCCAGATCGGCTGACCCATCGAGTTCGTGGTCAACGTCAAGCTTGAACTAGGAGCCTCGAAATTAGTGTGGTTCAAAGCGTTGTAAGCCTCCATCCGAATCGTAAACTGGAGGCGCTCGCGCAGCGCGAAGGACCGGCCCACCGAGACGTTCAGATCCAATTGCCCTGGAGCGCGCACTACGTCTCTGCCCAGGCTTCCGATGCCGACCGGTAACACTTGGGTGCGTAAAGACCCCGACCCTGCGAACAAAGGTCCCGCCGGCTCCAGCGGGAAGTTCTCCGCGCTGGCTGGCAGCAGGTATTGAATGCCGGTTCCGTCAGGAACTTCGGCCGTGTAAAGACTGACGGCGGGATTCACGTCGTAAGGACGCTGCTGATTGGTCCCGGTCTGCGCGGCGTTTTCATTGCTTTGCCCGATGTACAGCGGCAGACCTGTATGCGCAGTCAGCATTGGGTAGATTTCGAAATTGCGCACCCAACGATTCCCCCTGATTCTATAGAGCACCGCGGCGGTGAAATCGTTGGGCCGGTCAAATTCGCTCAAACCTTTATTCAACCCCAGGAACTGCTGCGGGAATTGGCCGATGTTCAGGCCGGAGGGTTGCGAGAAGTTGTAAATACCGCTCGCGTCGTCGATGGATTTGGAACGCACATAGTTGGCTACAAATGTGAGGTTGGAACCATATTGACGGCGTAGGCTGGCCTGCAGCGCCTCATAGGTAGATGTGCCTTCCATGTTGAGAGAGCTGTAGCTTCCGATGTCGGGATAGGGACGCGCTTGTTGGGTAGCGAGCGTCGTGTTGGCATAGGCCAACGCGGTATCAATCGCGGGATTATAGGGGACAGTATTGGTCGGCAGATCGATAGGGAGATGGACGCCATGGGTTCCAATGTAGTTCACTTCCGCGATAGTGCCTTGCGCGATCTCGCGCTGGATGCCGAAGTTCCATTGGGCCACGTACGGCAAAGGGCCGGCCTGCGTGAATCCGTTGTAATCGGTAAGAGTCAGCGGACTGGCTGCAGTACCAAATTGGGCAACGTTCCCCTGAGGACCTTGCACGTTATTGGTGGCCACGCTGGGTAAACCCTGAGATAGCTTGAACGGCTGGGGAATACCCGTGCCCAGATTGTTAAACGGCTGCTCCACGGTGTAGCCGGGGAAAAGAAACCTGGCCGCCAAGGTCGGAAAAAATCCCAGCGTAGAAGATCCCTAATTCCGAACGGATCACCGTCTCTTCGAGCGAGGCTTAAGCGAACCCGGCGCGCGGAGCGAAGTTGAGCTTGGAGGCCGTCAGATTCAGCGTGTCGGATGCGTTTTTACCTGCAAACAGAACCTCGCCCGTGGTTGGATCCACACGCGAATACTCATTGTTCGCGGTAGTGAGCGGCGATTCGTATTCCCAGCGCAGCCCCAGATCGAGCGACAACTTGCGGCTGACTTTCCAATCGTCCTCGACATACAGGCCTATGTTGTAATTGCGCCTTCCGATCAAAGGCTGCGCCAGGGAGTACGATCCGGTTTTGATATCGCCCAAAAGAAAATCAGCCAGCGCATTGATGGCGTCGCCCGAGCTGTTCCTGGCGTTGGTGATGGAGCCATCGAAGCTAAAGCTTCAATTTACGTCGCCGGTTGGGTTCAGGTCGTCAAACTGATCCTTGCGGAGCTGAAGGCCAAACTGGATCAGGTGATTCCCTAGTGTCTTGCTGTTATTGATATTGGTTTGGTAATTGTTGTCCACCTGCGTGCGCTGCGTATTGCTGTTGGTGCCCAGCGCCGGAATCAACGTCCAGAACAGCCTTGGCATCGGGACTTCGTATGGCGAGGCCGCGCCGGAGATCAACATCAGCGGATTCTCGCAACTGGGCACCAACAGCAATACGCAGCGCACGCAGGTGGACAACAATTACCAAACCAATATCAATAACAGCAAGACGCTTGGGAATCACCTGATCCAGTTTGGCCTTCAGCTCCGCAAGGATCAGTTTGACGACCTGAACCCAACCGGCGACGTGAATGGAAGCTTTAGCTTCGATGGCTCCATCACCAACGCCAGGAACAGCTCGGGCGACGCCATCAATGCGCTGGCTGATTTTCTTTTGGGCGATATCAAAACCGGATCGTACTCCCTGGCGCAGCCTTTGATCGGAAGGCGCAATTACAACATAGGCCTGTATGTCGAGGACGATTGGAAAGTCAGCCGCAAGTTGTCGCTCAATCTGGGGCTGCGCTGGGAATACGAATCGCCGCTCACTACCGCGAACAATGAGTATTCGCGTGTGGATCCAACCACGGGCGAGGTTCTGTTTGCAGGTAAAAACGCATCCGACACGCTGAATCTGACGGCCTCCAAGCTCAACTTCGCTCCGCGCGCCGGGTTCGCTTACAGCCTCACTCCAAAGACGGTGATCCGTTCGGGATTCGGGATCTTCTACGCTGGGATTTTTTCCGACCTTGGCGGCCAGGTTCTTTTCCCCGGCTACACCGTGGAGCAGCCGTTTAACAATCTGGGCACGGGTATTCCCCAGCCGTTCAAGCTATCTCAGGGTTTACCCAGCGTGGCCACCAATAACGTGCAAGGTCCTCAGGGGAACGTTGCCCAATTTGGTACTGCAGCCAGTCCGCTGACTCTTACCGATTACAACGGATTCACGCAGGCCGGCCCTTTGCCGTACGTGGCCCAATGGAACTTCGGCATCCAGCGCGAGATCGCGCAAGGCACTATCGCGGAAGTGAACTACATTGGAACCCATGGCGTCCATCTCCCTATCGATCTGCCGACCAATACTGTCCCCTATAATCCCGCGATTGATACCGCGTTGGCCTATGCCAACACGACGCTCGCTACCCAACAAGCGCGTCCCTATCCCGACATCGGAAGCTACAGCTCTCTCAACATGGAAGGCACATCTACCTATGAGGCGCTGCAGGCCAGCCTACGCCGTCAATATGGTTCCAACCTCACATTTGTAGCCAACTATGTGCGTTCCAAATCCATCGACGACGCGAGCGGTATTTACAACTTCTCGCAACCCTCCGGCCTGAACATCGGCCAATTCCCGCAGCAGTTCCTGGGGTTGAATAAAGGTTTGAGCGAATTTGACCGGCCCAACGATTTCACCGCCGCGGTGCTCTATAGAATCAGGGGGAATCGTTGGGTGCGCAATTTCGAAATCTACCCAATGCTGACTGCGCATACAGGTCTGCCGCTGTACATCGGGCAAAGCAATGAAAACGCCGCGCAGACCGGGACCAATCAGCAGCGTCCTTACGACGTGAATCCCGCCGTCAGTCTTTACACGGCCGAAGTTCCTGACGGAACCGGCATTCAATACCTGCTGCCAGCCAGCGCGGAGAACTTCCCGCTGGAGCCGGCGGGACCTTTGTTCGCAGGGTCGGGGTCTTTACGCACCCAAGTGTTACCGGTCGGCATCGGAAGCCTGGGCAGAGACGTAGTGCGCGCTCCAGGGCAATTGGATCTGAACGTCTCGGTGGGCCGGTCCTTCGCGCTGCGCGAGCGCCTCCAGTTTACGATTCGGATGGAGGCTTACAACGCTTTGAACCACACTAATTTCGAGGCTCCTAGTTCAAGCTTGACGTTGACCACGAACTCGATGGGTCAGCCGATCTGGAACTCACCCACCTTCGGCCTGATTACGGCAGCCAACCAGTCCCGATTCCTGCAATTGGTCGGCCGGCTCGATTTTTGATCCGCTGCCAAGATGTTTATACCGGCATCTCATTGGAGACGACGTTGACGTGAGCGATGCTTCATAATCAAACTGAAGTTATGCCTAGCGAGTTTTCGCCGGAATATCGTGGATCCGGCTTGCTGCTGCATGTCACCTCGCTGCCGTCGCGCTACGGCATTGGCGATGCCGGGCCAACGGCGCTCGCATGGATCGACAAGCTGGCTGACGCTGGCCAAAGCTGGTGGCAGTCGCTGCCTCTGGGGCCCACCGGTTACGGAAATTCACCCTATCAACCCGTGTCCTCGCTCGCCGGCAACGAACTCCTGATCAGTCCTGACTGGCTGATGGAAGACGGACTCCTACTGTCGAATGACTGCCAGATCGACTCGTTCCCGGGCGCCCAGGTGGATTATGCTCGCGTCATCCCTTTCAAGCATCAACTTCTCAAAAAAGCCTGGGCGAACTTCCAGGCTGGCGGGCGCGCCGAGCTGAGGATCGCCTATGAGCAGTTCTCGAACGACCAGGCGCACTGGTTGAATGACTATGCTCTCTTCCGGGCGCTGAAGGCTAAGTTCGGCGGGGCTTATTACCTGGAATGGCCAAAAGAACTGGTAGACCGAGAGCCGGCAGCACTCGATCGGGCCCGGCGCGAGCTTGCTGATCAAGTTGGCTTGGCTTGTTTTGTGCAGTTCCTGTTGTGCCGCCAATCGGAACGTCTGAAGCAGCACGCGCACAGCAAGGGCGTGCAGCTGATCGGCGATATGCCGTTCTTCGTGGCTGGGGATTCGAGCGACGTCTGGGCCAATCCCGAGCTTTTTCTGTTGGACGCAGAGCGCCGTCCGCGCTTCGTTGCCGGAGTGCCTCCCGATTATTTCAGTGCGACCGGGCGACTGTGGGGCAATCCCGTTTACAACTGGGACGCCTTGCGCGCTGAGGGGTATCGCTGGTGGATTGGCCGATTGCGTGCTTTGCTCATGCATGTGGATCTCGTTCGGCTGGATCATTTTCGCGGTTTCAGCGCGGCTTGGCAGGTGCCTGCGGGCGCACCCACTGCGCAGTCCGGAAATTGGGTTCCCGGTCCGGGCGCCGACCTTTTTAACGCCGCTCAGCGTGAGGTGGGTTCACTGCCGTTTATCGCCGAGGATCTGGGTATGATCACGCCGGACGTATATGCACTGCGCGACCAATTTCATTTGCCCGGGATGCGAGTCCTGCAATTTGCATTCGACGGCCATGCCGATAATCCGCACCTGCCTCAAAATTACGTGAGCAACACCGTGGTGTACACTGGTACCCACGACAACCCAACCACTCGCGGCTGGTTTGAAGATCTGCCGGAAGAGCAGCGGCGGAACTTGTGGAAGTACCTGAAACGGTCCGCCGGCACTGTGCGCGACGCCGCGCCGGCTCTGATGGAACTGGCTTGGTCCTCGCAGGCTGCGCTCGCCATGGCCCCGCTGCAGGACCTGCTCAATCTGGGCAACGAAGCTCGCATGAACATTCCCGGACGCACTGACGGGAACTGGGCTGGCGTTGCACAGAGGCGATGCTCAATGACCCAGCTTTCGAATGGGTGCACGAACTAACAAAATCTTCGAAACGTTTGGGTGTGACCCAGACTCAAAATTCAGAGAAGGTACTGGAGGTTTCCCGATGAAAGCACCACAAACGCTACACAATCTAGGCCAGAGCATCTGGCTCGACAACATTACACGCGACCTGCTGAATAGCGGAACACTCAAACGCTACATCGACGAATCGTCGGTAACCGGTCTGACCTCGAATCCTACGATTTTCGATCACGCCATCAAGAACAGCACCGCTTACGACACTGCCATCCGCGAGAAGCTGAGCGGCGGCAAATCGGGTGAGGCCCTGTTCTTCGATCTGGCGCTGGAAGACATCACGCGAGCCGCGGGCCTGTTCCGGCCCATCCATGACCAAACGGACGGCGTCGACGGATGGGTATCTCTGGAGGTTTCGCCCCTGCTTGCCTACGATACCGACAGCAGCCTTGCTGCGGCCAAGAGTCTCCATGAGCGTGCCGGCCAGCCGAACCTGTTCATCAAGATTCCCGGTACCAAGGAAGGGCTGCCTGCCATCGAGGAGGCCATCTTCGCGGGCATTCCGGTCAACGTTACTCCTGTTCTCGCGCGAGCAGTATGTGGCGGCAGCAGATGCATATATGCGTGGCGTAGAACGGCGCATCGAGCGCGGCCTAATGCCCAGTGTCGGATCGGTAGCTTCGCTGTTCATTAGCCGGTGGGACGTAGCGGTGGCGGACAAGGTGCCGGAGCCTTTGCGCAATCAGCTTGGAATCGCCATCGCCCAGCGTGCGTATAAAGCGTATTGCGAGCTGCTGGTCTCGCCACGCTGGCAGCGGGCGTTCAACTTTGGCGCCCGTCCGCAGCGGCTACTGTGGGCCAGCACCGGAACGAAAGATCCCAAGGCGCCCGACACGCTATATGTAAAGGGTCTGGCTGCGCCACTGACGGTGAACACCATGCCGGACGGAACGCTGAAGGCGCTGGCCGATCATGGCGAGGTGGGTTCAAGCCTGGCGGCCGACGGCGGCGACTGCGAAGAGGTTCTGGCGAAGTTCGGCAAGGCCGGCATCGATGTCGACGCACTCGCGGCCCAGCTTCAAAAGGAGGGCGCGGCTTCGTTTGTCAAGTCCTGGAACGAACTGATGGACGTCATCGCGTCCAAGAGCGCCGAGCTCAAGAAGGCCAGTTAAAATCCAGCGTTTCTTTTTAGCGGAGCTTCGCGTCATATGAAGGTACTGGTGGTGGATGTCGGTGGTACGCACGTCAAGATTCTCGCCAGTGGTCAAAAGGAGCCCCGCAAGTTTGACTCCGGGCCGGATCTGGCTCCCGGGGCCATGGTGCGTGAGGTCCGGAAGCTTGCGGGGGATTGGCAGTATGACGCCGTATCGGTCGGCTATCCCGGGCCGGCGCTCAACAATCGACCGGTAGCGGAGCCTCACAACTTAGGCTGCGGTTGGGTTGGCTTCCACTTTGAAAAGGCGTTCGGGCATCCGGTGAAGCTGATCAACGACGCCGCCATGCAAGCGTTGGGCAGCTACAAGGGCGGCAAGATGTTGTTCCTCGGCCGGGGTACCGGCCTGGGCTCGACACTGATTGTGGACGGCATCGTCGAGCCGATGGGCTGGGCCACTTACCGTACAAAAAGTCAACCTATGAGGATTACGTTGGCGAGCGCGGGCTGGAGCGCCGGGGAAAACGAAAGTGGCGCGGACATGTGGAAGATGTCGTTGCGCGCTTGATTGCCGCACTTGGCAACCGATGTCGCGGTGCCGGGCGAGGGAAGCTGAAATTACTCCAGAAACTCCCTGAAAGGCTGCCGCGCGGGCGACAACGCCAACGCGTTTCTCGGAGGATTTCGCCTATGGGAACGCGCTGATCGAGCCGGCTTTCCAGTCAAACACCGCCGAGCTTCAAAACCTTTGAGGTCTGGCGAAAAGTGAGGTCTGGCGAAAAGTGAGACCGGGCAGAGAAGGGAAGAATTGACGAAAAGGAGCAGACAATGGGAACAGTAGTGGATACTGCGGCAGTTAGCCCGCTCACCGCGCTAACTGCTGGTGGAAGAGTCTCCGGGATCATTATCAGAAAATCCGTGAGCTGCATCTCCGGCAACTATTCGACGCGGACCGCGAGCGCGGAACGCGAATGACGGTGGAGGCCGAGGGGATCTTTCTCGACGATCCGAAAAACCGCGTCACGG
>CAVRZH010000089.1:0-17060 GCA_963725455.1 Bryobacterales bacterium
ACCCCAGGATGCATCGACGCATTCCGAACCGAGGCGCACCATCGCCTGTTCGATCTTTTCCAGCGAGCAACCGGCAGCGCCGAAGAACCCGAGCCATCCCGCGCGCGCCGATGCTGCGACCATTTCAACGGTCGCAATGCCGTTGGCCATTTCCCCGCAGACATATGGGAAGCGCACGCCATGGCAGGCGCTAAAGGAAGCGTCACCCAAATTTTCCGGATGGATTCCTGGCAAACAATCGACTGCCTGGGCGTCCCCGGAAGGGCGATCAAAAGCGAGCGACTGGGAGCATCCCGGTCCGCCCCGCACAATGTACACGGGTTCTTCGTGATGTTCGACAGCTTGCTCCAGACCCCACCCGGAACTGCTGAAATCTAGTTCCGTCACAGCTGAATTCATTTACCGATGTCGATGAGTGAAGGGTAGCACGGAACCCGGAAGCCACAACCAGAGGTCACTGACACTGGATCAGTTCTTGAACGGCCACCAGCAGCCGCTGGTTGAACGATTCGTAGTCTTCTTCAGGCGATGGATGGATTGCTGCGCCGCATTCCACACGCACCGAACCGAGCCGTATGCGCTTGCTCGCCCGGCCCCAGACGTTTCCCGTTCCCGTGATGCCGATGGGCATGGTGTCCGCGCCACTCTCCACGGCAACAATCGCCGCTCCTTTACGAAAAGGCTGCAGCGCACCGTCGATGGAGCGGTGACCTTCCGGAAAAACACACAGCACCATTCCACGGCGGAGACCCTCGGCCGCTAGCCGGAGAGCCGTGCGCAAATTACGGTCCGCGTCGATCGGTACGGCCCTGGCAGCGCGTCCAAACCAGGACTGGAAGCGGCTCCGCACCAGTCTGCTGGTGCTTAAACTGAACACGCGCCGGAAGACCGGGTAGGGCAAAGAGCCCACGATCAGAGGAAAATCGAGATAGCTTTGATGATTTGCGCAAAGGATGAGCGGACCGTTGCCGGACCACGGTTGCGCGGCCCGGAAACGATAGCGAAGCAGCACCTTGGCGAACAGACAGAAAGCTTTAGTCGCCATAAAAAACAACGGTGCGGCCAGGGGTCTTGCGCCGAGGTAACGATCGGCGAGCGCCTGTTCGGTTTCAGACAGGGGCTGCCGCAGGATGTCGCGCCATTCCGCCCAATCCGTTTCAAGGGGCACAAGATCGCGAGTGAGCGCCATCACATCGCCCACTGTAAGAATGCCCGCGGCTCGCTCCGCCGCGATCTTTAGCCCGAATGCCTCCTGAACATTCGACAGCAGTTCCACGCGCTCCAGAGAGTCGAACGAAAGATCGAGTTCGAGATTCATCTCAGGACGGATGTCGAGGCCGGGCTTGATGCGCGCGATCATTTCCCGGATCACAGCCAGGTTTTCCGGTTCGTCCGCGCTGGACGCAACGGCGGTGTTTGGCGTGACATCGATTTTACCCGCACGCACGAACTCTTCCTGGATACGGAAGCGCTGCAGCTTACGCGAGCTGGTGCGTGGCAGAGGCTGCAGCCGGACGTCGAAGCCGTTCAGCTTTTCATGGGAAGGCAGGTTGCGATTCAGGTTCTCAATCCGGTAGCGCAGCTCTTCTCTGATATTCGCGATCCCCAGTTCACGCAACCGCGGAGCATCGGGAACAAGCAGGGCATGCAAGCGTTCGGCGCCGTTCCGATGGTCCGACATTCCGAAAATACAAATCTCTTGAATCAATGGGCAATTCGCCTGGAACCAGGTTTCCAGAGGTTCGGGGAAAATGTTTTTGCCGGAACTAAGAACGATCACTTCTTTCTTGCGGCCGATAATATGCAAATCGCCATGGGAGATTTGGCCGATGTCGCCGGTGCGCAGCCAGCCTTCCGTTAACGTTGCGTTCGTGGCCTCCGCATCCTTCCAGTAGCCCTGCATGATGTTGCCGCCGCGCAGCAGGATCTCGCCTTGCCCTTCGGCATCGGGCGCTTCGATGCGGATTTCGACATTCTTGAGTGCGCGGCCGCTGGAAAGGCCGCCTGCGATGCTCATCGGAGATATGGCTGCCAGCCCGGATGTTTCCGTCATCCCGTAGCCCTGAAAGAACGCAAAGCCGAGATCGTGCAGATCCGCCGCGATCTCCGGCGCGAAGCGCGCAGCGCCAACGCCAAATCCACGCAGCCGCTTCCCGAATCGCCGATGCAATGGACGGAACAAGAGACGCCCCACGTTCCAGCGCACAGTCGTACGAAGAAATCGCGAGACCGTGAGAAGCGCATGGAAAAGCGTCCTCTTGGCCAGGGACTGCCGTGCAATCTCGCCGAAGATCCGGCGATGCAGCTGGTAATAAAACAACGGCACACAGAGAAAAGCGGTGATTCCTTGCTCGCCGAAGGCAGCTACGATGCGCTGCGGATCCCGCGATTGAAGATAGGTAACCTGCGCGCCAGTGTACAAGGGCGCAAGCAGATTGGCTTGGATGGCCATGATGTGAAAGAGCGGCAAGATGGAGAGTATATGGTCGCTCGGAGTGAGTGGGAATACATTCAGCGTGTCGCGAATGGTAATAAATATGTTGCGCAAGCTGAGCCGCACACCTTTCGGAGCGCCTGTGGTGCCGCCGGTGTAGAGCAGCAGGAAATCGCTATCGGGATCCCGCGATGCAAGCGGCCGAGGCGACATATTTTCCGCATCGAACGGGCTCAGACGGCATGGATTCAGAACGACGACTTCGGGCAGCAGCGCTCGTATGGCCCTGCCCTGCTCGGCGAAACTTCCATCCTCGGAGCAAATCAGCAGCCGGCATTCGGCATGGGCGATCACGGCACACAAGCGCGCCGCGTCTTGCGAAGAATCGAGCGGGACAATCACCGCGCCCGCGCCAGCCGCGGCAAGGAACGCCACGCCGAAATGGTGATCGTTCGGCATCAACAGAGCAATGCGGCCGCCCGGCCCCGCGCCTGCGTCCCGTAAGACATTGCTCAGTGCACGGGACTGGCCGATTAGTTCGGCATAGGTCACGGAGTCCGTCGACGTCTCGGATACGGTTCGGAGTGCAATGTCGCCGGGTCGCGCAGCGGCATGCCGCTCCAATTGCTCGAAAAAGTCGATCGTCACAGCCAAGTGGTTCGGAGACTTCAGTGTGACACGTCCGGTAACCTGGGAAGAGCGATGCGCATCGCCATCGTTTCCGATATTCACGGCAACCGCACTGCATTGGAAGCAGTGCTCACGGATCTGCGTCAGACCGCTCCCGATTTGATTTTGCATGGCGGCGATCTTCCGCATGGAGGAGCGAGTCCTGCGGAGATTGTCGATCAGATTCGCGATCTCGGCTGGGCCGGCGTGGTGGGCAACACGGATGAGATGCTTTGGAAACCCGAAACGCTGACCAAGCTTGCCGACCAATCGCCCAACCTGCAGGCCCTTTGGACGGCCATTCAAGAAATGGCGATGGCGACGTGTGAGGCGTTGGGCGAAGAACGGCTCGCGTGGCTGCGCAGTCTGCCGCGCACGCAGATCCATGGCCCGATGGCGCTGGTTCACGCCAGCCCCGAAAGTCTCTGGCAAGCGCCTGGGCCTGATGCAAGCGACACCGAGCTGGAATCTACCTACAAGCCACTCGGCCAGCCGATAGCCATCTACGCGCACATCCATCGCTCCTATATTCGGAACGTGGCGGGAATGACCGTCGCCAACACCGGCAGCGTCAGTCTCTCGTACGACGGCGATCCCCGCGCATCTTACTTGTTGCTGGACGGCTCTACGCCCTCCATCCGGCGCGTGGAATATGACGTGAACCGTGAGTTGAGAGCCCTCTCCACCTGCGGCCTACCACATGCCGATTGGATTCGAAAGATGCTGGAGAGCGCCAGCCCCCAAATGCCATAGCCCGCTTGCATGCAAGTGTTATAAACTGGGCACTTCGCACGGAGCCTCATGCAAATCAGCAAGAAATTTCGATACCTTTTCATCCCTGCGCTTTTCGCAATTGCGCTAGCCGGCCAAGCGCAGGGCCAGAACACCGTCACTTTCTCGACCGCCCAAGCTACCGAAGGCCAAACGGCGTACGCCCAGAACTGCGCGGGATGCCACGGCACCAACCTGGACGACGGTGAGTTCGCACCTCCGGTGAAGGGCACAGCCTTTACCGCGCAATGGGGCGGGAAAACTGTCGGCGATCTCTACACGTTCATTAGCACCAAGATGCCGCCCAGCAACGCGGGGACACTCGGCGATGCTACCTATCAGCAGATCACAGCGTTCATTCTGCAATCCAATAAAATCCCGCTGGATGCGAAGAACCTTCCGGGTGCGGCTCCAACCGCAGGCGCAAACGGCAGACCCCGGACGCCGGCATCTTCCAGTCCCGGCGGTGGCCTATCGCCCTTTGCCAGCTTGATTCCCGCGCCGCCCCAGCCGAACCCGATCGATAAACTTACTCCGGTCACCGACGCTCTTCTGGACAATCCTCCCGCCGGTGAGTGGCTCACGTGGCGCCGTACTTATGATGACCAGGGCTTCAGCCCCCTGAAGCAGATCAACAAATCGAACGTCGGCCAGTTGCGCTCCGTGTGGAGTTGGTCGCTATTTCCTGGCGCCAACGAAGCCACGCCGCTGGTGCACGATGGCGTCATATTCGTGCACAGTTCGGGCGATCACGTCCAGGCTCTGAACGCGGTGACTGGCGATCTGCTGTGGGAATATTCGCGGGAATTGCCCAAGCCCAAAACGGGCTTTCTGAATCTGGTGAAACGCGACATCGCGATCTACGGCAATCACATTCTGCTCGAAACTTCCGATCTGCACGTGGTCGCGCTCGACATGAAAACGGGTGAAGTCGCATGGGATCACGAGATCGTGAATCGCGATGAGAATCCGCGCGTAATGATGACCGGGGGCCCGCTGGTGGCGAAAGGCAAGGTCATGGTCGGAACCGTCGGCCAAGCCCCGGGCGGCAATATGATCGTCGCGCTGGATGCCAACACCGGCAAGGAAGCCTGGCGCTTCTACACCATCGCGCGTCCCGGCGAACCCGGCGGCAACAGTTGGAACGGATTGCCGCTCGATAAACGCAACGGCGCTTCTGTGTGGACCGCCGGCAGCTACGATCCCACATTGAACCTGGTGTTCTTCGGCGCCGCGCAAACTTACGACACCGGCCCGCTGGTGCACCCCTCGAAAGAGCCCGGCATCACGAACGATGGGCTGTACACCGACACCACGCTGGCCTTCGATCCCGATACCGGCAAGCTGGTGTGGCACTTCCAGCACGTCGCCAACGATCAATGGGATCTCGACTGGGCGTTCGAGCGGCAGTTAATCAACCTGCCGATCCAGGGCGAGACCAAGCGCGTGGTGGTGACCGCGGGAAAAGAAGCGTACTACGACGCGCTGGATGCGGCGACGGGCAAGTACGATTTCTCCATGGATTTGGGCGTGCAAAACGTCATTGAATCGGTAGATCCGGTCACCGGCGCAAAAACAATCAACCACAAAGTTGTCATTGGCGACGGCGAGACGAAAACAGTCTGTCCGCACGCCGGCGGTGCCAAGAGCTGGATTCCGGCTTCGGTTAATCCTGAGACCAAGATACTTTACGTGCCGCTGGTAGAGTCCTGCATGGATCTGATCCCGGTGGCCAAGGGCGAGCGCGGCGGACTTTCTTCGGGCGTCCGATTCACCATCCGGCCGCGCCTGGATAGCGACGGCAAGTACGGCCGCTTGGAAGCCATCAATCTCGAAACCCACAAGCCGGTGTGGACGGATCGGCAGCGCGCTCCACAAACCACCGGCGTTCTGGCGACCGCAGGCGGCGTGGTCTTCGCGGGATCGCTGGATCGCTATTTTCGCGCGTACGACCAATCCACCGGCAAAATATTGTGGGAAACACGCTTGAATGACGTGCCCAGTTCCTGCCCCATCACCTACAGCGTCAATGGCAAGCAGTATGTGGCGATGGTGGTTGGCAATGGCGGCGCACAGGCTATCACTTGGCCCCCGTTGGTACCCGAGATCAAAAATCCGCCCGGCGGAGGCGCGGAGCTGTGGGTCTTCGAGTTGCCTGGTAAAACAGGCAACTAGCCAAATGATCAAAACAACCATAGCGGCTTTCGTCTTTCTGACCGCCATTGGACCAGCGCGATCCCAAGTGGTGCAGAACTTCGTGCCCGTTACGCCTGAGATGCTCCTGAACCCGGCCCCGGGCGACTGGCTGATGTTCAGCCGTACTTACGACGCGCAGCGCTTCAGCCCGCTCAAGCAGATCAACAAGCAGAACGTCGGCACGCTACGGCTGGCTTGGTCGCGTGGCATGACGCCCGGCCAAACGGAAAGCATTCCTGTGGTGCATGACGGAGTCATGTACGTCATTAATCCTGGCGCGATCGTGCAAGCGCTGGACGGCGCCACCGGCGATCTGATCTGGGAGTACAAACGCAAGGTCCCTTCGGGCATCGCTCTCATGGCGCGCCCCAAGTCACTGGCAATTTATCAGGACGTCGTGCTCTACACCGCGCCCGATAGCTACGTGGTCGGCCTGGACGCCCGCACTGGCGAACTGCGCTGGCAAACCAAGGCCGACGAGCGCGGCCACACCTCTGGACCCATCGTTGTCAACGGCAAAGTGATCACGGCTGGAACCTGCGTGGGCGGGCTGCGCGCGAATTGCTATATCGCCGCGCACGATGCCATCACGGGCAAGGAAGTTTGGCGCTTCTACACCACACAGGACGACAAGGACCCGGCCGGCGATTCGTGGAACGGCGCACCCGTCGACAAACGTGTGGCGTCCACGTGGGCGCTGCCTGGCTCCTACGATCCGGTGCGCAACCTGCTCTACTGGGGCATCGCGAACCCGACGCCCAACACGCGTGCCGACCGGCACGGCGGCAATGCCGACGGCACCGGCCGCTCGGCGCCAGCCGATCTATACAGCAATTCCACTGTCGCGCTTAATCCCGACACCGGCAAGCTGGTTTGGTATTACCAACACCTGCCGGGCGACGACTGGGACATGGACATCAACGAAGAGCGCACGCTGATTCGAACCGCCGTCAGCCCCGATCCGAAGTTCGTGAAGTGGATTAATCCCGACATCCCGCGCGGCCAGGTACACGACATCTCGGTCAACGTCGGCGAAGGCGGCGGACTCTGGGCGCTCGATCGCGGCACCGGCCAGTTTCTCTGGGCCCTGCCGTTTCCGTTCGACACGCCGAACTTCATCCTTTCCAAGATCGATGTGAAAACCGGCAAGACCTATATTAATTGGGACCTGGTGGCGAAACACCCCGGCGATCACCACGTGATCTGCTACCTCAACACGCGCAGCTATTGGCCCACCGCCTACAATCCGGAGAACAACTCGCTCTACGTTCCTTATTTAGATACCTGCCTGGACATGACGTCGGCTGTCCCCGCGAGCACGTCCGGCCAGCCCGAAGCGCGCGAGAAGCGTTTTGGAGTCCCGCGGCCAGGCTCCGATCCGAATGCGCGCGTTGGCTTGGCCAAGATCAATATGTCGACCGGCGAGATGCAACGCTTCAGCACCGGGACACACGCCACCAGCACCGGCGCAGCGCTTGCCACCGCCGGCGGTTTAGTTTTTTGGGGCGACTTGAACCGGCGATTGCGCGCCTTTGACGCCGACAGCGGCACAATTTTGTGGGAGCAAATTGTCGGTGGACCGATTTCGGTGAGCACCATCAGCTACGCGGTGAAAGGCAAGCAGTACATTTGCGTGATGACCGGCGATAACCTCGCCGTTCCCGGTCTGCTGGGCGACACCAACTTCGCCGGCGTGACGCCCGAGTTCAAAGTCCCGCGCGGACACAACGCGATTTACGTTTTTACGCTGCCCTGAGCAAATGCGGCAGCCGTAACGGAACTGGAGGCACGCGATGCGAGTTCACGTTTCCTGGATCTTGCTAGCCCTGGTCTGCGCACCGCTGGGTGTTAGCGCGCAGTGGTTGCACAGCGCGACGCCCGGAACGCCGCGAACTCCCGATGGAAAGCCGAACCTGGCCGCACCCGCGCCTCGTGGGTCCAATGGCAAGCCCGATCTGACCGGAATTTGGCAGGCAGAGCCGACGCCGCTCGAAGAGCTGATGCGAATGCTTCCCGGCGGCGTCAGCGCGCTGGGAGAGGGATTGCCGTCCAAGTACTTCGTCAATATCCTGGCCGACTTCAAGCCCGACGCTGCGCCGCTGTTGCCCGCGGCCGCCGAGGCATACCGCCAGCACCTCAAATCGTTCGGAAAAGATTTCCAGACCTCGCGCTGTTTGCCGGCCGGCGTTCCCGCCGCTACCCTCCTGCCCATTCCGTTCAAGTGGATTCAAACGCCGCGCGAGATTGTCATGCTGTATGAAGCCGACACCACTTTCCGGCAGATCTTCATCGACGGAAAAAAGCTGCCGCAGGATCCCCAGCCGGCCTGGCTCGGCTATTCAGTTGGCAAATGGGATGGCGACTGGATGGTCGTCGACAGCGCCGGCTTCAACGATAAGGCCTGGCTGGATGCGTTCGGCCATATTCACAGCGACGCGCTACGCGTCACCGAGCGTTTTCATCGGCGCGACTTCGGCCATATGGAGGTGGAAGTGCGGCTCGACGATCCTAAGACCTTCACGCAGCCGGTAACCGTCCGATTCAACTTGAGTTTGATCCCCGACACGGAACTGCTGGAGACGTTCTGTCCGGAAAGCGAGAAAGATCTCGCTCATCTGCCGGCCAACTAGCTTAGCGCCGCTTGATGACTTCCACCACGCCGCGATCCCCATCCACCTTCACCCAGTCGCCGGTCTCGATCACGCTCAGTGGATCCTGATCCAGCTCCGTCACCGCCGGAACCCGCGTCACCACCGCGCCCAGCGCGATCTTGGTAGTCATCTGATTGAACACCATCGCAAGTGGAGCGGAGTTGGTGAGCCGCGTCATGTGAAACGCGTTGGACCAGCCCGACGAACCCTTGGCACCCGGAAACACCAGCACCTTGTCTTTGAAGCTCTGCCCGCGCAGCTGGTGCCGCGTCTCAATCACAGTTCCGGTCATCGGATCGATGCCGCCCCAACCGGAAATCGTCTCGCGGGTCACCAGCGCCTCGCCTTCCGCGAATCCGCCGACGATGCCGCGCCCCCGCAGGACGATCATCGCAGCTCTCCCGTCCAGCGTCCGGTCAGCGCGGCATTGATGCAATCTTCGGTTGTGCCGAACCATGCTCCCACGTTCACCATGGCAGGCAAGTAATGCGTCTGCTTAGCTGAATCCAGCGCAACTACCTTGGTTCCCTTGGGCACAGCGCGCGCGATTGCCGAACAGGTATCGGTCATCACGAGGCCGCCCGCGTCCTCGATCATCTTGGTAAACCCGCTCATATCCGCAACCGTTTTCACCGCGCGCGATGTGAACATCCACAGGTGCGTTTTGATCCGCTTGCCATCCAACAATCGCGCCACTTCGCGAAACTGTTCGATGGAGGCATGCGGGCAACCCAGCATCACGTAATCGACGTTGGAATCGCGCCCATTCGCGTTCAGCATTTCATAGACGCGCCGCCGTTCCTCAGCGCCGTACTTGATAGTCACCGCTGGCTTGCGGCCGCCGAGCGCGATTTCTAAACTCGCCGCTTCCGGCGTCACGCCGACGATGTGATACATCTCCACTCCGCCCGACGATGCCGCAGCGGCGCCGAAATGTTTGTGGCGCAGCGGATCGGCTTGCCGGATCGTGCCCGTGAGCACGGGAATATTTTCTTCCACCACTTCGCCGATAAAATACCCGAGCATGCCCCAATCCATCACGCTCTCGACCGGAGTTTCCACATGGAGCAGGTGCGTTGCGTGACGATATTCATCGCGATGAAAACCCCAGTCGGGAATCTTGCCCGTAAGCATCGCGGCACTCGTGCTCTCCCGGCCCTCCGTATTGGTGCGCGCGCCAATCACCGAATTGCAGTAAACCACCGCGGAGGACTCCATCCAGGCGCAATGCTCGCCCTTCACCGGCAGGTTGCCCGCCAGATACGGCGTGCAGGTCTTCATGATGCGCACTCCGTGCCGCGCGAGTTCCGCTTCGTCAGCGCGCTGATGCTCACTCGCCTCCTCAGTCATCCCCAATTCCACCCAGTGATTGAGATCCATGCCGCCTTGTAAATGGCAACAGTTTCCCGTGGACGCCGGCGGAACCGACATCACCTCTGCGGCATCCAGATCGTAGAGCGAAAAGACCGCTTCGAAGCCCCCGTCGCCTGCGTTCTGCTCGAAATATTTCTGCAGAAAAAGAGTGGAGGACCCCGGCACGCCTGCGATGTTCTGCGTATCGACGAATCGTTCGGCGCCTAACGCCTGAGCGTAGCGAACTAACAATTCCATGGCCTTTTGCTGGGCGACACCACCGGCGCCATCCAGCATGGCCTTTTCGTCGTCCGCCAAAAACATTCTTCGGGCTGATCAGCCCCGCTCTTCGATATGTTTGAGCCGCGCGTCGAGCACTTCTTCCACGCGCCGGAGTTCAGCACGCCACAGGTCCCGCATATCGTCGAAGCGCATGTTCATACCGTCGAAGCGCGTGTTCACGGCGTCAAAGCGCGTGTTCACGGCCTCGAAACGCGCGTCCATTTTCGATTCCACTTTGCCGATCTTGGCATTGATATAGGCAATGACGAGCCCCATCAACGTGGCGTTAAACAGCATCGGAATGCCGACCAGGATATAAAGCTGTTCGTTGGTCACCAAGAGAAGTGGACTCCGTCTGGCACTATTCTCTCATACGGCATCAATCGTCCACATTCGCCGCCAGGCGCTTCCGCAGCTCCGCCACATCGATCTCTTGCACGCTACCCTTTCCCGCCAGATCCAGCGCATGCGCCGCGGCCGCGCCCATCGCGATGCACGGGCCCATCACACGCACGCTTGACAACGCCGTGGCGTCGCCATCGATGCAGCGCCCCGCGGCCACCAGATTATCGACAGCCGGCGGCGTCAAACTTCCCAGCGGCACGTAATGCACGTGATCGGCATCGAACGGCTCCCACACGTACCCCTCCGCGTTGTGATGCTGCTCCAGCGGCCACGCGGTCCGGGCAATGCTGTCGGGAAAATTCACGCCCTCCCGCACCTCATCCACCGTCAGATGATGCCGTCCGACAATCCAGCGCGTCTGCCGGATGCCAGGCAGTCCGTAGGAGCGAACGCGTGCTTCGCCGAACGCGGCGGGGAATTCGGACCGCAAGAACGTCATGGTCCGGTCAGCCTGCTCCTTGCCTTCTAGGCCGCTGCTCGAGGCGCCAAACGGATCCATCGGATTCTCGATGTGCGTCATGTTCACCACCGCCGTCGCGCGGCCCGGAAAACTCATGGCGAAACCATCGCGGCGGATCATCCCGTACTGCGCACCACGCTCGCGAATGCGCTCCGACATTTCCGCGCGGCTCGGCTTGTGCGCTTCGTCGAAATTCTCGATCACGATCATCTGCGACCCGTAGATTACGCCCTCGGCCGGCTCGCGGCACTCCAGGCCGGCCTGCCACACCACGGCCGCGTCGCCGGTTGCATCCACATATCCATCCGCTCGCACCATCACATCGCCGTAGCGCGTTGAAAACTCCAGTGCGGCGATCCTTCGCCCTTCGCGCTTCACGCTTCGCAGAATGGCGCCCAGCAGCGGCGTAATCTTCAGCTCGAGAACCTTGCGCTCTACCCATCGCCCCAGCGCGACCTCGTTATACAGCGCATTTAACGACACACCACCCATCACCACGTGCAGATCACCGGTTGCGCCCAGATCGCGAAGGATATCGTCGGCAATCCCATGCGTCAGTTGTTTGCTGCTTGGCGGATTGCCGAACAATCCTACAATCATCCCGATGATGGAGTTCACCGCCTGGCCGCCCAGGGCGGGCAGCCCATCCACCAGAACCACCTTGCGACCCAATCGCGCCGCTTCGATGGCCGCCGAAACGCCCGAGATCCCCGCACCCACTACGCAGATATCCGCCGAGTGCTCCCGAGGCGTCGTCGCGCCATTGCGCCGGACCGTGCGCGTTTCGGGACGAAAGGGCTGGTCCAACATCCGCTAGGAGCCCGTGCTCATCTTGAGCGCGCTCTTCAGGAACACGTACCGATCTACCCACTCGTCGATCTGCTTGGTAGTTGGCTTGCCCGCCCCGTGCCCCGCGCGCGTTTCTATCCGAATTAATATAGGCGCCGGACCCTCTTGCGCCTGCTGCAGCGTGGCTGCATATTTGAGACTATGCCCGGGCATCACGCGATCATCATGATCCGACGTCGTGATCAGCGTGGGCGGATACTGCACGCCCTGGCGAATGTTGTGCAGCGGTGAATACGCGCGCAGTACTTTGTAATCCTCGGGATTCTCCGACGATCCGTACTCTCCCACCCACTGGGTTCCAAAGCCAAAGTTCTGGAAGCGCAACATGTCCATCACGCCCACCGCCGGCATGGCCGCTCCAAACAAATCCGGCCGCTGATTCAACACCGCTCCGATCAGCAATCCGCCGTTGCTCCCGCCAAAGATCGCCAGCTTCGGAGTCGAGGTATATTTGCTCGCGATCAGCCATTGCGCGGCCGCAATGAAATCGTCGAACACGTTTTGCTTCTTCGCGCGCATGCCGGCCTGATGCCAGGCCTCGCCGTACTCCGATCCGCCACGAATATTGGCCAAGGCATAGATGCCGCCCATCTGCATCCATTCCAATAGAGCCGGCCGGAACACCGGCGTCTCCGCGATATCGAACCCGCCGTAGGCATAAAGAATCGTCGGATTCTGCCCATCGAGCTTCAGCCCTTTTTTGTAACTCAAGAACATCGGAACACGCGTGCCATCTTTGCTCGAATAGAAAATCTGCCGGGTCTCGTATTGCGACAGGTCCGCCGCAACTTTACTTTCGCGGATCACCGTGCTTTTCCCGTTAGTCAAATCCAAGCGGTAAATGCTGGGCGCAATGGTGAAGCCTTCAAACCGATAGAACATTTCCCGGTCGTGCAGCCGCGCGCCGGACCATCCGGCCGATCCGATTCCAGGCATCGCGATCTCTTCGCTGCTCTTGCCATCCAAGCTCACTAACTTCGCCGCCGAATGCGCATCTTTCATGTAGGACAGCAGCAGTTTTCCGTCCGCCATCTGTGCGATATCCAGCGTCTCGGCGCGTTCCGGAACAACTTCCTTCCATTTCGCGCGTTCCGGATGCTCGACGTCCATCGCAATCACGCGTCCGCGCGGCGCGCCGTCATTGGTTTGCAGATACAATGTGGAGCCAATCAGCGCGATCGGCACGTAAGAAAAATCGGCCGACGGAATCAGCATCACGGTCTTGGGATTGGCTGCCCGCAGATCTTGATAAGCCAGCAGGTTCCTTCCGGGAACACCCGTGTAGAGGCTGAGCAGCAGATAGTGGCTGCCCTCCATCACCGACGGATCGATGGTCCAGGTGGGATGGTCCGGCCGCTCGTAAATCAGCTTGTCTGCCGACTGCGGATCGCCCAGCTTATGGAAGTAAACTTTCTCGTCGAGCGCCGCGACCGTAAGCAGTTTCTCGGGTGGCGGCTGGGGAAAGCGCGAATAGTAGAACCCGCGATCATCCGCGGCCCAGGAGACGACGCTACCCTTGGTCCACTGAATCAGGTCCGGTAAATCCTTGTCGGTGGCCACGTCGCGCACGCGCCACTCCGCCCAATCCGATCCCGCCTGTGCCACCGCGTAAGCGAACAGGTTTCCGTTCCAGCTCTCGCTCTCGCCATCCAGCGCCGCCGTCCCATCCTTGCGATAAGTATTGGGATCCAGCAGCGCGCGAGGAGTGCCGTTGAGCGAATCCATGACGTACACCACCGACTGGTTTTGGAGACCCGAATTGTGGAAATAGAAATAGTGATTGCCGGCTTTATGAAAGCCGCCGAATTTCTCGTAATTCCACAGTTCGGTCAGCCGTTTCTTGATCGCCTCGCGCCCGGGCAGCTTCGCCAGATACGCGAAGGTCAGCTGGTTCTCTTGCTCCACAAATTTCTGCGTGGACGGAGCATCGGCGTTCTCCAGCCCGCGATACGGATCGGCCACCTTGACGCCGTGATAATCGTCTACCTGATTGCCCTTCGGAGCAACCGGATAATTGAGCTTGGTAACGTTACCGGCGCCCAAGAATAGCGCCACGCTCGCCAGGAGCAGCAGGATGGATTTCACAATTTTATTCACGACGGGCCTTTCGGTTTTATTGTCGCAAAGTTGACGTGATGGATAGAGCTTCATGCCGTCTTTTCCCCATCCGCATACAACGCCCACGCGCTGGCCAAATCCTGCACCACATGCCCCAGCGACTTGTAAACGGTGATCTCTTCCGCTGACCGGCGGCCCTCCACCTCGCCCGCCAGCACTTGCCCGATCTCGGCCACGATATGGTCGTCAGCTACTAACCCCGCCTGTTTGGCTCGCAAAAATTCCGCTCCCTGATTCAGCACTCCTTCGCGGCTATCGGCGACGAAGCGCGACCGTACTACCAGGTCGTTATCCACTTCCGCCGGACCCGCGAATCCGGACCCAACCACGTTTACGTGGGTTCCGGGACGCACCCATTGGCCCTTCAGGATGGGCTCAGTAGCAGCGGTAACGGTACAGATGATGTCAGCCTCGCTCACCGCCTCCTGCACGCTCCCGGCGGTTGTCACGGTTACACCAAGTTCGGTCTGCATCCCTGTGGCGAATGCCTGCGCGCGTTCCTGGGAGCGGCCCCAAACCACGATGGATTCCAGATTCCGCACCTTACCGATGGCCCGCGCATGCGTCCCGGCTTGTTCGCCATAGCCCAGGATCGCCATGCGCCGCGTATCTTTGCGCGCGAGGACATCGGTTGCCACAGCGCTAGCCGCCGCCGTTCGGATGGCCGTGATTTCGCCCGCATGCGCCACGCAAACCGGAGCGCCCGTCTCCGGATCGAACAGAATCACCAGCCCCTGGTGGGACTGTATGCCTTTGGCGAAGTTGTCTTGAAACACGCTGATCAATTTCGCCCCGAACGTGGCATTCGTTCCCATGGCCCCGGGCATGACGCCAAACAGGCGCCCATGCGACAGCGGGATTATCGACCGCAGCAGTTGCCTGGTTTCGCCGTGCGAGAACGCGATCATCGCCTCTCGCACAATGGGAATGCACACTTCGTAGGTCAGCCGGCGGGCCACTTCGTCACGGTCTATGAATCGCATCGGGTCTCGGGTTTCCAGCTCAGTGTACCGCCGAAACCGGCCCCTCATCCCCAACTTCCGATCCCGTCGCCCAAGGGCCTGATTGCGCTAGCCGTCTCATTCGAGTCATAATGCGCGTGAGCGCACTCTTGCACCATGCTCGGCACAAAGATCCTTCACTACCAACTTATCGATAAGATTGGCGCCGGCGGAATGGGCGAGATTTATAAGGCTGAGGATAGCCGTCTCAACCGTCTGGTGGCGGTGAAAATACTGTCGCCGGGCATGTCTACGGACCCGGATCGGAAGCGCCGTTTCTTCCAGGAAGCCCAGGCCGCATCGGCTCTGAACCATCCCAACATCATTACGTTGTACGACATTGTCTCCGAGGGAGACATGCAGTGCATCGTGATGGAATACATCGCCGGCAAAACTCTGCGCGATCTCACGCCCCCCGGAGGCCTGCCCCCAGCTCAGGCGCTACAGTACGCCGCTCAAATCGCGAGCGCCCTCACCGCGGCCCACTCCGCCGGGCTCATTCATCGGGACCTCAAGCCGTCCAACATCATGGTCACCACGTCGGGCCTGATCAAGGTGCTCGATTTCGGCCTGGCCAAATGGGTGGATTCCAGCATGACCGGACAAACTGGCGACCAGAGCACGGTGGAGACCGCGCTGACGCGCGAAGGGTCCATCATCGGCACGGTCAGTTACATGTCGCCCGAACAAGCCGAGGGCAAGCGCGTGGACGCTCGCTCCGACATTTTCTCCTTCGGCTCGGTGTTGTACGAGATGCTGACGGGGGCGCGCGCCTTCGAAGGACGGTCCGGCATTTCCACGCTTTCCTCCATCCTGCGCGACGACGTGAAACCGATTTATCAAGCGGCGCCCGATGTACCGCCCTTGTTGGAGCAGATTGTCCTGCGCTGCCTTCCCAAGGAGCCGTCGGCGCGCTGGCAGTCGATGAAGGAGATTGAAGGAGCCCTGCTCGCCCTGCAGCGCCAGGTGGATCCCGACGGCCACTTTACCTCGCCGATTGCGAGCGGCCAGATGCCCATCGCTTTGGCTCCCGCCGCGCCTTCATTCACCAGCAAAGCGGCAGCCTCCGCGGCTACACCGGTGGCCATGGCCTCCGTTACCACAGACTCGGATCCCTCAATCGAGGTGCGGCCGGCGCCCAGTTTTACCCCGCCGCCCAATGGTCCCTCCAAGAGCGTTTTCTCCTCCAAGAAAGGTCCCTCGTTCGGCGGACCAATAAAGACGAGCCCCATCAGGACCGGGCCGCCGGAGCCTCCCGTCGTGCCCGCGGATGGCGCACCTCGGCCGTCTGGAACTTCCCCGGGCCTGTTGCTACGCTGATCGTGCAGGAACTGCCGGCGGCAAGAGTGCTGCCGCAGTTTTTGGTCTCGCCAAAATCGGTGGTGGTGGTGAATCCGGTGATGGTGAGGGTTCCCGTGCCCGTGTTCTTGAGGGTGATGGGTTGCGACGGGCTGGCGGTCTTCAGGTTCTGGTTGGCAAACGTCAGCTTGGTGGGCGAAAGGGTCACCCCCGGCTCCGTGCCCGTGCCGGTGAGCGCCAGGTTCGAACCCCGCCGCCGGCGTTATCCGCCAGGGTCAGCGTTCCGGTGCGCGTGCCGCTGGCGGTGGGTTTAAAGGTCACCCTGAGGGTGCATTTGGCCGAAGGCGCAAGCTTCGCGGGGCAGCGTGCCACAGGTGTTGGCCTCGGCAAAATCGCCGCTCCAGGTGACCGCGGTGAGGGTCAGTGTGCTGGTGCCGGAGTTGGTCAGGGTAACGGATTGGATGGTGCTGGTGGTTCCCACCGCCTGGCTGGTAAAGGTCAGGCTGGAGGGAGCCAGCGAAACCCCCGGCGCCGTCCCAGCAAACACCTAACCGAACCAAGGCGCTGAAAAA
>CAVRZH010000090.1:0-82601 GCA_963725455.1 Bryobacterales bacterium
GAGGGCGCGCTTCTCGGTCGCGCTCAAAGGTTCTACGTCATCATAAAAATGGTCTACCAGAACATGGCCGTCGTCATCCTTCATGGACGCCAGCAACTTGGCTAGTTCAAGCGCCGGATTGGGCGCCCAATTTCCGTAATGCCCGCTGTGCAGTTCGCCCCGCGGACCTAGTACGGTGATGTTGAGCGGGACCACTCCACGCGCTCCAAAGGTGATCAACTGACGCCGTGTTTGATGCAGCGGCCCGTCGCACATCAGCCAAAGGTCGCCCGCGAACAGCGCCTTGTTTGCGGCCAAAGTGGCTTCCAGATTGGGCGATCCCGCTTCTTCTTCGCCTTCGAATGCGAATTTGATGTTCGATCGCGTTTTTAGTCCGGCCGCGCGGATGGCGTCCAAGGCCGCGAGCATCGCAATTAGGGGCGCCTTGTCATCCGCTGCGCCGCGGGCATAGAGACGCCACTCCGGATCAAATGGCTGTCCCGGAGCCGGCAGAGGAATCACCTGTCCGTCGCGTTCCACTTGCTTATCACGCAGCGTCGGCGTGAACGGCGGACTGGCCCACTCCTTCGGATCCAGCGGCTGGCCGTCATAGTGGGCGTAGAAAACGATGGTTCGCGTCGCGCCGGGCGTGTCTATTTCGCCGAAGACGATCGGATTCCCTCCGGGCACGCTGACCAGTTTGGGAGCGATGCCACGTTTGGTCAGCATGGCTGCGATGGCCTCGGCGTTGCGCTGAATATTGGCGCGGTCGGCGGAGATATCGGGGATGGCCAGCAGCGCGACAAACTGGTCGACGATCGCGCGCTCGTGCTCCTGGCGCCAGTGCCGCGCGGCCAGCGCAGCCGGATTGGTAGGGACGAAGGACTGTGCCGCGAGGCCCGTCGCGCAGATAATTATCAGAGGGACGAGCAGCCGCATGCTTGTGATGGGGCTAACAGGCTGCTGAAAAAGTCCACGAGGTCCCGACTTCCTCACGGTCGCGGCTCGGTAAGCACCTGCAAACACGCAATCGCGAATCTGAGCCCCGCGCCAGCGGCACCTCCGGAGACGACCGGAAGTCGTGGCCGGCAGGACGTTCGGAGGCGCCAGGGGAGTCGTGCACCGGAGAACATCGACGCGCGGACTCCCGCTGGGGTGGCACTGGAGAACATCGACTCGAAGAACACCGGGCGGGTGGCGCGTGAGCAAGCGTTTTTTGGCCTTTTTTCAGCATCCTGCTAACCAGCCAGTTTAGAAATGTCGTTGTAGATCACGAAGGCGACAATGGCCATGATAAAGACAAATCCCAGGCGAAAGGCGGCTTCTTTGACTTTCAGGCTAAGATCGCGGCGCATGAACATTTCCAGCAGCAGCATGAAGATGGAAGCACCATCCAGGATCGGGATAGGGAGTAGATTCACTACTGCCAGGTTCAAGCTGAGCCCGGCCATCAGCCCGAGGTACGGAATGGGCCCCTCGCGAGCTTCCTCACCCGATATCTGCACGATGCCAATGGGACCGGACACCGATTTCGGTGACATGCGCCGCTCGGCCACGCCGCGCAGGAACTGATAGATGAAGGTGGCGTTCTTGATGTTCTCGCGAACGGATTCCGCAAGAGCTTGCGGGAAGGCCAGGCTGACGAAAACCACCTTCTGCTGCAAGCTAACGCCGATCATCCACTCCTTGGTCCCGCCGTTCTTCGACAAGCTGGGAGTCAGGTGCGCGGTGATGACCTTTCCATTGCGCGAGAGTACGACGTCCACCGGCTTGCCGCCATTCCCGCTGATAATGTCGTGAACCTTGGGCGTGGAATGGATCGGCTGGCCGTCCACGCTGACAATGACATCTCCGGGATCGAATCCCGCCTTAGCCGCCGGCGAGTTGCTCAACACACTGGCGATTTCTATTTCGCTCTGCTCGCCCCAGCCGGCGAACCCATAACCGGTTTTGGCGTCCAGCACCGGCGTCACCGGAACCAGTTTGCGATCTCCATCGCGTACGATCCAGACGTTCAAAGGATGGCCGGCGCTGGCCACTTCTTTCATCGTGATGTCTTCCCAGGTGGGGTTGGATGTGTCGCCTACCTGCACGATCCGGTCGCCCTCGCGCAAGCCCGCTTTAGCAGCGGCGCTGCCGGGCACCACGTATCCAATCTCTGGCGACGGACGGGAAGGCACTTTGGGGAAGCGCACCATGAAGAGGCCGGTGAGCACCGCGACGGCCAGAATCATGTTCATGGCGGGACCGGCGAACAAGATAATCAAACGCTGCCAGCGAGGCTTGTTCAGAAAACTACGGGGGTCACTCGCATGCTCGTCGCCAGGTTGTTCGCCCACCATCTTGACGTAGCCGCCCAGCAGGATGGCGGAAAAACGAAAATCGGTTTCGCCCTTTTTGAAGCCGAACAGACGAGGCCCGAACCCGAAGCTGAAGGTGTCCACCTTGACGTCGAAGAAGCGCGCCGCCCAATAATGGCCCAGTTCATGAATCAGGATCATGACGCCGATCATGATCAGGAACCAGAAGATGTTCTGCAAAATGACGAAGCTCATAAAATTCAGGCCTCTACGGATTGACGCTCCCGAACGCTAGCACGCTCCCGAACAATGTTACGCGCCACCCCGCGCGATTGTTCATCTATTTCCAGTATCTCCCGGATGCTGCCGGCTTCGCGATTCGGTACGCGAGCCAGCGTTTCCTCCACCACCGCGGCGATGGATGGGAAGGAGATTTGCTGTCCAAGAAAAGCTTCCACGGCGATTTCGTCCGCCGCGTTTAATGTGCAGGCCGCCGAGCCGCCCGCGCGAAAAGCCTGGTAAGCCAGCCTCAGCGCCGGAAATTTCTTGAAGTCGGGCGGCGAGAAAGTCCAGTGGCGCGATTCCGTCCAATCCAAACGGGGCACAGGCGCGGAATCTCGAGCCGGATAGGTGAGCGCATATTGGATGGGCATGCGCATATCGGTGGCGGAGATCTGCGCAATAACGCTACCGTCGGTATATTCCACCATGGCGTGCACGGAAGACTGCGGGTGAACTACCACGTCTACTTCATCGGCAGAAAAATCAAACAACCAGCAGGCTTCGATCACCTCAAACCCTTTGTTCATCAGGGTAGCCGAATCGATGGTGATGCGGCGACCCATCTTCCAGGTGGGGTGATTCAGCGCGTCGGCGGGCGTAACCGCAGCCAGCTTTTCGGCCGGCGTCTCACGGAAGGGACCACCTGAAGCCGTGAGGATTAGCCGGGCCACTTCACTCCGCCGGCCGGCCCTCAGGCACTGATGCGCGCCGTTGTGCTCGCTATCCACTGGAATCAGCTCAGTCCCCGAGTTTCTGGCGGCTTCAATGACCAGCTTGCCGCTAGCCACCAGCACCTCTTTGTTCGCCAGTCCCACACGCTTACCCCGGCAAATGGCCTCATAAGTGGCTTCCAGGCCCGCCACGCCAACAATCGCGGACATCACGAAGTCAACCTCAGACGCGGTAGCCGCTTCCACACGGGCACCGGCACCCCAGGAAAGCTCAGGCCAAGATTGGCGGGGAAGCCCTGCATCCATCAGCCTACTAATTAGATTCTTGTGTGACTGTTCGGTTGCCGTGACCGCCACTTGTGGTCGAAACCGTTCAATCTGCTGGACTAGCAAGTCAACATTGGTTCCCGCGACCAGCGCGTGGATGCGATACTTTTCCGGGTGGCGTCCAACCACGTCCAAGGTGCTGACACCAATAGACCCAGTGGACCCGAGGAGGGTGAGCGTCTTCAATCGCCCCATTATAACGTCAAACGATCTGAGAAACCTCGTATCCCCGCGAGCGGCTGCTGCGTCTAAGTTGCAGCTTGCCATCAAGGCTTTATTTTTGTTGGAAGACCCAAACCCTTTCGGGCGCCGGGGAGGATTGCTTCAGGGGTCTTTAATGAGGTTAGTCTCGCTTTGGTGGGAGTTGCCTCCCCGGCTTAATTCCAATACTAATATATGATTTCTTGGAACGCAACTGTTTTTCGTATTTTTATTTTGCCTTAACCTCGACCCCCGCCCAGTGTTCCATCACCCGGATGGTCGCACACATATCATCTTCCCCGTAACCCTCTGCAATTGCAGCCTGAAACATCTGTTCAGTCTGGCTGGTCAGGGGCATGGGCAGTCCCAGCTCCTGCGCCGCGCCGAGCGCCAATCCAACGTCCTTGTGCATCCACTTTGTGGAAAAGTTGGTGGTGAAGTCCCTTCTAAAAACGAAAGGCGCCTTGAAGGCGATCAATCCGGACTTGGCGGCGCTGTTGTCCAGGATGTCCAGCATGAGTTCTGGCTGAATGCCGCCCTTGGTGCTTAGCACCATCCCCTCGTTGAATGCCTGCATCAAGTTAGCGAGGATCAGGTTCTGCGTCAGCTTGGCTTGCAGCCCTAATCCCGACCCTCCACAGTAAAAGAACTTCTTGCCCATCACTTCCAGGAATGGCTTCGTTTTTTCGAATACACCCTGGTCGCCTCCAATCATAAAAGTGAGGGTGGCGTTGATCGCCCCTGGCGTAGATCCGGTGCAAGGCGCATCCAGGAATTGGATACCCTTCGCCTTGAGCTTCTCGCCGATGGCCCGGCTTCCGGAAGGCGAGATGGTGCTGGCGTCCGCGGCGATAGTTCCGGGCTTGGCCCCCTCGATAACGCCGTTGGGGCCGGTGAACACCTCTTCGGACATGCGCGTGTCGCCGACACAGGCGAAGACGAAGTCAGACTGTTCGGCCACCTGTTTGGGTGAAGCGCAGGCGATCGCTTTTTCCTCCGATGCCAGTTGCTGCGCTTTGCTCGCGGTGTGCGACCAGACGGCTACTTTGTGACCGGCCCGCGCCAGATTCCGCGCCATCGGATAACCCATGAGACCCAATCCAAGAAACCCAAGATTTGCCATACCAAGCATGTTAGCAAAGGGTTGAGCGTTCGCCCTCCGCGATTAGGGGCTGGGAAAGCGCCGGCGATTGGCGCTACCTGTTCGGCCGGGTGCTCGGCGGCGGACCGAAGCCAATCACCCGCCAGGCTCGCATCATTGTCGGGCTCTGGACCAGACCGATCACGGACAGATAAGCACCGGGCCGGAGGTCATTTCGAGAGGCGTAGACCAGAAAGGCCGTTCGATTCCAGAATGTGACCGTACCCTTCGTACCGACGGGGTTGCCATCCTTGTCTGTAAACTCGATCTCGACGTGGTCGCCCGAAACCTTTGTGATGTTCCCGTCCCAGCGGTCGAGATTCGCTTCAATATCAATCGCGGTTGATGCGCGAAACCGGACGCTGAGATCGTCGCCCAGGCGAAGCTGGCGGACGTCCACATAATCGCCGCGCCAGATTTTGGTGCCGGGGGTGATCCGGAAGGTTCGTGTGCCCTGATCGTTCCGCACCGTGATGGAGCCATCGCGCACGGCCGCCAGCTTGCCCTCTGTCGCGTCGATCCGGGCACCCTGGGAATGTATGCCCTGCGCCGCACAAATCACCAGCGCAACCAGTAGAAGCCCGCGCATACGCATTGCGACGGGGAAGCATGTCTTCTGGTTACTTGCAGGTGAGGGTTGAGAACAGCTGAAGACAAATGAGACTGGTGTACGGCTACTCGTTCGAGCCGTTCGACGTTAGAGCGCCTGGCCGGCCGGCGAGGATCTTGAGAACCAGAAGATCCGAAGGATGGAAGGTGGCAATGGCGAGATGATTCAGGTCTTCATCGCTGTGGGCAATGTGCTGCCGGATCAGGACGCGAAGCTGGTCCACCGTCACACCCAACTCCTGGGCCGCCTCCAGCTCGGAGTATTGAGTCTTATTCTGCTTGGAGGGGAGCGTGCCTGCGTTCATGATCCTAATGCATTCTAAGGCGCGGGTTTGCGCAGTCCCAATCGGGTGGAGAACCTATATGGATTCTTAGTATCCCTGATGGACTTTCGTACTAAGGTTGGGGTCTCGGGTACTACCGCGACCCCGGCTTGGCTGAAATCAAATCCCGCTGGTGGTAATCGGCCAAGACCAATCCTCCCGCATCGTTCGCAACTTTAATAATCTAAACATGATCGCCATTGGCACGCTGCATGCCTTTATAAACCGCGTGAGGAGGACAGATCGATGAAAACCAAATTACTTGCTCTTTTGTTCCTGGTTGGCAGTGCATCGTTCGCTGCGCCGCGTGTGGTGGTGGGTGTTGGAGTGGGACCGGTTGGGGTTGGCGTTGGTGTGGGCGTGGCCCCGGCTTACGGCTACTATGCTCCGCCCGCTCCGGCAGCCGCTTACGTCGCGCCCGGACCGTATGTTTATCCCTATGGCTACCGCGCTGGCTATTGGGGACCGCGTCCCTACTATGGACCGCGTTGGGTTGGTCCGCGCTACTACGGACGTGGCTACTACGGTCGCGGCCGACGGTAACCCGTTACGACGGCCTGCAACCTTCGAAGGCATCCTGAAGTAACGCTCGGATGCCTTCGCGCGTGATGGGGCGCGGATTGTAGTAGGGATTCTCGACCGCGATGTCGGCGGCTTTATCCAGATCGGCCGCTTTCAGCCCGAGCGCGGCCAGCGATGTGGGCGCGCCCAGCGAAACGGCAAGATCGTACAGGCCTTGCCCCGCAGATGAAGTGCCGAGTGCCCGTGCAATCCGCGACATGGCCTCAGGGGCAGCCGGCGCGGTATATGCAGTGGCGTGCGGCAGAACTACGGTGTGGGTCTCGGCGTGGGGCAGATTGTACGTGCCGCCCAGGGTGTGGCAAAGCTTGTGATGCAGCGCCATCCCCACCGCTCCGAGCGCGACGCCGCCCAGCCAGGCACCATAAAGTGCATTCGAACGGGCTTCCAGATTGGCCGGCTCTCTCACCACCGCCGGCAGTCCCGCAGCCAGCGCGCGAACGCCCTCTTCGGCAATCATCGAAATGATGGGATTGGCATCTTTCGAATACAGCGCCTCCACGCAATGGGCGATCGAGTTCATCCCGCTGGTGGCCGACAGCATTGGCGGCAGTGTCACTGTGAGCGTGGGATCGTAGAGCACCGTCTTGGGAAGCACGCGCGGATCGCGGCCGGTCTTCTTCAAGCCTTTTTCGGTAATACCCCAGATGGGAGTCATCTCCGAGCCCGCGTAGGTGGTCGGAATCGCGAGAATCGGCAGCGTGGACACCAGCGCGACGGCTTTCGCGAGACCGGTTGTGGATCCGCCTCCGATGGCGACACAACAATCCGCGCCCAGTGCCCTGGCTTGTTCGCGCGCACGTTCCGCGATCTCGATCGGCACATGCATTACGGCCTGGTCGAACAATCCGACGGCACGTGCGCCCAAGCGGTCCAAGATCTGCTGGCCTGCTTCACGCTGCTCGGGTGTCGACAGCACCAGCGCACGAGTGGCGCCCAACCGATCGATCTCTTCAGGTAACTTGTCCAGGCAGCCCGCGCCAAACACGACACGCGATGGCAGCATGTCGTAGGCGAACGTCAGCATTACGCCTGTCCGGCGTGAGCGCGCGCGGTGCGTTCGTTCAGGTCGCGAAGAACACGCAGCTCGGTTTCCGTGGGTGGTTCGGTCGTGGCTAGTTTCGGAGCAACCTTCAGCGCCCAACCTGTGGACTCAATCACTTTTTCGACTGTGACCCCGGCATGCAAACTCGTCAGCGTCAGTTCTTTCGTCGTCTCGTCCGGCGTCATGATGCCGAGATCCGTAATTACAGCCGTGGGACCTTTGCCAGGCAGGTTCATTTTCGCGCGGCTGTCGCCGCCGGTGAAGTGGCCGCCGGAGGTGACGAAATCGAGCTTCTCAATGAACGCCCGCTTGTTCTGCCGCAGCGTGATGAGCACTTCTTTGGACGATGCCGCAATCTCCGGCGCTCCGCCCGCGCCCGGCAGTCGAACAGTAGGCTTGTAGTAATCCCCGATCACGGTGGTGTTGATGTTGGCGAATTTATCGATCTGCGCGGCGCCGAGAAATCCTAAATCGATGCGCCCGCCTTGCAGCCAATACGCGAAGATCTCGGGGATGGAAACCACGGCGTCGGCGGTTTCCGAAAGTTCGCCATCGCCGATTGAAAGCGGCAGCACGGTGGGCTTCGTTCCGATACAACCCGATTCGTAAATCAACACTGTGTCCGGCGCGTGGGTCAGCCGCGCCAGGTTGGCAGCGGCGCTCGGCAGCCCGATGCCCACAAAGCAGGACGCGCCGTTGCGGATCATGCGCGCCGCGGCGATGGTCATCATTTCGTCGGCGGTGTATTTTGTCATCTGTATTTAGCCCTGGGCATGCGTCACTACCTGTTCCAGGCTGCGCTTGAAGTCATCGAAATCATTGGTCCCCAGAACGTGCTTCTGCATCCACGCTTGGAATGTTTCACGCTCGCGCGCGATGGGGTCCCATTGTTTGTAGAAAGCATTGTTGCGGGGATAGTAACCTTGCGCGTAGGAGGGAAATGCTCCGCCCTTCACTTCGCTTACTGCGCCCACCACCCACGATGGCAACACCACGGCGTTAGGCGGCGCGTCGAGCTGATCGACGATCTCTTCCACCGTTACGATCACGCGTTTGGCAGCTAGCACCGCTTCTTTTTGTACGCCGATCACGCCCCACATCAGCACGTTGCCTTTGCGATCGGCCTTCTGCGCGTGAATCACCGTGACGTCCGGACGAATCGCGGGAATGGCGGCTAGCTTTTCACCGGTGAACGGGCACTCGATAAACTTCACGCGGTTGTATTTGGGAAGATCGGCTCCCAGGTATCCACGCAACAACCCAAACGGCAGATGCGACGCGCCCGCGGCATAGGCCGCCGCCATCCCGGCATGTGCGTTCTCTTCCAGCTGGAGCGGAACCGGCCAGCCTTGCTCCACGGCATCGCGCAGACGATGCAGTGAGCCGACGCCCGGATTACCGCCCCAGGAGAAAATCAGTTTCGAAGCGCAGCCGGAGCCGATCAGTTGATCGTAGATCAAGTCCGGCGTCATGCGGATGAGCGTCAAATCGCGACGCCCCTGCCGGATGATTTCGTGCCCGGCGGCGAACGGAATCAGGTGTGTGAAGCCTTCGAGAGCCACCACATCACCGTCGCGAACCATTTCCTGGATCGCTTGTTTGAGTGGAAGAATATGCGCCAACTTGTGATTATGCCATGCCTTAGGCCAACCGAGAGGCCCCGCTTAAATTTGCATGCATTGAAGGGCGGTACCATCCGAGATTCCGCCCTAAAACAAAATCCAGCCGTCGCGCGTCCCACTTTCGGGAACGGTTTCGGGCGGCATTGCTGCGGGGGCGGCCTACGCTCCGGCGGAAAGGCCACTGGACCCCAACGCTTAGGGCTTGTCAATAGGAGAAGGGAAAGGATGCAATTATGAAATCCATTAAATCGGTACATTGCGCTGCGGCGCTACTGCTGGCTTCTGGATTGATGGCGCAGGCGCAGTTTGCACCGCAGGCACGCTACGATCCAGCCTCAGTGACTTCTTTGGTGGACCAGGTTCACCTGGATCTGAATCGCTCCTACGGTACGTTTCACTTCACCAGCGGCGATCGTAACCGTTTGAACGACGCGGAAAAGAAGCTGCGCGACTTCTCATTGAAGTGGGAACGGGGATCGTTCGATAAAGGCGAATTGGATGACGCCATCTCCCGCATTCAGCACGTGCTGGATAATAATCATCTCCCGCTGGAGGGCCGCGATGCGCTTTCCGCCGACGTCAACCAGCTGCAGAGGATGCGCGATGCGTATAACCGGCACGAGATCCGCGGCGCCAATCACTAACGGCACGACCAGCTTGCGCTCAAACTGGTGTTTTAACTTGGTCCCACCAGTTTGACATGCCTGGCACTGGGCGCGTAGGATGGCGGCGGATAGCCCACATGCGCGCCCGTGCGCTTTTTCGTGAATTCCTCGTATGCCTTGTCTTCCTGTCATTCCTTGCTATCCCCGCATCCGCCCATCACTCCACGGCCGAGTTCGATCTAAGGCATCCGGCCATCGTGACTGGCACGGTCACTCGCTTCGAGTGGTCCAATCCACATACTCATATTTATTTGGATGCGCCCGCTCCAGACGGCACGGTGGAACATTGGATGATTGAAATCGATAGCCCCAACGCGCTCCAGCGCATGGGCTGGTCGAAAGACAGTCTGAGGCCGGGGGACAAATTGACTTGCTCCGGCGCGCGCGCCAAAGACGGCTCGCGGCACATGCGCTGCACCGAAGTAAAGCTCGCCGATGGCGCCGTAATGCACTCGTTTTGAGAATCGTATAGCATGTTTTCGTAAGGAATCTCCATGAAGACGACGTTGGTTTCTGCGTTGGCGGTCACCGTGGGTTTAGTTTTCTCCGCCGCGCCCATGCTGGCGCACCACTCCTTCGCCGCCGAGTTCGACGGGAGCAAGCCGGTGGACCTGGTGGGCACGGTGACGAAAGTGGATTGGGTGAATCCTCATTCCTGGATTTATATTGATGTAAAGTCCGAAGATGGAACCGTCGCAAATTGGGGCCTGGAAACCGGGCCACCGAATGTGCTGTATCGCGGTGGCTGGCGCAGGGACACGGTGAAGCCGGGCGACGCCATCACAGTACATGGATTCGTCGCAAAGGATGGCTCACATACTTTAGCTGCTCGCCAGATCACGACTCCGGACGGTCGAAAACTTTTCGCGGGCTCGCCCGATAACGGTCCTAAACAGTGACCCGAATTATTCTGATCGCCGCTGTTCTGCTCGCGCCCGCAGTTAACGCGCAAGACGGCTGGGATACTATCCCCAAGCCTGGCGATGCCGATCCGTTCCGGCCGGGTGAAAAAGGCGGCAAGATGCCGCGCGCCCGCGACGGGAAGCCGGACCTTTCGGGCATCTGGCAGGAACACACGTTGGCGGATTGGAATGTTGTCAAGCACCGGGGCGATTATGGAACGCCCGGAGGCCCGGGCATTTCCGAAGGCGATCAGATTCCCTACCAGGACGCCGCGCTCAAGAAGCGCAACGAACTGGCTAAAAGTCTCTACAACGATCCGCGGAGCAATCCGGCCACGCATTGCCAACTTCCCGGCGTGCCGCGAATCAACTATCTGCCTTTCGCGTTCGAAATCGTCGAGAGTCCCGGGAAAATCGATGCGATCTACGAGTATGCCCACGCCTGGCGGATCTTCTATCTGGACCGGACCAGCCATCTGACGGCGACCGAGACGTTCGATGGAGATTCGATCGCACATTGGGACGGCGACACGCTGGTTGTCGACGTGAAGAACTTCAACGACAAAACCTGGCTGGATATGGCCGGAGACTTTCACAGCGATCAATTGCATGTGATTGAGCGCTACACGCCCATCGACGCCAACACCATCTGGTACGAAGCCACGCTGGAGGACCCCAAGGTCTACACGCATCCCTGGAAGCTGCGCTTCCCGCTGCACCGTCAGGCGAAGAACTTCGAGCTGATGGAGTACCAGTGCGACGAAGGTGCGGACTCGGGCGCCGCTGGGAAATTATCCAGCCGCGCGCAATAGCGGCGAAGCTTTGAAGCTCATCTTTTGTCTAGCTGCGCTCGGTTTCACTCAGCTTCTTGCGTCGCAACCGATTTTCGCGCAGGCGGCCGGCGACACTTCGCCAATCCGCGTGGATGTGGACGTAGTGAACGTGCTGTGCACCGTAGCGGACAAGCGCGGCGCGCTGATTACGGACCTGAGCCAAAAGGATTTTGAGATCCGGGAGAATGGGCGCAAGCAGGAGATTCGATACTTTGCCCGTGATACGGATCTTCCACTGACCATCGCTTTACTGATGGACGTGAGCGGCAGCGTTCGCCAGGCCATCGCCGCGGAGCGCGAAGCGGCCGGGAGATTCTTCGACGTGGTCCTCCGGCCCACCGATCACGCGCTGCTATTGGGTTTCTCTAGCACGCTGGTGCTGTGGCAAGATTTTACTTCTTCTTCCGTGCGCCTGCACAACGCGCTGGCCCAGCTGCATGCGATTCCGTTCCGCGGTCTTCCTCCCTTGGGGCAGCCCATGCCGGGCACTCTGCTGTACGATGCCGTGTATCAAACCGCGGTGAACAAGCTGCAGGGCGTTACCGGACGCAAGGCCATGCTTATTGTTTCCGATGGACTGGACAACGGCAGCCGGATGCATATGGAGGAGGCGCTGGAAGCCGTGCAGGCTACCAACACCATCGTCTATGGCATTTGTTACGACCAGAAGTTTTTCGGCTGCGATTTTCTAAAAGGCCTGGCGGAGCCAACCGGCGGACACATGTTTGATGCGGGAAAGAAGCGGATGTCGCTGGGAGAGATTTACCAGAGCATTGAAGACCAGCTGCGCAGCCAGTATTCAATTGGGTACGTGCCCAGCAATCAGGCGCACGATGGCAAGTTTCGCAAGCTGGAGGTGAAGTTGGATAAGACTGGCTTGCGAGTGTCGGTCAGGCGGGGCTACTACGCGCCCCGCCCTTAAAAACGCGGTTCCGATCAGAATCGAATGGTGCCTTTGATTTCGACGAAGCGCGGCGAAGCAGCCGTGCCGGGAACAAACGCGCCCAGGATACTGGTGGGTGGCGCCACTTCGGCGGTGATCAGGCCGAAGTTGGGGTTAGCGAGATCGGCCACGGGTTGGTCGAAATTCGGATGGTTGGCGATGTTGTAGGCCTGCGCGCCGAACGTGAAGGTCAGGCGTTCCTTAATGCGGATGCTCTTCATTAAGGCCAGGTCCATGTCAAAGAAGTTCGGCCCCCGCAGGATGTTGCGTCCCAAAGTTCCGAATCCGTCGCCGGCCGTGAACTGCGAGGCGTTGAAGCAGGGCGTGTTGACGGCGCTCGGACCGCAACTTTGCGGGAACGGGCCAGTGGCCGACGCAAGGACCGCGGTGCCGGCCGTCCCATAATTCTGCGCTTCCAGGATACCGAGAGCGCCCGAATCCACGATGGAGAACGGGAGCCCGCTGCGCCAGAACAGGTTGCTCGAAAGCGTCCAGCCCCCGAATGCCTGATTGGGGCCCCACTTGAACCCGGCATGGCGGAAGGCATCGCTGAGAACGAAATTGGCATTCAACGAGTGGCGAATATCATAGTCTGAACTCGCGTAGTTCGCGCGGACATTAAACGGATTCTGCGGCGACTCGATGGCAGCGTTGGTTTGAAAAACGCCGAAGGCCTCGTTGACGACGCCGCCATTGGACGCGGTATCGAGTGAGTGAGCCCAGGTGTAGTTGGCGGTAAACGTCAGGCCGGCCGCAAGACGGCGCTGGAAGCTGAGAGTCAGGCCGTTGTAGCTGGCCACACCAGCGTTCGTATACTGCGTCACGGCGCCGAGCGCCGCGTTGGGAGCCGAGGTTGGAAGACCGGCAAACCCATTCGGGCAATTGCTCAAAGAACAGAAGGCATTCACGCCCTCAATGCCATTGAGGATATGATCCCCGTGCATGCCCGAGTAGTTGATGGTGAACACCATGGTCCGGCCGATGGATTGCTCGATCTCAAAGTTCCACTTGTAATACGTGGGCTGCAGGAATTTATTGGGGAAGTTGGTGAAGCTGGGAGCGGCGAAGCCGGGGACGGTGGTGGAGATCGAGTCGAAGCTGCCGCCGGATTTGAACTGGTTCAGGAGAGCCTGGTTGGCCGCCGCGGTGGTGGTGAAGAGACTTCCGGGAACGCCGGGAGCGATATTGCCGTTTCCGATGAGGAAGCTGTTTAGGCCGGGAGCGTTGAAGGCCGCGTCTTCCGCCAGTCCGCCTTCAATCTGGTCCGCGAAAATCCCCGCGCCGGTGCGGATGACGGTGCCGCCGCTCTTGAACGGCTTCCATGCGATGCCCATTCTCGGTTCCCAAACCACCGCCTGAGTGCTCGGATAGGCATTGTGCTGATCGGAAACAATGAACTGATTGTAGGGTGTGGACGCCGCGTTCGGATCGGCCGCGCCGGTGAAGGTGTAGTTGAGGTGAGAGAAGCAATCGCTATCGCAGGTTGGGTTGGAGTAGTGCTCCAAGCGAAGATTGAGCGAGACGGTAAGCCGATCGGTGACTTTCCAATCGTCGGCGACGTAACCGCCCAGCGTATTGAACTTGATGCCCTCCTCGGACGCCGAGGGGAAGCCTTGGAAAAGCGAGGTGGCCGCGCCGCCCCCATTGAAGAAGTTGGCCATGGAGGTCGTAATCGCGCCGTTGATGGGACCGCCCAGCGCGCTGAAATCGAGATCCGTGACCGTGTCATGCGTCCAACTAACGCCGACGCGGAAGGTGTGCTTACCCATAATGTGAGAAAGGTCGTCCGACACCTGATATTGGAAAACGCGCCTGCCTTGCGGGAAGAAGAACCCTTCGCTGCCGGGAGCGGGCTCTGCGAAAGCGCCTACCGACGAGAAGGCACCACCCGAGAAATTGATCCAGGTAGGAAGCGCGGAAAGCGCGGCGGCCGGGTCCGACGGGACGAAGACCGCGGCATAGAAAAGAGTGGACGCGTTGAACTGATTCACCGTGTTCGGATCGAAGACGTGAGTTTCCGAAACCTGAGCCACCATCTGCGGCTGGTTGCTTTCCTGGTCATATGTGGCGCCGAAGGGGCTGGCGTAGGTGGGCTGGAATCCGTTGTCGCGCGAGACGCGAATATATCCGCGATCTTTGTCGCTGAAGATATGATCCACGCGGCCGGACCATTGGTATTCCTTGTTCAGATCGGCCGGTGTGTTGCGGAATTGGAGCGCGCAAGGAACGCCGGCTCCCAAGCCAGTGAAGGTCTGTCCGCCGCAGCCGCCGTCGCCGTCCGAAGTCACGGGAGTGGCGCTGCCGACGCCGGGCGCACCGTTGTAGATGCTGAAAATTTTCTGGTAGAACGGAATCGCCGCGGCGTTCCCGGTGGCGGTCAGGTTCTGCAGCGTCGCGCTTTGGAATTGCGGGCTCGGAATCAGGTTGAGAGTGCTGGAGCCCGGCAGCAGGCTGCGCAGACCCTCGTAATTGATGTCAAAGAAAGTATGATTCTTCCAGACGGGTCCCGACAGGCCGGCTGCCCATTGATTGAAGTTGTTGAACGGCGTGCCCACGCCCGAGCTGTTGTTAAAGAACTGATTGGCATTCAGCTCGCGCCCATTCCACATGTAAATGGCGTCGCCGTGGAATTCGTTGGTTCCCGATTTCGTGATGTAGGTAACCTGAGTTCCGGCGTATTGTCCGTACTGCCCGGAATACGCATTGTTGATCACGTTGGCTTCGGCAATGTCGTTCGCCCCGAGCGATAGGTTGGAAGCGCCGCTATTGTTTACGTCCAGAAATGGATCGTTGTAACTCATCCCGTTAATGGTGAACAGGTTGGATGTTCCGGGCATGCCGTTGGCCGAGAAGTTACCGTTGCCTCCCTGCACATTCATCACGACACCGGGCGCGGTCTGTACAAAGTAAGTGATGTCGCCGCCGGGGTTAGGCAAGTTCTCGATCATCTGCGTGCTGTAATCGGTGGCCACGTCCGCGTTTTCAGTCTGAAGGGCGGAAGACGCCTCCACGACATCCACGGTCTGCTTGGCCGCGGCCACCGATAGCTGAACGTTCACCGAAGTTGGCTGCCCAGCGCTAACGATCACACCGGGACGCTGCTGAGTTTGAAAGCCGGTGGAGCTGACGGAAACTACGTAGCTGCCCGGTGGAACGAAAGCGAATCGATAACTTCCCTGCGTGTTGGTGCTAGCGTTTTGGGCTGCGTTCGTGCTGGCGTTAGTCAAAGTTACGGAGGCATTCGGTATGCCGGCACCCGAGGGGTCCGTCACAATCCCCGTGACATCGCCGGAAATGATGGACTGAGCCGGCGATGGAACTTGCGCCGCGGCAAACAGCAAAGAAATAAACAGGAATTGTAACGATTTTAACCGCATTTGTATTTTCCCCTGAGAGCGAGATAGTGACTGCGCACCAACAAGCAAGGAGGCTGCCATTTGCGGTCTGGCGTGTAGATCGTTAGAAATGCGTGAGCGAATGGCCTCCCGGCTCCGGCAGTTTATTGGATTTGGAATAAACCGAAAATCAGCTCCGGGTTATCGGAATAGATTGAATTGCGGACGTAACCGTTACATCCGCAACCTAGGGTAGCGACCTGGTGTTGGGGCGCGAATCAGGGGAGTGCTACTTAGCGCGATTTTGCAGCGCCGAGAGCGTCGCGTTGCCAGGATAGATTCCCAGGCCGGCCGCTACTACGTTTCGCGCCTGATCGGCGTCTCCGCTCTGGCGGAAGCTCAGTGCGATCTGGGCCAGCGTGATGGGGGATGCTTTGAATGCCGCGATTCCCAGGCGTTTGTAGAGATCGGCGATGGGCGCATACTTGCGCTGCGTAAAGTAGAGCTGCACCAGGTCCTGGCCGGCGAACGTATTGGCCGGGTTTTGCTCCAGAGCCTGGCGGAAATAATCCGTGGCTGCTAAGTCGTTCTTTTGCGAGCTGGCTTCGAGCGCGCGCATGTAAGCTGCGATGCCGGGCCGTGCCAAAGCTTGCGCATCGGAGAAAAAGAAGAGCGGAAGATCGCTCTTGGTTTCCGCGATTCGCAGCGGCATGTTGGCCGACGCAATCACCTCGCTGGAACCGGCTTGGCGCAAGTTGATGATCAGCCGGTAATCGCCGCTTTCCAGATCGTTCACCGCGATGGTCTTGGACTTGAGCAAGCGGCCGTCCTTGAACTGCGATTGCGGGATCTCTTCGGTGGAGGAGCGCCGGCCTTCTTTTTCCAGCAGACGGGTGATGATGTATTCCATCTGGTAGTCGGCGGTGGCTCCCGGTGGTTCATGCAACTCGAAAAGCAAGCGCAGCGGATCGGGATGATTGATTTCATGCCGCGCGGCCGGATGGAATTGGATGCCAAAATATTCGAACGGCTGGAAGGGATTGGGACGCGCCACACGCTCGACGGATGTGGTTACCAGGGGTCCCGCGAACGAAGGGCGGTTCACTGGTCCGGCCGTAACCGCGGTCTCGCCTTTGAAAGTCTGCTGGGCTTGCCGGTTGGTCACTTCCACCATCAGCTTGTAGGAGCCTGGTTCGATGGGAATGCGGTTGGCCACCAGAAATGGCGCAAACTTCTTCTCGCCCGCAGGCCCGTCTTCGAAAGCCGCAAAGGCGCGGTCTTCGCTGTTTTCCATAACGGTCTCGCCGGATTCCGTGGTCAAACGGTAGGTCACGCTGATCTTCAATTGGGAGCCGTCCCGCTGCCCCAGCTTTGGATCGTCGATCAAAACGCCGTAATCCAGCCAGTCCTTCCCGGTTGGATCGGCCAGCACCAGCGAGTTGATCTCCACCGGCCTGTCCTGATTTACCAGGAAGTAGGAGTCCACTTTGGCGTGCAGAGATCGCATGGCGCGGAGTTTGTTCACATTGGAGGGAACATTAGCGAAGTTCTCGATTCTGGCGATCAGCATGTCGCTGGACATATCCGGTTGATAGTTCACGGTATCTACCGGCTCGCTTGGCACCAGCGACATAACAGCGTGCGCAACGTCTCCGCCCATGGGCTGGAGAAACTTGTAGACGTCCGCGTTGCTATTGAACTGAGATCCCCGCACCAGCTTCAACGGACCATCCAGGAATGGCCGGTAGAATTTGTAATCACCGATGTCACTGTTTATATAAAACAGCAGATAAAAGAACGACGGCAGGGCGGAGGAGTTGCTGCTGTTCTGGTAGAACCATAGCTCCATTGGGTAAATTTGGCTATAACCAACGAAGGGATGTCGCGAGGTAGGAGGTCCAAACAGGATATAAGCGCGGCCCATGTCCGTCCGCCAACCGGGCGTTGTGGATTCCCGGCCGAAGTGCGAGTTGGCATATTCCAGCCGCGCGTAGTGCTCCTCTTTATAAGGATTGCGCTCGGAGCCGTGCAAGGGATTGCGGATGGCCCAAAAAGTCTCCTCAAACTTGTCGCGTTCGTCATCGGTGTTGAGGGCCAGGAATGCCTTGCGCTCCTCGTCAGTAATGATGTAGGCGACATCTTGTTCGAGCCACTTTTTGTACTGCGCGGGAAGCTCGGGCTTTTTTGTGGCGGCGGAAAGGTGCAGGCAGCAGAACAGCGCCATCACGGCGAAAGCAGTACGTTGCATGTTGCTATTTTCTATCTTCGTACAAAAGCTAAAGGGAGGTCCCCAGGTTGCATTGCAGGAGACCTCCCCGATGGATCTAGAGTCTGCTTAGAACTCGAAACGAACTGCCAGACGCGCGTTAAACGGATTCTGGTACGGAGAAGAATTCAGATTGAACTGTTGGAGACCCGGCTTCAGGAAATCCGGATTCGTTACTCCGCCCTCCAGCCTGGGACCACTGGTTGACGCGGATGATCTGCTGCTCGTTGAACAGATTGAACAGATCGGCCACGAACTTCACTCGCATCCGCTCTCCCATTTTGATAGTGTAATCGCCGTGCAGGTTGAAGGGGAAGATCCAAGGTGTACGGCCCTCAGCGCCGCGAGGTCCGCCAGGGCAGGTGAATGTCCCGTTCGGGCAGACCGGGATTTCACCAGGGTTCAGGTATGCCGGGTGCGCCAGTAAATCGGTGATTGGAGTGCCAGAGGTGGGAGTCCAGCTAGCGCCGACATTGAAGTTGTGCCACATGTAGTTGCCGAACAGTTTGAATTGGTGCGTGCGATCGCTGTTGAGAACACCGGGAAGATCCTGGCCGGTGAGACGGCCGTCCGAATTGGTGAAATCGAACATCGAGCTGAGGTTGGGATCGTTCTGGCCATTGTCGCTGCGGTAGGAGCCCTGGTAGTTTCCGTACAGTTTCGACAGCACGTAGCTCCCGTAGAATTGAACATTCGCGAAGCGCTTGCTGACGATGAATTCCCCTGACTTGTAGATGCGGCTCGGATTCGGGAATCCATCCGGGATGCCATCAGGCCCGTTCGGAGTCCCATTGGGGAAGTTCGTGTAGCCGATCGCGGTGTTGCAGTTCGGCCCTGAAGTACACGGGAACACGTTCTGGAAAATGTCCAACTTGGCCGAGGGATTGCCAACCACGTAAATCTGCGGCACGCCCGCCAGCGCTTGTGTGACGTTGGTGCCCGACATGTCCTCCAGGATCCGGCGCATGTCGCGATAAACGAACCGGCTGGTGAACGTCAGGTTGTGAGCGAATTCGTGCTCATAGCCGCCCGTGATTTCATCCTGGAACTCCGCGCCGGTTCCGGCTGCCACCTGTTCCAAGTCCGCTGCGGAGCCCTGGAACGCGATACTGCCGCCGGGTATATAGTTGCTTGGCGACAAATTGGGCTGAGCGCCGGGCCCCGGATCTTGATAGAGGGCTCCTGTAATGCTGGTCTCAAGCGATAGCGCGCGGACGGCGATGTCCAGGGGAACCTTCTCGAAGAACCGGCCATAGCTGGCGTAGATCTTGGTCTTGTGATCGTTGAACGGATCTACGATCAGGCCGAGACGGGGAGCCCAGTTGTGGGTGAGATCGTAATGCGAACTGATACCGATCAGGCTCTGCTGTTCGAATCGCACACCGGGCTTGAAGGTGAAACGGCCGAACGTCCAGGAGTCCTGGATGTAGCCGCCCTGATAGCGCGTATCGGTTGCAATGACGGGGCTGGAGTAGTTGCCGCGAGTGAAGTCCAGCACAATAGGCGAATTCGTGGTGCCGTTTTCGTACTCACGCGTGAACACAGCGCCATAGACTGTTTGCCCGGCCGCAGCGCCCAGTGCCGGGATGTTCGGCAATTGGAAGGGGGCGCCCGTATATTGATAAAGGTCGTTATACACATCGTCCTCGAACTGGTAGCCGTAAGTGACCGTGTGGCCTCCAAAGAAGCGGAAGATGTGGGTGCTGGCGACGGTGAACTGGTTCACCTTCGATTGGCTAGCCTCGTTAAAGCCGATGCCGCCATAGGTGGCTTGGCCGCCAGTGCCGGCCGTGACGGCAGTGGTGTCAATAATCTCGTAGCCGTTTTCGAGCGGCGTATTGGTATAGCTGTTGTAGTAATTGCTGTAGTTCACCGTGACGGCCCAGTTGGGAGTCAAAGTTCCGTTGTAGCGTCCGGTCCAGGTGCGCGTGCCGAAATTCAGTTTGCTCTCCACGCTGGTGTCGATCGGAGCCGGCGCGGGGACGGTGCTGAGCGGATTGTTGAAAGTCATGGGCGTATGGGAAGGATCGCCGAACACAGAGCCTTCGAATTGGTGCTTGGAACCCAGATTGTAGTCCAGCTTGGCCGTATAGTCGTAGGTATAGATGGTACGGGCTACCACCCCTAGCGCGTAATTCGCATAGTACGGATCGGCTTCCCTGTAGTTGGTGTTCTGCAGCGGGTTGAAGCCGCCGTACCAAAACAGTTTGTCCTTCAGGATGTACCCGCCGCCGTCCGCGCCATAGTCAATGGATGCCTGGTGCACCAGGTAATCGAACTTGCTCACCAACAGAGGATTGGCATCGGTACGATGGGCTTCAAACTGTTGGGGTTGGAAATAACCGAAGACATCGCCGTGATATTGATTGGTGCCGCTCTTGGTAACCACGTTGATGACGCCGCCGAGCGCTTCTCCGTATTGCGCTTCAAAGCCACCCGTCTGCACCTGTACTTCCTGCACGAAGTCGAAATTGATGCCGTTGCCGAGCGGCCCATACACGCGGCTGTAGGTACCGAAACCGCCAAAGCCAGGATCGGTAGTGTTAGCGCCGTCGATGATGTATTCGTTCTCCAGGCCCGAAGCGCCATTCACGGAAGGATTCGCGGCGCCGGCGCCGACACTGTCGGACACGCCCGGGGCCATGGCCATCACCGCCGAAATGTTCCGGCCGATAGGCACGTTCTTGTACAGGTCCTCATTCAGGTTGGCGCCGATGTTGGTGCTGCTCAGGTCGATGCCCGCGCTGGTAGCCGACACCTCCACCGATTGGGCCGCGGTGCCAACTTCGAGGTTGATGTCGGCAGTGATGGTCTGATTGATTCCCACGGTCAGATTTCCCTCGGTCGCTGTGGAGAATCCCGGCTGGCTGACCGTTACACTGTAGCCAGGTCCAACAACGAGGCTCGAAAAGCCATACTCGCCGGCGCTATTGGTGGTGGTGTTGCGGTCGCCATGGGGTGACATCAATTTGACCATCGCGCCCGGCACTACCGCGCCGGTTGCATCCCGGACCACGCCAGTGATGGCGCCTTTGGTGATGTCCTGCGCCTGCAGACAAGTAAGCGCAAGCAGCGCTAGGAGCAATGCCCTGTTTACGAATTTCATCTTTGTTTCTCTCCCCTTTGGTGGTACGCCAGTTCGGCGCACACTTATTCTCTTGATCAGCGGGCATCCCCCGTTATGGGAAGCCGCAAAAACGACGAGGGCAAAGTTCTGCCCCAACAGCAGACGTGGCGTCTTTGAAACCCAACAAACCCGTGACTCAGCAGCTACGAACCGTCACTCGAACACCACCACTAACCGTTACGAAGGTTATGTATACGAGTAACAAACTTGTTAATTATATCCGAAAGATAGTGGCATCTGCTAGGGAAAATTAAAAATATGTATTCCGGTAGGAGATCAGGGAGATCTTCCAAAAACGGGAATGAAAATGCGGTCCGGCAAAGGTACGAAGGCGCAGATGTTGTGATGGCTAAAACTATTGAATTCAAAAGAAAAGGGGAGCCCGAAGGCTCCCCGGAAACACCTAAGATACGGGATGGATTAGAAGTAAATCTTAGCGCCGAGTTGCACCACGCGCCCCAAGGCAGTCTGTGGTTACGCGGCCAAAAGTACTCGGGGAGTTGAGGTCCTCCCAGGCGGTGATGCTCTGGCTAAATTCGAACTGCGTGTGGTTGAAGACGTTGAAAGCCTCCAATCGCAGTTGGATGGCTCGCGACTCCGTGAATCGGATGTCCTTCTCCAGGGCCAGATCAGTATTGTTAATGCCGGGCGCGTGGAAGTTGCCCCGGCCTTCGTTCCCCAGCACGCCCGTGGTCTCCTGCGCAAACGCGTTCGGGTTGAAGTAGTAGTTGGGCTGGGCCGGATTGCCGTTGAAGCTGAGGGTGGCGTTGCGTGGATCGTAGATGCCTGGATAACCGACCACATTCGGTGTGTCCCAGCAGCCGTAATAAGCAACGCCGGCGCCCGGACATTGTAACGAAAGATCAGCCGTATCGCCTATGGTGATCGGGAATCCGGTCTGCAGGGTTGTGATGCCGCTGAGCTGCCAGCCGTCCACAAGGTATTTGCCAAAAGCGTTGTTCAACTTTGGCAGAGGAAGCATGTAGGTGTAGTTGACCACGAAGCGGTGCCGTGCGTCGAAGGTGGTGTCGCCGTAATCCGCGGCAAAATTAAACGGATCGACGATACGGGTGGCTCCAGGAGCGGCGCCGCTGCCTAAATAACCCGACGAGTCACCGAGTGAATGGGCCCAGGTGTAGGACGCTCCGAACGTCAAGCCATGGCTGAGCCGTTTCGTGAGGCGCACCTGGAGGGAATTGTAGTTGGAATTGCCGAGGCTGTCCTGAAGGCCGACGGAGGCGAAGATATTTCCCGGAGCATACATCGAATCGTTCGGAAAATACACCGACTGAAACGCGCGTTCCTGGACGCAGGTCGGGTTCGCGGCACAAGCCGCGCTGCCGGCCGGAGAAATCGGATTGCCTTCGGTGACCAGTTCCAAGTGCCGGCCCAGCGATCCCACATAGCCCACTTGCAGGACCATTGCGCCGGGCAGCTCGCGCTGGACGTTCAGGTTAAAGTTCATGGAGTAAGGATCGGTGAAATCCGGATTGATCGCGTTGAAATCGAAAGGCTCCAGCGCCGAGAAGTTCACGTTTGAACCCGGTTTGGGCGGGGTATAGGGGAACGGATTGGGGCTAACTTGACCTGTGGCGATATCCTGGAAAGGATTCGCAAAGCTGCTGGTGGAGCCGAAATACTCCTGCAGGAAGGGCGAGGCGCTTAGCTGCTGGAGGCCCAATTCCTCTTCCGTGCGGTTGAAGTAGATGCCGAAACCACCGCGGATGGACAGCTTTTTGTCCTTGTCGCCGCTCAGCGGTCCCCAATCGGGAGCGTAGGCAAATCCGAAGCGAGGGCCGACGTTATCCCAGTGCTGATGATATCCGGACGAGGTGCAGCCGGGATCACCCGGGAACGCGAGGCCGGCGGGCGCGGTGGGGAAGATGGCGGACTGCTCGCCGGGAATGAAGCAGTTGAGATCCTCGTTATTGAAGCGATGGTTTACCAGCGGCGTATCGATTTGCCAGCCTGCGCCATAGTTGATGGTCAGATTCTGGGTGGCCTTCCAGCTATCCTGGGCGTACAAATAATACTCGTAGCTGCGGAAGGTCTGCACACCGCCGCTCTCCTGAAGGTAGGAGTCGGGGATTCCGAGCAGGAAATCCGCGCCGGGATCGCCGGTGCTGTATTGGCCGATACCACCGAAAGAATAATCGCCGCTGTTAAAAGCTTCGTAGGGATTATCCACTTCGTAGCGTCTCCCATCGAAGCCGAACTTCATGGTGTGGTTCCCGACCACTTTGGAGAAATTGTCGTCGAGTTGGTAAGTGTTCTCCACCACCGGCTGGGGCCCGTAAGGGCTGAAACCGAGATTAAAGTACCCCGTTAGATCCACGGCCGGCATACTCGAGTTGTTTGTAAACTGCGGTGTAATGCCCGTGAAGCCGAAGGAGGCCGGAGACGCCGGATTGATCGGGGAAACCGCTTGATAATTGAATCTCACAAACGCCACACGGAATTCATTGAGCGTAGTGGGATTGAAGGTATGGGTCCATTGCGAGATGAATTGCTTGCTACTAGAGGGATCTGTCTCGCCAAAGCCCGGCAGAGTGGAAGCCAGGAACGGCAAGTCATGGAGAGAGCTGTCGTCCTCGAAGAACAGGCTAACCCACATGCTGTCCTTGTTTCCGAAGGTGTGATCGATGCGCGCTATCCCTTGTTCCAGATCCTGAGTCTGGATCGGATTGAACGAGTACTGATTCACGCCGAAATTGGGCAGCGGAACGTATTTGTTCAACAATGAGACGGCCAGGGGATTAAAGTCCGCGGCCGGAATCTGGCCGTTTGGAAAAAGAACGTTATAGGGCGTTCCGGCGGCGTAAGTGGCACCGTTTGCACCCTGCATGGCGAACGGAGAGGGCGTTGTGGAAGAGGCGATATCCGGGAAAAGACCGTTGCGCTGGGACTGTGTGAAAACCGTGGTCGTATTCGATATGGAATTGCTATCAGGGGACCGGTTGCGGGTTCCCTGGTACGACAAGAAAAAGAACGTGTGGTCTTTCCAGATCGGGCCGCCGACCGTGCCGCCGTATTGGTTCTGATGAAAGACCGGAGGCGACACCTGGAAGAAGTTTCGGGCATTCAGAAATGTGTCGCGATAGAATTCAAACGCGCTCCCATGCACCTGGTTGGTGCCTGACTTGATCACCGCGTTCAGTATGCCGCCCGAGTTCCGGCCATATTCCGGGTTGATGGTGCTGGTGATGAAATTGAACTCCCCAATGGCATCGGGACTGGGAACAATCAGCGGTTCGTTGAGGCGAAGATCCATGGTATCCGCACCGTTAATGAGGAACGAATTCTGCTGGCTCTCGCTGCCGTTGGTGGCGTAATTATTTGGATTATAATCGCTCGAACTCACCACCCCCGGGGCTAGCTGCTGCAGCGTCGTCCAGTTGCGTCCAAGCAGCGGCAGATCCACGATCGTCTTGTTGTCAATGACGGTGCTCAGCTGGGTAGTGCTGGTCTCGACTTGCGTTGGGTTGGCTTCCACCTGGACTGACTGGGTGACTTCGCCCACTTCCAAAGCGACCGGGAGGTTGTAAATCTGGTTCAACACCAACGGGATGTTATGGGCGGTAAAGCCGCGGAAGCCCGTTTTGGTGACGGTCACGTCATACGTGCCTGGCGGCAAGCTAAGGAATTCATAGCTTCCATCGTCTTTGCTTGTCACCGTGGCCGACACCTGGGTCTGCGTATTGGTGGCCTTTACCTCCGCGCCGGGAACTCCGGCTCCCGACGGGTCGGTTACAGTACCGCGGATATGCGCAACCACTTCCTGCGCCGGAAGATTCCAAAACGACGCCAGGGACAGCATGAGGATTCCCCAGCCAAGCAGCTTTAGTCTTCGCATTTTTCCCTTTCTTGTTTGTCCTCTGCCTGATCGCGCCTCAGCCCTGGGCGCGCAGCTTGGACGTTTGTTGGAACTGTCGCCTTAGGTCGCATGTGGCAATTCTCAGGAAGCATATACTTCGGAGAAAACATTTGACCGCTTTAGGTTCGGGGTACACTCACACCTCCGCCCCCGAGAACCCGGCAATACTAGCACCCACGGTACCAAACCAGCAGCGCCGTGTGTCAACAAGGATTGTTATTCTATGACATAGACTTACGCGTGTGGGGCGCACTTAGCGGATATGTTTTCTAATAGATCGGCTAATGGACTTACAAAATTCAGAAACAGTACCAACGTCCAAGTGGGTCCTAGTCCGACCCTTCTGGTTCTGGCTTTTCTCCCCACAAGCGCGCTGTAGCTCCTATAATTCGTACAAGGACGGTTTTCCTAAGACCATGCGCAAGCGCGTCATGTTCGGGTCGGCGGTGGTGCTGCTCAGCATCCTGGCCTCGCTCGTCGTTTCGCAGGGTTCCTTTAACCTAGGCACCTTCGCTCCGGCGCCATCCAACATCCAGCAGACTTACTTGTTTTGGGCCGTTTCCACGCTGATTTTCATCCTTACGGTCACGCTCGGGTTCATGCTGTTCCGAACCGTTGTGAAGCTGTATATCGAACGGCAGACCAACCGTCCTGGATCGCACATCAAGTCCAAGCTGATTGGGGGCGCGCTGGCGCTCAGTGTGCTGCCGATATTTTTTCTGGTCCTGTGGAGCGTTTCGGTACTGAATCTGAACCTGGATAAGTGGTTCAGCCGGCCCGCGCAGACCATTAATATCGAGCTGGTGCAGATTGCCAACGCGCTCAATCAGGAGGTGGGCGACAAACTCACCGCGCAGGCTCACTGGTTGGCCTCCCAGCCGGCCGAGAGCGCCGATTTCTACGAACGCTTCTGCCAGGAGAACCAGATCGAAAAAGCCGAGATCGAGCGTCCCAACGGTGTCCGCACGATGCTTTGCTCGGTTTCCGATTCGCGCCAGGGCGAACTCTACACCAGAAGCATCCAGACGGACGAAGGAACGATGGTTCTCTCGGCGCGGATGCCGCTGGAGCTGGCCGCCAAGCAGCGCGAGATCAGCCAGGAAGTGGGCGACTATAACCGGTTGTCCATGGACCGGAAATCCTTCCGGCGTCTGTACCTGTTGCTGCTGTCTCTAATCACTCTTTTCATTCTCTTTTTCGCGACTTGGATCGCGCGCTACATGGCCGGACAGATCAGCACGCCCATCACGGCGCTGCTACGGGCGGCCGAACAGATCCGCAAAGGCAATCTGAGTTACCGCGTGCGGGTGGACGCCATCGACGAAATGGCCACTCTGGTGCGCGCCTTCAACGAAATGACGGAGGCGCTGGAAACCAACAGCAAGGAGCTGGAAGCGCGGCGCCGATTTACCGAAGCTATTCTCGAGAGCATCCCCACCGGCGTCATTTCACTCACTTCGGACGGCCGCATCCAGCGTGTGAACCGCGCATTGCTCGACATCTTCCCGGAGGATCAAGTGGCGCGCGCGGCGCGTTTAAGCGACCTGTTTTCGCGCGAAGACACGGCCGAGATCCGTTACCTGATGAATCGCGCCCGCCGTACCGCCGTGGCGCGCACGCAGATTGAATACAAGGCTGAACGGCGCGTGCTGCACCTGTCGCTGACCGTGGCGGCGCTCGACGAACTACGCAGTTCCAGTTTCGTCCTGGTGGTGGAGGATACCAGCGAGCTGCTGCGCGCCCAGAAGGCCGCGGCCTGGCACGAAGTGGCGCGGCGCGTAGCTCACGAGATCAAAAATCCCCTCACTCCCATCGCGCTTTGCGCGGACCGCATCGCGCGTCAACTGGCGCGCGCCGAGCAGACCGCCGACACGCGGCGCATCCTGCAGGAGTGCTCGGCTACTATTGCGCGCGAGGTGGAGAGCGTGCGCACGCTGGTGGACGAATTCTCCCAGTTCTCGCGCTTCCCGGCGGCGCAGCCGGTTGCTTCCGATTTGAATCAGATTGTGGAGAACGCGCTGGCGGTGTTTGAGGGACGCTTGGATGGGATTCACGTGGAGACGGATTTGGCGCCGGGGCTGCCCTCGGTCCAGGTGGATCGCGAGCAGTTCAAGCGCGTGGTGGTGAACCTGGTGGACAACGCCGCCGAAGCGATGCAGGAATCGCTAGTGAAGCGCCTGTACATCGGCACCCGATTGACGGAGGCGGATTCGGTGGAGCTCGTGATCGCCGACACCGGCTGCGGCGTCTCGCGCGAAGACAAAGAGAAGCTTTTCCTGCCGTATTTTTCCACCAAGGGGCGGGGAACCGGACTGGGATTGGCCATCGTGAATCGTATCCTGGCCGATCACGAAGCCACGCCGCGCGTGGAAGACAACGTGCCTACGGGGGCTCGTTTCATCGTCGAATTGCCGGTGCGGACGGGCGCCGAGATGGACGCCAAGGCGGATGCCCCGGCCGCCGCCTCAACGATAACCAAAGCAGTGGAAGTGGCCTCGGCGGAGACCCGCGCTTGAAGCCGGCCCGGATTCTGATTGTCGATGACGAGCCGCTCATCCGGCAGTCGCTCTCTGGCGTGCTGGAAGACGAAGGCTATCAGACGAATGCGGTAGCCACCGGCGAAGAGTGTTTCGCCGAAATCGGGCGCAGCGCATACGATCTGATCCTGCTGGATGTCTGGTTGCCGGGCATGGATGGACTGGAAACCTTGACACGCTTGCAGGAGATCCCGTTTGCCAATCGGCCGGTAGTAGTCATCATTTCGGGTCACGGGACCATTGAAACCGCGGTGAAGGCTACTAAGCTGGGCGCCTTCGATTTTCTGGAGAAACCGCTTACCATTGACAAGGTCATGGTGGTGGTGAAGAATGCGCTGCAACAGCGAAAGCTGGAGCTGGAAGTGGAGCGCCTCAAAGAGGACGGGCGGCGCGATCTGCAGATCATCGGCGAAAGCGTTCCCATGAAGGCGCTGCGCCAGCAACTTGCGCTGATGGCCGCGACTAACGGACGGGTGCTGATCTATGGGGAGAGCGGCAGCGGCAAGGAATTGGTGGCGCATGCTATTCACAGCAGCAGCGCGCGCGGCGCGGAGACCTTCGTTGAAGTAAACTGCGCGGCCATCCCCGAAGACCTGATTGAAAGCGAGCTGTTCGGGCATCGCAAGGGCAGCTTTCCCGGCGCCACCGAAGACAAGACCGGCAAGCTGCAAAAGGCCGACGGCGGCACGCTGTTTCTGGATGAAGTGGGCGACATGAGTTTGAAAACGCAGGCCAAGGTGCTGCGGTCGCTGGAGGAGCAGCGTTTCGAACCGGTGGGCGCCGAAACCTCCATTCAAGTGGATGTGCGCGTGGTGGCGGCCACCAATAAGAATCTGGAAGAGGAGATCGAGCGCGGGAATTTTCGTGAGGATCTGTTCTATCGGCTCAACGTGATTCCGTTTTATGTTCCGCCGCTGCGGGAACGAGTGGAGGATATTCCCCTGCTCGCGGAACACTTCCTGAAGGAGTTCACCACGGCCTACGGGCGCCGGCCCAAAGAACTGACGCCGGAAGCGTACGAAGTGCTGAAGGAACACCGCTGGCCGGGCAACGTGCGCGAGCTGCGCAATCTGATGGAGCGCATCGTCATCATGAGCCCGCAGGTGCGTATCGACGCGCGGCATATTCCGCTGATTCCCGGCAAGCGCGCGGTTTTCGAGCGGGCCGCCGACCGTTTGGGTAGCCTGCATGAGGTTCGCGCCGCGGCCGAGCGCGAATACATCCTCAAGACTCTGGATGAAACCAAGGGCAACGTGACCAAGACCGCCGAGCTGCTGGGTCTGGAGCGCAGCAATCTTTATCGCAAGATGAAGGCGCTGGGAATCGGTCCCAAGGAATAGCCGTCGCTATTTCGAGCTGAGTTGCCCGCGTGCAGCCGCGGTGGCCAGCTCATCGCAACGATTATTATCGGCATGCGACGCATGGCCCTTCGTCCAGGACCAGGTGGTCTTATGCCGCCCGTTCTGCTCGTCCAGCTCTTCCCACAGATCCTGATTCGCCACCGGCTTCTTGTCGCCGGTGCGCCAGCCGTTCTTCTTCCACTTATGGATCCAAGTGGTGATGCCGTTCTTCAGGTAATTCGAATCGGTGACGATCTCAACCTCGCATTGTTCTTTCAATGCACGCAAGCCCTCTACGGCGGCCTGGAGCTCCATGCGATTGTTGGTGGTCTCGCGCTCGGAACCGTAAATCTCTTTCTTCTTCTCGCCGAAGCGCAGGATGCAGGCCCAGCCGCCGGGCCCGGGGTTGCCGATGCAGGCCCCGTCTGTAATCAGTTGGACCTGTTTCAGACCGAAGCTCCGGCTAACTCGCGTTCAAAGAACGCATCCACATGATCCAGGATCTCGGCCGCGTCGGTGGTCTTGTAGATCTCAACCCGCAGCTTCGACCCATTGCGCACGCCATGAGTGAAGTAAGTGGCGAATTGTTTCATCTTCCCTACGGTATCCCGTTCGCCGCGTTCGCATAGCATGTTGAAGTAAGTGCGCATCAGGTTGTAACGCTGGCGCTCGCTCGGCTGCTCATAACTTCCCGTGGCAAGATACTGCTGGATCTGGCGGAAAATCCAGGGATTCGACGAAGCCGTGCGCCCGATCATCACCGCATCGCAGCCGGTCTCGCGCACCATCCGAACCGCGTCCTCGGGCGTGACGATATCTCCATTACCGATGACCACGATGCTACGCACCGCAGCTTTCACTTCGGCGATGCGCGTCCAATCGGCCTTCCCGCTATAGCCTTGCTCGCGAGTCCGCGGATGCAGCGCGACGGCTTGCAGCCCGCAATCTTCGGCCAGTTGGGCCATCCGCACAGCCACCAGTTCCCGGTCATTCCAGCCGGCGCGGAACTTCATCGTAAACGGAATCGAGATGGCTGCCCGCACCTTGCGCAGGATCTCTTCCACCAAAGGCAGATCGCGCAGCAGGCCCGAACCCCCGTTGCATTTCACCACTTTATTCACCGGACAACCGAAGTTGATGTCGACGATGTCGAATCCGAAATCCTGGCAAGCCTTGGCAGCGTCGGCCATCACTTGGGGATCGGAACCAAAGAGTTGCGCAGAAATGGGGTGCTCCTCCGGTTCGAAGAACAGGTAGCGAAACGTGCGCGAGCCTTTTTTGGCTTTGAGCGAGTCACCTTTGAGTGACGCCACTACGCCGTGCGAGCTGGTGAACTCGGTCATGATCAGGCCGCAACCGCCCTGACTGCGAATCAGGCGCCGGAAAATAGTATCGGTGACCCCCGCCATAGGCGCGAGCACGGTGGCAGGCGCAATTCGCATCGGCCCGACCTGGAATTCGCTGGGAAAACCGGACATCCTAAGCTATTTTAACGGCTCAGGGTCCGAAACGTAAATCGTCGCGATTGCGTTTAAAGTAATGAACGCGGAGGACGGTGCCGTGAACATGGATTGGAAACTGGTGTCGGCCTTTGCAACCGGCGCCGTGCTGGCGTCCGGGATCGTGTATTTCTTCGTGAAGCCAGACCCGGTGGTCAGGCAGGACGTTCCAAGGCAAGTGGTTGCACCCCCCGCCCGTCGGGTAACTCCCCCATCGCGTGTACCGCAAATCGCTGCCGTGCCGCCGATTCCAGCGATCGAGAAACCGGCCCCAGTGGCGCGCGTGCATCTTCCCATTCGCGAGAAGCCTTCGCCCATGCCCCCGCCGGTGAGGCGCCCTAAGCAGGAACCGGTGATCGCCCGGAATCTTCCGCCACCCTCGCCGGCCCCAGCACTGGTGGAATCCGCTCCGACGGCTGTGTCTCCGACCCTGTCGCCCGCTCCTGCAGTTCGGCCGCCAGCGGAAAATGTCCCGGTGCAAAACGTGTCTCTTCCCCCGCCGCCCGTTGAAGCGCGCGTTCCGCCCACCGTGACGATGGCCGCCGGGACCGTGGTTCCGGTTCGAATCGGCGAGACGCTGTCGTCGGCGCGCAACCAGGTAGGCGAAAGCTTTCTAGCCACGCTCACGCAGCCACTGGTGCTCAGTGGATGGGTGATCGCCGAGCGCGGCGCTCGTGTGGAAGGGCGGATTGTGGATGCGACGCAAGGCGGCCGATTGCGAGCCGTGCCGCACTTAGAGATTTCGATTATCCGGGTGACACTCTCGGACGGACAAAACATCCGCATTCGGACCGAGCCTTACGGGCGGGATGGCAGCTCGACGGCGGGCATTTTCGGAAACCTTGTCGGGCATAAGCCGGCCGAGATTCCGGTGGAAACGCGGCTTACTTTCCATGTCCTGGACTCGCTCACGATCACTGAGCGGGTCAACTGACCCCTCCTCAGCGAAATCCTATGTCCTCCTTCACCGCTTCCATCCAGTTATAGATGATGGGACAGTAATTCACGCGATCGACAAATTCCCACATGCGGCTCGCAATCGACCCGGTACCGCGCACCACGTGCGGGAAGTTGGCGCAATTGTGCGGACGCGCTTCATAAACGCTGCATAGATTGCCTTCCAGGAACACGCAGCCCGCTTCATTCTTTTTGAGGATCATTGCACCCGCGTCATCCAGCACGGTGAACTGTTCGACAAACTCGTCCACGCTGGTGCCGACAAACTTCGCCAGCTTCTCAACATCCTTTTCCGTGATTCCCACCTCGGTAACGCGGCAGCAATTCGCGCAAGCCGTGCAATCGATCTCGGCTTCAATCTCCTCGCCCAAACGGCGCAAACGGCGGTCCGAGTGCCGGTGGCGCCTGAAATAGGCGCGAAAGCGCGCATTCTCTTCCTTATTTTGCTCTCCAAGGCGTTTGATCTGGACGAGGTCGGTTAGCATTTCCTAGAATCAATTATGGCTTCAAGCAATGTTGCTTCGGGCGAAGAGTTTTACCGCATCCAGAAACTGCCGCCCTACGTGTTCGCCGTCATCAACGAGATGAAGGCCAAGGCGCGCGCCGCGCAAAAGGATGTGGTGGACCTCGGCATGGGCAATCCGGATGGCTCCACGCCGGAGCCAATTGTCAAGAAATTAGTGGAAGCGGTGCGCAATCCGCGCAATCATCGCTACTCCCTGTCGCGCGGCATCCCTCGCCTGCGCGCCGAAATTACGAAGCGCTATCGCACCAAATACGGTGTTGAGCTGGATTCGGAAACGGAAGCCATCGTCACCATCGGCGCCAAGGACGCGCTGGCTCATTTGCTGTTCGCGGTAATCGGCCCGGGCGACGCAGTGGTCTCTCCGAACCCCGCTTATCCCATCCATCAGTACGGCGTCATCATGGCCGAAGGGCACGCGTGCATGCTTCCGATGCCGACGCCCGCCGAGTTCCTCAATCGGCTGGAGCACTTATACAACACCTCGTCGCGCAAGCCCAGGATGATCCTGATTTCGTTTCCGCACAATCCCACCACGCTTACCGTCGACTTGCAATTCTTCCGCGATATCGTCGCGCTGGCTGCCAAGCACGGCACCATGATCGTGCATGATTTCGCATACGCCGATCTCGGCTTCGACGGCTATGAGCCGCCCAGCATTTTGCAAGTGGACGGCGCCAAGGAACTTGCCGTCGAGATTTACTCCATGTCGAAAAGCTTCAACATGGCCGGCTGGCGCGTAGGGTTCTGTCTCGGCAATAAGAAAATGATCGGAGCTCTCGCGCGCATCAAAAGCTATCTCGATTACGGCGTTTTTCAGCCCATCCAGATCGCGTCCATCATCGCGCTACGCGAGTGCGCCAAGGACACCGAGAAGATCTGCAGCATTTATCAGAAGCGCCGCGACGTGCTGATCACGGGCCTGGAGCGCGCGGGCTGGCCGGTGGCGCCCCGCAAGCCACCATGTTCGTTTGGGCGCCGATTCCGGAAAAGTACCGTGCCAAAGGGTCGCTCGAATTTTCGAAGCTGCTGATGGATAAAGCGCTGGTAGCAGTGTCGCCGGGCATCGGATTCGGTCCGCTCGGTGAGGGCCATGTGCGTTTCGCTCTGATCGAGAATCAGCACCGCACGCGCCAGGCTACGAAAGCGATCCAGCAGTTCCTGAAGAAGTGACGCGTGCCGACGCAATGCGCGCATACACTGCGTACGTCCCTTGATCAAATAACACGAACAGAACATCTCGCACTGGACAATCCTCTCGTTCCAGCCGCTGCGCGATGGTGTCGAGTGCAACCGCAGCCGCTTCTTCCAGCGGATAACCGTAGGCGCCCGTGCTGATGGCGGGAAAGCTGATCGTGCGGACGCCGTGCTGCTCGGCCAGATCCAGACAAGTGCGGTAGCAGCTCGCTAACTGGTCGGGTTCGCCATGCCGCCCGTCGTGATACACGGGGCCGACCGCATGAAAAACGTGCTGCGCCGGCAGCGACCCGGCGCCGGTTGCCACGGCGCTTCCGGTGGCGCATCCGCCTGTGCTTTTGCAGATTTCGTCCAACTCGCGCTGGATAGTTGGACCGCCCGCCCGATGGATGGCTCCATCTACTCCGCCCCCGGCTCGCAAACTCCGATTCGCTGCATTGACCATGGCGTCGACGCGGATCTTGGTGATGTCGCCGACCACCAAGCGGAGCTTCCTCCCGTGCGGGAAATCAATCTCCATATTCGAATAGTACAGCCAACGCTATAGTAAAAGTTGAAACAATCCGACGCACTGGTGCTTTTTGACATCGACGGCACGCTGGTTCGCCGCGCCGGGCCGCATCATCGCGAGGCGTTGGTGGAAGCCATCCGACGCACGGCACACGTAGAAACCACCACCGACGGAGTCCCCGTGGCCGGCATGCTGGACCGCGAAATCCTGAAGACCATGATGCTGCGCGCCGGCATGTCGCAAGCCGCTATCCGGCGCGTGATGCCGGAAGTGGTGGCGCGCGCGCAGTCTATTTACGTTCGCCGCGTGCCGGATATTGCCAAGAAAGTTTGCCCCGGAGTTCGCAGCCTGCTGCGGCGCTTGACCGCGCGCGGCGTCGTCATCGGGTTGGTGACCGGCAATTTGTCGCGCATCGGCTGGCGAAAGATGGACCGCGCGGGACTGCGGCGCTACTTCCGTTTCGGCGCTTTTGCGGAAATGGCGCACGATCGTGCCGGGCTGGTGCGTATCGCCATACGGCGTGCCCGCCAGGAACGATGGATCGGGCGTGATAGCGCCATCTCGCTGATCGGCGATCATCCCAATGATGTGCTGGCGGCGCGCGCGAACGGCATTCGCGCGATTGCAGTGGGCACCGGGATCGTTCCGCTGGAAGAATTGCAAACGCACTCGCCGCTCGTCGCCATTCCGGATCTCAGATCGCTGGAACTCCGCGATTTGTTGTAACAAGATCCTTACCTTGGCATGGGACAATCGGGAAGTGTGTCGATTTCAGATCCATCTTGCCGTGTTGTGTCTGTTGCTCCCATTCGTGTTGACGGCTCAGTCTGACGCGCCAGCGCCGGATGCCAACGCATCGGCCGCAAATCCCGAGACCTGGAATCTCTACTATCAGGCCACTTCCATCGGCGATCATCATGGAACGTTCAATTCTCCCTATCAAGGGCCGCTGAGTTTGCAGAGCACTCCCGAGAGCGATGTGTCGATCACCACCACGCTCTATTTCAGTCTTCGCCTGGGCCAGGGCACGCAGTTTGTTTTTGATCCTGAAATCGCAGGCGGGCGAGGGTTCAGCCACGTGGATGGACTAGCCGATGCTCCCAACGGCGAACTGCCGCGCGTAGCTTCCGCCACTCCCAAGCCTTACATCGCACGCCTCTACATCTCGCATGACTTCGGATTCGGCGATGCGGTGGAGCACCTTGATAGCGACGAGAATCAACTGGCCGGAGACCGACCCATGGTCCGTTATACCATCACGGCCGGCCGATTTTCCAACACCGATTTCTTCGACGACAACAACTATTCTCACGATCCGCGAACGCAGTTCCAGGCCTGGGGCTTGATGTACAACGGCGCGTGGGATTATCCGGCGGATACGCGCGGTTACACCTGGGGAATCGTGAATGAGTTCCATACCAGGAACTGGTCCTTTCGATATGGCGTGACCGCTGAGCCCTCGGTGGCTAACGGCGGCAGGTTTGACCGGCGGCTGTTTGTCGATCAAGGCCAAACCTTCGAAGAAGAGCGGCGCTATTCGGTCCGTAAACATCCAGGCGCTATCCGATGGCTTCAATTTGTGAATCGCACTAGATCAGGCAGCTATGTTGAAGCCGTGAAGCTGGCCGAAGAAACCGGCACCATCCCCAACGTCGCGGCCATCACGCGTCCCGGGACGCTCAAGTACGGAACCGGCATTAGCTTCGATCAGGAGCTCACTCGCGACGTCGGCGTCTTCTCGCGCCTGGGCTGGAACGACGGCAAGACCGAAGACTTTGCATTCACCGCCATCGACCGGTTGGCGGAAGGCGGCGTGTCGGTGAAGGGAACGTCCTGGCACAGAAAGGACGATGTTGTCGCCTCGGCGTTTGCGGCAGCCGGAATTTCGGGTGTACACGCGGTCTATCTCGCGATGGGCGGCCTCGATTTTCTGATCGGCGATGGCAAGCTCAACTACGCGCCCGAATATCTTTGGGAAAGCTACTACAGCGCGCATGTATATCGCGGCTTCTTTGCGACCTTTGACGTGCAGCATTACAACAATCCGGCCTATAACCACGATCGCGGGCCGGTGTGGGTGGAGTCCATTCGGCTGCACATCGAGTTTGGGATTAAGCCGCTTCAGGCCAAGTGAAGCTCAAAGATTTCTTGTAGCCTATGGAAATGGACCCTGCGCGCCAACTTCTTCGTCATACCGTAGCAACCATCGCGTATCGCGGCTGTAAAGCCGTGCGTGGCGAGCCGGACAGCTTCGCCGAGTTTCATGCGTCTGAAGATTCGCGGACTCCGGGGCAGATTCTGGCTCACATCGGCGATCTTCTGGAGTGGGCGTTATCAACCGCGCGCGGCCAGCAGAAGTGGCACCCTTCAGCGCCGCTTCCCTGGCGCGAGGAGGTGCACCGCTTCTTTGCCGCGCTGGAGGCGCTGGACGACTTTCTGGCCTCCGACGAAGCGCTGCACACCACTCCCGAAAAGCTTTTTCAGGCGCCCATCTCCGACGCGCTGACGCATATCGGGCAGATTGCAATGCTGCGCCGCCTGGCGGGAGCGCCGGTCCGCGCCGAAAATTATTACGTTGCGAAAGTCGCCGTTGGAACCGTGGGCGTCGATCAGCCCGCGCCGGTCCACGAGTTTTAATTCGCCTGTTCGCGTTTGGCTTCCGCTTCCACAGCCCGCATCACGCGTAGCGTATTCCCGCCGTAGATTTTGCGAATGTCACTTTCGGAATAGCCCTTCTCCAGCAGCGCGCGGGTGAGGTTGGGAAACTTGGACACGTCCTCCAGGCCGCGTGGCGTGCAGGAAACACCGTCGAAGTCGCTCCCGATTCCAACCGCGTCGATTCCACCTACCTTCACCGCGTGGTCGATGTGCGCCACCACATCCTCGAGCGTCGCGGGCGGCACGTGCTTGCGATATTCCGCGATGGTGGCGTCCTCGCCCGCCGCGCCCGGCAGCGTGCTGTCCTTCACGTTCTTCGCGGCCGCCGCCGACTTCTCCGACAGGAACCCGCAGTTGAAGTTGATCTGAATCACGCCGCCTTTCTTGGCCAGCGCCGCGATCATCGCATCCGTCATGTTGCGCGGGACGTTGCATAGCGCCCGGCAGGACGAATGCGAAGCGATAATCGGCGCCTTGCTCACTTCCAGAGCGTCCCAAAATGTTTTGTCGGCGGTATGTGAAATGTCTATCATCATGCCTAGCCGGTTCATTTCGCGCACTACCTGCTTGCCGAAAGGAGTTAGACCGTTGTGATGCTCCACGCCCGGTTTGTCGATGTCGCCCGACGAATCCGCCCAACCGTTGGTATTGGTGTGGGTCAGGGTCATGTAGCGGATGCCGAGGTCGAAGTAATCGCGCAACAGGCCCAGGTTGTCTTCGATGGCGTGCCCGCCCTCGATGCCCATCAGCGCCGCTATCTTGCCTTGCTTGTGGATGCGCTCGATATCGTCGGCGGTGGTGGCGAGCGCAAAATCGTTGGGATACCGCTCCACGATGCCGTGCCGCACGGTATCGATCATTTCGAGAGTGCGATGGGCCGAGCGGTTTCCGTTGACGTAGCTCGATGAGACATACACGGCGAAGAATTGCGCGCCCACGCCGCCTTCCTTGAGCGACGTGACGTTGGTATGGCCGTCATTCTTGTTCTTGCCGATGTCGTAGCCATCCACGGTGCGGCTGGTAATGTCGTTGTGCGTATCGATCAGCAGCATGCCGCGGTGGATGCGCTGGACCTCGGCATCGGTGACGGAACGGGTCTGGGCGAAGCACACGCACAGAGCTATAGAAAGAAGGCACAACACTCGCATGTCCCGAATATAGCGCAACGTAAAGAAATGGTTGGAATCTGCCGATCAGTTCACCGGCGGAAATGGAGCCCGAGCACAAGAATCGGCTGGTTATTCTCATGCCAGTTTTCAATGACTGGCATGCCGTAGCGTTGCTGCTTCCGGCTTTAGATCAAGCCTTAGAAAACTCCCGGACGCCGATTGATGTGCTGCTGGTGAATGATGGGTCCACACAGCCGCCGGAGCCGGGATTATTAGCGCAGAATTTCGAGCATCTTCGCTCGGTGCAGATCCTGCATTTGCGACGGAACCTGGGCCACCAGCGCGCCATCGCTGTCGGGCTGGTGCACGTCTACAACAATTGGCCGTGCAGTGGAGTAGTGGTGATGGATGGCGATGGTGAGGACCGTCCGCGTGACGTGGTCCGGCTTATGGAAGAGTTCCGACGGCATGGGCAAAAGACCATCATCTTCGCCGAGCGCGCCAAGCGGCTGGAGAAGTTCTCATTTCGTTTCAGCTACTGGCTGTATCGCACCACCCACCTGCTGCTCACCGGTGTGCGCGTGCGCGTGGGTAACTTCAGCATCTTGCCCTGGCAGGCCGTGGAGCGGTTGGTGATTGTTTCCGAGATCTGGAATCATTATGCCGCGGCGATTTTTCGCGCGCGCCTTCCTTACCTGACCATCCCGATGGATCGCGGGCCGCGCATGACCGGAGAATCGCAGATGAATTTCGCGGCGCTGCTGGTGCATGGCTTCAGCTCCATCGCGGTCTTTAGCGACATTGTGAGCACCCGATTACTGGTGGTGGCATCGGCGCTCACAGCCGCGCTCACCGCTTTGACTGGCGCGATGGTGGCGCTAAGTTGGGGCGCTCATCTTCGCGTTCCCGCCTGGGCGGCTTACGTGGGAGGCGTGATGCTGGTCATCCTGGCGCAAGCCGTCATTGGCTCCTTCCTGCTGGCGTTTTCCATCTTGAGCGCACGGGCTAATCTTACTTTCGTGCCATTGCGCGATACGCCCCACTACTTAGACCGCCTGGAGCGAGTGTTCCCACGTGACAACCTATCCCTCCCTCGGCTCCGAGCCGAAGCAGTTTAACTACGCTCGCATCGAAGCCTTGTCGGCTTGGTTGTGGCGCGCTGCTCCGTGGATTGTCTTCTTTGGAACCGCCCTATTCCTGTTCTGGTCATTCAGCCACCGTTTGATCCTCGGAACCAATGACGAGGGCATCTACCTGGACGCCGCCGAACGCATCCTGCATGGGCAGAAGCTTTATGCGGACTTCTTCGGCTATATGACGCCGGGCAGTTTTTGGATCCAGGCCCTGGCCTTTCGATTGATGGGGGTCACGCAAGTGGCCGGGCGAGTGCCCGTCATCTTCGATCTCGCGCTCGAGTGCGCGCTCATCTATTGGCTGGTGGCGCGCTACGCATCGCGCGCGGCGGCTATCGTCACCACGCTGTTCTTTCTAGCCTTCCAAACAGCCGACGCGAGCATGGTGACCGCGCAGCATCGCTGGGATAGCAGCGCGCTGGCGCTGGCGTCGATTGTTATATGCGTGGGATCGCGGGGACGGTGGCTTGCGGCCTCCGGATTCCTGATCGGATGTGCAGCTATGGCGACCCCCTCGATAGCGCTGGTCGCGATGGTGACGGTGGTCTGGCTGCGCAAGCGGGCCGGTTGGTATGCGCTGGGTGCGTCCATTGCCGGCTTGGCCGCAGCCTCCGCTCTCTGGTTGGACGGGATACTGCCTGCGTTCCTCCGACAGCTGCAGTGGCTCTCCAGGAACTATTCGTCGGTGAACGTGATGCATTACGGAGCCATCATCGGCGGGTATGGCGCGCTGTTTGAAGGAGCACGCACGTGGGAGCTGCCGGTGCGGTTCTGCGTGATCTTGTGCCTGGCGCTCCCGGCCATCCTGCCGGTTGTCGCGCTGGCGGGCGGGGCCGTCTGGCTGCGATCCAAGATCCCTTACCTGCTGCTGTGCGTGGCTGCGCTGGCGGTCTCCACCTACCCGCGTTCGGACGTCGCGCACCTGGCCTATGTATCGGCACTACCTTATGCGGTAGCCGCCATTTTGGTATATCGTTTTGTGCCCGCGCTGCCACGCGCCTGGCTCACTATTTTCAGCGCCGTGTGGGCCGCCATATTCGCCTGGCAAGCGCTACCCGGACCTCTGATTTCGATCGAAACACCCGTCGGCAAGGTTCGCGCCACCACCGCCGAAGCGCCTGTAGTCCAGGAGTTGCTTGCCCGTGTCCAGCCCGGGCAATCTCTATTCGTCTATCCTTACAAGCCATTGCTTTATTTCCTGACGCAAGCCGCTAATCCCACTCGCTACCCGTACCTCCAACCAGGCTTGATGACCGACCAAGATGTTCGGATCGCTCTTTCGGAGCTGAAGGCGCGGCCGCCCGAGTGGGTTCTTTACATGGATTTGAGCCAGGCTGAGTTTGAGCGCGTGTTTCCTTCGGGCAAGGGTTTCAATTCGCACCATCCGGAAGCTCGAGAACTGGATCAAGGCCAATTATCGTCCGACGGCGAGTGTCTCACTGGGAGGATATGTTCTGTTGCGCCGCGGTGTATAATGTACATCGTGAAGCGCACGCAACTGTATCTTGAGGACGATCTTTGGAAAACGCTTCACGTTCTCGCGCGGCAGTCTGGCTCCACGGTTTCGGAGCTGGCTCGCAGGGCGCTCCGTGAAAAGTACCTCGACGATCCAGCGAAACGTAGAGAGGCGCTGCTTTCCGCGATTGGTCTTTGGAAGGATAGGACCGACCTTCCTGATACCGAAGAATACATCCGTGGACTGCGGAAGGACGACCGCCTTCGACGAATCTCAAGATGACCGACATGTTAGTAGATTCCAACGTCCTGATTGAGGTACTACGGCAGCGGAAACCGGATGTTGTTCGACGATGGGTGGAGGTGGTAAGTGCGGACGAACCTCTGTTTTACTCGCCGGTTTCGCTCGCTGAAATCCGCCATGGCATGCGGACTACTGAGCGGGAGTCTACTGACCGTATTTTCTCCGGGATGAGATGCGTTCCCATTGAGGTCGAGATCGCAACGCGCGCGGGGGACTATCTGCGTGCATTTCACTCTAGCCATGCGGTCGCTCTGGGAGATGCCTTGATCGCGGCCACCGCGTCGGTTCATCAACTACAGTTGTGGACGCAAAACCGAAAGCACTTTCCGATGAAGGACGTTGAATTCTTCAGTTAGCGGAAAATCTGCCACCACCGGCGTTTGGCGCGTGGCGGTCGCGGTGATGCGGGAATGGCTGTGGTAGCGAGGCCCAGCTTCTCGGTGTATGGCATTTGAGAGGTTTCGAGGAGGAGGACACCGCCGGTCGGTTCCTGCGCCGGGATCGTCACTCCATCTGGGCAAACATCAAATTGAACCCGCGCCACTTGGGGCGTCGAACCGTCGTGACTTGCCGACGCGATCGCAAAACATTCCAGTTTGCGCCCAGGCTGTCGCGGCAATGAGTACGGCGAGCGTGCCCTCCTACATCATCACGCCATCATTCTATTCAATAAAAAAGCCGCCCGATTGCTCGGACGGCTTCCCCTCTGACTCTGGCTATCTACTTAATCCCCGAACGATCCCACCGCTTCTGCTTTGTCAGCTACCGGCTCGGCCTTGGGCGCTGGTGCGATCATCTGCACCAGGTCGGCCGGCGCCGGCTTTTCCTTCAATATCTGCTCGCGATACAGCTTGGCCATGCGCTCGTTTTCGGCCTGCTTTTGTTTCTCGTCGCGAGCCCGTTTCTTCTCCTCGCGCGCCGTCTTGGCGATGCCGAGATCGTCCAGATCGTGCTGCTTGGCGTGATTCACATCTTCGGCGCGCAACACCAGAGAGTGATCCTTGGCTTTCAGATTCACCGCCTTGCCGCCGGCGATGATTTCGTGTCGCCCGTGCTCCTCATACCACTTGGTGAGCGTCGCGGTCATATGCATCTTCTCGATAATGTTCCGCCAGCCCACGCCCGTGTTGTAAGCGCAGAAGGAAATTTCGCCTTCCTGCGTGGCGTAGGGAATGATGCACTGCTCGGTGCGGCGGAAATCGTAGTTGAACAGATCCTGGAACCACATGCCGGCCACGAACAGGAAGTTCCAACGGTCGTTGCGGCGCTTGGTAATGTCTTCCATCGTGCGGTCGCCCGTCACCTTGCCGTAACCGCCGCTCTGCGCCTTGGGCGTCATGCCGAAGCACTTGTCGAATTTGGCGATCAGATCAGTCAGTTTGAAATGCGTGGGCGATTTGAACGGATTGTAATTGTGCAGCAGCGCCAGGCTGACGCCCATCACGTTCATCCAGCGTCTCTGCCGCGCGGCGTCGTTGATGCGCGCGATGTCCTTCGCCAGGCGATCCGCGTTCAAGAACGCCGTTACTGGGACTGCTTCCTTGGTTTCCTTATCGCACATTACGGCCATGCCGATGCCGCAGTTGGGATGGCAGCCGCAGCTCAGCTGTCCCCAATCCGCCGACGGCCCGTGGACCAGGTCGGCGAAGTCGGAGAAGGTGCTCATGAAGGAGATCGGGAACCAGTCGCGAACCGGTTCGCCGAGTCCAGTCTGGTTTTTCACATCATGCGCCAGGTGCGACAGCGTGTAGCGCTGGGCCTGACGGCGCTCGTCGGTTACCGCTTCATCGCGGCCGGTGAACGAAACTGGCTGGAAGCTCAAGAACGGGATCTTCTTGGGATTGTCGAGAGCGAAGCGCACCACCGCGCCCACCTGCTCGTTATTGATGCCGTTGATGATGGTGATGACGGGCACGATGTCCACGCCCGCTTTCCACAGGTTCTCGATGGCGCGCAGCTTTACATCAAACAGGTTTCCAACCGCGCGGTGCGAATTGGCTTCGTTCCCGATACCGTCGAACTGCAGATACGCGTAGCGCAGGCCCGCTTCCGCGGCCTGTTTGCAAAACTCGGGATCCTTGGCGAACTCGATGCCGTTGGTCGCGGCCTGCACGCTGTTATAGCCCACCTTCCGGCAGTAACGGACAGCGTCCAGGAAGTAGGGCGAAAGCGTCGGCTCGCCGCCGGAGAACTGCACCGACATCTGGCGGCGCGGCTTAATGGAAATGGCGTTGTCGAGCAGCGTCTGGATGTCTTCCCAAGTCAGCTCATGCACGAAGCCCACCTGGTTCGCGTCCATGAAACACGGGTCGCACATCATGTTGCAGCGGTTGGTAAGATCGATGGTCAGCACCGATCCGCGGCCGTGCTTGATGGTGCTGGTCCCGTGATTGTGCAGCTTCTCGTCAGCGTGCGCGCGGATATCGCGGCCGGGGAAAACCTCTTCCAGATGCTTGAAGAAGGCCGGATCCATGGACATCAGATCCTCGAAGCGCCCGTGCTTGGGGCACTCCTTCACCATCAGGATCTTGCCATCGCGTTCGATGATGGTAGCCTTGATCTCGCCTACCTTCTCGTTCAGCAGGATCTCGTGCGGCAATTTGCCGTCTACGATCTGCTGGCGGATCTCAGGCACGCAACGCGGGCACAGCGAATCAGTCTCGCGCGGCCACCCGAGTGGCGGCTTCTGCTTCTCATAGCTCTTCAGCAACGGCTTGTCGGACCAGGCTGGGGTGAAGGACGGGTTCTGGTTGATTTGGTTGAGTTTATCAAAAACAACCCAGGCGGCACCTGCCGCCACAGTCACAGCTTTTTCGAGATACTTGATTGGCTTATGCATAGCGCGATTGGTGACTCCGAGTATAAGGCGGCCCGCATTAAGGTGGCTACACCATTGCGTTGAACAGCCCGATTTCCCGCCCCGATGGGGATATCACCCATCGAACGGGGTTGTGGAAAAGCCGCCGTCTCATTGAAAATGAAAGGTTTAGTCGGGAGCCGTCACCCGGCTCGTCCGAAAGAGACCGGGGCGGGAAGGTCAGAAATGATATAAGGGAGAACATGCGCCAGAAATTCAGCCTCACATCGGAAGAAGCTCAAGCCATCGTGGTCGCCGCCAAATTGGAAGCCGTGAAGAACGACTGGAAGGTCAGCATCGCGGTAGTGGATGAGGGCGGGTATTTGCTGCACTTAGAAAGAATGGATGGCGCGACTTTGCCCAGCCCGGAAATCGCGACCATGAAGGCGCGTACGGCGGCGCTTTCGCGGGTACCGACCAAGTTCCTGGAAGACGTAACCAAAGAACGGACAGCCACACTCCTGTTTCCGGGCCGGCTGCCGGTGCAAGGCGGGGTTCCGATTCTTTATGAAGGCGAATGCGTCGGAGGGGTGGGTGTTTCGGGCGTAAAATCGCCGCAGGACGAACAGATCGCGAGCGCCGGTCTGGCGGCGCTGGGTGGCGCGTAGGCCGATTTAAATCAGATTCGTAGGGCGTGCGCCGATGAGAATAGCTGTGCGGATCTCGCGGCTGCGGCTCTCAACGAAGCTTCTGCTGATGGGAGCGGCGCTGAGCATCTGGTTTCCCATACCGCTTCTCACTTGGCTCTTGCCCGAGCTGCGATCCAGCTGGTACGCGATGCAGGCGGAGGCGACCAAGCATGTAGTGGAGGCCGCTTGGGGAGTGCTGAACTATTATGGCCAACAAGCGGCCAGCGGTCGCATTACTGTCCCGCAAGCGCAATTGGCTGCGCGAGAGACTTTGCGGCGGGCCCGCTACGACGGCACCAATTACGTATGGATCAACGACCTTCATCCGGCTATGATCATGCATCCGGCCAATCCGGCACTGGAAGGCCAGGATCTGTCGAATTATCGCGATCCTACCGGGCTCGCGATATTTGTTGAAGCGGTACGGATCGTTCAGCAGCGGGGTGAAGGCGTGCTGCGGTATAGGTGGCCCAAACCTGGCCAAACGGAGCCCTCGCCGAAGATTTCGTACGTCAAGCTATATGCTCCTTGGGGATGGGTGGTGGGAACTGGCATCTATGCAGAGACAACGGAAGCCATGGTCCGCCATACACGCAACTTTATCTTTCTCCTGATGGCTGGCGGCCTGGCCGGCTCCATGCTGTTGTGTTATCTGGTGACGCGTTCGGTTGTAATCCCGATTGGCAGCGCTACGGCCGATCTGGATCGGGTGGCCGAGGAAAACAACAGCGCGGCGAGTCAGGTGGCCGCGGCCAGTCAGGAAATTGCCGGTCGCATTTCTGAGCAAGCCGCTGCCGTGGAGCACACCAGCACGTCATTGGTGGAGCTGAACGAGAACTGCCGCAAAAGCGCGGCCGGCGCCAGGCGCATTGACCAATTGGTGGCGGAAGTGGACCAGGTGGTGGGCGAGGGAAACCTCCAGATGGAGCAAATGAACGGCACGATGATGGAAATCAGCCAAGCAGCCCACGATGTTCGCAGGATAGCCAAGTCAATCGAAGAAATCGCATTTCAGACCAATATCCTGGCCTTGAATGCGGCGGTGGAAGCGGCGCGCGCGGGCGAAGCCGGGGCGGGGTTCAGCGTAGTCGCTGATGAAGTGCGAAACCTGGCGCAGCGAGCGTCCGAAGCGGCGCAAGAGTCCGCGCGCGTGATTGGCCATTCCATCGCGAAAAGCGAAGAAGGCTGCGCAAACAGCGGAAAGCTATCGGGAGCGCTCACCACAATTTCCGGCAAAATTTCCGAAGTTCGCGGCGCCGTCGTGGAGATCACGACATCCCTGGCAAGCCAGACTAATGGGGCCTCCCAGATTGAATCGTCGATGGAGCAACTCAATCGAGGGACACAATCGCAAGCGGCTAGCTCAGAGGAAACCGCGAGCGCGGCCGCGGAGTTGCACGCTCAGGCCGATTCCCTGCGGAGCCTTGCCGAAGGGCTGAAACGGATCGTGCAAGGCGCCGGGTCTTCAGATTAGTGCTGCAATTCACGCAACAGCGGGATGTCTTTGGCCGCCTTGGCCTTGGGCATGGTCTGCAGGTACGCGTGGATGTCCGTCAGCTCTTTGTCGGAAATCACTTTGTCGGTATAAGCGGGCATTTGGCCCGCGGGAGCGCGGACATAGTGAATTAGCGCCGGCGCGCTCAACCCGATGGCCGCGATGCGCGCACCTGCCGCGCCGCCTTGTCCGGCGTAGCCGTGGCATTCATAACAACCGTCGCGCAGAAAGAGCTTTTTGCCATTTACGGCATCGCCGGCGGGAGTTTGCGCGAACAGAGCGGTTGAGCCCAGGGCTGCCGATCCAAGCAGGATGACCGTTAGAAGAATTCGCATAATTACCTCGGCTGCGTGACCAGATCGATCATAGCCGGCTCGCCCTTCTTCACCACCTCGATGGCGCGCTTCAGGGCCGGACCAAAATCGTTGGGATTTTCGATGGGCCCTTCGCTGTACATACCGTAGGCCTTCGCCATATATGCGTAATCGATATTGGGATCCGATATGGTAGTGCCGATGTGCGCCTGCTCCACGCCTCGCCGAGCGCGAGCGGCCATATCCTCCACGTACATCAGTTCCTGATGATACGCGCGATTGTTGTGCATCACGCTCAGGAGCGGAATGCGATGATGCGCGGCCGTCCACAAAACGCCGGGGGCATAGTTCAAATCGCCATCGCACTGGATATTTACGCTCAGGCGTCCATGCTTCTTATTGGCCAGCGCCGCTCCAACTGCCGCGGGCGCGCCGTAACCGACGCCGTATGCGCCGTGGCCGCCGATAAAGTGATAAGGCTTGCTGAATTCCCACAGACGGCCCGGCCAGTTGGAGACAAAGGTGAGGTCCGAAACCAGCGACCAATCTTCACCCTTCACCTGGTTCCACAGCTCCGCGGCCATGCGCGCGGTGGAAACCGGGCTGGCGTCCCAGGCCCAGGCGGCCTCCTGGATGTCGCGTTCGCGATTGCGCCGGCTCACTTCGGCATGCTTGGCGCCGCGCTGTTCAATAGCGGCCTTGCGGTCGCTCGAAATCAGCTTGCGGCATTCGTCAATCAGCATCGGCAAGGTTGCTTCGGCGTCCGCCGCGATGGCCAGGTCGATTTCATCGTAACGTCCAAAATCCTGATAGTTGCTCTTGCCGTAAAGATCGCCGGCGAAAATCGTAATCACCTTCGCACCCGGTTTCGTGATGCGCTTGGATTCCATGCCCATGCGGTTGACGGGCGTCTGGGTGTGCGTGCTGTACCAGATGTCGGGGACTTCCAAGCCCAGGATTACGTCAGCCGCGCCAATGCTGCCCGCGCCGTAGAGTGGATGCGCGGTGGGGAAATTCATGCGGAAGTGCAGATCGATGACCGGCGCCTGCAGCAATTCCGCCAGCTGGACCATCAGATCGATGCCCGCCGGAGTGCGCGCCACGCGCCCGGCCAGCAGGACTGGATTCTCTGCGTCCACCAGCATCTTCGCGGCTTGCTTCACGGCGCCGTAATCGCCCGCGGGCGGCGAAGCCAGAGTGAGCTTGGGGATTTTCAACTTGGCCCGCTCGGCGTCGCTGAGCGGTTCTTCCTGCATTACGGCATCGGCCACGATGACAACCGGCTCCATGGGCGGCGTCATCGCGATCTTATATGCGCGCACGGCAGATTCGGCGAAGCCTCCGAGCGACACTGGCGCGTCGTCCCACTTGGTGTAATCGCGAACCATGGCGGCGGCGTCTTGTACGCTGTGCGCCCACTCCACGTCACTGCGTCGCCATGCGCCATCGGAAATGTTACCGAGCATCACGTACACCGGCACGCGATCGGCATAGGCGTTGTAGATGGCCATGGATGCGTGCTGCAGCCCGACGGTGCCGTGCGCCATCACCAGCAGCGGCTTGCCTTCGATCTTGGCGTAGCCGTGGGCCATCCCAATGGAGGATTCCTCGTGGCAGCAGGTGATCACCTCCGGAGCCTTGTTTCCGCCGTAATTGATCAGCGATTCGTGGATGCCGCGGAAGGCGGAGCCGGGATTGAAGGCGACGTATTCAAAACCCAGTGTCTTAATGACGTCCACCATGAAGTCCGACCCCGGGCGATCGGTGGTGTAAACGTCGATATGCGGAGGGGGCGCGGTTTCGGCGGCGGTCTGCTTGGCGCCGGGCAACGGATTGGGAGTAGCGGGCCGATGAACCTCCGCCGCTTCCTGTGCTTTTGCGGCTTCGGGTTTCGCCACCAGCGCGGCAGCGGCACCGGCAGCTCCCGCGGCAGCACCCTTCAGGAAACCGCGACGGTCAACTGAAATCTTCTTGGATCTCGCCATGATGGAGTCCTCCCTAGGTTCGAAACACTTGATACTTTATCATGGCGGCATGCGGTACGAAGTCTTAGCCGCGTCCCGGGCCTATCTCCGTGCCATATCCTGGATGTGTGCCCATGCTGCAACAGGAGAAAGCGCCTAGCTTTCAATCCGATATCGAAACTGTAAGCCGGATCGAAGCGGTGCCGACCATCCTGGACGTTGTCTGCCGCACCACCGGGATGCGGTTCGCCGCAGTGGCCCGGGTAACGGAGGATCGCTGGGTGGCTTGCAGCGTTCTCGACCAGATTGAATTTGGGCTGAAGCCGGGCGGTGAACTGAAGGTAGACACCACCATCTGCCATGAAATCCGGCAGAGCCGCGAGCCCGTCGTGATCGATCACGTAGCCGAAGACGACCGCTGGTGCCGCCATCCCACGCCTGCCATGTACGGCTTTCAAAGCTACATTTCCATGCCGATCATCCTGGCCGATGGATCATTCTTCGGCACCCTGTGCGCTATCGATCCGCGTCCCGCACGCCTGAGAACGCCGGAAATCATCGGCATGTTTCGGTTGTTTGCCGAACTCATCGCGAAAAACATCGACGACAAAAGAAAGCTGGCCGTCGCCGAGACCGCTCTTCTCGAGGAGCGCGCGGATTCGGGGCTGCGCGAGCAATTCATCGCGGTACTGGGTCACGATCTGCGCACTCCCGCCAGGTCCATCAGCTCCTTAGTGGAGTTGATGCTGAAGACGCCCTTGAATCAGGATGCCGTTACCATGGGCCGCCTGATGCGGGACAGCTCCCGGCGGATGCTGGCGCTCATCGATAATCTGTTGGACTTGGCGCGCGGACGTTTGGGCGGTGGCCTTACTTTGAGCCGCGATGCCAACGAACCTTTGGATTCGGTGCTGCGGGCGGTGATCGCGGAATTAAGCGCCATCCACCCGGGGCGAAGCGTGGAAACAACCGTTCAGTTGACGGAGCCGGTCAATTGCGACCGGGCCCGCATAGCTCAGCTTTTTTCCAATCTGCTGGGCAATGCACTCACTTATGGCGCCGCGGATCAGCCTGTGCGTGTCCGCGCCTTTAGTGACGCACGAAACTTCGAGCTCTCGGTCGCAAACGCCGGTGAACCTATCCCAGCGGCCGCCCTGGAACATCTTTTCCATCCCTTCTATCGCAGTGCCGTCCATCAGAACCGCGAGGGCCTGGGGTTGGGGCTCTATATCGCACATGAGATCGCGACCGCCCATGGCGGAACGCTCCAGGTGAAGTCCACTTCAGAGGAAACTTGTTTTACGTTTCGCATGCCGCTTTGACCGGCAGGACGGCGCTAGTTTTCCTTCAGCAGTTCTTGGATCAGCGGGATGCCCTTCGCATCCGGCGACGTGGGCAGCGTCTTGATGTACGCGTAGATGTCAGATAGCTTCTCGTCGGGCAGCACCTTGGGCGAATACGACGGCATGCGGCCGGCGTTACGCACAAATGCGATAAAAGCCGCTTCCTTCAGCGGCATTGGAACCAGCCGCGCGCCCGCGCCGCCGTGTCCGTCAAAGCTATGGCACGAGTAGCAGGCGTAGTTCAAGAAGAGCTGCTTGCCTTGTTTGGCGTCGCCCGCCGGAGCCTGGGCCATCAGGGTTGCGGCTGCGAAAGAAGCGAGCAGGAATATTCGTTTCATTTGAGATCCTAACGCGGCTGCGTGACCACATCGATCATGGCCGGCTCGCCGCTCTTCACAATTTCGATTCCACGCTTGAGCGCGGGCACCAGATCGTTCGGATCGCTGATGGGGCCTTCGCCGTGCATTCCATAAGCCTGGGCCATTTTCGCGTAATCGATATTGGGATCCCAAAGCTTGGTTCCGATCGAGGATCGATCCGCGCCGCGATTGTGCAGCGTGGCCTGCTGTTCCACAAACATCACTTCCTGGTGATAGCCGCGATTGTTATGCATGATGGTGAGCAGCGGGATGCGATGGTGCGCGGCGGTCCACAGCACGCCGGGCGCGTAGTTCAGATCGCCATCGGTCTGGATGTTGACGGAGAGGCGCCCGTGCTTGCGGTTTGCTAATGCCGCGCCCACGGAGGCCGGTGCGCCGTAGCCCATGCCGCCCGCGCCCTGCCCGCCGATGTATTGGTAATGTTTGTCGAACTTCCACAGGCGCGTCGGCCAGTTACCGACGAAACCTTGCGGCGAAACGAGCGACCAGTCTTCATTATTCTTAATCAGCGGCCACAGCTCTCCGGTAAGCCGCGCCAGGCTGATGGGGCTGGAGTCCCAGCCATATTGCGCCTGCAGGATCTGATCGTCCCACGCCTTCTTATGCGCCTCAGCCAGCTTCGCGCCACGAGCTTGCAATGCGTTCTTGCGGTCGGCGGTAATCAGCTTCCTGCACTCTTCGATCAGCGCGGGCAATGTGGCTTGCGCGTCCGCGCCAATGTCGAGATCGATATCGGCGTAATGTCCGAAGTCCTGAATATTGCTCTTATGGGAGACCGAGACTGAGGTAATTTGGATGGTCTTGGCCCCGCGCGGCCGGTCGATGCGGGCCTGAGGCAGGATGTCGCCCACTTCCAGATTCAGCGTCACATCCGGTTGGTAGGCTTGCCAGCCCGTGCCTGCCAAAGGATGCCGCGTGGGGAAATTCATGCGCTCCTGGCTATTGACGGGCGACTGCAGTAGCTCGGCCAGTTCCACCAGTAGCGTCATGCCCTCGGGCGTGCGCGCCATGCGCTGCGCGATGATCTGCGGGCGCTCCGCATTCACCAGCATGCTGGCCGCTTGCCGAACGGCGTTGATATCGCCCGCGGGGGGCGTGGTGCGCGTGAGTTTGGGGATGCGCGGCATGGAGCCTTGCATCGGATCGCCCTGCAACTCCGCATTACAAACAATCAGCACCGGGCCTCCCGGAGGCGTCATCGCGATGTTATAGGCGCGCACCGCCGTCTCGGCGAAATGGCCCAGCGACAGTGGCTCATCGTCCCACTTGGTATAGTCGCGAACCAGCGCGCCCAGGTCCTGCGCGCTGTGCAAGGACTGCACGCCGGGATTGCGCCGCGCGCCGTCGGAGTGGTTGCCGACCACCATATAGATAGGCACACGATCGACGTAGGCGTTATAGATTGCCATGGAGGCATGCTGCAGGCCGATGTCGCCGTGAATCAGCGCCATCATCGGCTTGCCCTCGATCTTGGCGTAGCCGTGCGCCATGGCGACCGCCGATTCCTCATGGCAGCACGTCAGGAACTCCGGCATTTTGTTGTCGCCATAGTTAATCAGCGACTCGTGCAGCGATTCGTAGGTGGATCCCGGATTGGCTGCCAGATACTCGATGTCGAGCGTCTTGAGGACGTCCACCATGTAATCGGAACCCGGATGCTCGATCACGCGTGCCACGCCGCCGGGGCGTCCGCCGGTTTCGCGCGCCAAGGCAGCTTGCGTGGGTTCGGCGGCCGAGCCATTCACGCTGGGATTTTGCGCGGTTTGCGTTTGTTGCGCACTGGCTAGTTCGGGCTTGGCCACGAACGCCGCCGCGCCGGCTGCCGCGCCTTTCAGGAATCCGCGACGTCCCACCGAAGTCTTCTTGGATTTCGCCATGCTGACAGTCCTTTCGGATCGCTGTGGCTCGGGCTCGTTGCCACGGGCCGGCTTAAGCACGTCACACACTTTATCACTTAGGGCGAGGTGGTAATATGGCCTCGCATTTTCGGGATTGCGATCAGCAGGCCGCCGGTGATGCCAATAGATCGCTCATGCCCGTGGCCGAAATTGTAATCGAAGCCCGGCTCCAGGTACCAGCCCAGCCGATGCTTCGCGGACGGCCAGAACATAAAGTCCAGCACGGCTTCGCCGCCCAGCGAGTTGGTGGTCACGCCGTACTCCTTGGTATGAATCCACTCCGGACCGACACCGAACATAAATTCGACTTTTTCGGATAGGGTCCAGGGCTTTTTGAACAGAAAGTCGGTATCCCATTCCAACGAGTGGCGTGTGAAAAGCGGGGTGGTGCCAGCTTCAATTTCCAGCCAGTTCTCTATCGGCGTAACTTCCGCGGCGAAGTCGGGTCCAAAGCTTGATCCGGCGTCTTTGAGATTCCAACTCGCGGCTCCGCCCAGCTCCACCACCGCCGCGGGTTCCTCAACGGCTGGCTGCGCGAAGCCGCTCCCGGGTGAGAGAAATAATACTGCCAGCAACAGGCATTTTGTGGCGTTCAATGGATTGGGTATTTCGGTTTACGGCAAGGCACAAGTGAAATTCGCCGCGTCGTCCGTGCTGCCCGATCCTTTATACTTGGCGATCTTCGGATAGACGCACAGCGGACGCGAACGCTCCACCGTTCCGGATTTGTCCAACTGCGAAGCGATCATCGTATCGGGCGCTTTGCCTTGCTCCACCCACTGTTGGATGGCCGCCATCTTATCGAAATCGTTCGGGCCTTCGCCGCCGCCGCAGTGCGCCATTCCGGGCACCATGAAGAGCCGGACGTCATCGGATGCCTTGGCTTCGCCGCCCAGATTCTTCACCACGCGCGAGTAATAATTCACGCTGTTGAGCGGCGCGATCAACTGGTCACTCCAGCCGTGATACATCAGGAGCTTGCCTTTGTGGGCGAAAAACGGCTTCATGTTGGGGTCGGTGGCATCGATCAAAGAGCCGTAGGTTTTTTCGATCTGCACCACGTCGTTATCCAGATTCATGCTGTGCCAATCCCACTTGGGATTCTTGTAGACGACGTATGTAAAACTATCGGCGGCCACCGACGCGGCCTGCTTGCCACCCAAAATGAACCAGCCCAGCTCGCTGCCGGGTTCGAAGGTCGGGAAGACTTCTTTGCCGCTGGAATTCCTCGGCCCGGCATAGATCGCCTGCACCGCCGCCACTTGCGCAGGTGTCAAACAGGCGGTGTCTTCACCCTTGCACTCGATGGTCTTCGGATCGAAGTGGCAGCGAGTAGGATCGTTGATCAGCCCATCCTTCACGCCGTCCTTGGCATCGCACGCGGCCACCACGGCCTTATGCAGGACTTCCAGCTTGGCCGGAGGCAGGAAGCTGTCGGGAGTCTTGTTCATCTGCTGCGCCACCCAAATGGACCAGACATGCAAATGAGTCTGGTAATTGGCGGGAGCGCCCGCGATGATTCCGTTGTAATCGTCGGGGAACTTCTGCGCTTCCTTCAAACCCTGGCGGCCGCCGGTGGAGCAGCCGTTCCAATAGGAATAGCGCGGGGCGGTTCCGTAGAAGTTCTGGATGATGGCCTTGGAAGTGACCGTCATTTCGTGGACGGCGCGATAGGCGAAATCGGTGAGTTTTTCAGGGTGCCCCAGGGCGAAGCTAGCGCTGCCGCCTTCGTGCCCCGTGTCGGTGCCCGCGGCTGCGAATCCCTGCTTCACCGCTTCGGCCAGTGGAGCATAGCCCATGGTCCCGTTCCAGCCGCCGTTGCCGATAGATTGCAAATCGCTGTTCCAGCCCGAGCTCGGAAGCCAGACTTCGATCTTGATGTCGGAGTCGCTGGATGGCGCAAGTGTCGCCATGACACGGCAGAACGCAGGCAGGTTTTTGAAGAGAGCGGTGTTCGGACGGCCCGGGCCAGGCGCAGCGGGCGGCATAAAAGCGCCCGCGCCAACGCTCTCGGCCGATGTGATGGTGACATGCGGAAGGCTGAGGCGGGAAAGATTTTCGCACGTCGATCCGCCCGTGGGCGCGGCAATCAGGGAACTGGCCGAAATCAGCAGCGTGGCAAATGAGAGCTTCGTCATGGACACTCCTCAAATCTTCGTCTCCGGCAATTATATACCGGCGGATTCTAGCTCCCTGCGGGCATGTTATTCTGAGATCGCAGCCTTTCAGTCTGCCCAGTGCCGCTCATGCGTTTTCGGGTCACCTTCGCCTTTTGTTTCGTGGCGATCCTCTCCGCTTGGGGCATTCTTCGCGCGCAGAAGCCTTTCAAAGAATATCCCGCGATTGAGTACGAGAACTTTCCCAAGCCGCCGGACTGGCAGGAGAAAGCCGAATGGGTGCGCGCGCGCCTGCGCTATCCGGACATTTATGGCTATCCCGACAATCCTCGCGTGGTCAACCGCGATGGCAGCCCGTTTCCAGGCTACTGGACCATGGATTATCCGCGCTCGGATCGCCATTTGCTGTCCGGTATCCGGCGTCTCACTCGCATCAACACGCGCTCCATTGAGCAGGTGGTGACGCTGGACGGCAGCGATGACGTCTACAATTGGCCGGTGCTCTATGGTGTGGAAGTGGGGCATTGGAAATTGGGCGACTTCGAGGCAAAACAATTGCGCGAATATCTGTTGCGCGGCGGGTTTTTCATGTGCGACGATTTTCACGGAACCGCGCCTTACCGCGGCGTGCCGGAGTGGGAAAATTTCACGGCCGGAATGAGCAAGGTTTTTCCAGACCGGCCGATTGAGGACATTCCCGACAACGATCCGATTTTTCACACGCTGTTCGACTTGCAGGATCGCTTCCAAGTGCCGGGCGCGCAATATTTCGATACCGGGCTCACTTATGAGGACGGCGAAACCGGGAAGGTGCCGCACTGGCGCTGCATCCGCGACGACAAAGGCCGCATCATGGTGGCGATCTGTCACAACATGGATTTGGGCGATGCGTGGGAGTGGGCCGACGATCCGCGCTATGCCGAGAAGTGGGCGTCGCTCGCGTATCGTATCGCGGCGAATTACTTCGTTTACGATTTAACGCACTGATCTAACCCACGGATCGAGTCAAAAGCCGCTGGTCAGAACCCACTAGGACGAATCCAGAAGCTTTCGGTCCAGGCCGCGCCGGGTGGAACGCTTTGCAAATTTTTGAAAATCCCGTCGTGCGCCAGGTTGAAGCCATTGGTAAGGCCGGTCATCGGCTCGAAACACACCACGTTTCGCGCCGCCGGTGCGAACACGATCGCGATAGGAAATTTCGGGCCGAACCTGACGGACACTTTTTTGCCGTTTGCTTCGACTGAGAACTCGCTGTTGTGATCTACGCCGCCGAACACATCGTCCAATTCCCGGCCGGCCAGCGGCATGGGGCTAGGGAGATCCAGCGGCTTGTTTTCTCCGGTGGGAATCAGCTTGCGCGAAAGCACGTAGTGCTCCCGGACGGGCAAGTGAACCTTCCACTGATCGCGCGGCACATCCGGTATCTGATACCAGGGATGGAAGCCGATAACCAGCGGCAGGGGGTCCGTTGAAAGATTCTCGATTGTGGTGCGAACTTCGAGTACGCCGCCGGAGAGCCGGTGCGTCATCTCGATAGAGTGGGCAAACGGGAACTGCGCCATCCATTCCGGGTGCTTCCAGAATTCCAAGCGGCTGGTAGCTTCGGCTGCGTCCGCGCCGGCTTGCAACCGGGTTACCTGCCAGGCTGATGCGAACAGCAACAGGCCGTGAATCGGCAAGCCATTGGGGTCGCGGCGGATCTCCGCCACGTCCCGGTTCAGGAGGTAGCGCTTGCCGTTCGCCCAATACGCGTCGCCGTCCAGACGATTGGCCCAGGGCGCAAGAAATGGAATGCCGGCCTGCGACGGCTTCTGCTTCCAGTCGCTCAAACTCCCGGGAGACACGAGAATCGCGTGGCCGTGGGCGCGCATGTCGAAGGCGATGTTGCCGACTGAAGGGCAGATCGAGACTTCCACCCCGTGCGCCGGATCGGTGAGGCGAAGCGTTTCGATGGAATCGACAGCGCGTTTTTCCGCGGTATAGGTTTCAGCCAAGGTGAGCCAGTTTTCCAGCCGCGGCTTTCCCGCCGCCGAGTCACGCCTCTTCATTATATTCGCGATTTCGTTCGCAGCTTAGCAGGATGCCGAAAAAAGGCCGAAAAACGCTTGCTCACGCGCGGTCCGGTGTTCTTCGAGCCGATGTTCTCCAGTGCACGACTTCCGGTCGCGCGCGGCTCACACTCCCGACTGCGGGTTTGCAGGTGCTTACCGAGCCGCGACCGTGAGGGAGCTGGCAGCCTGTTAGACCTGTCGCGAATCAGGCGACATAGTGCTGGAACCAAAAGCAGCAAACCGTTAGTACTTGGCAGTACGGATCTATTCCAAAGTACCTTGTCGAAAGGTCCGCTACAGTTGAGACTGTTAATTGCATGGAAAGAACCGACCTGGATCAGTGGCGAGGTAGGGAAGTGGCGCGCCTGCTGGCGCTCGTCGAAACGCAACGCCGCTACTACCAGGAAATCGTCGCGTCTATTCCGGTTGGCCTGTTGGTTCTCTCCCCGGATTTGAGTATCGTACTGGCTAATGGTACGGCCAGGAAGATATTCGGACTGCACACCGGCGAGTCCCCCCGCCGCATGGACACCATCCTGCCCGTGCCCCTGCTCGATCGCATTGAAGAAGTGTTAAAGACGGGCATGCAGCAGACCGGAGTGATTGTCGAAAATGGCCGCGACAAACGCCGCCTGCGCGTCGGTATTCTCGCGATTCGCAATTGGGACGAGGAAGCCGCCCAGGAAGCGCTGCTGACGGTGGAAGACCTGACCGGCGTGGGTCTGACTAGTGTGGAAACGATCAGCGGCGCGGCTCAGGCCCCCGCTCCCATCGTGGTGGAACCGGAGCCCGCGGCCGAAGCTCCCGCTACAGCCGCCGCCGTGGAACTCAAGCCCGCCATCTCCGCGCAGCAATTCATCGATAACGCCGACGCGATTGTCTGGGCGGTGGAACTTCCATCAATGAACTTTGTCTACGCCAGCCCGCAAGCCGAAAAGCTGTTGGGCTTCGCTCCCGAACATTGGACCAGCCATCCATCATTCTGGTTGGATCGGGTGCGCGATTCCGATCGAGATTGGGTGGCGCAATCTTATCAGCGCGCGGTGGAGACAGGCACCGCTCATTCGTGCGAATTCCAGGCCATTACGTCCAGTGGAGGCACAGTGTGGCTGCGCGAATATGCCCGAGTGCTGCCTGCTTCGGAGGCAGGCGGCGAGAACCAGCCGCGCTACATGATCGGCGTAGCGGTAGACGTTACCGAGCGCCGCATGCTGGAAGATCAACTGGTGCAATCCGAGCGCGTGGAAGCAGTGTCGCGCCTGGCCAGCCGCATGGCGCACGATCTGAACAACATGCTGATGATCCTCACCGGCTACAGCGAGGAATTGCTCACTAGCCTGCCAGCGGGCAGCACCTTGCGCTCGGATGTACAGGAGATCCTGGCCGCTACGGACCGCATGAGCGGGCTGACCAGCCAGTTGCTGTCGTTCGCGCGGCGACAGGCCGGCGCGGCTATGGAAATGGACCTGGAATCCACGCTGGTACGATTCGGCCCGCGATTGAACGCGCTGCTCGGAACGCACGTGGGGCTGGAGTTCCGCTCGTCCGTAGAACCGAACCGCATCCGCGCCGATAGCGCGCAGTTGGAACAAGTGATGATCGCGATCGTGGAGCGGGCGCGCCAAGCCATGCACGCCGGTGAGAAGATCGTGATCGAAACCTCGCGGCTGGAGGTAACCGAGGATCTGCGCCGTCCCAACGCTCCGTTGCAGCCGGGAAGCTACGCGGTGATTTCGATTATTGCTCCGGGCCAGCCCCTGGATGGGGAAGCCAAAGCCGCGATGTTCGAATGTTCGCTGCCCGGCAAAGAACCGTGGGACGACGTAGCGGCCACGTTGTCTCGCGCTTACGGAATCGTACGGCAATGGGGCGGCGACATCTCCGTGTCGAATGCACCGCGATCGGCGACCGTGTTCCGCGTCTTCCTGCCACGTCTGGAATCGCTCGCCGGAACAACGGCTGCTGAACCCGTGATCGCTGTGGAACCGACGCCCGCGCCGGCCGAACCACCGGCGCCCCTCGCCACCATCCTGGTGGTGGAGGATGAAGCGGGTATTCGCGCGCTGGTCCGCAAAATTCTGCGCCGCCAGGGCTACGAAGTATTGGAAGCGGCCAACGGGCAGGATGCGCTCGCGCTGTGCCGTGAACACGCCCAGCGCATTGAGCTTTTGATTACCGATGTATTGATGCCGCAGATGGGCGGCCGGGAGCTAGTGGAACGTCTGCAAACGCAGGGGCACGACATGAAGGTGCTCTACGTTTCCGGCTATACCGACGACACCACCGTCTATTCGGGCGATCTTCCGCCCGGAACAGCATTCCTGCAGAAGCCCTTTACTTTGGGATCGCTGCTGGACAAGGTGAAGGAAGTCCTGGCCAAAGATTCCGGCTCCTGACTTCTGACTTCTTACTTGTACATCGCGCTGTAGCCAAGCTGCTGCTGCACGAAATCGCGGGGGTACGAGATCTGCACCTTCGCGACTTTTCCCGCGCCGTCGAAGCTTGCGGTTAACTCCGGATTGATGCCTGCCCAATAAGTTGGTATGTCCAGCTTGCGATAGCGCTCCACAACCTGGTCGCGCAAGGCCGGATCGAAATGCACGCCGTACTTGTCGATCAGCGCCTTGATTGCGTTGTAGTCGCCTTCCGCCTTGATGCGCATCAGCTCCGCCAGAAGCTGGCCCACGCCTTGCCGCATCTTGGCGAAGTCGCGAATTTCGAGATAGGTTTTTCCGTCGCGCTTTACTTCCGCGATGGCATCGGTTTTGTCGCGGATGTAGTTCACGATCAACTGGCGGTCCCGCTCGTGATCCTCCTCGATGGTGTCGCCCTTGGGAATGCGGCGCAGCTGCGTGAGGGCAACTCGAACGGCGTTGTAGTACATCACTTTGGCGACATCCGTGTTCGGCATGAGCCCCAGCTCGCTCGTTTTCGGCTCCCACACGCTCCATAGCGCCATCAGATCCGCGCGCCCTTCCTCGAGCGTCGAATAATATTCCTTCAAATAAGATGCGGGATCGTGTGTTAGCTTCGGATCCATTTTTCCCGAACCGTGCCCGATGATTTCGTGCAGAGCCGTCATCAGGTCTTCAGCCTGGTCGCCATATTTCTTGCCGAGCGCGACCTCTTCGGGCGTGGCTGCGAACTCTTCGAGTGCGCCATATCCCTGGGCGTGCGCCAGCGCTCGCGAACTGCCCATGAAGAGGAAACTCTTGCTGCCGTATTTTTCGTGAATCTCGTCCTCGTTGGGAAGATTGTCGCCCACGGTGGTGACGTGGAAATCGCCGGTCTCAATCAGCGTCTCCACCGCCTTGGCGAGCGGCGGCTTGACGCCCTGTTTGCGGTACTGAGGCGCCCAAGGAGCGTTGTCCTCGAAATACTGGGCGTTGGCGGCGATCTTCCGCATCAAGGTGTCCACCGAGTTGTCCGTCACGGTGACGAAACTTTGCGACGTGGCCTTGGCGCCGCGCGCGTCGCGATACACCTCGATAAAACCATTGGCGAAATCGACTGGCACATTGTTCTGTACCCAATCCACGTCGAACCGCAGCCAATCCTTCGGGTCGCCGGTTTGGTAATAGCGAATCAGGTCGCGAATGGCTTTGGCTTGTGCCGGCTCGGCGACTTCCGCCGCCTTCTCCAGATAGGAATTCGCTTTGGCGAGATATTCGGCGTAAAGACCGGGGGGAACGCTGTGATCAGGCGTGCCGGCACGGTAAACCTGCTCTGTCAGACGACCGTCCTGTTTCACTAATCGAGAGTTGAGCGGATAATGCTCGGTGAAATTCTTGAGGTCGGAAAGTTTGACCCCGGAGTAAAAGTTGTTGGAGCTGGCTTCTAGAATATCCAGGCCGCCGCGCGGGCTCTTGGCGGTAATCAGGGGCTGAAAATCAACGCCGAACAACGACGGCCGCAACTCTTCGATTTCTTTTTCAAACGCAGCATCGGTGAAACCGCTGCCGCCATGATGCAATGCCGAGAGCCCCGCAGCACGCAGCTCCTCGAAGGTGAATTCGGGAAGAAACTTCTGTGCGGTGGTTTCGTTGTGATTCCCGCGATTGGCCCAGAAGAGTTTCGTGAACGCCAGGATTTTGGCGAAGGCCGCGCCATCAATGCCCGCGTTCGGATGCGAGACAATCAGCTCCAAGACGCGCTTCTGGCGCAAGCCGAAGGCCGACACCTGATCGTAGATGATGGGACTGATCGCGATGGAGGCTTGGGACAGCCAATAGGCGAGCGCTTCCTGGCGCGGTGTGAGATGGTGAAAGCTATCCGCTTCGAGCTGAACGAAACCGGTAGCGCCCACGCGATCGACACGGGCTTGTGCGATCTCGCCGTTACGAGATTGGGACCAAGCCGGCGGCTGAGCCGATCCAAGAAACAGCGCCAAGCATATCGACCATCTCAAGCTACGCAGCATGTACCAGGACCGCCAATCCCGAACCTCCCAATCCCAACTTACCAGTATACGAACGACTCTTCTTCGCAAATCAGTATGAGCGGCGGGCCGCCACTGGAGATGGTCTGAGCGTGCGCGATCACTTCTTTGCCGGCGTCGGATTCGATGCACTTCTGCAACTCGTCCATCGAAGAAAAGTATGCCTCGGCGATGCGGTAAGCCGCGATCTTACCCTGTGGTGACCCGGTAACTTTGGTCAGCACCAGCCGCGTTAGACCTTTGAACTTACCTTCCACGAGCGGCACATGCTCAGTTAAGTACGCTCTTTCAAAGGCCTGTTCGTCTTGAGGCCGCGGATAGATGGTAACTACTTTCACGCCGTGAGTGCCCATGGAAAAGAATCACACACATCTTAACACCTGCGCGAAAATTGAACTGAGGAAGGGCAGGGGCCAGCTACGAGGTAAGAAATAAAAGGGAGAGGGCCGTTCGTTAACTAGACACGACCCATCAGCATCAGGATCAGCACAATGATAAGTATGAGGCCTAAACCGCCGCTCGGATAGTAACCCCAACCCGCGCTATAGGGCCACGCGGGAAGCAGGCCGAGAAGCACCACGATCAACACGATCAGCAGTAGCAATCGCATCGGGCCTCCTTTAGGCGACCGAAGGGTGCGCGACGGCGTAAACGGGCGCGAATTCGAGCGCCCCGACCGGATTCAAAACTGCGTCCAGCCGATGTGCGCGCAGTTGCATTTCGGCGAGCTGCTCCAGAAATATCGTGCGCAATTGCGGCTTGGCCTTGAGACGCGGATACATCTTTTGCAGAGCTTTCTCACTCCTGCGCAGTTGTTCTAACTCCGCCAGCAGCGCGCTCTCAAATTCATCTTGCGTTGGCATGGAACTTACAGCTTTCATAAAATGTATAACCTCCAATTATCAAATCGCTGCCGACGGGAGCCATTCAATCTCCGCAGCCTGCGACCAATAGAGCAATTAGCTTGCCAACCGAAAAGTTGTGAAGAAGGTCTTAAGGATGAGTTATTTGGCCGCGCCCGGTACCGACCGTTCGAAGTACCATGTGCGATCTTCGACAGTAATTACTTCAGGAGACGGTCAATTTCTGCGAACAATCCCACACCTTCAAAAACATTTCGCGTAGCTTCGTCATAACCAAAGTCGTTGCGAATGGTGCCGTGTTGATCGATCAGGAAAAGGTGAGGAACATCAATGTGCTGCATGGTGGCCGGCGTGGCTTTAAAGTAAGAAGCTGTCATTTGGCCCATGTCGCATACTACCGGAACCGTGACTTTATTGGTCTGAATGAACTTGGCGATGGTGTCTTGGTTGTCGGGCGGCAGTACCACTTCTAAGATCGCCACTTTATCCCCGTAGCGCGCCTTTACCTGTTCGAGAGTTGTGGACGTCAGCAGGCAGTGGGGGCAGCGGGTCGACATGATGTCGATAATTACGACTTTGCCGGCGTAGTCCTGCAAATCGTAGTAGTGCTGATAGCCCGGGTCCGGCAGAGCAAAGCCTGGCGCGCGGCGGTCCGAATACTCGCCCGATGCGCCGAACACGATTCCGACGGCGGCCAGAAAGCAGATGGCATAGCGATGCATAACTAGCCTAACTTACCAGCTTTTGGAGCGAGTCCGAATAGGGCGCGCGGGCCACGCCGCGCTCGGTGATAATGGCGGTGACATAGCGGTGCGGCGTCACGTCAAACGCGGGATTCGCGACCTCGGTGCCATCCGGCGCCACGGGCACGCCATGCACGTGCGTTACCTCCGCGGCGGCGCGCTGCTCGATGGGGATCTGGTCGCCCGAAGCCAGGCTCAAGTCGAGCGTGGAGATGGGCGCGGCGACGTAGAAGGGAACGTTGTTCTCCTTGGCGAGAACGGCTACGGAGTAGGTACCGATTTTGTTGGCGACGTCGCCATTGCCGGCGATGCGGTCGGCGCCCACCACCACGCAACCGATGCGCCCGGAGTGCAGAAAGTGGCCGGCCATGTTGTCGGTGATCAGCGTGGCGGGAATGTGGTCGTGCTGCAGTTCCCACATGGTGAGGCGCGCGCCTTGCAGGAACGGCCGCGTTTCATCGGCGAAAACGTCGATTTTTTTGCCGGACGTGACGGCCGCGCGGATGACGCCGAGCGCGGTGCCATAGCCCGCCGTTGCCAGCGCACCCGCGTTGCAGTGCGTCAGCACGGTCTTGCCGTCGGGGATCAATGTGGCGCCGTTCCTTCCGATGCACTCGTTGATGGCGATGTCTTCCAAACGAATCTGGATGGCTTCGGCAACCAGTTTTTCGCGGATTTCCGAAAGCTCGCGTCCGGCGAGCGGGGCGAAAATGCCGCGCATGCGCTCGATGGCCCAGAACAGATTGACAGCGGTAGGCCGGGTCACGCGGATGGTTTCGCAGATTTCATCAAACTGATTCGCCGATTGCGCCTGTTGCATGCCCAGCGCGATGCCCATGGCAGCCGCTACACCGATGGCCGGTGCGCCCCGGATCACCATGGATCGAATGGCATCAGCAACCTGCAGGTGATCGGTACAGGTGACGTAGACTTCTTCTCGGGGCAGGCGTGTCTGATCGATCATGACCACGCCCGAATCCGTCCACTGAATAGTTTCAATCATGTTTGATTTGGGTCAGAGGTTACTCTGCTGCGCCAGAAATGCCACGAATTGCGTGAGGTTGAATGTAGAGTGCATCAACGCAGAGGCGATAGTGGATTGTGTTTTGTACCTGGCCCAGCCGAGGAGACAGCCCACCACCGAGACGAGCAGCATGTACTGCCAGGACCATTGATACTCGTAGCCGTGCGCGCTCCCGAAGATGACGCCCGTCAGAACGATGCCTCCCGCGGCTCCCAGGCTGCGAATGAGCAGCGGCATCAGGAATCCCCGGAAGGCCAGCTCCTCCGCCACGGGCCCCAGGATGACTACCAGAATGCCGAGCAAGATTTTTGTGCCAGTTGAGCCAAGCATTTCTTCAAAGGGAAGATTGATTTCCGGCGTGTGCAAAGCAGAACCCAACAAGCCTACCGATAGGGCCATGAGCGGCCCGGCCAGAAGAGCACCGGCCGCGGCGACGAAGCGAATGGGCCGCCATCCCAGAGATTGCCAGAATGGCCGGTCATAACGGAACAGCAGCAGCGCTTTGAGCGCGCTGAATGCCAATGCGTACCAGAGAATTTGAGCCAGAAGCAGCCGCATCGGGATGCTGAACTTCCTGAATGCCACGCCTAACAGTAGCGACACAGCCAAGCTCGCAATCAGGAGCAGGACGAAAAGCAGGAGATCACCGTAATCCCAGAACGGAGACTGGGATTGGGGATTGGGGACTGGGGGTTGGGGATCGGAGATTGGCAACGCTTCGCGCTGATCGCTCGCGGGTAATTGCGGGTCGATGGGGCTCATGACGGGCGCTCGATCAGGGCCGCCGCGAGCAGCGGAATCATGATTTCATGATGGCCGGTAATAGAGTAGCCGTGGCCGCCGGCTTGGGCATGCGGGCGTTCCACCACGTTGACCTTGGGACGGTAATGCTGGAGGAAATCGAAGTTGACCGTAGTGAAATTGGCCAGCGGATGGCCGAGGTTTCGCACAACGGAGACAACTTTTAGAAACACTTCGGGCAGCACCACGGCCGATCCAACGTTCAGATAAACGCCGCCATCGTTCATGTCCTTGACCAGAGAGCAGAGCAGGCGAAAATCATGATGCGTGGCTCGGCCCAAGGCATCGCCATTGGCGGTGGGATGGGTGTGCGGCGTGTCTGTTCCGATGGCGACATGGACCGTAACTGGCGTGGAGTGGCGATAGGTTTCGCACAACAAGCTGGATGCCTTGAAGCGCGGGTCGGCGATCTCGTGTAAATGTTTCCCTAACGCCTCGCCGAAGCCAGCTTCGCACTTTAGCGCCGAGTTAAACTCTCGACCCGTTTCTTCCGCCGCGCCGAAACTGCCGTCGGGGAGCACGGCTTCCACGTCCTCGCTGGTGTGCCCGGCTATGGCGATTTCGAAATCGTGGATCGCGGCCGCGCCGTTCATGGCGAACGCGGTGGCGTAGCCGCGCTGCATGAGATCGATCAGAATGGGCGCGAGGCCGCATTTGATGACGTGGCCGCCCAATCCCCAAATGATCATTTTCTTGCGGGCGCGCGCGTTGGCCAAAGCATCGACCACGGAACGAAAGGAGTCCGCCGCCAGAATGTGGGGGAGTGAATCGAGCAGCGCTGAAACGCCGCCGCCTGTGTAGGGCTTGCCAAAATGTTCAACGCGAACCTTGCCGCCGCGCGCCTGGATGGGAACGGTTTTGAGGCCTTGAAAACTTAACGGCTCATGCGCGTACTTGCTCATGCCACCTTGCCGGAGCGCAGCGCTTTTTCGAGTGCGTGCGCGGTGTGGCTTTTCTTGAATCGCAGGATCTGCTCGGGCGTTCCGGATGCCACCACGCTGCCGCCCTTTTCGCCGCCTTCCGGCCCCATGTCGATGATCCAGTCGGCCGACCGGATCACATCCAGTTGATGTTCAATCACAATGACAGTATTGCCCAGATCGACCAGGCGTTGGAGCACATCCAGAAGGCGCTTCACATCTTCGAAATGCAGGCCGGTGGTGGGCTCGTCCAGAATGTAAAGCGTGCGGCCCGTTTGGCGCTTGCTCAACTCGCGCGCCAGCTTGATGCGCTGCGCTTCGCCGCCTGAGAGCGTGGTGGAGGATTGGCCCAAGTGGATGTAGCCGAGACCCACGTCGTGCAGCGTGCGCAGTTTAACGTTGATCTGGGGGATGTTTTCCAGAACAGGGACGGCGTCTTCGACGGTGGACGCGAGCAGATCGGCGATGGAGAGGCCTTTGTACTTCACTTGCAGTGTTTCGCTGTTGTAGCGCCGGCCGTGGCAGACGTCGCAGGTGACGTAGACGTCCGGTAGGAAATTCATCTCGATACGCTTGAGCCCGTCCCCTTGGCAGGCTTCGCAGCGCCCGCCCTTGACGTTGAAGCTGAAGCGGCCGGCTTTGTAGCCGCGCTCGCGCGATTCCGGCAGCATCGCGTAAAGTTCGCGGATGGGCGTAAAGAGGCCGGTATAGGTGGCGGGGTTGGAGCGCGGAGTGCGGCCAATGGGCGATTGATCTATCTCCACCACCTTGTCGATGTGTTCCAGGCCTTGGATGGAATCGTGCGCGCCGGGCGCGTCGTGCGAGCCATAAATCTCTTTCGCCAGTGCGCGATAAAGAATATCGTTGATGAGTGTGGACTTGCCGCTGCCGGAAACGCCGGTGATCGCGATGAAGCAGCCCAGCGGAAATTCGACGGTAATGTCTTTGAGATTGTGTTCGCGTGCGCCGCGCACGATGAGTTGCTTCCCGTTGCCATGACGGCGTCCAGCGGGAGGGTCGATGCGAACGGCTCCCGATAGGTACTGGCCGGTAAGCGACGCCGGATTCCTTTGGATCTCGCGCGGCGTTCCCGCGGCGACTAAATATCCGCCAAGACGGCCCGCGCCCGGTCCAAGATCGATGACGTAGTCGGCACGTTCGATGGTTTCGGCGTCATGTTCCACCACCAGCACGGTATTGCCGAGATCGCGCAGACGCGTGAGAGTATCCAGCAGACGGTCGTTATCGCGCGGGTGCAGCCCGATGGAGGGCTCGTCCAAAACGTAGAGCACGCCGCGCAGCTTTGACCCGATCTGCGTCGCCAGGCGGATGCGCTGGGCCTCGCCGCCTGAAAGGGTGGCGGCGGATCGCGCCAGGCTCAAATAATTCAGTCCCACGGCGGTAAGAAACTCCAGCCGGTTTCGGATTTCTTCTACCACGCGCGCGGCAATCTGCTGCTCGCGCTCATTGAGGTTCCAGCCTTTGACAGCGGCCAGAGCTCGATCGATAGACATCTCGGTGAGTTCGGCAATGCCGGCGCCTTTCACCCGCACCGCGAGACTCCCCGGACGCAAACGGCGGCCGTGGCAATCCGGACAAAGCGCGGGCGACATATAGTCCATCAGCCACTCGCGATAGCCGGCGCTCGCTTCCTCATAGGTCTCGGTCAGAATCTGGATGATGCCATCGAATCCGTTGCCACCTTCGAGCAGCAAAGCCTGCGTCTTCTTGGGCAGATCTTCAAACGGCTTGTTGATCTTGATACGCAGCCGGGCGGCGCCGTCCAGGATTTGCTGTTGCATGTAAGACGCACTGGCGCCGGGGCCGAGGCCGCCATCGAGCAGGGGCTTGGAAGAATCCACGATGACTTTCGCCGGATCGAAGCTCCAGGTACTGCCCAGCCCGTGACACGTCTCGCAAGCGCCGAACGGGCTGTTGAAGGAGAACGACCGCGGCTCCAGCTGCGGAATGCTGGCGCCGCAATTCGGGCAGGCGAGTTTCTGCGAATAAAGCTTCTCCTCGCCGTTGACTACGGAAACTGTTACCAGCCCGTTGGCAAGTTTGGCCGCGGTTTCAATGGACGCTTCCAGGCGTTTTTCCGAGCCAGCCTTCAGCGGCAGACGATCGACCACAATCTCGATGGTGTGGTTCTTGCGCTTATCCAGCGGGATTTCCTCGTCGAGTGAGCGAAGCACCCCATCCACCCGGGCCCGCACGAAGCCCTGGCGAAAAAGTTTTTCGAGATCCTTTTTGTATTCGCCTTTGCGGCCGCGCACAATGGGCGCCAGGATCATGATGCGCTCGCCTTCCGGCAGCGCCAAAATTTGCTGCAGAATCTGTTCGGTGCTCTGGCGCGAGATTTCGATGCCGCAAGTGGGGCAATGCGGGACGCCGATCGATGAATAGAGCACGCGCAGGTAGTCGTAGATCTCGGTGATGGTGCCGACGGTGGAGCGCGGGCTGCGATTAGTAGTTTTCTGCTCGATGGAGATGGCCGGGCTGAGGCCATCGATGGAATCCACTTCGGGCCGCTCCATTTGGTCCAGGAACTGGCGAGCGTAAGGCGAGAGCGTTTCCACGTAGCGCCGCTGGCCCTCCGCATAGATGGTGTCGAAAGCCAGCGAGGATTTTCCGGAACCGCTGAGCCCGGTGATCACGGTGAAGGTGTTGCGAGGGATCTCCACGTCGATGTTTTTTAGATTGTGCTGGCGGGCGCCGTGCACGGTGATGCGCTTGAGCATTTTCGCGGGAAGAACTTTATTTTAGCAGTTGGCCGCTAACGATTGGCGGTTGGCGATACAAACGGTTAGAGTAAAATGGTGTTGTCAATCAAAGTGGGCGGCTAGCTCAGCTGGGAGAGCGCTGCGTTCGCAATGCAGAGGTCGGGGGTTCGATCCCCCCGCCGTCCACCAAATCAAACCCAAGATCAAAGCTCAAGCCCTGGTGGCTATCACAGCCAGGTATTCGGCGCGGACGACCGTGTGCCCGTCAGTTGCTTCGTTGTACTCGCTCCACAGGGTTTCCAGGTCCGCGGCATAGGCAGCCCGCGCATCCGTGTCCAGCCTGGCAAACGCGGCTTGCGTGGGTCCGAAATACTGGCTGAAGAACTGCACCACTTCCCGCGGACCGAACGGGTAATCGAAATTCACCAGCCGGCGTTCGGTTTGAATTTCGGAAGCGTAAGGATTCAAGCGTTCCCTTACCACCGGGCCATAGCCCCAGAGCACCGGCGCCGGGATTCCATCCGGCGGAGGCAGGTAGCGGTTGCCGAGCGCGAATTGTTTTGCGACGAAACTCTCCGGCGTCCAGTTGGCCATCGCGATGGTGCCCTCAGGCCGGCAGACGCGCGCCAGCTCCGATGCAACCAGCTCCGGACGCGGCGCGAACATTGCTCCAAACATGCTCATCACCACGTCGAAATACGCATCGGGATAAGGCAGATGTTCCGCATCGCCTTCCTCGAAGGTAGCTTGCAGCCCTTCGGCGGAGGCCCGCGCACGGGCCTGCTCCAGGAGATTCGGGGCAATGTCCAGGCCCCACACCAACGCGCTCCGCCGCGCGGCGGGGATCGCCAGATTGCCTGTGCCACAGGCGAGATCCAATACTCTCGCGCCTGGTTTGATCTGAAGCCGGTCGACAAACTCCTCGGCGGCAACCGCCGAATACCGCGCGATCTGTCCAAAATCGCCGGCCATCCAGGTGGCGCGCATTCTTTGTTTCAATTGATCGAGGGCAGTATGGGCGGGTTGCATCGGCTGATTCCTCCTCCAGAGGGGATTCCCTTCACCAGTGATACCATGGGTTCGGAACAAGCCTGTTCACCGTGTGTTTTCTCGCTCCCGCATCGCACTGGTAGTTGGATTCGGCGGGTTGTTGTCGATCATGGCCCTGGCCGGAATCGACGCCCTGCGCGTCCTGCGGCATTTCCGCGGCAGCGATGAGCAAATCCGGCAGCGCTATCTAGCCGAAAATCACGTACTCAACGATATCCGCTCCGACGTGTATGTGTCGGGCACCTACGTCCGGGATTACCTGCTGGAACCGGAATCACAACGCGCCGAGGTATACCGCGCGAACCTGGAACAAGTTCACAAACACATGGAAGCCTCGCTCGATTCTTACGGTCGCCAGGTGGCTCCGGCTGGGTTCGAGCATTACGCCGCCCTTCGGGCCGAATTAAACAGCTACTGGGGAATATTGGCGCCGATCTTTCAGTGGGACGCGGCTGAGCGGCGCCGATCGGGATATTCCTTTCTGCGGGATGAAGTGTTCCCGAGGCGTCAGAATATGCTCGCGCTGGCGGGACAAATCGGCGACCTGAACGAACAGCAATTGGATGCCGGGAACCAGCAGGTAGTTTCTCTGCTGGTGGATTTTCAGACACGCTTGTTGCTGACGCTGTTCGCGGCGCTGGCGCTGGGCTTAGGATTGGCGCTGTTCACCATGCGCAGGATTCTCGGCTTGGAAGGGCAGGCCCGGTTGCAGTATGGGCAAGTGGCGGAGGCGCGTACCCAGCTCAAGGAGCTGTCGGCACGCTTGGTTCAGGCGCAGGAAGAAGAACGCCGGTCGCTCTCGCGGGAGCTGCACGATGAAGTGGGGCAAGCGCTCTCGGCAGTACTGATTGAACTCCGGAATCTTTCCACTGGACTGACAGTCAGGAGTGAAGAACAGTCGCGCCGGCACGTGGAGACCATCAAAGGCCTGGTGGAAAATACGGTGCGGGTGGTTCGAAACATGGCGCTTTTGCTCAGGCCGTCCATGCTGGACGACCTGGGTTTGATTCCGGCCCTGAAATGGCAAGCGCGGGAAACATCCAAGAGCACGTCCATCGACGTCACGGTAGCGGCGGAGCTGGATTCCGATGAGCTGCCGGATGAATACAAGACTTGCATCTATCGTGTGGTTCAAGAGGCGTTGCACAATTGCGCCCGGCATTCACGCGCCACATCCGTCCGTATCCACGTGGAACAGGAGCTGGACCGCCTGCGTCTCAGTATTCACGACGATGGTCAGGGATTTGACGCGCTCCACACCAAGGGCCTGGGTTTGCTCGGAATGCAGGAGCGGGTTACCCGCCTGGGCGGCACGTGCCAGATAAATTCCCGGCCGGGAAGCGGCACAATACTTTCGGTGGAGTTGCCTTTGACCGTTGTGAACGGGAGCGCGTGGATCCATGAAGCAGATTCGCATCCTGTTGGCTGACGATCATACGGTGATGCGGCGCGGCCTGCGATTGCTGCTCGAGAGCCGTCCTGAATTCGGCGTGGTGGCGGAAGCATCGGATGGCCGCCAGGCCGTCGAACAAGCGGAGAGCACCCAGCCGGACGTGGCGGTCCTGGACATCGCCATGCCTAACCTGGGCGGGATCGAAGCCGCGCAGCGCATCAACGCGGCTTGGCCTCAAATCGCGATCGTGATTCTGAGCATGCATTCCGACGAAGGCTACGTCCTGCGGGCTCTCAAGGCGGGAGCCAAGGGCTATTTGCTGAAAGACTCGGCGGAAGGGGATCTGATCGAAGCAATTCGATCGGTGCATCAGGGCAAAACTTTCTTTAGTCCTGAGATTACCCGCATGCTGATGGACGATTACGTCCGTGAAATCCGGGCTCGCGGCGCGGAGGACAGCTACGACCTGCTTACGCCGCGCGAACGGGAGATCCTGCAGCTTTTGGCGGAGCTGAAGTCGAATAAAGATATCGCGCAGATTCTCAATCTCAGCTTGTACACCATTGAGACCCATCGCAGAAACCTGCAGGAGAAATTGAATCTGCACAGTTTCGCGGAATTAGTTTTGTACGCGGTCAGAAAGGGTGTCATTTCTTGAAGCGCGCTTATGCCATCCAGTGGATCACTCCGAGCACTTGCGGCGCGAACTGGATCGCGACCCTGGGAAGAATCAAGGCCGCAGGCAAAAGGAGCCACGGGTTTCGGGTTTGAGCCCCCAGCGCCGAAAGGCACAGCAGCAGGGGTGTATAGATCCGGCCAAAAGTGAAAACATTGTCCCATTGGCCGGCGATCTGGAAGAGCAGTCCCATCACAGCGAACAGCGCAGCGGCGATGCGCGGAGGGTCGAGCGGGCCCCGGGCTAACCATAGCAGCGCGAGTCCAAAGCCAAGCAATACGCCTGCGAATGCCAGGTAATCCGCCGCGACAATCGCGCCGGCCAATGGAGTCCCGAGCGGGTACTGCGCTCCGAGCAGGTACTTCGATGGATGGAGCAACGCCCTCACGATGGGCCAGACCGGAATCAGGGCCGGGCTATAAGAGTTCCCCGTGGTATTCACCTGAACGTAGCTGTACCAGGCGACGGCGGGTGCGGCGCTGCACAGGAAGACGGCGGCCATACGAATCTCACGCCGCAATGCCAGGTAAGCGCAATAGGCGAAAATCAGCAGGAATCCGGTTTCGCGTGTCAATGCCGCGCCGGCCAGGACCAGGAACAGCTTCCAGGATGGCGACCGGCCGTAGTACAAGAAGGCCGCGGTGAGAGCGGCTAATGCCCCATCAACCACCAGGCGATCCATCGTGATCGGGATAGCAGGCATCGCGAGAAACAGTAGTCCCCATGCCGCGGCCAGCCCCGAGTTTTGCGCGAACCGGCAACTCCAGTAAACGCCCAGCCCCATGCTGAGCAGGCAAACGAATTCGTACGCTTGGTCGATGAGCCCTGAATCCCCGAACGCGAGCACATAGGCCAGCAGCGGGACTAAGATACGGTGATAGCGCAGGCGGGGATCATCCACGTAGCTCTTCAGATCCGATCGCAGAAAAGGATCGTGCGCGATGTAACGGTAGAACTGCCCGTCGTAGCCGGTGGAGCTTGCAAACAAGTAGGTGTGGCCTGAAGCCACCAGGGGCGGATGCCGTTGCAACGCTCCGGTGCAGAACAACGAGGTCCAATTTCCCCGGTAGTTGGCCTGCACCGTAGTCCACTGCCAGAGGAGCACAGCCAGAGTGCCACCGAGAGCTAATAGCCAGGGGCGCACGCGCGGAGATATGGAGAGAGGCAAGCTTTGATATTATCTCCGGAAGCTCCGTGCTAAAGTGCTCTGTGCTAACGTGAATTTCTATGGTTTTGTCCGACGTGGACATCCGGCGCTACATCGCGCAGGGGAAGATAAAAATTTCGCCGGAGCTGCCGCCCGAACAGATCGGAAGTTGCTCGGTGGATTTTAAGCTGGGCAACGAGTTCAACGTATTTGAACACAGCCGTAACGCGTACATCGATCTGCGCGAAAACAAAGGCATCGAAGGCCTGATGCAGAGCGTGATGGTGCCGGCTGGAGAATCGTTCATCCTGCAGCCGCGCGAGTTTGTGCTGGCCATCACGGAAGAAACGCTGGAACTGGACGACGATGTGCTGGGCAGGCTGGAAGGGCGATCCAGCCTGGGTCGCATCGGCATCATCGTGCACGGCACGGCGGGTTTGTTCGATCCTGGCTGGGCCGGGAAGGCGACGCTCGAGCTAAGCAACCTGGGCCGCATGCCGGTGGCGCTTTATCCAGGCATGCGCATTTGCTCCTTCACCTTTGAGCAGCTTTCCACTCCGTCTTCGATGCCTTATCGCAAGAAGGCCAGCAACAAGTACGCGGGACAAACGCGTCCGCTCGCGAGCCGCCTGGCCGGCGAGTTTAAAGGTTGATGCAGCCTTCGTCAACGCGCCGCGTCATCACGCTGTCGCCGATGCCGCCGGAAAAATGTGCATTCGCGCTGGCGCGCTATAGCCGGTCGCCCGATTCCATTCGCAATTCCATTGAGTGGGTTCGTACACACGATTCCAGCAAGTTTCTCGAAAGCTTTTACTTTCAGTACGGGCATGCGTCGATTGCCGATCTCGGCCACGTGGTGCTGTGCTTTGAGGGCATCTCCGAACTGGCGGCGACGGAAATTGAAGACGAGCAGCTGTGGGACGGGCAGGCGCGCTCTTCGCGCTATCAGGATTTCTCGAAGTCGGGATTCGTCGTTCCCCCCGAATTCAACCCCGCGCAGGCGGCCGCGTATGAGCAGGCCGCGGGTGATCTGCTGGCGGGCTACAACGAAATCCACGCCAAGGTCTTCGAGTACCTCACCGAAAAATTGCCGCGGCCCGGCGATATGAACCCGCAAGCTTACCAGCGCAACGTCAAAGCGCGGGCGTTCGACGTGGCGCGCTACCTGTTGTGCTTCGGGATCCCGACGGGCGTAGGGCAGGTAACCAGCATTCGGACGCTGGAACGACAGGTGCGGCGATTGAAAGCCTCGGAATATGAGGAACTGCGAGGCTTAGCCGGTGAAATCGCCGAAGCGTGCGCCGCTGAACCGTGCTTGCGCTGGGATGAAACAACATCGAGCGAGGCTGTGGCGCCGACGCTGGCGCGGCATCTGGATGCCGATGAGCACGTCGCACGGAGCCGTCAGGATCTGCGGGCATGGGCGGCGCAGAATCTTAGTCTGGATGCCTCCGGCGCGCCCCCGGATGCGGTGGATCTGATGAAACCCACCGAGACCATGTCCGATATCGTATCGACGTTACTTTATCCTGTAACGGATCGCCCTTACCGCCAGTTATACGAAATGGCGTCTAGCTGGAGCGCGGCGCGAAGGAACGAGGTGGTGGATATTGCATTGGGTTCCAGAACCGGTCGCGACGAGTTGCTGCGAAACTTCCGGAGTGCGCCCTACGTTTTCGACATCGTCATGGACATCGGCGCCTATCGCGATATGCACCGCCACAGGCGCTGCCAGCAGTTCCGGCAGGCTTATTCCACGAAGCTAGGATTTGAAACGCCGGATGCAATCGGCGCGTCCGGTCTGGCGGAGAGATTCGAGGCTTTGTTATTACGTGCCAGTAACGTAGCGGCGACGTTACCCGCTCCCGGCGCAGACTATCTCATTCCCTTCGCCGCGCGGTCGCGTTTTTTGTTCAAGATGGACTTTGCGGAAGCCGAATATATCGCCAGGCTCCGTTCGGGAGTGAAAGGCCACTTCAGCTATCGCAAAATTGCCTGGGCGATGAAGGAGAAAATGAGCTTGCTGGAGCCTGAACTCGGCCGCCTGATGGAAGCCACACCACCTTGGGTGGAGGATCCGTTGCAGAGGTGACATGTGCGTAGTGAGCCAATTCTGTCGTGTGAAATCCCGCAGTCAGTAACTCGGTCAGAAGCCTTAGTCTACGGGTGGACACTAGGAGTCCATAATTCAACTGCTGGCTGTAAAATTTCCTTGTTGGAAAACAAGTTTCGTTTAGAATGTGCTGAATCCAAGAGACTTCTTCTTTGGCAGCAAAGCTGCGATGTTTAAACGCAGGTTACGGCGGTGGGCCGGACCAAATTAAACCGTGCGGTTGCGTGACGCGATCGCGTAGCGGCAATTAATCAAAGAAGGAGTACATTTTATGACCCGTTTAGTTGTTGCAATGGCATCCGTCGGATTGCTCGGATTTGCGCTCTCGCCGAGCGCCCGCGCGGACGAATGGAACAAAAAGACAACCATGACCGTGAGCGAGCCGATCCAGGTTCCCAATCAGGTGCTGCCTGCTGGAACATATGTGATCAAGCTGCTGGATTCCCAGTCGGATCGTCACATCGTGCAGATTTTCAACAAAGACGAGAGCCATCTCTATACGACGATTCTCGCAATCCCCAACTACCGCATCCAGCCAACTGGCAAGACCGTGTTCACGTTCTGGGAAACACCTCCCGGACAACCCAAGGCGCTGAGGGCCTGGTTCTACCCGGGCGATAATTTTGGGCAAGAATTCGCGTATCCGAAGTCGGCTGCTGTCCAGATTGCGGCTGTAGCGCATCAACCGGTTCCGACCACGGAAGCCACTCAGCCCGCGGAACTCCCGAAAGCTGAAGTAACTCAAACCCAGCCCGAGCCGCAGCAGGAAGCTCAAAATACGCCTCCGCCGGCGCCCCAGGAAGCTGCTCCCGCTCCGGAGCCCACACCTGCTCCTGCTCCTCAGGAATTACCGAAGACCGCCAGCCCCTATCCTTTGATTGGCTTGGCCGGCCTACTCTCGCTTGGTCTGTTCGCGTTCGTTCGTGCGTTTCGTTTGTCGTAACATAGCACCGGGGCGTTTATGATCCGAGGCCGCGCAGCGAGTCTGCCATTGTCGGTTCTGCTGGGGGTGGTGGTTAGCGCCGGTGGTGGAGCTCAAACCAGAGTTCCAAGCACCGTCGCTAAGGCCGCCGAGCCAGGGAATTTCACGATCCAGACCACTTCGCGGCTGGTGCTTTTAGATGTCAGCGTGAAGGATGCAGCCGGAGGCTTTGTTTCCGGGCTGACCAAAGACAATTTCAAAGTTTTCGAGGACGGCAAGCTTGAGGAGATCAGCCAGTTCTCCGGGACCGACGTGCCCGTTACGGTGGGAGTGGCGGTGGATGAGAGCGGCAGCATGCGCAGCAAGCGGGCGCAGATCATCACCGCTGCGCTGGTATTTTTTCACGACAGCAATCCCATGGATGAAATTTTCGTCGTGAACTTCAACGAGAAGGCTAGGCGCGGCCTCCCTGACGACGTTCTGTTTACTGATAATATGCAGCAACTGCGGGCAGCCCTGTGGCAGGGAAACCCCGAAGGACGCACCGCGCTCTATGATGCCATCGAGCTGTCGCTTCACCAGCTCAAATTTGGGAGGCAGGCGAAGAAGACCTTGGTGGTGATCAGCGATGGCGGCGATAATCACAGCACGCACACCCAGCAGCAGGTCATGCAGGATGTCCTTTCCTCTCTGGCGACGATTTACACGGTGGGGGTGTACGACGAAGACGATCCAGAGAGAAATGAGGGTGTGCTCAAAAAGCTGGCGAACGTCAGCGGCGGCGTGTTCTACCACCCCAAGACCTTGCAAGAGATTGTTCCCATCTGCCGCCAGATTGCGAAGGATATTCGTTCGCGCTATACCATTGGCTACGTGCCGTCGGCGGAGGGCAAGATGGTCCGGCACATCAAAGTGGTAGCGACGTCGCCAGAACATCAGAAACTGATCGTGCGAACCCGAACTAATTACGTGTTTTCAGATAAGGGGACGGACGCCCAATGAAGGCGCGGCTGACCTGGAATGAAGACCGGGGCCAAGCGCGAAAGTCCCCGCGCAGGGGCCTGCGCATCTTGGAATGGGCTTTCCTGCTCATTGGCCTGCTGGCGGTAGATTGCTACGTTTGGGTGAACACCAGCAGCGTGCTGTACCAGGCATATGAAGACTGGGCATTCGACCAGACCTTGCGTGGATTAACGCCGGGCGTCGGCGGATTCATCAGTGACGAAACGCACTGGCTGTTCGGCCGCGGGACCGGAAAAGCGCTGACCGCCGAAGCGCCTAAATCCGCACCGGCACCGGCTTCCAATGAGACGCCAACAGTAGGTCCGCCAGCCAAGCAATCGGTGATTGGGCGGCTTGAAATTCCGCGGCTCAACCTCGCAGTCATGGTGAGGGAAGGCGCCGATGAAAGCACATTAAGCCGGGCCGTGGGACACATTCCGGGGACCGCATTGCCGGGCAATATCGGCAATGTTGGACTCGCCGGCCATCGCGATACTTTCTTTCGAGCGCTGCGAAATATACGAGGCGGCGACGTTATCGACCTCCAAACCACGGCGGGAACATACCGCTACCTGGTGAAATCGACCAAGATTGTTACTCCGCGCGACGTGAGTGTGCTCCAGGCATCCGGCGGCGAGACGCTTACGCTGGTGACGTGCTATCCGTTTTACTATGTGGGCTCGGCTCCTAAACGCTTCATCGTGCACGCCACGCAAATTGGAGCTAACCCGCAGCGCCAACCGCTGCCAGGCTCTTAAGCTTCGCAGTCAGCGTGGTTCGCTTCAATCCCAGCATCTCGGCGGCGAGCTTCTTGTTACCCCGTGTTTTGCGTAAAGCCTGTTCCAGAATATTTAGTTCGATGCCCCCCACGGTGCGTTCGAAATCGAGCCCTTGATCGGGAACGGCAATCATGGACTGCGTGCCGCTGTAAACCGCGGGATGCCGTCGCGGCGGAAGCGGGAAATCTCCGGGGAAAAGCACGATGCGTTCTCCGCTCAAAACAATAGCGTTTTCCACGGCGTTCTCTAATTGACGGATGTTGCCCGGCCAGTCATGCTCGGCCAGGCGGCTGAGCGTCTCGCGGGAGATCTGCTTGGTGGCTAGAGTTTCCTGGCGGCAGATCTTGTCTATGAAATGCTGCACCAGGACAGGGATGTCCGAAGGACGTTCCCGCAGCGGCGGCAAAGCAATTGGCACCACATTGAGCCGGTAATACAGGTCTTCCCGGAATTTTCCTTGTTTGATCATGTCCGTGAGATGGGTGTGCGTGGCGGCGATTACCCGCACGTCCACGTGGACTGTCTCCGAACTTCCCAATCGCTGGAATTCCCGCTCCTGGATCACTCGCAGCAACTTGGCTTGCAGATTGAATGGCATATCGCCGATCTCATCCAGGAAGATGGTGCCGTGATTGGCCTCCTCAAAACGTCCCACGCGATGTCCTATCGCGCCCGTAAATGCGCCTTTGACGTGGCCGAACAGCTCGGCTTCGAGCAGCGCTTCGGGAAGCGCGCTGCAGTTGATAGCCACCAGAGAGGACCCGCTACGGCCGCTCAAGGCGTGGATAGAGCGAGCCACCAGCTCTTTACCGGTTCCCGTTTCCCCGGTAATCAGCACTGTGGAGCGCCGCGGAGCAACCAGCCGGATTTGCTGGGCGATCTGCTGCATGGGACGGCTGTCGCCTATCAGGAACCGCGGTCCATGCGCGTTTTCCAGTTGTGGCTCGGTTCCGACGGACGGGCGCGACGCCTCCTGGGCCCATTTGGAATTGGCAGCCAGGAAAAGCAAACTGGTAGCGTCGCCGTCAGTGTACACATGGAAGGCTCCCAGGCGGAGCAGGCGCACCACCTCTGTGGCACTGGCACGGGGAGCGTGAAGGACCACGGGCGTCCCCGGCTGGGCCCGCTGCAGCTCTTCGAGCAGACCGGCCGGAGTGATGGCCGCATCCTGTCCAGCGCCGCACTCCAGCGGAAGGCTCACCAGCACGACATCAAAATCCTGGCTGCGCAAAAGTTGCAAGGCCGCTTCGGGGTCGCTTACGGCCACGGTAGATGAGCGCAGGATTCCTCCGACCACCTCCCCGGCTTGCTCAGAAATGCACAGGACTTTCGGTGTCAAACCGGCGGGCGTGAGAGCGGGCGCGGCGGTACTTGCAGCGTTGAGAATGTTCGTATACCTCCGACGTTCTTCCATCGGCACAAGGTGGGTGGGCTTTATCGGAAAATGCGCTTACTCCCGAAATTCGAGGTGGGTGTAGTGCCGGTGAGATAGCCGTACACTACACTAGAACTTATGAACGATACCGAGCGCATGGCGCGCCCGCTTTCCGTGGTTGACCCGCAGATTTATGAGGCGATCCAACATGAAGTTGAGCGCCAGCATAGCCGGCTGGAACTCATCGCTAGCGAAAACTTCACTTCCGAAGCCGTCCTGCAGGCCACTGGTTCCGTATTCACCAACAAATACGCGGAGGGATATCCCGGCAAGCGCTATTACGGTGGATGCGAATTCACAGACATCGTTGAGACCTTGGCGCGCGAGCGGGCCAAGAAACTCTTCGGGGCGGAATATGTCAATGTTCAGCCGCACTCGGGTTCGCAGGCCAATCAAGCGGCATATGCGGCGGTCATCCAGCCGGGCGACGTGATTCTCGGCATGAACCTGGCGCATGGTGGTCACCTTACGCACGGTCATCCACTGAATTTCTCGGGCAAGACTTACCACGTTATAGCCTACGGCGTAACGCGCGACGACGAGAGCATCGACTACGCGGAGCTGGCCCGCTTGGCCGAAGAGCATAAACCCAAGATGATCATCGCGGGCGGCAGCGCTTATCCGCGCATCATCGATTTTGCACGCTTCCGCCAGATCGCCGATTCGGTAGGCGCCATCCTGGTGGTCGACATGGCGCACTTCTCCGGACTGGTGGCCGCGGGACTGTACCCGAATCCCTGCCAATACGCGGATATCGTCACGTCTACTACGCACAAAACGCTGCGCGGGCCGCGCTCGGGCATGATTCTGGCGAAGGCCCAGTATGGTGCGGCTATCGATCGGGCGCTCTTCCCTGGAATTCAGGGTGGTCCGCTGGTGCATGTGATCGCGGCCAAGGCGGTTTGCTTCCTGGAAGCCATGACGCCGGAATTCCGGGCTTACTCCGGGCAAGTGATCAGCAATGCCAAGGTGCTGGCCGAAAGCTTACAGCAGGAAGGCTTTCGCGTTGTCTCGGGCGGAACGGATACGCACCTGTTGCTGGTGGATGTGTTCGCCAAGGGCGTGCGCGGGAAAGAAGCCGAAACGGCGCTGGATGAAGCCTACATCACCGTCAACAAGAACGCGATTCCGTTCGACGTGAATCCGCCCCTGAATCCGAGCGGCATCCGGCTGGGCAGTCCGGCGGTGACGACGCGTGGTTTCGGTGAGGCTGAGATGCGGCAAGTGGCGGCTTTGATCGCTGAAGCGTTGCGCGGCGTCGAGTCCGGTTCGGATACACAGAATGCGCTCCTGGCGGTGCGCAGGAAGGTGACGGAGTTGGCGGAGCGCTTCCCGCTCTATCCCTGGAAGCTGGCGCGCACCACGGCTTGACGTTTGCCTTATTGGGCCTTTTGCTCCGATGCCGTTACGGATTGCACTCGATACCCGCCGCGTCGCGGACTTTGGCATCGGAACCTATATCAGGAACCTGGTTCGCGCGCTGGCGCGCGTGGACGACCGGAATGTATACAAACTGATCACTACCGAACGGCCTGTTCCCGAGTTCTCCGATCTGCCGCCGAATTTCGAAACGGCAATTTTCCCCACGCCTCGCAAGATCGGGCCTAGCGGGAGCGGTCTGGCACAGATTCGCTACGGATTGTTCCTGCGAAAGCTGGAGGCCGATCTCTTTCATCTCCCGCTAAACACCGTGCCGCTGATGATGCCGAAGCCATATCTGGTGACCATCCACGACATGAGCACGCTGCTGTTTGCGAGCCAGCTTGGTTACCACAACCGCCTGCGGCACTTCTATCTGAGACGGGGCTTGCTGCGCGCGGACCGGGTGATGGCGGTATCCATGGCCACCTGCCGCGACGTGGAGGCGGTGCTCGGCATCCCGATGAGCCGGATGCGTGTGGTGTACAACGCGCCCGATCCCACCTTTCACGCCCCCAGCGCACCTGCCGTGGGGCGAGTGCACGGGGAAGAATTTGGCGATCCGTTGAACTATCCGGCCGAAATCCAGCGGGTGCTGGACCGCTACCGCATCCACTATCCCTATCTGTTGTACGTGGGGAGAACGAATCCGCAGAAAAACATCCCCCGACTGGTGGAGGCGTTTGCCGTATTGCGCGGTGAAATCCAGGATCATCCCATTTACCGGGACTTGCGCCTGCTGATCATCGGAGATGAAATCTCGCGTTATCCGGCGCTCCGCCATGCTGTCATCCACAGCCGCGTGGAGGACGCCGTGCGGTTTCTCGGCTTCGTACCCATCGACACGCTACGAGCTTTCTACCAGGCGGCGTCGGCATTCGTTTTTCCGTCGCTTTACGAGGGCTTCGGGCTGCCGCCGCTGGAAGCCATGGCCTGCGGTACGCCGGTGGTCTGTTCGAATGTGTGCTCGCTGCCGGAGGTAGTAGGGGACGCGGCGGAAATCGTGAATCCGGAAAATGTTTTCGACATCGCGCGCGGCATGCGGGAGGTGCTGCTCGATCGGTCCCGCCGCAACCGCCTGGTGGAACGCGGCTTCGAGCAGGCGCGGCGGTTTAGCTGGGAGCGGACCGCGCAGCAAGTTTTGGACGCCTACCAGGAGATCGGATCGTACCAGAAACGCCCGCGCTGATCGCGCGCGTGCCGGTTCCGCTCGCTGCCTAGCCATAAAACTCGGGCCTTTACCACTACGCCGAGTTGCGCTGAGGAAAGCGCGAGCGGTTCCCACCCGGAGGGCTGGTCCAAGTCAGCGTCCGTCACCAGGTAGTAGCAGCGAGCGCCCGGGCGAATGTAGCGCAGTATGGCCTCCCCGCCGCGCTCGACGACGTACAAGCCTTGGGGCGCCAATTGAGACCGGCCGCGCTCGGAGGTGTCGAGCAGCGCGATGTCATAGGGTGCCAGCGTGGCGGCCATGACCGAATCTGCGCCAAGTTCCGCCATGACCAGTTGTTCAGGGAGAGCGGCGGAAGGAAAAGGAACCGGCACCGGGAAACTCCTGCGCCAGTTCACGTCGGCGGGCCAAGGCCTGCCGGGCCCAATGGGAGCTACGAGAAAGGCGATTTCAGCAACCCGATCGCGCTTCCGGCGCTGGAGATGAGCTTCGATCTCCTCGACCGAGGCCAGATCGAGCAGGGACAGGTGAAGATATTTTAATACTAGATCAAAGACCTCAGGTGAGAGAGTTCGAACGCCTTTCAGCACATTATGGGCATGAGGCTGGGAAATGCCAATCAGACGAGCAAGCCCTCTCTCCGTGAGCTCGCCATTACGAACCTGGTTCCGGACGTAAGTCAGCAGCCTGAGGCGAGCGTCCCGGAACGTCAAGTTGGCCTCTCCTCGTATTTCAGTTTGAAATAGGCTCCTGCAGGAATAAGAAAAAGCGGAAGGATGAATACATCACACCCAATAAATGCGGCCAAGAAACGAATCTACATAAGCGAATGACAGCCTTGGCCTTATCGGACTCTCTCCTTAGTCGAGGAAGGAATTCTTCCTTAGTAGCAGCGCCCTTTTGCGTTGACGTGACTCGCAAGGGCTATAAGACTAGAAATCACGTCGGCTTAATATGACTCGGTTGTTATGCCGGGTTCTTGAAGGAAGAGGACGAAATGAAATGGACACGGTCCGAAACGCTGGCGCTAGCGGCGCCCGCGTGTAACATCTGCCTGGGCTTAGGATTGCGAATCGGCCGCCATGGGGCGACGCATCCGTGCAATTGCGTGCTACGAGCCATCTTCCGGGCATGTTTTGATCGCTTCCGCGAGTGTGTAAATCGGGAGAAGTACATCAGCCGCGTAACGCTGGATCCGTTGCCTGGCAAGGACCGCAGGGGTTCCTGGGGCCGCAAGGATGAGGAGTTCGCAGCCGACTTTTGTCTGGTAAGCAAACGGACTTTGACGGAGCCGGAGAATCGCATCTTCAAATATCATTTTCTGCTGGGGGCGGACTGGAAAGCCTGCTGCTCCAAACTACAGATGGACCGCGGGAATTTTTTCCACGCCGTCTATCGCATCGAACAAAAGCTGGGCCGGGTGTTCCGTGAGCTGGAGCCTTATTCGCTCTTCCCCGTGGACGATTATTTCCATGGTCCATCCAAGGACGTTTCCAGTTGCCTCGAACAACATGTGGTGCCCATCCGCCGTTTAGGGGCGCGGCACGTCGATCTTCCCGATAAACGCACGGCCTGAAGCATTCCCGAGGCGGGCGAATCGGCGGTCGCGGTCGATAGCTCGCCTCATTCGAACTGTTTTTGGAATCCGGCGAACTGCTGTTTTAGATCCTCAAGTTCACGGCGCAATTCCGCCACTTCCGCTTCTAGTTCCGCGATGCGGTCGAAGCGGGTTGGTCCTGATGAGGCCGCGGCAGGCTCCGGCGACGAAGTCTCCGGCGCTGGAGCGCCTGAAAGCAAATGTGCATAACGCGTTTCCTTCTCGCCCGGGCGGCGCGGCAGCTTCGCTACCAGCTCACCCATGCGATCGAGCACGGACTCCACCTCAGCCAGATCATCGAAAGGATGCATGCGCTCGGCCCGCGTGCGCAACTCGCCTAGCGTCTGGGGACCGCGCAGCATAAGCTCGCAAAGAATAGCCAGTTCGCGGCGTCCCAGGTTCAGCTTTTCCGACAGCCGGTGTCCGAACTTTGGCACGCGGCTGCCCGCGCCGGTTATGTTCAGTGCCAGTCCCTGGTCGCGCAGCAGGTACAAAGCGCGCTCGACAGTCTCTTCATCGAAGTGCACCATCGGATCGCGGTTCGACTTTTGATTGCAAGCGTTGAGCAAGGCGTTGAGAGAAAGCGGATAGTACTCGGGAGTAGTAATCTCTTTTTCCAGCAGCGAGCCCAACACCCGCACTTCATCTGCATCCAGACTGAAATCCATCGCTTCAGTTTTGCACGGCCTGGGTTGCTCTGAGGTGAATGCCCTGAGGTGAATGCTCTGAGGTGAATGCTCTGAGGTGAATGCTCTGAGGTGAATGCTCTGAGGTGAATGCTCTGAGGTGAATGCTCTGAGGTGAATGCTCTGAGGTGATTGCTTTGAGGTGATTGCTTTGAGGTGGTCGCCCGGAGGCGGAACGCCAGTCACGCGGTTTGCGAATCGGATTCCAGACGCCCGGTTTCGGGCAACGCTACTCTGCGGCGTAAGCGCTGCGCGAAGTGGGCGAATTGCTGCTGGGCATTGCGCGCCGAAGCGGCCAGTTCGTTGGTGTCACCCAGACGCGATTCGAGCAAGCCGGCGATCTCGGAAAGCTGATAGCTCAGTGTGGCTGCCTGGTGGTCCAGGATTTCAATTTCGTTGCGGCTCAG
>CAVRZH010000091.1:0-29631 GCA_963725455.1 Bryobacterales bacterium
CGGAAAAGAGGGCACTCGTCAGCCCATGTAATAAACGAAGGCGTCGAGCCCCGCGAAGACGACGGCCCCGACGAGGTGCGGCAGGTGTACGCGCAATGGCGCCCCACGCCGCTGTTTCGGGCACGCCGTCTCGAAAAGGTGCTGGATACACCGGCCAAGATCTACTACAAATACGAAGGCGTCAGCCCGGCCGGCTCGCATAAGCCGAATACCGCTGTTCCGCAGGCTTATTACAACAAGAAGGAAGGCACCAAGCGCCTCTCGACGGAAACCGGCGCCGGGCAGTGGGGCTCCTCTCTCGCGATGGCTTGTGCATTTTTCGGCCTGGAGTGCGAGGTCTTTATGGTGCGGGTAAGCTACGACCTGAAACCTTATCGGCGCGCATTGATGGAGAGCTTCGGAGCATCCGTGGTGGCCAGCCCGAGTGTTGAGACCGAATCGGGCCGCGCGATTCTGTCGCAGCACCCGCAATCCAACGGCTCGCTGGGCATCGCCATTTCCGAAGCTGTGGAAGTGGCCGCCCAGGATCCGCATACCAAGTACGCGCTGGGCAGTGTTTTGAATCACGTCCTGCTGCACCAGACCGTGATAGGTCTAGAGGCGATAGAACAGATGAGCCTGGCCGGGGACGACCCCGACGTGATTGTAGGTTGCACCGGCGGAGGCTCTAACTTCGCCGGCCTGGTGATGCCTTACCTAAGCCGCAAGCTCAAGGGGCAAAGCGGCGCGCGCGTGATCGCCGTGGAACCGGCGGCCTGCCCCAGCTTGACCAAGGGTAAATTCACCTACGATTTCGGCGACACCGGTCACCTGACGCCGCTGGTGAAAATGTTCACGCTGGGCAGCACCTTCATTCCACCTGGAATTCACGCAGGCGGTTTACGTTATCACGGAATGGCTCCGCTGGTATCGCATGTAAAAGATCTCGGACTCGTAGACGCCATCGCGGTGCAACAGCTGGACGCGTTCGCAGCCGGGATTCAATTTGCGCGCGCCGAAGGTATCCTGCCCGCGCCCGAAGCGAACCACGCCGTCGCCGGAGCTATCCGCGAAGCCTTGATCGCCAAGCAAGAGGGCAAACCGCGGACCATCCTGTTCAATCTTTGCGGGCACGGACATTTCGACATGCAATCCTACATCGACTATCAAGCCGGGAAGTTGCAAAACTACGAATATCCGGCGGAAGAGATCGCGATGGCGCTGGCAGGCTTGCCCGCCACCAGCTGAGAGCATCTCATGGCCGCCATCCAACCGTACACCGCCGTGGGCCTCATCCCCACGGTGCGCGGCATACGCAAACGCACGGATATTCGCGTCAACCTGGAGCACCTGAAGCATCTTGTCAAAGCGGCAGCGTGGCTTTCGAGTCTGGATCTGCCGGTGCGTCTGATCGCGATTCCCGAGGGAGCGCTGCAAGGCTTCAACGACGAAGTTCTGGATCTGGATCACCTGCAGTTTGCTCGCGAGGGCGCCATCGATATTCCCGGTGAAGAGACCGATTTCCTCGGCCAGCTCGCGCGCGAATTCGATACCTACATCATTGCCCAGGCCAAGGCCCGTCACCCCGATTGGAAGGATCGTTTCTTCAACGTCGGCTTCATCCTGAATCCGAAGGGCGAAGTAATCCTACAACACTATAAAGTGTCGCCCTTGTTTCCAGTGGAACACTCCGTGTGCCCGCACGATATCTACGATTGGTGGGTCGAAAAATACGGGCGCAGCTTACAGGCCTTCTGGCCAGTGGCCGATACCGAGATCGGACGGCTGGGAATCATGATGGCCAACGAAGGTTCCTATCCCGAAAATGCGCGGGCGCTCGCGCTGAACGGCGCCGAGCTGATCTATCGCGCCTCCTATCCTCATCCCGCCACCGGCAACGATTACTTCGAGATTCAAAGCCGCGCCCGCGCGCTCGATAATAACGTCTACGTAGTCGCGCCCAACATGGGCACGTATTATCTGTTCGCCGAAGAGAACACGCCCATCGATACTTTCGGCGGACGCTCCTTCATCATCAATTACCGCGGCCAGATCGTCGGCAGGCAGGACTATGGCGCCGGCTCAACCTATGTAGGCGGCGTCATCGATATCGAAGCGCTGCGCGATCATCGTGCGCGCGCGCAATGGGACAACTGGCTGAAGGACCTCCGCACCGAGTTGTACCAAATTCTCTATGAGGCGCCCATCTACCCGAAGAACCTCTATCTGGAACGTGCGCCTATGAAGCACGCGGAGTATCGGAGTGAGGTGATTCTGAAACAGATCGCGCTGATGCATCAACGGGGCGTGTGGGCCAAGCCGTCTGGAGACGCTTGAAAAAGGCCTGCGTGTTTGCAGGTGCTTACCGAGCCGCGACCGTGAGGGAGCTGGGACCTCGAAGACTTTTTCAGCGCCCGTCTTAGTTACTCGCGGCCACCCCACCCACGGTAGACGATCCCGTCCCGCTGCACCCGGTAGCGCCAAACCGGAGAAACTTCTGAATCCGTTTGGCCGTATCCACCTCGCCTGTATATATGTTTCCCTTGCTGTCCACGCTCACCTGATGCAGATAGTGGAACTCTCCAGCCCCTCGCCCATGGCGTCCGAATTGCCCTAGCTCCTGCAGGTTGCTTCGGTTCAGAATGTAGATCGTCATATTGGCGTTGTCGCCCACATACAGGCAACTCTGGGCCTTGTCGGTAGAGAAATTCATGGATACCGCCGTCCCAATGATGTTGGTGTGATCGCTGACAAATTGTTCCGCGACGAAGCCGCACGTGCCGGCTTTCCCAGTTGGGTTGCTGCACGGTTTCCCCAGCGTGGGATCGTTCTTATCGAACACCTGAATGCGGTCGTTCCCCCGGTCGCAGACATACATCTTGCCGTCGTTGGCGATCTTCACGCAATGCACCGGGTTCCGAAAGAAGGCCGGCTTTTTGTTGCCCTTGGAATAGTCCAGGATCCATGGCCCAGCCGCCGCGGCAGCCGCATCGTCCACTGGATTGTTCCCGTAGGCGCCGAAGTGGCCGATATATTTTCCAGTGTTGGCGTCCACGATCAGCACGCGGCGGTTTCCGTAACCATCGGAGATATACAGCCGGTTCGTCGCCGGATCCACCACCATGTCCGCCGCTTGATAGAGGAGCGGCGTGCCGTTTATGCCGCCATCCGTGTCGTTGCTGTTCGGGCCCCCTGGAGTTCCGCCGATCCTCATCTTGAAGTTGCCGTTCATATCGAATTTCAGTACAAAGCCGTCGCCGCCTTCCTTGTGTGAGGTCCAGGGAATCGCGGGGCCTTCAACTCCCCGGCCGCTGGGCGCCGCCGAGTTTCCCGAAATCCAGACGTTGTCGTTTTGGTCGACATAAATACCGTGCTCGTTGTTTGGCCAGATGCAGCCAGCCTCGGCCTTGCATCTGCCGCCTATGAACCCGGGGTCCGTCGGACCGCCCCATGCGCGCAGCAGCTTGCCGTCGGTATCAAACTCCAGCACTGAGGGAGCGGCTTTGCAGCAATCTGACACCGGGCCGTAAGCGCGTTCCTGGCCCAGGCCATCGATCGGATGTCCCTTCGCATCCGTCGCACCCGGCACCGCCCCTTCCAGCCCAGCCTCATCGGTCGACATGGTCCGCGGGCGGTTGTAAACCCAGACATGATCGTGCTGATCCACATACAGCCCGCCGATTTGACCAAGCAGCCAGTGGTTTGGCAGCGGTTGCGGCCAGGAAGGATCCACTACAAAGCCCGGTGTCTTCCCGCTGCTCGATGCGTTGTAGACACCCGTTTTCTTGACCAGGCGATCCAGAGAGCCGCTGTCCTTAAGGGCGTTGTCAGCAGGATCGGCTGCACTCAGCAGAGTGCACATGGTCAAAATCATCGTTGCCGGCATGATCGAAAAAAGTATGGCTGAAATTTTGCGCTGCATCACTTTCCCTTTCAACATGTCTGAAGCACAAAAAGTATATAACGATTTGTTGGTTCCGACCCAACTGAGCCTCCATTAGAAGGATACTCGCGACTGCGTGTTTGTCAGGTGCTTACCGAGCCGCGACCGTGAGGGAGTCGGGACCTCGAAGACCTTTTCAACAGCCTGTTAGAAGTTTCGACCATCGTTCCCGCATTTCGGGTTGAGAGGCATTTCAACCTCTCCAAAGGAGAACATCTATGAAACGCTCAGTCATTTACCTGGCCCTTGCCTCGACGATCATGGCAGGCTCACAGAACCTTCTGCTGGCGCAAAGCTCAGCTTCCGCATCGCTGAAGGACCATCCGGGATGGGTACAAATCCCCGGCGCAATCATCCGTCAGGATTGCGTTTATGAAATCCCGAAAGGCGCGCAAGTCTCGGAGACGGGCGACGTCACCCTGGCTGGAACGCTGATCGCCCACTACGACGATTGTTCGGAACAACCCATCCGGACGCGGCCCAGTCACGGCGCCGCCGTTCCTGCGTTTAAGGATGCGCCGGGAACGGGAAACGGTTGGGTGGAAGCAGTCCAGGAAGAAGTATCTCTTAGCTCCGGCGATAACATCGACAAGATAACGGGAGAGTGGGTGGTGCCCACGGATCCAACGGATAACGGCGGCCTGATCTTCCTGTTCAACGGGCTGGAAGACACCACCCAGAATCTGATTATTCAGCCAGTGCTGCAGTACGGATACACCTCTTGCGGAATTTGCGTTGAGGGCGGCGGAATCGGCGGCAACTACTGGGTGATCGCAAGTTGGCTGGTAGGCAAGAACGGCTACCATAGCACCGGCGAACGAGTTTCCCCCGGCGACACGATTGAAGGCACCACCTATATCACGAGTGTCTCGAACGGTCAGCTGAATTGGGAAATCAAGGCCAAAGACACCACCAGCGGCGCGTTCTCGAATATGGGCGCGTTCTCCTCGGGGCACGTTTGGAATTGGGCGTATGCCGGCACTCTGGAAATGTACGGCATTACATCCTGCTCTGAGTTTCCCGCCAGCGGATCAACGACCTTTAAGAACAACTCGGTCTACCACGGGTATCCGAAATTCGACAGCGTATCTTCCAGCTGGTATGGAGCGGTGTACTCTTACGGCGGTCCGGCCTGCGGGTTCTCGCCATTTCCCGACGGTTCGGTGAACAAATTGGATTATTGATCTGTGGACAGGGATCGACGGAACTTTCGTCAATCCCTGCATCTTCCTCGTCTTAGGGTCACGCTCTCTTTGGGGGTTACGCCGAGAGCTTCGACGCCAGATCAATTATGTCGGTGGACACCACGTCGAAATCCCCCGCCCTGGCATCATCGGCTTTGCGCCCGTATTCATTCGGTGACCCATATTCCTTGGGCCGGTGTATGAATCCGGTCCGCAGACCGAAGCTGCGCGCGGCCCTGAGATCACCCGCGTGCGCCGCGCACATCATCACTTCCTCGGGCTTTAGCTCCAACAGGCTGACCGCCGTGAGATACGCTTCGCGATCCGGCTTGTAATGACGGGCCAGCTCGGCCGAAAGGATGAGATCCCACGGCAAACCAGCGTGCTTGGCCATGTCGGAAAGCAGAGCGACGTTTCCGTTTGAAAGAGGCGCAATCGTGTACTTCTTCTTCAGGCGCGTGAGGCCCGCCACCGAATCAGGCCACGGCTTCAGGCGGTGCCACACCCGGTTCCAGTGGTCCTTCTCCTCTTCGGACAGCCCTTCAATGTGAAACTCCCGAAGCAAGTCTTCGAGCAATGCGCGATGCAAGTGATCCAGATTGGTCCACGGCATCTCCCCTTTGCGCACTTTGTCCATGGAAGGCGCATAACCAGCCCTCCATCGATCCGCAAAACGGCCCCAATCGACGCTGATGCCTTTAGTCTTCTCCCACGCCTTGCCTTCCTCGATAATCGATCCGCGCCAGTCGACAACAGTGCCAAAAGTGTCAAAGACGAGTGCCTTGACCGCAGGAACCGCGCGTGAAGACTCCTGGCCCCTTGCGCCGCACGCCATCGCCGCGGCACCGATGCTCGCGTTTTTCAGAAGTTGCCTCCGTGTCATATCCCAGGTCCTGGGAACATACTATATCGAACGCAATCGGCGAGTGCGCGCGGACGGACCAGCGCGCGATCCTGAACAGAATCGGCTGCCACGTTGGCTGGCGAGGAGTGCAACACCGCCACTCAAACATACAAACTAAAAGTTTTCCTGGACGATTTGTCGAATTCCGGTCTGGCCGTTCGTCGTTATAGTGAAGGCCGGGTAACTAGCCCGGCTGCAGACCATTTTAGGAGACGACATGCCGCAATATCTGGTTGCTATTCACCACCCAGACAACTATGACACGTCCACGGAGGACGAAGCGATGGTCCGCGCTATCGATGTGCTCAACGAAGAGATGGCGGCAGCCGGTGCCAGGGTCTTCGCCGGCGGCCTGCAATCGGCGCCCCGCGCGAAATCACTGCGTAAGCAGCCCGGCGGACAAGTGGTCATCACCGATGGACCATACCTTGAGACCAAGGAACACATTGGCGGCTTTTGGATACTCGACGCACCCAACATGGATGAGGCCGTGGCGTGGGGACGCAAAGCCGTCGTCGCCTGCCGCGCTCCGGTTGAGGTGCGCGAGTTCCTCGCCATGCCAACCGAATAGAAACTCCAGCCCCAGGACACGGACACTCAAATGAGAACGCTCAAAATCATGGAACACATCTCGCTGGACGGCGTGATCCAGCACTCCGCCGATGACGGCGATTTCCCTTACAGCGACTGGACCGTGCCCTATCGGACCCAAGCCGGCCGGGAGGCCATCATGGCCGCGTATGGCGGGAGTTTCGATCTGCTGCTGGGCCGTCGCACCTACGATATCTGGTCGGGCTTCTGGCCAAAGGCGCCCAGCAGCCCGATCTCGGACGGCATTAACGCGGCAACAAAATATGTCGCTACCCACCGTCCGGAAAGTCTGGAATGGGGCCCGTTCCAGGGCCTTGGCCCGGATATCGTCCAGGGCGTTCGCCGCATCAAGTCGCAGGACGGCCCGGACCTTACCCTCTCCGGTAGTTCCACGCTGACATCGACGCTCCTCGAACATGGGCTTGTGGATGAAATCCTGCTGGTCGTCTATCCGGTCCTGTTGGGCACGGGGAAGCGCTTCTTCGCGGAGGGAACTCCCGCGCGCTCATTCGAGCTCGTCAGCACGAAAGCCATGCCGTCCGGCATCATCCTCAGTTCTTACAAGGCCGCCGGACCTCTGAAGACCGCATAGTTCCACGACTCGCCCATGATCGCCCGAGCCTGCCGGAGCAGGACTCTAGCGATCGATCGACAAAGCCAGGGCATTGGCGGCCCAGCCCGTGGCCATCGTCGAGATCCACTGATCGTGCTCGTACGGAAAGCCGCTCTCAAAGTACTCCTGAAATTTCGTAGCGCGGCTGGCCACGTGCCAGGATCCATCCAGGTTTTGCGTGCAAAGCAGGAACTTTACGCCCTTCCGATCCGGCCGCATCACCCCGGCTTCATTCAAAGCCCACAGCGTCATCCCAGTAGCATACGCATCGCTCGGAAATCCCTGGCGTTGCGCCCAACCACCGTCGGAGCGCTGCAGCGCCAGGATAGGCTTCGCCAATTTGCGAAGTTCAGCCGGACTCGCGCCCGCCGCCGCAACACCCGCCAGACGCATATCCATATCCTCCAGGATCACCGGCTCCGCTTGCAGCAGCCACTGTTTACCGCGCGCGATGCGCTGCTTCATTTCGTCCGCGCGCCCGGGAGTAGCGTAGGTTTTCAATGCTCGCATGGCCATCGCGGTGCGCGAAAAGTCGCTGTCCTGCATCGGCGAACGCGAATATCCGGGAAGATGCCATCCGCCGTCGCCACCCTGGGACGCCGCCAGATTCGCCGCAAGAAAATCCGTGATGCGATTCGATGGATAACCGGCCCGCACCAGCGCTTCCACGGCGTACAAATTATTGTCGGCCCCGCCTAACGCGGCCGCCCCTTCCAATGCCACGGGATTGATGGTGGACGTGATCTGCCGAATTCGTTCATACGAAGTTTTCTCATCCACCGTAATGCCTTTCGCGCGTGCCGCCGACGCGGCGAATTCAGCCGCCGGCTGCTCATGGCAGGCGAAACATCCGCTCTTATGGAAGAACTGGTCGCTGGTGCGCTCCAGCAATTGAATGCTGCGCGTGATGGCCGTGCGGGTGTCCGCCGTCTGATCGGGTAAATGCACCGGCTTGGGCACATCCGCCGGGCTCCCGCCTAAGGCCTGGATCACTTCCGGGTCCCTGAATTTGTTCGCCCAGTCAAGCGCGGTCTCGCCCGCGTGATTGGTCGGGTGAAGATCGGCGCCGTGAGCCAGCAACAGGTCCACGATCTTCCGGTCGTATCGATCCGTGCCCACCGCCAGCATCAGCGGCGTGAAACCGCGGTAATCCTGCGCATCGATTCGCGCGCCATCTTCCAGCAGCAGTTTCACCGCTTCCGGCGGCCCGAATGCCGAGGCCATCAGTAGCGGAGTCCAGCCGCCAAATTCAACCGTGCCGGTCTGAATCTTCGGCAGCCCTTGCGTTTTAGACACGGCGTTCACCTTCGCGCCCTTGGCCAATAGCAGTTTGACCGCCTCCACGTTCCGATTCCCGGCCGCGTTCATCAGCGGGGTCAATCCGATGAAGGTGTCGGGCGTATCGACGTCGGCGCCGGCCTCGAGCAACAGCCGGACAGTCGCCGTATCGTTCCCAAACGTCGCTGCGTTCATCGGTGTGACGTTCCGCTTATCCATCACGTCAACTTTCGCGCCCTTGGCGAGCAGCAGCCGCACAACGTCGGCGGACGGATTCGTAAATGCAGCGATAATCAGCGCAGTCCTTCCGCTCTTGGCTGCCGCGTTCACTTGCGCGCCGTGATCCAAGAGCAGGCGAACCTTGGCCGCGTCCGAAACCGACCACATCAGGGCCGTGGAGCCGAATGCATTCTGTGCATTGACATCCGCCCCGCGATCCAGCAATAAGCGCATCGCGTCCACGGAGCCGATCTCAGCGGCGTACATCAATGGCGTAATTCCGCGATTGTCGGGCGTGTCCGCGCTCGCCTTCTGATCCAGCAGGGCCTTTAATTCAGTAAGGTTGTTGTCGCGGATGGCGGAGTAGAACTTCTCCGGATCCTGTGCCATCGCCGCCAGGGCAAGCATCGCAAGGACACACGCATTACGCACCATGGCGGGATTATATCGCAGACATGATCGCACTAAGTGCGATAACAAATATCAAAATCTACTTACTCGACAGGTGGGGAATATCCTTCTCGTTGTCGCCACAAACGAAATCCAGCAATTCTGTGTTGAGTTGGATCACCTGGGCTATCTTAACGGTCCACGGCTTGGTGTAAGCCTTCGGATCGTCAACGGTGATCTCAATCTCCAGATTGCCAAAGTTGATTCGATGGAAACGTTCCGTGATCTCGGCCGCGTCCGTCATCGGATTACCGGTCGCATCCAGCCACATATGGTCGCGAAAGCCGTTGGTATGAACCACCAGCGTATCGCCTTCCCATTTGCCGCTGGAATAGCCGTTCCAGGACGGATTCGGATCCACCGGCAGGGGGCGTCCATCGGTGAAGATCTGGCGGAAAGTGGTATCGAGCTCGTTCATCATGATGAGCAGCCCCGGGGTTTGCACTAACTTTTGCGGCCCGTTCCAGGTGTGCAATCGGATCGGCCCGATTGGGCTGCAGCGCGACATCGGATCATTGATACGCTGCTCGCTCCGGCGCGTCTTCACCAATCCCGCCGCCCAGGGCTGATACGGCAAACCGCCCTGAAGGTGCGCGGCGATGTTGATAAACTCGTCTGAAACGGCCGCGCAACCGGGAAAATTTGCGTTGGGTTCGCGCGACGTCGGTATGATCCACAGACCCGAAAGGTCCGGCTTGCCGTCGGCAGTGCGCGGGCAGGCTGCCGCCAGATTGGGTTTCCCATCCGGCGTCCGGGGAACACCTGCCGTCGGATAATTCAGCCATTGCCCACTCAGCGGACACAATAACAAAGGAAGAATCATTGCCGGTAGGGCCACAATCTGAAGGCGCATCCAGTTACCTCTTTAGGCAGTATACGCGCCGAATGTCAGCCCAGCGAGCACGCCACGCCTCCTCAAACGCCGTCTCGGGAATTGCTAATCGCACATGAGCGCGGATTGCGTGAACAGTACTCATTGCGTGCAACGATCCTCACATGGGCCGGCGAGAGGCTCCCTTTGATGAGGACTCGGATCCAGGCGGCTCACGGAACGGTTCCACTGAAATGCGCTCGTAGCACACTTCCAGCACGTCCAGGTATTCTGTACCGCCCGGAGCTTGGAGCACAACGCGGTCGCCTACCGCCGACTTCAGCAACGCGCGCCCCAGTGGCGACGCCCAACTGATGTGGTTACGGTCGAGATCCACTTCGTCGGTGCCCACGATACTCACCACTCGCTCCACTCCCACGGCGTTGGCATAGCGCACGGTCGCGCCGAAGAATGCTCTTGTGGCCGCTTGCCCCGTTCTCGGAGTTTCCGGGTCCACCACTTCCGCGGCTTCGATTCGCTTCCTGAGAAAGCGAATCCGCCCATCGATCTGCCGCAGCCGCCGCTTGCCGTACTGATAATCCGCGTTTTCACTCCGATCGCCGTTACTGGCGGCCCACGCCACCACCTCCGTCACGGCCGGGCGTTCCCTGGTGAGCAGAAACCGGTGCTCATCTTGGAGACGCCGCAGCCCGCTCGGAGTGATGTAGTTCTTGCCTGGCGTCGCGGGCTCGTCCGCTTTCGGCTTTCTCGTAAACCCTTTTTGCATCTCGTAGTCCTTCCAGCGCAAATCCAGTGAGTGCCACCATGCTCTCAGGAAAAGGCTACACGTTGTCGGATCGATTCCGCTTGAAATTGGCACCACACACGGAAAGAGCTTGCCGATCGCGCGGTGTTGCTCCCCATATGGGGGTTCTGAGAAATTCGGAGCCAGGATTTCAGGGGACTCGGTCAAAGAACGCCATCCCGCCGACCACTCTAGCGTCGAAAGCCCAGCTCGCTGCAAACTTGGCCGGTTCTCTGTGATCCGAAAGAGTCAAACACGACGACGGTCTCACCGGCCGCTAGCAGAGGCATGACTATCCCTCGGATTGATTTAATGTCATCCTCAGAGAGTGATCGCGGGCCAGCATCCTCAGTAGGGTACTCGTGAACCTGAAACCTGCCCGCACCGTGCCTACGATCGAGCCAAGCTTGAAACGTAGGTTTCCGGGAACATTCATGGCTTCCCCGGAAAGAGTAGAAGCGGTATTCGGAACTTCCATCGTTTTTGGTGCCCAGCAGCGATACCAAATGAAGAGTGTTCGCGTTCGGTAGGCCAGCTACCCAGCAGTCCGCGATCTCATCCGATACGGTAACGGTTCGCCCGACAGATCGACCGGGACGTCCGCACGTAAACAAAGCCCCTACGGGTGTCGGGCCACAAGGCTCACATCTTCGAAGATTACACGGCTCGCCGAGGCTTAGCATGAACGCCTATTTTACTCGGGGTTACAAGATTTGTGCCGCCTCGGAGACCTATGGCAGCGACCGAGCCCGGAGTCCGGTTCTGGGAAGTTTTGGATCACTCGTCTATATAGCCGCACTCTGAATTGTGAAGAGCAAAAGCGGCCGTTCCGGCGTTAGCCCCGATACCGCCATTATCGGAGAGTCATGAAACTCACGTCGTTACGATCCGGAATGGCGGGAGGATCGCGCAGGTTATAACGGCCACCCTGATTTGATTCTCGCCGTCAACTACTGATGCAACGGGAATCCAGACGGCAAAGCTGCCTCAAGCTTGATTTGTTCTCCGGTGATGGGGTGGTGGAACTTCAGATATTGGGCGTGCAGGAAATATCCTCCATCGCCGGGGAGGCCGGGGAGATTTTCAAGAGGCTGGCCCGTTAAGCCGTACAGCGGATCGCCCACCAGGGGATGGCCGATGGATGCCAGATGGATTCTGATTTGATGAGGGCGGCCCGAATTTAGGCTTACCTCAAATGTTGTGGTGCCGGTGCTGGCGTATTCAATGCTGCGTGCGATCACCTTTGCCAATGACTTTGACGGTTTGCCACTTGGGCTGGCGGCCCACACGGAACCGATAAGCGGGTGCGGTGCCCGGCCAATGGGTGTGAGGATTTCATAGGCGTCGTGCTGTGCAATGTTTTGACCCAGCGCCCTATAGATTTTTTGGATTTTCGCTGTGTTCCAGTCTGCGCATAGATGAGAGGCCGCCTGCGGTGTTTTGGCGAAGAGGACGATGCCGCTGGTGGCTCGGCCCAACCGGTGGACAGGGTTTGCGTTTGGGGTTCGCCTTTGCACGCAGCGCAGGAGGGTGTTTTCCAGGAAGCCGCCGCCGGGGAGCGTGGGCAGGCCGCTAGGTTTGTTTACAGCCAACAGATGCGGGTCTTCAAACAACACTTCGAAGTGCTGTGGGGAGTCTGGTTCGATCCAGGGTGGACGGTTCCAGACCAGGGTTTGGCCTAAAGTGACCGATTCGCTTCCGGTGGCGACGACGCCGTTGAGAGTGACTTCGCCGTTGTTTAGTTTTTGTTGCCAGGCTTGTGGGGTCGAGTGGGGGTAAAGGCTCGCCAAGTGGGAGAGCAGGGTTTGCCCATGGCATTTGCTGCTTATGATTGTGCTGTAAGCATAGCCCCGGTTGAGCATGTAGTTTGAGTGTAAGCTATGCCCTCCGCGGCGCGTATGCACTGTACCGGCGGCGTCCAGGGCGCTCTTGGTCTCTTGGCTGGCTGTCCCAGGAAACTGAGAGGCTGAACTTTGGCAGGAAGGATTCTCGCGTGCTCCGGTTGCTGCATAGAGAGCTTGCCGCTAAATGGCCGCGTGGCGCATAATTCTGGATCCGAGGCGAAACAACCGAAAGAAACTACGACGCTTTCCTCCGCCGCCCACGCAAGAAGACTACGCCAGCCAGACACATCCCGATCGCCGGCAGCGCCGAAGGCTCCGGTGTCGAAGTCACAGAGGACGAGCTCCATATGCCATCCGTGCCGGAATCGTCATCGATCGCCGACCAATCTCCGTCCGTGCTCGTAGTGAAGGTGCCATTCGCACCCGAAATGACTATGTCCGCTGGACCGGATCCGATCGGGAGGGTACCGGTGATGTCTTCAGTGGGATCATTGAAAATCGATAGATCCGGAATCAGGTTCGAACTGTAGTTAAAGCTGTAAAGGTCATCGGCTGCAAGCGCCGTTCCCGGCACGTAACCGGCGTAAAGAATCAGCGTGCCGGTGCCGTCGCCGGTACAGTCGGTGCACGTGCCGGTAAATGTGTAGACTTCGACGGCGATGGTGGCCCAGCCAGACGTCGCCCCAACAGTGATCATGATCGCCAGTACGGTCAGATTTCTTAAGAAGGTAAACATTTCGCTCTCCCTCGGATGTATTTCTCAGGCGGATGAGTCTCTCTTGTGGATATATCTCTTCAGCGCGACTACCGACTTGGGATGTCGTCTCAGTTTGCCGATCCATGTTACCCATACCCTGATCGCCATTGCAAACCTCGCACTTGCGTCGCTCTGGACAGATCCGCGACAATTTCAATCACAAACTTCCGCCCGCTCTATCTACTCCCATTGCAACAACCGATTCCGCGCCATCCATCAACTCCGTCACCGTCCGTGCTATTCCGGTGATCGAGGTCGGTCACTGATATGTCTGCGTTCCCAACCCCACTGGACCCGTCGTCCAAAAAGGCAATGGCTTCGTTTTTTCAAAACAACAAATCGCGCGCCACGCAACAATGCATGCCCCCCCACCCAATCCACCGCTTCAAAGGTTCCCAACTGCCACCCTGGCCCTGGGCCCACCGATGGCCGGCCCGTCGCAACCATCTCAAATAACAGCAGCTTCTGCAATAGCTTACTGATCGGCACCGGCTTGCATCGCGGTGGGGGGCGCTGTAGAATTCTGGAGGAGAGAAGGACAGGAGACATGGCTATGTGGCTTACAAAACTCGCGGACAGCGTTCCGAAAGGCGTCGCAAAATATGGTCTTTTCGGCATCGCGATGGCCTGCGCCGGAACGGTTGCCGCCGCCGAGCAACCTCTATACACGGTTTTGAATCCGACCGGCAATCCTCCACCCATCCAACTCCGTGCGATGGCGCCGCGTCCCGCCAGCCTTTCGGGCAAGACAGTCTACCTGGTGGACGAAACCTTCGACGGCGGCGACAAGTTCCTGCAGGAGATGCAGGCTTGGATGGCCGTCCATATGCCCGACGTCAAAACGGTCTTCCGGGAGAAGAAAGGCTCGTACGCCGCCGATGACCCGGATCTGTGGAAGGAAATCAAATCCGTCAACGGCCTGATGGTCATGGCCATAGGCCATTGAAGCACCTGCGCGCCGGCGGTCGTCGGCCATGTAGCGGTGACGGAAGCAAATTATGGAATTCCTTCGGTAGGCGTCATCATCAACGTCCTTGAGGATCTGGTTCGGGACAAAGCTTATGAAGAAGGCATGCCGCATCTCCGGCTCGCCTTCACCCACACGCCCGTCGGAGGAAAAACGCGGAAGGAGCTCGACGAATATATTGCCGGTGACGATCCCATCACCAAGCGGCCTTTCATGGCGGAAATCGTCGACTATTTAACCAAGCCGCTGACTGACGAAGAGAAAAAGACGGGCCTGGTCCAGCGCGAAAAGAAGCGCTTCATCGGACCCGATACAGCCGACAATATCCAAAAGTACTTTGACGAACGTTTCTGGACGGATCAGCTTCCCATCGTCATGCCCACCGAAGAGCGGGTGCAGGCCATGCTCAAGGCTACCCATCACAAGCCCGACGAAATCGTCGGAAAGATGCGCGTCACCGGAGAGCGGGAGGCGTGGCAATACACCGTGGAGACGGTGGCTATCAATGCCGTAATGGCGGGCGCCAAACCCGAAATGTTCCCGGCCATCCTGGCGCTGGCTGCCTCGCAGACCGACGCGCATTCCAGTTCCACGTCATCAATGGCGGCCATGGCGGTTGTCAACGGCAAGATCGTCAATGAGCTGGACCTGAACTCCAGCACCGGCGCCCTCGGACTCTACAACAACGCCGGGGCGCTCATCGGGCGTGCCTGGAGCTTGCTCTCGATGAACGCCACCGGCGGATCGGTGCCGGGCCACACCTACGAAGGTGTGCAAGGCAATCCCATGTCGGACATCCCGGCCGTGTTCGCGGAAAACGTCGCCGGCTTGCCGGCGGGCTGGAAACCGCTGAGCGTGCAGAAGGGTTTCCAACCCGACGATAGCGTCATCAGCACTTTCAGCGGCTGCCAGAGTCAAAACACCATGATGGTGCTGCAGGACGAAGATTGGCAGTACACGCTGAAGCGCTTTATCGGCGGCCTCGGTTCGCCCCAGCGTGGCGGAAAACTGCTGCTGATCGATCCCTCGGTGACGCCGCCTCTGGTCCGGTTCGGCTTCGACAGCAAGGAAAAGCTGATCGATTGGGTGAAGCAGAACGTCACCATCCCCAAGGATCACTATTGGCTGGATCAGGAGGTCATCAACTATAAGCTGGGTCCGGCGCGCGCCGGAGTGGAGCCCTACGCCTCATGGTTGAAACTTCCCGGGGACGCGCCCATTCCGTATCTCAACAACGTCAGTGTGGTGGTGGTCGGCGGCAGCGGCAACATCCGGTGGAGCGTGAATGAATGTGCTTACACCAAGAGCATCAAGGTCGACGATTGGAAATAAGAACGGCAGCCCGTATCTCCATCGCCTTGGCCCTATGCGCCATCGCCGCCAACGCGGCCTGCGACCCCCACGCCAAGGAGGCGAATCTCAACTTCACCTTCAAGGACCTGCAAGGCAAGTCCGTCACCTTGTCCGATTACAAAGGCAAGGTGGTGCTGCTGGACTTTTGGGCCACGTGGTGCCCTCCCTGCCGCAAGGAGATTCCCGGATTCATTGAGTTGTACAACACTTATAAGTCGCGCGGCTTCGTGGTCATCGGCGTTTCCATGGATGAGGCCGAGGACACGCCGGATGTAAAACATTACGCCGCGCAGATCAAAATGAACTATCCGATCCTGCTCGGCTACGGCCGCGAGGACGACCTGAAGCCCGCATTTGGAGAGCTCCCGCTCCCGACGTCTTTCGTCATCGCGCGCGACGGCAGGATTTGCGAAAGGCACGACGGTCTCACCTCCAAGCAACAGGTGGAGCGCGAGATCACCGGGCTGCTGCAATAGTTGATTTAATAGATGAGGGAGGTTTTATGAGTCTGAAATCATCCTACGCGTTCTTGCCGGCTTTGCTCTTGCTCGGTCTTCTGACGCCCTCTCCCGGCCGCGCCCAGGATTGCAAGGGAACCTTCGTTGACGGCGAGTGCGTCGAGGGTTACGTCTATGTCCCCGATTTCATGTCGCCGCAGGAGTTGAAGAAGGATATCGACGAACACGCCAAGGACATCGTCATTGTCGACACCGCCGCGCCTCCCATTTGGGAAGAGGAGCACATTCCCGGCGCTGTGAACCTGCCGTACTCCAAGAACATTAGCGCTCCCGCCGACCTGTCTCGTGAAAAAACATTGGTCGTGTATTGCGCCTGCAAGGATGACGACGACTCCAAGGAAGTGGCGCGCCAGCTCAGCCTGCTCGGTTACCGCAAGGTGAAAGTCCTGAAAGACGGTTGGTTTAAGTGGCTGGAGTTGAAATACAAAACCGAGAGCAAGGACGACGAGAAGGGATCCAAGGGATGAGAAGCCGACTCCTGTTTCTTCCGCTTTTCCTCGCCTCACTCGCGCCGGCGGCCGACGTTGTTTCCGGTCCTCCGGTCGGCGCCACCACGATGTCGATTCCAGTCTCCGATGTCACCGGGCCCTATAAAGGCCAACTCATCTGTTACGTCTGCGATTACGACAAGGCGCCGGATGTCCTTGCATTTTTCCGCGACACTTCGGACGACACCGCGAAAGAGATCATTCAGCTCAATGATCTCTACTTGAAAAACAAATCCCGCGGCTTCAAAGCGGTCGCCATGATCATCGCCGGCGAAAGCTCCAAGCAGTGGCTCGAAGATCTCAGCCGCTCAGCCCATCTGGAAATTCCCTTGACCTACTTCCGGAGGGGACCGAAAGACGCCGCCGTGCGTGTTTACAACCTGAACCCGGCCGTCGCCAATACGTTCCTGGTCAGCCTCGATCGGTCAGTTGTGGCCAACATCTCCGATATCGCGCCTGGCCAGTTCAGCCAGGTTGCCGACGCAACGTCCAAGATGCTGGCTAGCGTTCGATAATGGCGCACGTCGGCGCCCCAACTGGCGCGCGTCGCACACTGCGTTGAACCTGCATCGCCAGCACCAGGTTTGCGGCCAGAGTCAGAGATCCGATCACTACATGGGATGCGGTGGCCGTGTTTACAGCGATCGGGCTTAACCTTAGCAGAGGCATGACCAATGCCGTCACTCCGAGCATCACTTGCGTCAGCAAGATTGATATCAGAAGGGTCGCGGCCGCGCATAGCTTCCGATGTTCGGGATGCCGCTGTAGAATCAGCATCGCCAGGACCAGGATCGGGAGCGAAACGAACATCGCCCCAACCAGATGGGGCAAAAGGCCGGTGAGCTTATGACGATAGGCCGCACCAAGCATAATCTGCAGAACTATGAGCGGCGGCGTGGCAATCGCTAAGAGCCGCAATGTCGGAGCGGCCCGGTCTTCTGCCAGTTCCGGTTTTTCATTCCAGCCGGACGATGAGACTACAGCGATCGCAACGAAGAGTGAAAACACCAGGGGTGCCAGGCTCGCATGGAGGACTGCTCCTCCCAGCCATCCAACCCAACCTTCAAGCGCGAAGAGGCCCACCGCGGTCCAAACCAGCAGGGATCCTTTCTGATCGAGCAACTGCCAAGCGACGCCGAAAGCGAAAATACCCACGGCTATAGCCACGTCTTTATGAACTACGCCATCGAGTATTCCTCGCGACTCCGGTTGGCGGCCAGACGCCTGGCTGGTGATGTAGGCACCAATCGCAATCAGGACCAGCGAGCTGATCGCCATCAGAACTGCGTAACGATGAAACTTAGGATTCACTATCTGGACACGCTTCGTCCGGCCGCCCTCTCATCATTCCCGAACGCAGGTGAAGCTCGCGGCCGAGTTCTCCGTCCCCGCCGCGCCCGTGAACTTCGGCCATGCCGGCCATTCACACAGCGGCCGCGTCCGATTGGCGCCCTTGTTTCCGTCCATGACGGTCAGGCCGCTCGGCGCTTGCCCTTTTTCGACCCAATTCTCGAGTGCAACCAGGCTGTCGAACTTCGCGTTGAAGCGGCCAAACCCGTGGCCGAAACCGGGAATATAGTAAAACCGCAGGAAGCTATTGAGGCGATCTTGGCCAAAATGCGCGAGCTGGCGCTGGTAATATTCGATCGAGTTATGTGGCGTGATGAAATCGTCTGCCGTACCGTGCGTCATGATGATTTTCCCGCCCTTGGTACGGAATTTATCGAGGCTCACGTCGGTCACATCCATGATGGAACCAACTGTCGCGATGCGCTTCTGCCATTGCTTCGGATCGAACTTCATCGTGTCATACTTTGGGTCGCGGGTGATAATAAACTTCACTGTCTGATCGCCGGCGGAATAAAGCAGGGCTTCCTTGCCCGAGAGCGGATTCGACGGCTGCGGCACCTGACCGAAGTTCGACGGTCCTTGGAAGAGCGCGCCTTCGAGCAGCGCCCATTTCGGGAAGGTATCCATCCCGGCGATGGTGACGCCTGGTTTATAGCTGGAATTGATGGTTCGAACCGTCTTGATCTGCGCGTCGGACAGACATGTGTCGCCCGTGTCCGCTCCGTTCGGGCAGCGCAGCGCCGAAATGTCGAATGCGGCATTACAGCCGGCGACGTTACTGACGATTCCGTCTTTTGCTCCGTCCAGCGCGTCGCATTTAGCGTAGACGGCGTCTCCGATCAGCTTGGTCTTCCGCGGATTGATCCATCCGGCGCCTCCATCGGCGTACAGCGCCTTGCCCACGTTCAGCGATCCCAGGTGCAGCAGCGTGACGTTATACGCGGGATAGTGCGCCACCACTCCGTCGTAGTCGCGCGGATAGCGTGCGGCGGCATCCAGGGCTTCATGCCCACCCTGCGAACCGCCGATAAAGTAGAACCGCTCCGGCCGCGATCCATAGGCCTTTCGAATCACCGCCAGCGCGGCATCGTGGGTTTTCTTGACGGACTCTTTCCCGAAATTCAGCAGCGCTTCGTCGTCCATTCCGAAGCTGCCGTCGAACCCGGCCTTGCCCTTATGGCCGCCGTCGCTGCCGAGCGTAACGTAGCCTTGCTTGAGGGGCGTGTCGCCCGTCGGCGTTTGATTGGAATATTGGGTCAAGCCGGTCACCAGCGAACCGTCGTATCCGCCGCCGCCCATCTGCAACGCGCGACGATTCCACGCAGCCGGCAGGTTTACCTCGAACTCGAGATTCGGCGAGCTGGGCTTGTGCGGTTTGACGATGCCGGTCACCTTACAAAAATCGCCGTTGATGTTGCCGCCTTCCGACGCGGCAACGAACACCGCCGCCTGTACCACGGCGCCCCCGGTCGGCAGGCCGATGGCCGAGGCCGGAATCGCGAATCCCTGCAGGCTCGTGCAGGCTTCATTTGTTAACCGGATCGGTTCCTGATTGCCGGTATCTCCGGCCAGGGCCAGCCCCAGACCGCCTGCGATCAGGAGAAGGCGACTAATGAACGACAAACCAGCGAACGACAAACTGTTTCGAAAAATATGCATAGTGGCGATTTCAAGATTATCCGCTGCGTTCCCGCAACGCAACCAGTAGGAGCAATATAAAAACGGCGAAAATCCGCAACGGGCTGGCCCGATCGGAATCTAATCGGTTTAGGAAACCAATGTCCACATATCACAAGAACCCAGCGGCTGTCTCTCAGCTTTCTCCCGAGCAATATCGCGTGACGCAGCATAGCGAAACGGAGCGGCCGTTTGAGAACGAATTTTGGGATTACAAACAGCCCGGCCTGTACGTCGACATCGTATCAGGCGAACCGCTCTTTACTTCGCTGGATAAGTTCGACAGCGGCTGTGGGTGGCCCAGCTTCACCAAGCCGGTGGAGACTGAAAACGTCGTTGAGCGCCACGATTCCAGCCATGGCATGCGGCGAACCGAAGTCCGGTCCACACACGCGGACAGCCACTTGGGCCATGTGTTCGACGACGGTCCGCCGGAAGCGGGCGGCCTGCGTTATTGCATCAATTCTGCCTCGCTGCGCTTCATTCCCCTCGACCAACTCGAGAGCGCAGGCTACGGCAGCTATCGTAAACTGTTTCAGGGCGAAGGAGTAACGAAATGACTTCAACCGAACGCGCGGTTCTGGCCGGCGGCTGTTTCTGGGGAATGCAGGATTTGCTGCGCCGTTACCCTGGCGTGATTTCCACGCGGGTGGGTTATACGGGCGGCGACGTTCCGAACGCAACATATCGGAATCACGGCACTCACGCCGAAGCCATCGAAATCATTTTTGATCCCCACAAGATCAGCTATCGCCGGCTCCTGGAATTTTTCTTCCAGATTCATGACCCAACTACGCCGAACCGTCAGGGTAACGACCGGGGCGCCAGTTATCGTTCGGCCATTTTCTATACCTCGGACGAACAGAAGCGCATTGCCAACAGCACTATCGCGGACGTAAATGCATCCGGGCTCTGGCCCGGCAAAGTTGTGACCGAAGTGGCGCCCGCCGGTCCATTCTGGGAAGCCGAGCCGGAGCATCAAGACTACTTGGAGCATTATCCAAACGGGTACACTTGCCATTTCATCCGGCCTGGCTGGAAGCTTCCCAGCCTGGCGGAGACACCGGCCACAAAGTAGTTCGCATGAGGTCGCCGATGAAGGCGCTCTTCCTGGGTGTTCTTTGTGGTTTATTTGGACTGAGCGCGGAGCAGCCGGTTCGCGAGCTGTCAACCCAAGCTGTTCCCTTCGCCAACTCCATCGTCCCCTTGTTCCGGCACGGCTACTTGATCCTCTTTCCGCCGGGAGGAGGGCATGGTGCTTCTTTGTCAACATCAAAGTACGGTTTTACCGCTTACAGCCCCGACGGACATCTCGCGTATCAAAAAACCCTCGAAGTGCCAGGCGGAAGCGAGCCCGTGGTAAGAGATGTGGATTTTGACGCGGACGGCAACGCAGCCGTCGGGACTAGCGCTGAAGGTGGCCCGTCCGGCTTGTTGGACGGCATCCTACTTCTGGATCGCACGGGCGGGGACACGGGCTTTATCGACACCGGCCGTTACTTGCCTGCTCGCATCGCAATCGCGCCAGACCGTTCCATCTGGGCGCTGGGGTGGCAACGGGATGCTCAAAGCGTCCGCCCCGACCGGCAGGACTATAGGATCGTCCGGCATTTTTCCGCGGATGGAAAAGAACTGAAGGCTTACCTTCCCCGGTCTTCATTTCCGCCGGGTCTGGAACCCGGGACCGATGGACCAGAGATCCACATTCAAGTCAGCAGCGATCGTGTCGGCATTCTCGCCTATTCAGGAGAAAACGGCGCGAACACTGAATGGGTTGAACTGGATTTGAACGGGAATCTGCTCGGCCGTTATCGCACAGACGCTGCGCACCAGGTTGCCTTCACAACCGACGATCATGTTTATCGGACGGGGCGGAAGTTGGGCGAGCTGTATACCCTGGATCACGCTTCGCATACCTGGAAGTTGACTCCGCTGCAGGTAGCCGGTTTTCTTATGGGAGCCGACGGCAACAGCCTGGTCTACAAGGTCGGGAAGAACACCAGACCAATCTTACTTCAATGGTTCAATCAGCCTTAACTTCGAGCGGCCCACTTGTCTATGGGCGACGGCAGTGGATGTATACTGGCGTGAACGGAGTTTCCGCAGATGCCTCGTCTATGCATGCTCGCATTCGCTCTCTTCGCGTCCGCCGCGCTTTCGCAAGCACAGTGGCCCCGCACCGCTTCTAAGAAACTGCCGCGCACTGCCGACGGCAAGGTCAACCTGAACGCCCCGCCGCCGCGCACCGCGGAAGGTACGCCGGATCTATCGGGAGTTTGGGAAATGTACGCCGAAGGTGACCCCGGTCCTCCCAAGCTACTGATCAACCTGGCGGCGGATCTGAAACCGGGCGACGTGCAGATGCTTCCCTGGGCCGAAGCTCTCTACAAGCAACGCATGGCCAGCAACGGTAAGGATCATCCGGGCGCGCAGTGTTTGCCATCCGGGATGCCTGAGAAGGACGTGGTTCCCGCGCCCTACAAAATTGTGCAGACGCCGGATCTGATCGTGTTCCTGTACGAATCGCGCACCATTTATCGCCAGATCTTCATGGACGGGCGGCCGCTGCCGGTGGATCCGAATCCCACCTGGCAGGGTTACTCGGTGGGGCATTGGGATGGCGACACGCTGGTGGTGGAAACCTCCGGCTTCAACGGTAAGGAGTGGCTCGACATGGCCGGCCATCCGGAGACCGAGGCGATGCATCTCACCGAACGCTTCACGCGCCGCGACGTGGGGCACATGGACGTTCAGTTCAACATCAACGACCCGAAAGCCTACGCGAAACCCTGGACCGTCTCGGCCAAGATTCACCTGTTGCCCTTAGACGATGTGCAAGAGTACATCTGCGAAGAGAACAACAAAGCGCCCGGCCATATGGTCGGCAAATAAACTTGGACCAGAGCGACCATCTCAGCGCGTGGCAACGCTGGGTTCAAAAGCCACAGAAGATCTGGTTGCGAAGAGCGCTTTTTCAAGCGCACCTGTGGAGCGGCATCGGCCTGGGGCTTTACATCTTTACCATCAGCGTTACCGGCAGTGTGCTGGTGTATTGGAACGAGCTTTACCGCGCGGTTACTCCGCAGCCCATCATCTCAAGAAGTTCCACCCCGCGACTTACCGATGAACAGCTCACGTCTACCGCCCAAAGTTTGTATCCCGGCTATCGCGTGGTCAAAATCAGCCGCTCGCGGGATCTCGACGAAGCGGTGTCAATCAGCCTGCAGCGCGGCGATCGATTGAAGCACCGGCTATTCGATCCGCGCAGCGGTGCCGATCTGGGCGACTCAGTGCCAATCGGCATGCGAATGGTAGCGTTCATTCTTGATCTGCACGATAATCTGCTGGCGGGAAAACTTGGGCGAATCGTCAATGGCGTGGGCGCATTCGCCGTTCTGATTGTTGCGTTTTCTGGCATCGTGATCTGGTGGCCGGGCCGTAAGACATGGCGTCGCAGCCTGACGCTGCATCGCGGAGTGGGATGGAAGCGGCTGACCTGGCACCTGCATAGCATGCTTGGATTCTGGACGTTTGGATTCGTCGTCGTTTTCGGCGTGAGCGGCATTTACCTCTGTTTCCCCGAACCGTTTCAGGACCTGGCGGACTGGCTGCAGCCCGTAACGGCGGCCACTCGCCGGGTGCCGCTGGTGGACCAGATTATTTATTGGCTCGCTTATTTGCATTTCGGCCGCATTGCCGGCATCGGCATTCCTTGCAGCGGCCCCGGGCTATGCGATCAGGCCACGAAAGCAACTTGGGCGCTGTTCGGACTCGCGCCCGCGGCGATGTTTGTCACCGGCACGATCATGTGGTGGAACCGCGTGCTGCGCCCCTGGATGGCGTCCGATCGCCTGGTGAAGACCAGCTAGAACGCGCGGGGGCATCGGAGACGCGGCTTGGATAAGAAAAGTCGCGGGCGACCTTCAGCGTAAAAAGAGCTTGTGCTACCATGCTTTTCTCGCGAAGGAGGAAGGCGATTATGGGTTCGACCAGACGCAGCATACTGGCAGCGGGAGCCGCGGCAGCGGCAACCAGCGCCGTGACGCGCGTATTTGCTCAGCAATCGGGCGACAAAGGAACCGGCAAGTTCTATGAAAAGGGCCCGGTTCGCATCTATTATGAGGAGGCCGGTTCCGGCTTCCCGCTGCTACTGATTCCGGGCGGAGGCTTGAACTCGACTATTGGCTTCTTCAGCGGCAATTCGCCTTTTAATGCGATCGAGGAGTTCAAGGGGCAATATCGCACGATTACCGCCGATCTGCGCAACGCACCCAGCGGGCAATCCACCGGTCCAGTGGAGGTGGAGCGGCCGTGGGAATCCTATGCCGACGACCAGCTCGGCCTGATGGACCATCTGGGCATCGACAAATTCATGGTGATGGGTTTCTGCATTGGCGGCCCGTTCATCTGGAGCCTGCTGAAGCGCGCGCCCAATCGTATTGCCGGCGCCGTGCTGGCGCAGCCGGTGGGATGGCGTCCGGAGATGCGGGACCCGAAGTATCCAGGCGTATTTTGGAAGACCTGGGGTGCGACGCTGATTGCCAAGCGGCCCGAGATCACGCTGCAGTCGACGGACGAATTTGTGACCAACATGTTCGAGACCAACCCAGACTTTGTCTTCACAGTCACACGCGATTTCGTGCGGGGTTGCCAGAATCCAGTCCTGATCTTGCCGGACGAGGTCCCCGCGCACCCCTACGCCGTCGCCATAGAGTCCGCCATGCTGGCGCCTAAGGCCGAAGTGAGCATCTTCCCTTGGAAAGAACCCAAGGAGCGAATTCCGCTGGCGGTGCGCCAGATTCATTCGTTTCTGAAGGCGCATCAGCCGGCTTAGGCGGGCGCCCGCCGGAGCTCCGAAAAGTCATCCGACTCCACGCTCAATCGCAATCTGATGGCCTGGATTCAAGCTCGGGTTAGCCCAACTCTCGTGAGCGCCTTTGCAAGCCTGTCGCAGCTGGTGAATCCGATCGCCGTGATCCCCTAGCAGCCTGTGGCGAAACGCGCTGTCCCGACCCGCTCAACCGTTCACATCGCGGATGACACGGTCGGTGATTTCCTGAAGTGTCACGGTCTGGACCGGGCTCGGAGGCCCAAAGGTCTGGACTTCAATATGGCCGTCAGCGAAGAATTCAATTTCGTAATATGTGCTTGGGCTTCGGAGTGCGACCATAATGGCGTCGCGCACGCACTTGAGGTCAAACTGGATTCTGCCGTCCTGCAACCGGGAGATGAACTCAAGCAAATGTTCGAGACTATTCACCCTGCACCTCCTTAGTGGATATCAAGTCTAGCAACGTCGTCATGTGACCTGCGGGGTGTATTGACCGTCTTAGTAGCATGGCGATGGGACGACGAAAGAAACGGGTTCGGCAAGAGGGATTGTGGACACCGACTGCGGCGCTTCCGGTAGGGGGCAGCCATCCGTTTTATCAGCGGCTGAACCAGATCCTGGATGAGAAGAAGTTCGATGAGTACGTCGAAACGATTTGCGAGGATTTCTATGCTGGCGAAGTGGGTCGGCCGGGCTTGTCGCCGGGGATCTATTTTCGGCTGCTGATGGTGGGCTATTTTGAAGGGATCGATTCGGAGCGCGGAATCGCATGGCGCGCCAGCGATAGCCTGTCGATTCGATCGTTCGTGCGGATCGCGCTGGACGAAAGCGTGCCGGATCATTCGACGATCTCGCGCACCAGACGGTTGATGGATGTGGAAACGCATCAGGCGGTGTTCCAGTGGGTGCTGCAAGTGCTGGCCGAAAAGAAATTGCTCAAGGGGACGACGATCGGCATAGACGCGACGACGTTGGAAGCCAACGCGGCGCTGCGGTCGATTGTGCGGCGCGATACCGGAGAGCGCTACGAAGAGTTTCTCATACGGCTGGCGAAGGAAAGCGGTATCGAAACACCCACGCGCGAGCAGTTGGCAAAGCTGGATCGCAAGCGTCCCAAGAAAGGCTCCAACGAAGACTGGATGCACCCGCACGATCCCGATGCGCGCATCACCAAGATGAAGGATGGGCGCACACATCTGGCTCACAAAGCCGAGCATGCGGTGGATATGGAGACTGGAGCGATCGTCGCCGTCACGCTGCACGGGGCAGACGTCGGAGACACCATGACGATTCCCGAAACGGTAGCAGAGGCGGGCGAGCGCATTACGAGTGTGGTGGCGGATGCAAACGGCGATGAAGTTGTGAAGCAGGTCAGCATGGACGGGCCGCGCGAAGTGGTCACCGACAAGGGCTATCACAGCCGCGCGCTGGTGAGCGAACTCACCGAGTGGGGCCCGCGCACATACTGTTCGGAACCCAATCGGGGACGGCAACGGTGGCTAGGGCAAGCGCGGGAACAACAAGCGGTGTATGCAAATCGGCGGCGCATTCGCGGAGAGCGAGGCCTCCGGCTGTTACGCCAGCGCGGCGAGAAGCTGGAACGATGGAATCACCACTTGTACGATCGGGGCGGGATGCGTCGCCTCCATCTGCGAGGTCGGGAAAACATTCTCAAGCGGTTAATGGTGCAATCGGGCGCGGCCAATCTCGGGTTGTTGATGCGTAAACTGTTCGGAAAAGGCACGCCGCGAGGCCTCGCGGGAGCCCTGCCAGCCATTATTTCGGCTGTCAACGCTTTTATTCGACTCTGGCCAAGTCGGCAACGCTGTTCAGAAGATTCGGCGACTCGATGGCTCGTGCCAATCCGGCTCAAGTAATTATCGTCGCGTCCTGAAAACAGCCTGTTTCACCACGCGCTGCTAGCCGTATTCTGGTGCCGTACCCCGTACTCCATTGACATTGGCGGATTTCGTGATATGGTCGCGCCTGGAGGATGATCGGCTCATGAGTCAGAAGTCAGTGCGCCTTTTTACGCGAGGTCTCCTGAGCGCCTTTGCGCTTGGCCTATTGCCAGGTGCTGCGCTTGCGGATTTTATTCAGACCAACCTGGTTTCAAGTATAAGCGGCGAGGCTGCCGTAACGGATCCCAACCTCGTTAATCCCTGGGGCGTTTCGTTCTCTGCAACCAGCCCTTTCTGGGTATCGGACGAGGGCGCCAACCTTGCGACCCTCTATCAGGGTAGCGGCTCACCGGCGGCCCTTGTGGTGAGTGTCCCCGGCGGTCCTACGGGTCAGGTTTTCAACTCAGCCGGCGCTGGCAACTTTGTGGTCGGCAGCACGCCCTCAAGCTTCATTTTCGCTACGCTCGCTGGATCGATTTACGCGTGGAATGGCAGCAGCGGGACGACTGCGCAGCTGGAGGCTTCAACTGCCGGCGCAACGTACACGGGGCTGGCACTCGACAACAATGGATCGGGGAATTATCTTTATGCGGCGAATAACGCGGGTGGGGGCGGAATCGATGTGTTCAATTCCAGCTTTGCGCCCGTCAATCTCGCAGGTACTTTCGTGGATCCCAACCTGCCGGCTGACTATGTGCCTTACAACATTCAGAACATCAACGGCCTCCTCTATGTGGAGTACCAGAGTAGCGCCGATCCCAACGCGCTCGGCGCCGGCGCGGTGAGCGTGTTCGATGCCAATGGCAATTTCATTCAGGAACTTATTAGTCCGGGAGGTGAATTAGACGATCCCTGGGGTATCGTGATCGCACCATCCAGCTTCGGCAGCTTCAGCAACGATCTGCTCGTCGGCAATTTTGGAAATGGCGAGATCAATGCGTATAATCCAACCACGGGCGCCTTTCTGGGTACGCTCACCGGTCCCGGCGGCACGCCGCTCGTCAACCAAGATCTTTTGTCTCTTTCCGTTCGGCCCACGGGCGCTTTCGATGCCGATGCGGTCTATTTTACGGCAGGTATTAATAATCAACAGGGCGGATTGTTCGGAGAGATAGTTGCCTCGCCGGAACCGGGCTCATTGGCGCTCATGGGCTTGGGTTGCTTTGCACTGGTGCTGCTCTCGCGGCGAAAGAGGGAGCCAATCACCCGCTCATAACAGAGAGAGAATGTCAGGCCTTCCGCATTTGTCTCAGAACTTACCCGGGAGGTTTTCAGTCCCGCGGAAATCCGTCCAAGGAAGCCCCTTGGACAGAAGTCGGCATTGCGCGGATTGAGAATCGCTTGCTCCACAAAAGAGCATCGGCCGCTAGGCAGGAACAAGTGAACGAAGGTCACAGGCAAGACACACGCGCGCAGCGTTTGTCGCCGCCAAGTAGAAATGTCCGCTTTTCTGCCAAGTAGAAATGTCCGGTTTTCGAAAGGCAGGCGGAGAGTGCATGATAGTCTGATTTCGATTCTCCGGGGAGTCGCGCTCCCGGGGAAGATTCAAGGCCGATGCGACGGGGCTGGCTCCGAAGTAATCGGCGGCAAACCCTCGGTCAACGGGGCCCTGCGGGGTACCCTCCGAGGGTTTTGCTTTTGATTTTGAATCGCTCATTACTTGGGTGGAGTCTCCGGAGCGGAGGCCTTGAATAGATCGAGCGCGAAGCTGCCGGGCTGGTTTCGCCCGGCCTTCCTGTTTGAGATTTAATCTAGCCGATCCGACGTTCGGCTGCGATCGATCTGTGTGGCCTGCCAAGTCGGCATGGACTTGGCCCGTAAAAAAGCGCTGTGAGCGCGACGGACCGCTTCGGTGGGCTGGGTTCGACGAGCCGGGCGTGGCGGAGTGGGCGGTTTGACGGGCGCCGGCTTCTGGGGCTGCTGGCACTGGCTGACCGACAGATAGCGCGTCCCAAAGCGCACCGCTAGCGTTTCGTCGAGCCTGGTTTCGACATGCACGGTGCCGCCCCGCAAGCCGGTGCACACATCGTGCCGTGCTATTTGATAGTGCCTTCCCCGGAACTGGAGGGTGTAGTCGTTGGCGACCATACGCGTCTCCACCACACTGAGAATCGCCGCCAGATTGTGCTGCTCGCCGAGCGGCCGATGCGCATCGGTGGGACTGGCGGGCAGCACGGTCAGATGCTGATTCCACCAGGGCAGAAACTCGTGCTCCAGATATCGATTGGCATCTTCCAAAGTGCGGGCGCCGGCTACACGCAGTCCCTTCACCAAACGATCCTGCGCCGTGCGAAAGCTGCGCTCCACCCGTCCTTTGGCCTGCGGCGAATGTGCTGGGGTCCAGCCGATCGCCAACTCGCGCAATGCGCGGCCGATCTGGGTAGGCGCCATCTCCACCGGATCGATTTCCTTGCCCGGGGTATCCCGTCGTCGTTTGACGGTGGTCTGGAACAGACTCGCTTTGTCGGTATAAAAGCCCAGCGGCCGCCCGTGACTTTGCAGGTAGCGCTCGAGCAATCGCATGTTCTCCTCGGTCGAGTCGCTGCGCACGAAACGCGCCAGCAGTTCGCTGGTGGCATCGTCGATCATGTGGATCAGATACAGCCGCTCGCCGCGCCCTTCCAGCCAATCGTGATCGGAAGTGTCCCATTGCACCAACTCGCCGCGGGAACTTCGTCGCGGACGCCAGTCGTGCACCTGCTCCACTCTCTGCCGTCGTGCTCGCCATAACCCTGCTGCGATCATAATCTGCCGCAGGCTCTCGCGGCCCATCTTGAACTGATGGTGCTTGGCCAAATACTCGGCGGCCAAGGTCGGCCCGAATCCGCGATAGACCTCCTGGGAAAGTATCCGAACCGCTTCGGCCCGCCTCTCCGCACTGAGCTTGCGGTTGGAAGCACGACCGCGCAGACCATGCACCGTGGCACGGTCGCCGCCTCGCTGGTAGCGCTGCAACAGCCGGCGCACCTGGCGCGTCGTGATCCCCAACTGCTCGGCTGCTTCGGTTTGGCGGATGCGCTTGGCCTTTAGATTTCTGAGAACTACCAGCCGGTCTCGATCCCGCTGGGTCATGGTGAGAACTCCTTGTTCTGGCACCCTCCCAGCCTGATCTCGTCAAGAGGACATTTCTATTTGGCACAAACCGGACATTCTCATTTGGCGCCGACA
>CAVRZH010000092.1:0-20339 GCA_963725455.1 Bryobacterales bacterium
TCACTTGCGACCCCGATAATCTCGCCTCGCGCCGAACTCTCGAACTTGCGGGAGCTGAGTTCGTTGAGGTGGTGGCCGTTCCCGCCGACTGCGCGATCTATCAGAGAGGGCACAAAGAGAAGTGCCGCTATCGGCTGTCATGGGCAGAGCATAGAGCATAGAGCATAGAGCATAGAGCTAAGACAAGCCACTTCCCTGCCCCATGGCGTCTAAAACTACAGACTGGGTTTACCATTGGATCAGGTGATGCATCGTCGGCATTTTCTGGCTTCGCTGGGGGCCGCCGCGGTTCCGGCTCGTCTTCTCCAGGCGCAGGCGCCAGCAGTCAAAGCCGATTTCACGCTTCACATCGCGCCGCTGAGTTTCGAAATCGCGCCACGCAAGTTTGTCAAGACCGTCGCTTATAACGGGTCCGTTCCCGGCCCTCTGCTGCGGACGAAAGAAGGCCAGCCGGTCACCATCGACGTATTCAACGACACTGGCGACGAGGAGATCGTGCATTGGCACGGCTTGCACATCCCCTCCGCCGTGGATGGCGCTACCGAAGAAGGAACGCCCGTGATACCTGGGCACAAATCGGCGCGCTACACCTTCACGCCGAAGCCGAGCGGCACGCGCTGGTATCACACCCATGTCATGGCCGGTCGGGATCTGAAGCGCGCCACTTACACCGGGCAATTTGGATTTTTCTACATCGATCCGCGCAGCGAGCCGGGCAATTACGATCAGGAGGTTTTCCTCGCGCTGAAGGAATGGGAGCCATACATGTCGGGTGGCGGCGAGGGTGACGATTCCATTGATGTCGCTTATGGCCTTTTTTCGATCAATGATCGCGCGCTAGGCCACGGCGAGCCAATCCGGGTAAAAGAGGGCCAGCGCGTCCTGTTGCGAATTCTCAACGCGAGCGCGACGATCACGCGCAAGATCGCCGTAGCCGGACACAAGTTTCGAGTGGTGGCGATGGACGGAAATCCCGTTGCCGTGCCTAAAGAAGTGCAGGTACTGGAGCTCGGGCCGGCTGAGCGCATCGATGCGGTGGTGGAAATGAATCAGCCGGGCGTGTGGATTCTGGGCGCCACCGACGATCACGACCGTGAGCGCGGCATGGGAATTGTGATCGAGTATTCCGGGCAATCGGGCGAGCCTCGGTGGGTTCCTCCTGGCGACGAACCGTGGGACTACACGGTGTTTGGGAATCCGGGCAGGCCGGACGCATCGGGCGAGGCTGCGTCGTTCGAGCGCGTGCCGCTGGTGTTCGAGAAGAAATTCGCCGGCCATCATTGGGTGGACAAATGGACCATCAACGGCAAATCATTCCCGAAAACCGATCCGATTCGCGTGAAGGCAAACGGCCGCTATCGCCTGGTATTCGACAATCACAGCGACGAGGCGCATCCGGTTCACTTGCATCGGCACACTTTCGAACTGGTGAAGATCGCGGGCGTGGCAACGTCGGGAGTCTATAAGGACGTGGTGGTAGTGGGGGCCAAGAGCCAGACGGAAGTGAATTTGATCGCGAGCAATCCTGGATTGACGCTGTTCCACTGCCATCAGCAGATGCACATGGATTACGGATTCATGACTCTGATGGAGTATGTTTGATGACGCTACGCCAGCGCGATCACTTGTATCTCGACTTTTGCGCCGCCGTATAGCTGGGTGACACCGCAAGACAATTTGGCTGGGCCGGGCGGAGGGAAAAACTCACCGTAGATCTGGTTGACCAACGATAGAGCGCTGTAGTCCGTCAGATACAAATTCACCGACACTACCTGTCCGAGCGAGGAGCCCGCGGCTCGCAAAATGGCTGCGGTGTTTTCCATAGCCTGCCTGGCTTGTTCGGCGATATCGTCGCTCACCAAATGGCCAGTTTCGGGCTTCACACCGGTCTGGCCGGAAACGAAGAGAAAACCGCCGGCGCGAATTGCCTGGCTGTAGGTCGCGTTGGCAGTAGGAATACCAGGAACTTGAATAACGTCGCGCATTCGGGTCAGACTTTTTCCTTGCGTAAAATCAGAATGACGCTCGCGAGCACCAGGGCGGTGCCAAGGAGCGTCCGCATGGTGACCACTTCGCCCGCGACGAAATAGCCCAGTGCGACGGCCACCACGGGATTCACGTACGCGTGACTTGCTACGCGCGTAGCCGGAATGCGCGCCAGCAGCCACACAAAAGAGGTGAAAGCTACCAGCGATCCGAAAACAATCAAATAAAGCAGAGCCCAGGCCGCGCGCAGGGAAACATGGGGGAACGGATGCAGCTCCCCGAAGGCAGCCGAGAGCACGAGTAACATTCCGCCGCCCAGCACCATCGCCCCGCCGGAAGTCAAAGGCCGGGAGTCCGGCAAGTCGAGCGACCGGTTGAGCACCGATCCCAGCGACCAGGTGGCGCAACCAGCGAGAATCGCGAGGCAAGGAACGACGCCGAAATTCTGCTCTCCGTTGTGAAGCAGCAGCGCACCCACTCCGACGAAACCGATCAAAATGGCCGCCAGCAATGGCCAGTGGAAGCGATGCCGGCGAAAGACCCAGACTTCGAGTGCCATCGTAATTAGCGGGAGCGTGGCTTCGAGCACGGAAGCGATTCCGGAGGGCACATATTTTTCGGCCCAGAACAGCGGACCGTATTCGGCCACGAACATGAGCAGCCCGATGAGGGCCAGGCTGCGCCATTGCGAGGCCGTCGGCCGCGGCTTTCCGCGCAGCCGCATGAAAGCGTAGAGCACAACGCCGGCGATGAAGAACCGGGTCCCGGCGGCAAACAGCGGCGGGACTTCCAGAACGGCGATGCGAATGGCAAGGAAGGACGTTCCCCAGATAATGTAGATGGCAAAGAACGCTAGCAGGACGCGAAGGTCCAATGGTTTCGAGGGAACGCTGGCCGGCGACCCGATAACCGTCGTATCCGCCATAGATGGTTACCATCTTGGCAGCCGGTATGATAACCTGTCAATAGAATTTAGGCGGTTACTCGAAGCCATGGGCTTTCAATTGGTGGCGGGACACCCCGCGCTCGATTTGGTCAACACGCTGGATTGGCGTTTCCGCGCGACCGGGGCAGAGGAGCTGTTGAAAACGTACGACGATCTTCGCCGATTCGCCGAGGAGTCCAAGCTGCTGGCTCCCGCGGGGGCTCGCAAACTCCATCGCTCGGAGAATGAAAAAACGCTCCTGCGCTGTCGGGAGCTGCGCGAAGCTGTGGCCGACATTTTCTATGGAGACCCGCCTTCCGCAACCTCACGCAAGACGCTGGAGCGATACTTCCGCATGGCACGGCAGAAGCAGACGCTGGATTGGACACAGCCGCCGCGCGCGCAATGGAAATGGCCGGGGAAGGAGCAGGACCCCGAGCTCCCGCTCTTGGCGCTGGCCATGAGCGCGGCCGATCTGCTGACGTCAGAAGCTGTAGAGTGGGTGCGAGAGTGCGACAACGCGGAGTGCCGCTGGCTGTTCCTGGATACCAGCAAGAACCACTCTCGCCGCTGGTGCGATATGAAGGTTTGCGGGAACCGGATGAAGGCGCGAAGATTCCGGGCGCAGGCGAGGGGATGAGCCGGTTGCCAAAGTCGCCAGAAGCCGCTTGACACAGGCCCGGAAACGGTTATCCTTGTTCCAAGGAGTCTCGCGATGATCTCGCATCGGTGGATCTTTTGTTGGGCCTTGACTCCGTTGCTTGGCCTCCCTGCCCTGGCTCAATCGGTGATTTCAGCCCATTCGGGCTTGATTCATTTTTCCGACGGTTCGGTCTTCCTGGACGATCAGCGCGTGGAACAGAAAACCGGCAAGTTCGATCAAATGAACAACGGTTCGGAACTGCGCACGCAGGATGGACGCGTCGAAGTGCTGCTCACCCCGGGCACGTTTCTGCGCCTGGGAGAGAACAGCGCTATCCGGATGGTCTCCAACCAGCTCGACGACACGCGGGTTGAGCTGCTAAGCGGCTCAGCCATCTTAGACCAGGGCTCGGACACGCTGGCCGATACGTCCGTTACTGTCCTCTATAACCTAGATCAGGTGCACATCAAGAAGGCAGGCCGCTATCGGTTCGATTCTGAGCCGCCGCAGGTGAAGGTGGAGAGCGGTGATGCCGAGGTGATCGCCGATGGAAAATCAGTGGAAGCCGGCGCAGGTTACGTGGTTCCTTTTGAGGGCAAGCTCACGGCTCGCAAGCTGCTGAACGATTCCCAGGCGAACGATCCCGCTGTGAGCAAGTCGGGCGACAACTTGGAGAATTGGGACGAAGCGCGCAATAATTCGGTCGCCGACAGCAACACCGACGCAGCCGCCACGTCCGATCTTTCCAAGACGATCGATGGCTGGCAGAACGACCCCGACGCGGTGCTGCAAGGGCTCGGGATTCCGCCCTATATTCCCGGGATGTCGAGCATGGTCCCGCCCCCAGGCTATGGGTCGCCGTACAGCTCCGGACTGTACGGTCCTTATAGTTCCGGATTGTACGGCTCCGGATTATACGGCCCTGGCCTCTATGGCAGCGGACTTTATGGGTCTCTTTATAGTCCGGGGCTTTACGGCTACGGCTTTACGGCGTACAGCCCGTTGCTGATGTATGGATACGGTATGCCTTTGTACCGGCCTTATGGATCTTCCCCTCCGACTTACGTCTATCGCGGCCTGACGAATCTTCCTGGCCGCGTCGGATACGGTTACGGAACACGCTCCCTGGGAACGGTGCGTCCGGCGGGGGTAGGCATCGGGGTGGGACGGCCGATGCTGGGTGGCGTTCACGTTGGCGGTCATCGCTAGGGCCTAACGTTAGATCGTCACTCGGCCGGCGCGTAGTATCCCAATCTCCAGCGAGCTTTCAATTCCGGAAGCGCCTTCGGCTGCTGCACCTTCACCTCGATCTTGCGATACTTGCCGTCGCGACTAGGATTTTGCGGCGAATAGGCCAGCACATATTGATTGCGCAGTTCGATCCCGATGCGCTCGGCGATCCCCGGAAGTTCGCGAAGATTGGTAGCGGCCAGCGCCCGCCCGCCGGTCTGCTCGGCGATTTCGGCCAGCAGCCGGGGACCATCCAGTTCGGCACTGCCTAGCTTGCTTCCACCCAGCCCGCCGGCGCCTCCCAATCCGAACGACAGTGTCGGTTCAAAAACGCCCATCGCATAAATCTGCACGTCCGCCTCGCGCACCAGGTCGGCGATCTGGCTGGATGTATAACGGCTGTTGTTGTCGCCGCCGTCGGAAATAACCAGCAGGGCTTTGCGTGGATTCTTGGCGCGCTTCATCTCCTGCAATCCAACGTGCACGGCGTCCAGCAGCGCGGTGAGGCCGCCGGAGGTGGCCGACGTCATCGCGCTCTCAATCGCGCCCGCGTCGTTGGTCAGCGGCACGGCCAGCTGGGCCTGATCGCTGAACTCAACAAGGAAGGCTTGATCGGCCGAGGTCATGGTCTTTAAGAACTCCGAGACGGCGCGCCGTGAGGTGTCCAGCTTGGCTCCCATGCTGCCGCTGGTGTCCACCAACAAACCTATGGAGAGCGGCGCGTCTTCATTGGAGAAATGCGTGACTTTCTGCTCCACGCCGTCTTCGAATATGCGGAAGTCCTGCTGGTCCAAGCCGAGCACATAGCGGTTTCCAGGATCGGTGATTGAGACGGGAACCAGAACCAGCGTGGAGTCCGCGCGGAACGCGGTGGCGCTGTTTAAGGCGGGATCCTTCGACGGGGCGTCCTTGGGATCGGACTGCCCGAACAACAGGGTCGCGAAGGCGGAGAAAACAACTACAAAACCTCGCACAGAGGCTGCACTCCTCATTGAAATTTAGCACGTCCACAGGCAGCGAGCATCGCACTAATGTATCGTCGCGGACCTGCCGATAACCAACCGTGGTCGTGCGCGGTCACGCCGGCCCGGAGGAGATGCATGTCTCGTATCAGACGGGTAGCCGGTACCGCCGCGTTCGCAGTCGCGTCATTCTTTCCAATCTCGCTGGCCGCTCAGGTCCGCCGGCCCCTTATTACGCAGCCAATCGATGAGCGGGCGCTGCACGCGCTCGCGGGTAACACGCGTCCTGAGGCAAACCGCCAGAATGATCGCGGGGCCGTGGCGGACAGCTTTCCGATGGAGCACATACTGCTGCAGTTGCAGCGCTCTCCCGAGCAGGAGAATGCCATTCGTGGGCTCATCGACGACCTGCACAACGCCAAGTCGCCGAAGTTTCACCAGTGGCTGACCGCTCAGGAATTCGGCCGGAGCTACGCGCCCGCCAGCGAGGATGTAAACAAGATCACCGCCTGGCTCGGGTCGCACGGGTTCACCGTGAATTCGGTCTACCCCAGCGGGATGGTGGTCGATTTCTCGGGAACGGCGTCCCAAGTGCGGGCGGCGTTTCATACTTCCATTCACTACTACGAAGTAAACGGCAAGCGGCACATCGCGAACGCGTCGGATCCCGAAATCCCAGCAGCCTTGGCGCCGGTAATCGCGGGCGTGGTCTCCATGCACGACTTTCTGCCGCACTCCATGAGAACCGCTCGCCGGGACTACACTTACACTTCCGGAGGCGTTCCCTATCAAGCTCTGGTGCCCGCCGATCTGGCTACTATTTATGATCTGAATCCCCTATTTAATAAGGGCTACACCGGCAAGGGCCAAACCATCGCGGTGATCGAGGACTCCAATCTGTACTCGAACGCCGATTGGTACACATTCCGGTCGGTATTCGGACTCGATGCATACAGCTCTGGTTCACTGGCCATCACTCACCCGGCGCCCGCTTCCGGCGGCAACAACTGTGGCAATCCCGGTCTCGGCAGCGGCGACGACGGCGAAGCGATCATCGATGCGGAATGGGCATCGGCGGCAGCGCCCGGCGCCAGCATCGTGGTGGCCACGTGTGCTGACACATACACGACGTTTGGCGGCCTGTTCGCCATGCAGAACCTTATCAACAGCGCCAAGCCGCCGGCCATCGTAAGCATCAGTTATGGCGAATGCGAAGCGGAAAATGGTGCATCGTCCAATGCCGCCTTTAACTCGCTTTATCAGCAGGCTGTGGCAGAGGGAGTTTCGGTGTTCGTTTCGGCCGGAGACGAGGCCGCGGCAAGCTGCGACGCCGATCTTCCTTCCGCCACACACGGCATCGGTATCAGCGCGTTTGCGTCGACGCCCTACAATGTCGCGGTAGGGGGCACGGATTTTGCCGACACCTACTCCGGCACCAACAACAGCTTTTGGAGCGGTCAGAACAGCAGCGTCTATGGCTCGGCTTTATCCTACATTCCCGAGGCGCCCTGGAACGATTCCTGCGCGGGCGGGTTGCTGCTGGCTTATATTGGCTATGCCACGCCATATGGGGCCGATAGTTTTTGCGGCAGCCGCGCCGCAGACCAGGAAGGATTACTCAATGTGGCGGGCGGAAGCGGCGGGCCAAGCGGCTGTGCGACGGGGTCGCCCTACAACTACGGCGTAGTCGGAGGAACGTGCAAAGGTTATGCCAAGCCATCGTGGCAAACCGCAGTGGCCGGCATTCCAAACGACGGAGTGCGCGACATCCCAGACGTCTCCCTATTCGCCTCCAATGGCTTCTGGGGTCACTATTACGTCTTTTGCTGGACTGACACAGCCAATGGCGGCGCTCCTTGCCTGGGCGCTCCCAGCGGATGGGCCGGCGCGGGCGGAACGTCTTTCTCCTCGCCGATCATGGCGGGAATCCAGGCCCTGGTGAACCAGAAACAGGGCAGCGCGCAAGGTAATCCGAACTACGTCTATTACAAGCTGGCTGCGAACGAGTATGGTGCACAGGGCTCGACCACCTGTGACTCTTCAAATAGTCCCAGCCCGGCTAGCGCGGGCTGCATTTTTCATGACGTCACGATGGGTGACATCGTAGTCAATTGCGCCGGGTCCGCGAATTGCTACGGGTATCTCGGGAACCAGCCGGGCCATGGGTTCGGGGACCCGGACGGCGCTCTCTCCGTCTCCGACAACTTGTTCACTCCCGCCTTCGCGGCCGCCACGGGCTGGGATTTCGCCAGCGGTATCGGCAGCGTAGACGCCTATAATCTCGTCATGAAGTGGGCCGCCGGCCAGTAGCTCTCGGCGTGGCCGATGCTAGCATGGTCGTGTGTGCTCCAGGCGGGATGTTCTTCTGGCTTTCGGGCTCGCCGCGGCCGGCGTCTTATGCGCGTTTCAATTGCCTTTTCGCGAGTACCCGGGGCAGGAATACAGCGACTTCGCACTGCCCCCGGATTACAAAGATAAAGCCGAATTCGTCTTTTCCCGCCTGATGTACCCGCAGGGCGACTGGGGCATTTTCGGATGGCTCTATCGCTTCGACTGGCGTCAGGGCCGCAGCGCCTGGACCAACGATTATCCACGCGCCGATCGCCACTTCGCGCTGGCCCTTCGCCGCCTGACTCGCCTCCAGGTGCGCAGCGTGGAGCAGCCTGTCAGCCCGGACGACGGCGACGATATTTACAACTGGCCGTTCCTTTATTGCGCGGGGCCGGATCAATGGAACATGAGCGACGCCGAGCTCGCCAAAGTCCGCGATTTCCTGGCGCGCGGCGGGTTCCTGTTGGGAGATGACTTCTGGGGCCAGAGCGACTGGTATTATTTCGAGCGCAACATGGCCAAGCTGCTGCCGGGCCGGCCGATCGTTGAAATCGAGAACAGCGACCCTATCTTTCACACCGTGTTCGACCTCGATCAGCGCTATCAGGTATCGGGCCAATGGAGCCTGGGCGGCATGCCCTACCTGAATGGCGGCCGCGATCCGCACTGGCGCGCCATTTACGATGACAAGGGGCGCATCGAGGTAGCGGTGCTATTTAATCACGACACCGGCGACTCCTGGGAGTGGGCCGACGATCCCGATTACCCGGAGCGCTACTCGGCTCTCGGCATCCGGACCGGCGTCAATTACGTCGTTTACGCCATGACGCACTGAGCAGCGCGACCTGATAAGATAATCCAAACTCTTTCCAGAGGAGGGTTCTCCATGAAACTCTTTGCACCCGTGGCGGCACTGTTGCTGCTTGCCGTTTCCGCTTTCGCCGCCGATGTAGACGGCAAATGGACCGGCAACGTCTCCACGCCGAACGGCGACTTCCCGGTTGCCTTCAATTTCAAGGCCGACGGCCCCATGCTCTCCGGCACCATGGCGGGCCCGGATGGCGGGGACATTGCGATCAAAGACGGCATGATCGACGGCGCCAATATTTCGTTTTGGCTGAGCATCGATATGGGCGGCAACGCGCTGAAGCTGACTTATAAAGGTGTGGTGGCAGCCGATCAGATCAAGATCTCGGGCGATGCGGGAGGGATGCCCTTTGAGTTTGTGGTGAAGAAAGCGTCGTAACGCTTAGTGCGCTAATTCCGGGCCGCGCTCGCCCTTCCACCACAGCCGCAGACGGTCCAGTTCCAGGTAAACCACGGGCGTGGTGTAGAGCGTCAATAGCTGGCTTACGATCAGCCCGCCGATAATCGTGATGCCGAGCGGCCGGCGAAGTTCGGCGCCTACGCCATTACCAAGCGCAAGCGGCAGCGCGCCGAGCAGGGCGGACATGGTGGTCATCAAAATAGGTCGGAAGCGCAGCAAACAAGCCTTGTAGATGGCGTCGCGCGGGCGCAGTCCTTCGGAGCGCTCGGCTTCGATCGCGAAATCGATCATCATGATGGCGTTTTTCTTGACGATGCCGATCAGCAGAATGATCCCGATCATCGCGATAATGCTCAGATCGGTGTGCCACATCAAAAGCGCCAGCATGGCGCCCACTCCCGCCGACGGAAGCGTGGAGAGAATCGTAATGGGGTGCCAGCAGCTCTCATACAGCATGCCCAGCACAATGTAAACGGTGATGAGAGCGGCGGCAATCAGAATCGGCTCGTTGCGCAATGAATCCTGGTAGGCTTGCGCGGTGCCCGCGAAGAAAGTCTGAATGGTATCGGGCAGACCTACTCTGCGCGCCTCGGCCTCAATGGCGGTCACCGCGTCGCCCAGCGCTACGCCCGGTGCGAGGTTGAACGAAATGGTCGCGGCCGGAAAGAGGCCTTGATGATTCACCCCCAGCGGAGCCACGGACGAGGAGTAACGGCTGATTGCGTTGAGCGGCACTGTGCCGCCCGCGGGATCGGCCACGTAGATCTGTTTCAGGAACTCGGGATCCTGCCAGAAGCGCGGCGCGGCTTCCATCACCACGTGATACTGATTGAGCGCGGTGTACATGGTGGACACCTGGCGCTGGCCAAAAGCATCGTAGAGCACATTGTCGATAAGCTGCGACGAAATGCCGAAGCGGGCGGCGGTATCGCGATCATATTGCACGATGGACTGCAAGCCGCTGTTCTGCTGATCGGTATTGACGTCGTTGATCAGGCGCAGGTGCCGCAACGCCGACAGCATAGGCGGCCCGTATTTGGTGAGATCCTGGACGTTATCGCCGCGCATGGTGAATTGATAAAGCGAAGCGCTGCTGCGTCCGCCCACACGCACGTCCTGATTGGCCTGCATATAATTCGTGGATCCGCGGATGACGCTCAGCTTGGGACGCAGGCGCTCGATTACGTCGTACACCGAGACCTTGCGTTCCTCCAGCGGCTTCAACTGGATCTGCATGCGCGCCGTATTTAGCGTGTTTCCATAGCCGCCGCTGCCTCCGGTGTATCCGGCCACGGTATCCACTGCCGGATCCGCCTGTACTATCTTCACCATCTGCCGCAGGTTCCTTTCCATAGCCTGGAAGGACGTGTCTTGATCGGCGATGATGGTTCCATTCAATCGGCCATTATCCTGCTGCGGGAAAAAACCTTTCGGGACGTGAATGAACAGGAATACGTTCAGCGCGATGGTAGCGGCGAGCACGCCCAGGGTAATCGCGGGATGCCGTAGTACCTGCCCCAGCGTGCGCCCGTATAACCCGACAATCGCATTGAACATCCGCTCACTGGTGCGGTACATCCAACCATGCGTGGTGTGCTCCTTGAGCAGATGCGCGCACATCATGGGCGTAGTGGTGAGCGAGATGGCCATTGAAATCGCAATGGCCACCGACATGGTGACGGCGAATTCGCGGAACAAACGGCCGACGATGCCGCCCATCATCAGCAGCGGGATAAATACGGCCACGAGCGAAATGCTGATGGTTAAGACCGTGGACCCAATTTCACGCGCGCCCCGCAAGGCAGCCGCGAAGGGCTGCATGCCCTGCTCCAGATAGCGTGTGATATTTTCAATCACCACGATGGCATCGTCCACCACGAATCCGGTGGAGATGGTCAGAGCCATGAGCGAAAGGTTGTCCAGGCTGTAACCGCAGAGATACATCACGCCGAACGTTCCGATGAGCGAAACCGGCACGGCCACGCTCGGAATCAGGGTGGTGCGGGGGCTCCTCAAAAAGACAAATACCACCAGGACCACCAGCAGCACCGAAATGAACATCGTCTTCTCGATGTCGCGCACCGAAGCACGGATGGTAACGGTCTGATCCTGAGTGACGTTCAACCGGATGGAGTGGGGAATGGCGGCTTTCAGCTGCGGCAGCGCGGCGCGAATCCGGTCCACCGTATCGATAATGTTGGCGCCTGGCTGGCGGTTGATGGCAACGTTGACCGAGGGCTGGCCGTTTGCGATTCCCATGTTGCGGAGATCTTCCACCGCGTCGTCGACTTCGGCGACGTCCGACAACCGAACCGGAGCTCCTTTACTATAGGCGACGATCAGCGGCCGGTAATCCCTGGCTTTGAACATCTGATCGTTTGCGCCCACTTCCCACAGGTGGAACCCGTCCGAGAAATGTCCCTTGGGAACGTTAGAGTTGGAGGCATTCAAGACACTCCGCACCTGCTCCAACCCGATCCCATACTTGTTCAAAGCCATGGGATTCAGCTCGACGCGCACACCCGGCAGCGCACCGCCCTGCGCGTTCACCTGTCCAACGCCTTTGATCTGCGAAAGCTTCTGCACAATGATGGTGGACGCGGCGTCGTAAAGCTGGCCGCGATCGAGCACATCGGAGGTCAGCGCGATCTGAAAGATCTGTTGCTCGGCCGGGTTCACCTTGCGGTAGCTGGGATTGCTGGGCAGATTGGTGGGAAGATAGCCACGCGCGGCATTGATGGCGGCTTCCACCTCACGCGCCGCGGCATTGATGTCGCGGTCCAACTCGAACTGCAGCGTAATGCCTGTGCCGCCCAGCGTACTGGTGGAGGTCATCTCCGTAATGGCGGCAATGCGTCCGAACTGGCGCTCGAGCGGAGTGGCGACCGAGGACGCCATCGTTTCCGGACTCGCGCCTGGCAGCGTGGCCTGTACGTTGATGGTGGGAAAGTCCACTTGCGGCAGGGGCGACACGGGGAGCAGATTGTAAGCCACCCCGCCCGCTATCGCAATGGCGACAGTGAGCAGGGTAGTGGCGACAGGCCGATGAATAAAGGGCTCGGAGATGTTCACGCCAACCGCTCCCTTACGGTCACGGCTCCGAAGCGCAAACCGACCCGCGCGTGTAAGCGGGCGGTTTCGGCTTGAAGAAGCACCATCAATCGCCCATCTCCGGAGCCATGCTGCTATCCATGGCTGACACCGCGTGCTTGCGGTGCGCCAGCCGATCGAACCAAAGATAAATCACCGGCGTGGTGTAGAGCGTCAAAAGCTGGCTGAAGATCAGGCCGCCCACCATGGTGATTCCGAGCGGCTTCCGCAGTTCCGATCCTACTCCGGCTCCGAGCGCGAGCGGCAGTCCACCCAGCAGCGCCGCCATGGTGGTCATCATAATGGGCCGGAAGCGCAACAGACAGGCTTGATAGATGGCTTCGTGCGGCGGCATACCCTGGTTGCGTTCGGCATCCAGCGCGAAATCGATCATCATGATGCCGTTCTTCTTCACGATGCCGATCAGCAAAATAATTCCAATAAGGGCAATGACGCTGAAGTCCTGTCCGGTTATGAACAGCGCCAGCAACGCGCCGACACCCGCCGAGGGCAGCGTCGAGAGAATCGTAATGGGATGGATGTAGCTCTCATACAGCACCCCGAGTACGATGTAGACCGTAATCAAAGCCGCCAGAATGAGAATTGGCTCGTTGGCCAGCGAGGCCTGAAACGCCTCCGCAGTGCCTTGAAACGCGCCCTGAATGCTGGCCGGCATCTGCAGTTCGTCTTTTACGCGATTGATGTCGTTCACCGCATCGCCGAGCGATGCTCCGGGCGCCAGGTTGAAGGACAACGTCACCACTGGGAACTGGCCCTGGTGATTCACCGTAATGGGCACCGCCTGCTGTTCCACGTGCGTGAAGGCACTTAACGGCACCTGGCTTCCTCCGTTGGTGAAAACCAATGACGATGCCGACACGCCGCCGCCGAATGCCCCGCTGGATGTTCCTCCAACTGGAGCGCCAATCGACAGTCCCGCGGTACCCTGCGCGACCGACGCACTGGATGGTCCGAAGCCCTCCGTGGTCGCCGATCCGCCCGATACCACCCCTGCGCCTCCGGAGCTTCCCGCCGCCGAGCGAATGAATAAATTCCGCAAGTCCACCGGATTGTTCTGGAATCCCGGCTTCACTTCCAGCACCACGTGATACTGATTCAACTGCGTGAACATGGTGGAGACTTCACGCTGTCCGTAAGCGTCGTAGAGCGTGTTGTCGATGGCCGAGGGCGTGATGCCGAGGCGCGACGCCGTGTCGCGGTCGAAAACCACACGGACGCGCAGGCCGTTCACCTGCTGGTCGGTTGCCACGTCGCGTATTTCGGGTATCTCCTTGAGACGCGCCACCATTTTCGGAACGAAGGAATTCAACTCGTCGGCATTGGGATCTTCGAGAGTATATTGGTACTGCGTACGGCTGACGCGATCCTCCACCGTCAGATCTTGCACCGGCTGCATGTACAGCGTAATGCCCGCCACATTGGTCAGCTCCGGCTGCAATCGCCGGATCACGTCGCTCGCATTCATCTTGCGCTCTTCAAGCGGCTTCAGGTTGATCTGAATGCGCCCGGTGTTCAGCGTGGTGTTGGTCCCATCGATGCCAATGAAGGACGACAGGCTCTCCACCGCCGGATCCTTCAAAATCACTTTGTCCAACGCCTGCTGCCGCTGGGACATGGCTTTGAATGAGATGGTCTGCTCGGCTTCGGAAACCCCTTGAATTACTCCTGTATCCTGTACCGGAAAGAAACCCTTCGGAATCTTGATGAACAAAATAAATGTGAAGGCCAACGTGGCCGCCGCCACCAGCAAGGTGAGCGGCTGATTGCGCAACACCCATCGCAGCGTCTTGGCGTAGAGAGCAATCACGGCCTCGAAGCCACGTTCGGACGCACGATAAAACCAACCCTGCTGGCTGTCAGGCGTATGTTTTAAAATCTTCGCGCACATCATCGGCGTCAGCGTGAGCGAAACCACGGCCGAGACCAGGATGGTGACGCTCAACGTTACCGCGAACTCTCGGAACAGCCGCCCCACGATATCGCCCATGAACAAGAGCGGAATCAGAACCGCGATGAGCGAGACGGTCAACGACACAATGGTGAATCCGATCTGCTCGGAACCCAGCAGCGCGGCCTGGAGCGGGCGCTTGCCCTCTTCCAGATACCGCGAAATGTTCTCAATCATCACGATGGCGTCGTCCACCACGAAGCCCGTGGAGATGGTCAGCGCCATCAGCGTTAGATTGTTGAGGCTGTAGCCCAGCAGGTACATCACGCCGAATGTGCCTACCAGCGACAACGGCACGGCGATACTGGGAATGATGGTGGCCGAAAGGTTTCGCAGGAACAGGAAGATCACCAAAACCACCAGGCCAATGGTGAGCATCAGCTCAAATTGAACATCCGCCACTGACGCCCGAATGGTGTTGGTCCGATCGGTGAGAATCTTTACGGTGATGGAGGACGGCAGCGATGCCTGCAACTGCGGAAGCAGCGCTTTGATGCGATCCACCACCGCGATGATGTTGGCGCCCGGCTGCCTTTGGATATTGACGATTACCGCCGGCGTCTCATTGATCCAGGCGGCCTGCCGCACGTTCTCGACATCGTCCACGATGGTAGCCACGTCGCTCAAACGCACCGGCCCGTTATTGCGATAGGCGACGATCATGGACGCATAGTCGGAGCTCGAAAGCATCTGATCGTTAGCCCCGATCTGGTAGGCCTGATGTGCGCCATCGAAATTACCCTTGGCCTGGTTCACATTGGCGGCGGTAATCGAATTGCGCAGATCCTCCATATTGAGGCCGTAAGAACCGAGCGCGGTGGGGTTGGCCTGGATGCGCACGGCAGGCTTTTGTCCGCCGCTGATACTCACCAGACCCACGCCGGGCAACTGGGAAATTTTCGGCACCAGGCGGGTGTCGGCCAGATCTTCCACCTTCGAAAGCGAAAGGGCGTCGGACATCAGCGCCAGCGTGAGGATGGGCGTGTCGGCTGGATTCACCTTGGCGTAAATGGGAGGAACGGGCAGATCAGCGGGCAGATACGTCCCCGATGCATTGATGGACTGCTGCACCTCCTGCTCGGCCACGTCGATGTTGAGCGACAAATTGAATTCGAGCGTGATGACAGAACTGCCATCGGAGCTGGTGGATGTCATCTGCTGCAGCCCGGGCACCTCGCCGAACTGGCGCTCGAGCGGCGCGGTTACCGAAGACGCCATCACGTCCGGGCTCGCTCCCGGGTAAAACGTGATGATCTGGATGGTCGGATAATCCACTTCGGGCAGCGCCGACACCGGCAGTTGCTTGTAGGCCACGGCGCCCACCAACAAAATCCCGGCCATCAACAGCGACGTTGCTACAGGCCGGACAATAAATGTCCGAGAAGGGTTCATGTTTTACTACTCACGAAGCAGATTTGTGCGACCGTCCGCCGCCCGGTCTTCCATTGCCATGGCCATTATGCGTACCGGCAGCCTTGTCACTCGACTTTTCGCCGGGTACTTCGGCGATTACTTTTCCACCTTCTTCCAAGCGGTCCACGCCCACGGTAACCACCTCGTCACCCGGCTGGATGCCGGAGGTGATCTCGGATTGGTCGCCTTCGGTGGTGCCCACGTTGATGGTGCGGACATTCACGGTTCGATCCGGACCGATCAGCCAGACATAGGTCCCTTGAGAATTGCGCTGGATGGCATTGTTCGGCAACAACGTAACATTGGGCTTTTGTTGAACCAGCAGGCGCGCATTTACAAATTGATTGGGAAACAGCTTGCCGTCGGGATTAGCAAAAACGGCGCGCAGCTTTAATGTTCCAGTGGTTGGATCGATTTGATTGTCGGTAGTCTCGAGCTTACCGTCATCGAGTTTGTTCTTCAACTCGCGATCCCACGCCTCCACCGGCAAACTCTCGCCCGCGCGCATCTTTTGCAGAATGGCCGGGAGCTGATCCTCGCCCACCGTGAAGATCACGCTAATGGGGTCCAATTGCGTGATCACTACCAGCCCGGTGTTGGCCGTGCCCTGCACGATATTGCCGGGATCCACCAGCCGCAATCCCACCCGCCCGGTGATGGGCGAAGCGATGTGGCAATAAACCAGATTCAGCTTGGCGTTATCGATTTGGGACTGGTCGGTCTTGATGGTCCCTTGATATTGAGTCACCAGGGCGACCTGTGCGTCTAGCGTTTGCTGGGGAATGGCATCCTGCTTGATCAGCGTGTTGTACCGATCCAGATCCAGCTTCGCATCCTTGAGCAGCGCTTCATCGTGAATGAGCTGCCCCTCGGCTTGCTCCAGCTGGACTTCATAAGGCCGCGGATCGATCTCTATCAGCAAATCGCCTTTCTGGACAATTTGCCCTTCTTTGAACTGGACCTTCATCAGCTCGCCGGTCACGCGGGAATTCACCGTAACCGTATAGATGGGCGTCACAGCGCCCAGGCCTGTGACGAAAACCTTTATGTTGCCCTTGGTCGCGCGAGCAGCCACCACTTGCGATGTACCACCGGCCCCGCCGCGGCGTCCTCTGCCTTTCGCGGTACCCTGAGGGGCCGTGTTGCCGGCCGGCAAGAACGCCTTAAGCCTGGGCCACTGCCAATAGCCGACCACACCCAGCACCAGCAGGACCACCAGCCAGATCCAGCTCCGCCCGGAGGATGGAGGCGGGGCGCTGCGGGAATCGGTCGGCCCGTGCGGGTTCCGCTCTAAAGGGTTCTGCTCCGGATTCGGTGCGGTCTCTAGCGCCGTGGGTGTAGCGTGCTTCATATGCCTTGAATTAAAGGTCCTAGAGTTACTAACGACAGCATACTCCGGTTCGTTACAGGATTACTGAATGAGCCTGCCGCCATAGCCCGAAAGAGCCATGAGCGTTGACCTTCGAACCGGATTAAAGCTCATATTTTGTAAGCTTCTGTAATTTGACAACGCGCTCCCGCCCATCCCCTGAGCCCAACCAAATAGCCGTTTTTCCGGCTATCCGGGCGCTCTTCCATCACCCTCCGACATTCGATTGTTGCATACTCGGCACCGGCGATTACAGCGCAACAAACTGCTGCAACATTGTTTCGTTGAATCGATTGGCCCGCTAAGCACAGGCATAAAATTGGTGACAGCCGCTCCGCTCTCTAAAGTTGATGACAGCCGCTCCGCTCTCAAGGTACGCTTGAAAAATGGATATCAACAAAATGCTGGCGGATCTTCGGACGGAGCGGGATCAAATCTCCGAAGCTATCGTCGTATTAGAGCGCCTCACCATTGGACAGGGAAAGCGACGAGGCAGACCGCCGAAGTGGCTGACGGAAGTAAAGCGGCGCGGACGACCCAAGGGCAGCAAGAATAAGCCGAAGCAGGAGTAAAGGAAACCGCTTTTCTGCTAAGCCCGGCCGGCGCTGTTGTCGGCCGGGTGGGTGGCCTTCACGAGGACCAATCAGATCCGTATCTGCCGAGTCACTTGATCTTTTTTATCCAGGCAAGAATCGGTCCTGAAACCGTTTTGTCAGCCGTGCCGATGGAAAACACTTCCGACATGTGGCTTTCGCCCTTGGCGTAGAGCAGCGTTGGGCAATGCGCGGGCCCCTCTTTGCAAAGGTCGTCGTGCAGAATCTTGATAAACGGCATCAGGCCTCCGTCTATCTTGGGATCTGCTCCTGGATCCAGTTCGGCATTCGCCAAGAGTATTTTCACCGAGGTCTTCTTGAGTTCGGGAAGGCTGGACCGCGCCAACCGAGTCGCCGCGTCTACTGGCGGACCGCCAAAACCGCGAGGAGGGCCACCCGCCGGGCGACCACCCGCGGCGCCTGGGGGAGGACCCAGCGGCGCATCGGGTCCACCGGGCTGTCCTTCCGTACGTCCGGGCAGCGCGCCCGACGAGGAAAAAGCTCCACCTTCCACACCGCATGTTTTGCCCGATGCAGCCAAAGCCTCAAATGGGTTCGATCCGGCCGGTGGCGGAGGCACTTCCAGCGGCGCGATATCGAAGGCCGCTGGCGACATGAAGATCACGCCCTTCACGCCCACGCCTTTCGGCCCGTATAGTTCCGGACGGCCGATATAAGTGCCGAGCGGATTGTTGCCGGCTGAGTGCGCCCAGATGAACATACGATCCGGATTGCCGTGGTATTTGGAGATATTCGCTTCCACCCACTGGATCATGCTCGAAATGTCTTTCGCGCCCGCATCCCAGCCAGGTCCGCCATGCCGCTGCATGTTGACGCCAACCATCCCGTTCTGGGTGGCCCATCGCCCAATATTGTCGTAAAAGGCGTTGGCTTCTTTGTCTTGAAGCTCGATTTTATTGCCACCGCCCCCGGGTACATAAATCAGAACCGGACGCGACGCGGGACCTTTATCTGCCGTGAAGATGTCCACGACATCTTTCGGATTGGGGCCGAAGGATGCATCCCGCACTACTGTGATGCCCGGATATAAAGGCGAGGCGCTGCTGGTGATGTCATTGGCCGGCATCAGAGGCCGGTAGAGCTTAGCGGTGCAGGGCGGATCGACGATATGCCCCATGGCCACCAGCTGCGCTTCGATCTTGGCCGGCACCTGCGCTCTAGCCGCCACAGCCGCGAACGAAATCGCCAGGCACGCGCTCAAAAAACGACTGGGTCTCGGGCTCATGGCGCTGTTTGTTTTAAACGTCACTTGGTCTCCTTGTGGCGATAACGTATCGCCACCGATTCATCATACTCAAAGGAAAGCCGTGTACCAAACGACGCGAGCGGAGATTCGCTCTGGAGTTTAGCTCTTAAAGAAATGCGCGATCTTCTTGCCGCCTTCTTCGGTGTAGTAAACCGTGACTTTGCCCGCTTTATCCAGGCCCTTGCCGCTCTCCACCACCGCGTTTCCGGTTAAATGATAAGTCTCCTCGGCTCCTTCCGCGGTTTTGACAGTAACGGTTTTTGCCGCGTGATCGACGCTCTTCACGGTGACTTCCGTCATTTTCAAGCCGTCCTTGCCGACGTGATCCACTTCGTGCGCCGTTTCAACCGCGCCTTTCGCGGTGTAGTGCACGACAACTTCATCGCCTTCCTTCATCGATAGGAACGCATCCTTGCTTCCACTGGCCGTCGCTTTCACGCCGTGCGCCACGGTTTTCCCGACAAAATGAAAGGTGTGCTCGGTGCCGTCGGCCGTCTTCACCGCCACGGTCTTCGTAGCTTTGTCCACCGTCTTCACTGTTCCGGAAACAGCACTCACCACATCGTCGGCTGCAAACGCAGCGCAACCGAGCAGCGCAAGAATCATTCCTGCACGCAGGAAACTACGCATAAACTTTTCTCCTTTAGTTCTCCAGTCTAGCAGTTGGAGCCCTGATTGGTACGGGCTATTTCGCGCCTAGCGCCCAATAACCGGCGCGTGTTCGTACCGTTAGATCCGGCCGAGCGATGGTCACGTCCAGCTTATGGAATTTACCATCCCGCGCATCGGAGGGGGGAGTGAAACCCAGCATATACATGTTCCGCAGGTCCGATTCGATCTTGGCAAAAACTTCCGAGGTTCTGCGGCCTGGGTTCGGATATGTCAGCCCGCCGGTCTCGCGCGAGGCGCGCTCCAGGCCGCGGCTCACCGCCTGGGCGATAGCGCCGCTGATGGAAAGGAAACGCATGGGGCTTGCGTACTTGATCGCGTAAACAACCGTCCCGGCCGATTGGGCCATCTCGATGACGTCGGTGAGGCGGATATCGCTGCCGGTATCGAGACCGTCCGAAAGTACGACAATCGCTTTTCGCCCTGGGACGGTCTTCAATTCCTTTGCTGTGTAATAAAGGCCATGCCACAGAGCGGTTCCACCGCAACCGTGAGGAAAGGTCTGGTTCCTGCACACCGGACCGAGCAGGGGCGATAACTTTCCTTCCGACGTGCCGATTCGCTCCACCGCCGCGCTCAGATCGTCGCTTGAACCAGTGAGCCCTGAGATCAGCCAGGATTTCTG
>CAVRZH010000093.1:0-8042 GCA_963725455.1 Bryobacterales bacterium
TGGAGCGGCGCCGAAGACGCCCGATCCAACACAATAGCAGCGCGCATGATAATCCCGGGCCACCCAAGTGGACTGGCCCATATTAGCAAAAGTGGATCTTTTTCCGATCCAGCCTTTGGGCTAAAGTCGAATCACCCATGGAAAGCTCCACGCCATCTTACCCACCCACCGAACGAACCCAAGTGAAGCGCCGGCCTATGCGCGGCGTCTACGACAAAGCGCAGGTGCATGCCATCCTGGACGAAGGTTTCATCTGCCACGTCGGATTCGTGCTGGATGGCCAGCCGTTCGTTATTCCCACCGCTTATGCGCGCTCGGGCGAACAGATTTACATTCATGGAGCGCCCGCCAGCCGCCTCATGAAAGGCAAAGAAGTGGACGTGTGCCTGACAGTCACTCTAACCGACGGGTTGGTTCTGGCGCGCTCGGCGTTCCATACCTCCATCAACTATCGCTCGGTGGTAGTGCTCGGCAAGGCGCGGCAAGTGACCGATCTGATCGAGAAGTGGCAGGCGCTGCGCTGCTTCACCAATCACGTGATCGCGGGGCGCTGGGAGCAAGCCAAGCAGCCCACCGAGCAGGAACTGAAAGCCACCACCGTTTTGTCGCTGCCGCTTGAAGAGGTTTCGGCCAAAGTTCGCACCGGTCCGCCCATCGACGACGAAGAAGACTACGCGCTGCCGGTGTGGGGGGGCGTGGTTCCCGTGATTCAATCCTTCGGCGAACCTTTGCCCGATGACCGCGTGCTGGAAGGAATCACGGCGCCAAGCCTGACTCGCTAGCGAAGCGCCTTCAGATTTTCAACGGCAGCTCTAGTGCCGCGCAGCGTATTCACCATGGATTCCTTCGGAAAACTTTCCAGGAATCCTTTGAGCATCCAGCCCAGCCCCGGTGGAACGTCGCGCGAGAGTGAGATAGCCTCGCAACGCGCGTACACTCCGCCATCCGCCGCTTCGAAGCGCCAATAGGAATTCAGCCGCCACAGAAATCCTGAATCGCTGCCCTGTGCTACCTCTTCTGTGTACGATCTTCCGGGATCTTTCACCTCTCCAATGTGTGTGGAGCGCGACGTCACAATCAAACGGTTCGAGTCCGGCATTTCGTAGCGGATGTGATAGGTGCTGTTCAAAACGATGGTAAGGATGTGCTTCTCATAGAGACGCAGCAGCACCTCGTATTCATCGCCATTATGCGCCAGCTCGCGTGATTCGATCACTTTGGGGCGGTAATAATTTTTGTAATTGGAGTAGTCGCGAAGCACGCTCTCCACCTGCGTGATGGTTGCACCCGGCATGAACATGCTCCCGGTCCAGTCCTGGATCATCGCGTACGGCGTGTTGACATCGTGGGCTGCATCCACGGCCGCGATCCGCGCTTGCGCACCCCGAAGGTTTGGATCGCGAACCGGATCCGAATTCATCCTGGCTTCAGCTTGTTGGACGTAGCGATCGAAGGCGGCCGTAGCTTCGGGCGTCAAGCGTGCGAAAGGCACCGTCACCAGAAGAAGCGGGAGCAAAAACGACAACGGCGCCCAACTCACTTCCCTATTATCGCGCTGCCAGAATTATCGCGCTGTCAGAGACACTTGAACTTCAGCATCACTTCGCCGATGCGAACGATGTCGTTATCCTTCAGTTCCTCGCGAGCGATGGGGTCGGTGCGGTCGTTCAAAAAAGTTCCGTTGCTGGAGTCCAGGTCGGTGATAGTAAACTTTTGATCTTTATAGCGCAGGCTGGCGTGCTTTCCGGAAATATCGGCATCCCGCAGCACAATATCGGCGTCCGGCGCCGAACCGATCGTATTCGGCCCCTCCCGAATGCGGAAATCTTCGCCTTTGTGCTGACCGGTCAAGGCCACAAACCATCCCACCACGGGGGCCTTGCGCTTGTCGGTGAGCAGCACAGTCCTGCGGCCGGCCGGAGACGCTGCGCCTTCGCGCGGCGCCGTGCCCGTCCGCGAAACCTCGGGATCCAAACGCGTTTTCACGGTAACGGTCGAACCGCTCACCTGATATCCCGGCCGCTGGCAGTACGGACAGGCCTCCCAGGTATCTTCCATCTGATGTCCATTCGCGCAAAATTTTGCCATTGCGTGCTCTTCTCCCGGAGCTAAACTTCAGGTCGCAACACGGACCTTAACGCGCTTTTCGAGTTTATATCGTGTCGCCCTAGCTCGGAGATGTCAAGCGGGTAGGTTACCAGCACTGCCTCCGGCCTGGTGACGCCCGCAAATTTTGGTCTCACAATCCTTTACTTTCAAATACATAAGATGGTACGCTGAAGAACTCATAATGCGAACTGTCGATTTGATCCACCGAAAACGAGATGGTGAAGAACTATCGCCAGAGGAAATTGCCGCGGTAGTGGAAGGCTACAACCGGAATGAAATTCCGGATTATCAAATGTCTGCCTTCCTCATGGCCGTGTTCTATTCCGGAATGACGGACCGTGAAGTCAGCGCGGCGACGGAGTGCATGGTTCGCTCCGGCGAAACTGTGGACCTCAGTTCCATTCCCGGCATCAAGGTGGACAAGCATTCTACCGGCGGGGTGGGGGATAAAACCAGCTTGATATCGGCGCCCTTGGCGGCGGCCGCAGGCGTGGTGGTTCCAATGATGTCGGGGCGCGGGCTCGGCCACACGGGCGGCACGCTGGATAAGCTGGAGTCCATTCCAGGCTTCAGAACCGACCTGACCATCGACGAGTTCAAGGCGCAATTGGCCACACACGGCCTGGCCTTTATCGGGCAGACCGCCGAGATCGCACCGGCCGATGGCAAACTATACGCGCTCAGGGATTCCACCGCAACGGTAGAATCGATTCCGCTGATCGCCACCTCCATCATGTCGAAGAAATTGGCGGAGGGCGTGGACGCATTGGTGCTGGATGTGAAGGTCGGCAACGGCGCCTTCATGAAGAAGCAAGTGGATGCGCGGCGGCTGGCGCAGATGATGGTGGGCATTGGGCGGCGCGCCGACAAGCGCGTGCAGGCGCTCATCACGGACATGAATCAGCCTTTGGGCTATGCGGTGGGCAACGCGCTCGAAGTGATGGAAGTTTCGCAGACCCTGCAAAACGCCGGCCCCACGGACCTGACGCGGCTGGCGCTGGAACTGGCGGCGCGCATGATTTTCCTCGCCAAGATCACACCTACGCTCGAGGAAGCGCGCGAAGTGGCCCAATCCAAACTGCTGGACGGCTCCGGTTACCGCAAATTCAAGGAAGTGATCGAAGCCCAGGGCGGCAATTCGCAGGTTCTGGACCGGTTCGAGCTTCTGCCCAACGCCACCGGCGTGCGCGAGATCGCTTCTCCGCGCGCGGGCTATGTCAGCGCCATCGCCGCCGAGGATATCGGCCTGGCGTCCTCGCGAATCGGCGCCGGTCGCAATACGAAAGAAGACGATATCGATCCGGCGGTGGGCGTGATCCTGGAAGTGAAGGTCGGCCAAAAGGTGGAAGCCGGAGCAGTGCTCTGCCGCGTCTACTACACCCGCGACGAACACGTCGACGAAGCGTCGGAAGAGATCGAAGACGCGTTCCGCATTTCCGCTCAGCCTCCCGAGGAACGGGAACTGATTCTCGAAGTCGTGAGTTAGCCGCATGGTGAAACCGCTTGCTCACGTGCCAGCCGGGCGGTTTTCTCCGAGTCGATTCCGGCCGTCTCCGCGTGTGCAGCTGGCGCGCGGCTCAGAATGGCGAATATGCGTCTTACCGAGCCGTCACCGTTCTTACCGAGCCGCGACCGTAAGGAAGCGGTTTAAAGAATAATGGAGAAGTTCACCGGCATTCTGGGAATCCTCGTGATTCTGCTGGTTTGCGTTCTCTTCTCCACCCACAAACGCGCTATCCGCCCGTCGCTGATCCTCTGGGGCCTGGGCCTGCAGCTCTCGTTCGCTTTTATCGTGCTCCGAACGCCGGCCGCGCGCTTATTTGAAGCCCTCAGCGACAAAGTGAACGCGATCATCGCTTATTCCCAGGCCGGCAGCAAATTCGTCTTTGGCGACCAACTGGGCGGTGGTCCAACCGCCGTTTTCGCGTTCCAGGTTCTGCCGATCATCATTTTCATCTGCAGCCTGTTCGCAATTCTGTATTATCTGGGCGTGATGCAAGTGCTGGTGAACGCCATGGCGGTGGTGATGCAGCGTGTCATGGGGGCCAGCGGCGCCGAAGCCACCAATGTGGCCGCCAGCATCTTCATGGGACAGACCGAAGCGCCCATCACTATCCGGCCCTTCTTGGCGGGCCTCACCGAGTCCGAACTGTTCACCATCATGGTCAGCGGGATGGCGCATGTCTCTGGCGCCACCATGGCGGCTTACGTTTTGATGGCGCACGTAGAAGCCCGCCATCTGCTGACGGCGGTGATCATGACCGCGCCGGCCACCATCATGCTGGCCAAGATTCTGATTCCCGAGGTGGGCAAACCCGTGACTGCCGGTCGCGTACACGTAACGGTGGAAAAGCCCGGCGTCAACCTGATCGATGCGGCGGCGCGCGGTGCGGGCGACGGCTTGCATCTGGCCCTGAACATCGCGGCCATGCTGATCGCGTTCCTTGCCCTGATCGCTTTGTGCAATGGCATTCTCGGTTATTTCCATACCTCCCTCGAACAGATTCTCGGCATCATCTTTTCGCCCATCGCGTGGCTGCTGGGCATCAAGTTTCATGACTGCCGGACCATCGGGAACCTGCTCGGCACACGCCTGGTGCTGAACGAATTCGTAGCGTTTCAGGAGTTGGGGCCACTGAAGTCGCAGATCGACCCGCATTCGTTCACCATCGCCACGTACGCACTGTGCGGTTTCGCGAACCTAAGCTCCATCGCCATCCAGATTGGCGGCATCGGAGCGCTGGCGCCCAGCCGCAAATCCGATCTGGCACGCTTGGGCCTGAAGGCGGTGGCTGCGGGCACCATGGCGAATTTCATGTCGGCCTGCATCGCAGGCATGCTTCTATAGGGGCCGCCAGTAAGTAAAGATGCACCAAGCGGTCACCCACATTCGCAGCGTAACGGGGCGTGAGCCGCATGTCGCCGTCGTGCTCGGCAGCGGCCTGGGCGCCTTTGCGGATGAACTGGCGGATCCAGTCGTTATCCCATATTCTGAGATTCCTGGCTGGCCGGTATCCACGGCTGTCGGACATTCAGGGAAACTGGTTTTCGGAAAGCTCGGAGCTCTCCACGTGGCCGTGATGGCCGGACGCGCGCATCTTTACGAAGGCTATTCGCCGGCTCAGGTAACGTTCGGCGTCCGCGTGCTTCGCCACCTGGGAGTGCATTCCATCGTTTTTACCAACGCCGCCGGGGGCATCAATCTCTCTTACAGCCAAGGCGCGCTGGTGTTGCTATCCGATCACATCAACTTACAAGGCTCCAATCCTTTGATCGGTCCCAACGACGATTCCGAAGGGCCGCGCTTTCCCGACATGACGGAGGCCTATTCAGCGGCATATCGGGCCAAAGCGCATCAGGTGGCGCACCAACTCAACATCCGTCTGGACGACGGCGTCTATGCCGCGCTCACGGGCCCCAATTATGAGACGCCCGCCGAGATCCGCTATCTGCGAACCATTGGCGCGGACTTAGTCGGCATGTCGACCGTCCCCGAAGTCATTGTGGCGAATCACCTGGGCATGCAGGTGCTCGCGATTTCTTGCGTGACTAACATGGCGGCTGGCATTTCGCCGCAAAAGTTGGATCATAAAGAAGTGATGGAAACGGGCTATCGCGTCCGCGACACCTTGATCCGATTCTTAAAGGCCCTGCTGCCGAAGCTATGACCACTCTGCTTGAGACTGCCATCGACGCGCGGAAAAGGGCGCATGCTCCTTACTCGCACTTTCTAGTGGGCGCCGCGCTCGAAAGCGCGGACGGCGCCGTGTTCACTGGCTGCAATATCGAAAACGCGACGTATGGATTGTCGGTGTGCGCCGAGCGCGTGGCCGTCTTCAAAGCGATTTCCGAGGGCGTCCGAAAATTCCAACGCATCGCCGTGGCAGCCGACACCGACGTTTTGACGCCGCCCTGCGGCGCTTGCCGCCAGATTCTGTGGGAGTTTTGCGGGAACATCGAAGTGACGCTGACCAACCTGCATGGCAAGACCGAAACGCTGCGGTTGAAAGATTTGTTTCCGAGGCCTTTTGATGATTCGTTTATTTAGTTATTGGCTCGCGGCGATAATTCTTTCCGCGGCAGGGTTGGCTGCCGATCCCGCCGACGCCATCTATACCGCCCGCTACGTCGTCACCATGAACGCCCGTCACGATCTGATCGACGACGGCGCGGTGGCCGTTCGCGGCCGGCTCATTGTCGGAGTCGGCAAACGAGCCGACATCGAGAAGCAGTTTCAGGCGCGCGTCCATATCAACCGTCCGGACGCCATCCTTATGCCGGGCCTGATCAACACGCATACCCACGCCGCCATGTCGCTCTTCCGTGGCATCGCCGACGACATGAAGCTGCAGGAGTGGCTCGATAAATTCATTTTCCCGGCCGAGGCCAAGAACGTAACAGCCGATTTCGTTCTGTGGGGTACGCGCCTGGCCTGTCTTGAAATGATGCTCTCCGGAACAACTACCTTCGTCGACATGTACTATTTCGAAGACAGCGCGGCCAAAGCCACCAAGGAAGCGGGCATGCGAGCGATTCTGGGCGAGACCATGATCCGTTTCAAATCGCCGGACTACGCGACGCCCAAAGACATGCTACGCGGCACGGCTAAATTTCTCGATGAATACCAGGGCGACCCCACCATCACCCCGGCCGTCGCCCCGCACGCCATCTATACCAATAACGACGACGATCTGAAGGCCGCGCGCTCGCTCGCGAACAAATTCCACAAGCCGCTGGTGATGCATCTCTCGGAGACCAAAACAGAAAATGACGACGCGTTGCGCACCCGCCATATGACGCCTACGCGTTTGGTGGAATCGCTCGGCGTTCTGGATGGCTGGACCATCGTGGCGCACGGCGTCTGGCTGGACGCATTGGACGCCAAGATCCTAAAGGCGCACGGTACCGGAATCGCGCATTGTCCTTCCAGCAACATGAAGCTAGCCAGCGGCGTGGCGCCGGTGGTCAGGCTTCTCGCGATGGGTATTCCGGTTGGCCTCGGCACCGATGGGCCGGCTGGCAGTAACAACGATTTCGATCTGATGGAAGAGATGAACCTGGCGGCCGACCTGCAAAAGGTCAGCACCGGCGACCCCACCGTGCTTCCGGCCGAACAGGCCATCGCCATGGCCACCAGCCTGGGGGCACGCGCCGCCGGTCTCGAAAAAGAGATTGGCTCGCTTGAAACCGGCAAGCACGCCGACCTGATTACGTTGCGCCTGGACCGCCCGCACGCCGTGCCGCTCTACAACGTCTATTCGCAGATCGTTTACGCGCTCAAAGGCTCCGATGTCGAGGATGTGACCGTCGATGGACGGCAGATTGTGCGGGAAGGGCGTTCGCTTACTCTCGATCCCGCGCCGATTCTGGCCAAGGCCAAGGAATACGCAGCGAAAGTGACGGCCTCGCTCGCAAAGTAAGGAACCACTCCGGGGGCATTCTCGTTTTCCTGCCTGGCGCCGATAAGCCTCAGCATGAGCATGTTCGAGTGGAAAAGCGAGTACAGCGTCGGCCATGACGAGATCGACGCGCAACACCATAGGCTCTTTGAACTCGCGAATCATTTGCATACCGCGATGACTCTGGGCCAAGGCAAAGCGGCCATGTCGAGGACCCTAGCCGATCTGGTGACTTATACCCAGATGCACTTCGCCACCGAAGAGGGCCTGATGCGGAAGCATCAATATCCCGGCTATGCCCAGCACAAGGCGGATCATGATACGCTGACCGCTCAAGTGCTCGGCCTGCAGCAGGATTTTGAAGCGGGACGCGGCGGCCTCACCGTTGGGCTGCTGCAGTTCTTGAAGGATTGGCTGCAACACCATATCGCCGGCACGGACCGTAAGATCGCTGAGTTCCTCAAAACCAAAGCGGCCTAACGCCGCGCTGGCTGCCGTTTGTTGCGTGCGTGTTTGCAGGTGCTTGCCGAGCGC
>CAVRZH010000094.1:0-12815 GCA_963725455.1 Bryobacterales bacterium
TCAGCATCCTGTTAAAGCCCGGCGAACGCCACGGCCGAGCCTTCCGTCAGAATCCGCCGCAGATAATCGACCTGTCCCAGATGAAAATTCAGATGTCCATGCAGATGGACCAGGAAGTCATGCGACGAGAGCGGGCCTTCCAGCACATCCTCGGGGTATTTCGCCGCGAGATCGCTATCGGACAGCTGGCCCACCACCGTGGCCACCAGTTCCTTGACTTGCTCCATGCGTCGCACCAGGTCCTCACGCGACATGCCGTTCAGCAAAAACTCCTGATCCCGTTCGCGGCTATAAGCGACGTGCCCCAACTGCCGGCCGACGTACTCGCGCAGATTGCCTTCCAGGTGCAGCACCAGGTTCCCGGTTGAATTCTTCACTCCCGGCGCCCGTTGCCACAGAGACTCGTCACTCGGGAAAGCCTGCAACTCCTGAATGAGCCTGGTAAGGTCGCGAGAGAACAGCGCCGCCAGCCCACCGCCAAATGTCATGGATCCTCCGGAGATTGATACAGGATCAGTGTCTCCCGCCACCGCTGCGGGTGGCAAGCGGCCGCCCTCCCAAGCGCCCGGATCGGAGCCCCGGGGCCAACGCCCCACGTGCTAACATCATTTTAAGTCGCAGCATGATCGAAGTACTCCCCTCTATCCTCTCGGCTGATTTTGCGCACCTAGGCGATGAAATCGCACGAGTGGAGCGCGCTGGAGCCTCGTTCCTGCATGTCGATGTAATGGATGGACATTTCGTCCCCAACATCAGTATTGGTATTCCGGTGGTGGAGTCCATCCGCAAGGCGACTCGCCTGAAACTGGACGTTCACCTCATGATTTCGGACCCGGATAAATACGCTCCCGAGTTCATTCGGGCCGGTGCCGACTATATCTTGGTCCATCAGGAAGCTTGTAAGCACCTGGATCGTACGTTACGCCTGATTCGCTCCGAGGGTGCACGTGCCGGTGTAGTTCTGAATCCGGCCACTCCCATCGTGATGATCAGCGAAGTGTTGGATCTGGTGGATCACGTGCTTATCATGAGCGTTAATCCCGGGTTTGGAGGCCAGGCTTTTATCCCCAATGCGCTCAAGAAAATCCAGGCGCTAGCGTGGCGCCGCAAAGAGTTAGGCTTAAATTTCGCCATCGAGATCGATGGCGGGGTGTCGCCGGAAAACGCGGGTGAGATCACTCGTGCCGGGTGTGACTGGCTGGTTGCAGGGTCATCCATTTTTCACACTCCCGATCCCGGCCAGGCGTTCGTGGAATTGCAGCGCGCGGCTCGCGAGGCCGTGCTACAAAAGGTTTAATCTATAAGGTTGCATATGCTTCGAAACTTTCTGGTGGTAATGATGCTGGCTGGCCTGATGACTTCTTGCGGATTCCGCGCTAAGAAGTACGACGACCCGATCACCAAAGACACCAAGCAGCCCGACAAGGTTTTGTTCGATCGCGCCGTCAACGACATCGAACACGGCCGCTACGAAATCGCGCGTATCACCCTCAACACCCTGATTAACACCTACGATCAGAGCGAGTTCCTGGCCAAAGCGAAGCTCGCCATCGCGGACAGTTGGTATCGGGAGGGGGGCGCCGCCAGTCTGGCACAGGCCGAAGCCGAGTACAAGGACTTTATCCTGTTCTATCCCACCATGGAAGAGGCCGCCGAATCTCAGCAGAAGATCTGCATGATCCACTACAAGCAAATGGACAAGTCCGATCGCGACCAAAGCCAGGCCATTCGCGCCGAGGACGAATGCCGCCAGTTGATCGTGCAATTTCCTAACAGCAAGTACGTCGACGAGACGAAACAGCTTTTGCGCAACATTCAAGAGGCTATTGCCGAAGGCGAGTACCTGGTGGGCAGCTTCTATTACAAGCGCGGGGACAATTCCGCGGCGGCCAACCGCATGAGCCACCTGGTGGAGCAATATCCTCTCTACAGTAAGGCGGATCTCGCTCTCTGGGACATGGGCCAGGCTTACGGACACCTGGGTAGCCGTTTCCGCAAGCAAGAGGGCGAAGCCTACGCGAAGATTGTGCGCGATTATCCGTTGAGCGAATATGCGGACGATGCTACCCGGAGGCTGAAGGAACTGGAACTGCCCGTGCCGGAGCCGGACAAGCAGGCGGTCGCGCACATGCAGTATGAAAAAGACCATCGTGTGAAACCGGGCTTTGTCGCTCGGGATACCCAGTGGCTGAAGCGTAATCCCGATATGAGCACGGCCGCGCGCTCGGGCGATCCGGCCATGACCACCATGCGTCCCTCGGTTCCTCCTCTGGTCCCGCAGCCTGCCGGCGCCAGCAGCGCATTCGGCGGCGAGGTGACGGCCACGCCGATTGGCAATTCTACGGCGCTAGATACGAAACCCGACGCCCGCGCGAATCCGCCCGCGCAGGGTGAGGCGCCGGCTGCCTCTCCAGCAGCCGCTCCCAGTTCCACCGCGGCTTCTACGAACGCGTCCCAACCGGCATCGCAAACCACAGCGGCCGACCCGACAGCCAAGAAGAAAAAGAAAAACAAAAAGCAACAACAGGCCGCTCCCTCTACGGACCAGCCTGCTACGGCGACACCGGCCGCGGCGCAGCCCGCTGCCACCACTCCTTCATCGAACTGAATTCGATGAGCCGAATCCTTCTGGCTGACGATAGCCCGCACGCGCAGCGTATGGGCGAACGAATCCTGCGCGAAGAGGGCTTCGAAGTGGTGAGCCTCACTGACGGCAACGCCGCCATGTTGCGCCTGGCCGACGTCGATCCCGACCTGATCCTGGCCGATGTTTTTCTGCCCGGCAAGTCCGGATTCGAGCTGTGCCGCTTCGTGAAAGGCGAGCCGCGCTTCAAGCACGTTCGCGTGGTGCTCACCGCCGGCCTGCTGGAGCCCTTCGATGAAGACGAAGCTAAGCGCGCTGGTTGCGACGCGATTCTCAAGAAGCCGTTCGAAGCTTCCAAAGTTGTCGGTACCATCGATCCATTGGTAAAGGAAGCCCAGCTCGGCGCGCGGCCTGTTCGCCGAGCAGATGGCCTCCGCTCCTCCGCCCGTCACGCAGGCCGAACCGCCCAAGCCGGTCATTCTGGAGCCACCTAAACCCGAACCGCCTCAATCTGTCGAGCCACTAGCCGTTCCTACCGCGGTTGCTCAGGAGATCGATCCGGAGCGAGTTCGCGCCGCCGTCACCCTGGCACTGGACGCCTCCTTGCCGGCGATGATCCAGGAAATTACCGAGCGAGTCTTGATAGCATTGGGTCATTAGAACATGCCCGAAAATACGTTTGACATCGTGTCCAAGATCGACTTGGCGGAAGTGAATAACGCCGTCCAGCAAGCGCTGAAGGAAATCCACCAGCGCTTCGATCTGAAGGACTCCAAATCCGACATTCAGCTCAACGAGAAAGACAACAAACTGGTGCTCGCCAGCCTGGACGACTATAAGTTAAAGGCCGTCAGCGACGTGTTGCAGCAGAAGCTGGTAAAGCGCAACGTGTCTCTGAAGGGGCTGACTTTCGGTCCGATTACTCCCGCGTCTGGTTCCACTGTTCGCCAGGAAATCACGCTGCAGCAGGGGATCTCTACCGAGAAAGCGCGCGAGATTGTAAAAGTCGTCAAAGACAGCAAGAAGAAGGTGCAGGCGTCTATCCAGGGTGACCTGGTGCGCATCTCCGGCAAAGATCGCGACTCTTTGCAGGAAGTGATCGCGCTGCTGCGTGGCAAAGACTTCGGCATCGACATGCAATTCACCAACTATCGCTCGAACTAAGCCGGTCCCAAATAATGCCGCGTCGGATCGAAAGCCTGTTTATCGCGGGGCCCGCGGGACGTCTGGAAGCACTGCTCGAAGAGCCTGAGGATCGGGATCCGAACCACGCAGTTTTAGTTTGCCATCCGCATCCGCAGCATGGCGGGACCATGCACAACAAAGTGGTCTATCGGATCGCGCGAGGGCTGCGCCGCGCCGGAGCAGTGGTGCTGCGATTCAACTATCGCGGCGTCAATCTGAGCGAGGGCGAATACGGCCACGGCGTCGGCGAAGTGGAAGACGCTCGCGCGGCGTTGGCCTTGCTGCGATTACGCTATCCCGATCTTCCTTTTTCCCTGGCTGGTTTTTCATTCGGTTCACGGATTATCCTCCGGCTGGGCTGCGAAAGCCAGGGTGTTACCCGCCTGATCGCAGTGGGCTTTCCTGCGAACCTGTCCGATAGCCAGTCACTCGGGCAATGCGCCATCCCGAAGAACTTCATCGTGAGCAGGAACGACCAATTCTGCGCCGTGCCGTCGATGGAGACCTACTTCGCCGCGCTGCCGGAGCCTAAGGAACTAATATGGATCGACGCTGCCGACCACTTCTTCGGCGGTTCTTTAGATCAATTTGAGGAGGCGATCTATGGCGTAGCGACCCGCAGCGGCTAGCTGGTAGCGTGGCGCATCTCGCGCTGAACTTTGCGTGCGGCCCGCTCGCTGATCAGGTTCGCAACTTTGGCCAGGAGACCGGGAACATCTTCCGGCTTCACCAGTGTTCGCACCTGCTTTTGGGGCGTAGCGTGGGGGGATTTGGCGTTCTGATAGGTGGTTACAATCGCGGTCGCCGGTTTGTAAGCCATCATACGCGCATGCGCCAGGACCTTCAGACCCGCTTCGGGAGACTCCATCTGCAGATCGCTCAATACCAGCTGATACTCCTGCTCGTCCAGCTTTCCAACGGCCTCAGCTGCCGAAGCTGCTGAATCTACATGATATCCGCTGGCTTCGAGCACGGTTTGCAAGGTTAAACGGGAGGTAGGATCGTCGTCCACCAACAACACTCGAGCGAGTTCGAAATCCATGCACCGATCAGTTTCGCTCATTATCTTCATTCGGCGTCCCGCGCTGTGCGCTCCTAGGTATTAGTTTAATGCATCCCTGCGAAAATGAAAGAACAGATTTAGGGTACGGGCGGGGCCAACTTGGGCTATCCGTTTGGAAAAACTCTCTGAAATATCTGATCGACGTTACGTAACTGTCTGGAAACAGAGAACGTATCCTCTAAGGCCTCTGAGGAGAGATGTTGGGTGATCACGGGGTCCGATTCGATGGCGGCGCGGAAATCGCCGTCTCCCTCCCAGGCGCGCATGGCATATGCCTGGACTAATTTGTAAGCTTGCTCACGCAACATGCCAGCTGCTGAGAGGTCTAAAAGGAGCTGTCCGGAGAATACCAGGCCCCGTGTGAGGTCCAGATTACGCCGCATTCTCTCAGGGGAAACGCGCAGGCCGGAGACCAGCCAGAGAGTCCGTGCAAGCATATAGTCCACCGCGGTGGTCGAATCCGGCAGGATGACCCGCTCCACCGACGAATGGGAAATGTCGCGTTCGTGCCAGAGCGCAATGTTCTCGTAAGCGGCCTGCACGTTGCCGCGCACCACACGGGCCAGCCCGCAGATCTGCTCGCAGGTTACCGGGTTGCGCTTGTGAGGCATCGCGGAAGATCCCTTTTGTCCTTCTGAAAACGGCTCTTCCACCTCGCGCACCTCAGTGCGTTGCAGATGACGGATTTCGAGCGCGATTTTTTCCAGCGTCGCAGCCACCAAGGCCAGCGTGGCGACGTAATTGGCGTGCCGGTCCCGCGAAATAACCTGCGAAGCGATAGGTGCGGGACGCAATCCCAGCCGCTGGCAGATGCGCTCTTCGGCTTGCGGGCCGATATGCCCGAAGGTTCCAACGGCGCCCGAAATTTTGCCGACGCGCATCTCCTCCGCGGCGGTAGAAAAGCGCGTGAGATTGCGCGTCATTTCGTCGTACCATAGGGCGAGTTTGAGGCCAAACGTGATCGGTTCGGCGTGCATGCCATGCGTTCGCCCAATCTGCACCGTATCCTTGAATTCGAACGCCCGCGCCTTCAGCGCTGCTGCAAGTTTTTGGATACCTTCGAGAATTTGCTCGGAGGCGCTGCACACCATCAACGCTTGCGCGGTATCCACTACGTCATTCGACGTCAGGCCATAGTGCAGCCAGCGCGACGCATCCGCTGCTCCCGCCGCGGCCAGGCTTTCTGAAACCGCCGTAGTGAACGCGATCACGTCATGCTTGACCTCGCGTTCGATTGCCTGGATGCGCTTCAGATCGAAGCTGGCGTGTTTGCGTAGCAGGCGCGCCGCTTCCGGCGGCACATCGTTGGTTTCGGCCAGCGCTTCCGAGGCGGCCAGCTCCACTTCCAGCCACTGCCGGTATTTGTTCTCTTCGCTCCAGATGCGGGCCATCTCCGGGCGAGTGTAGCGTTCGATCATCTAATATGTAAAAACCTCGGATTGTTGCTTCGGCTCGGCCACCACCAGCCGCGTGAACAGCGCGCGGCGTGCGCCATCCAACGCGCGATTGGCCTGGTTTCGTACGATCTCGGGATGATTGTTGTGCTCGCTCAAATGGCCCAGCACCAGAGTGTTGACGGACGAATCCAGATCCGAGCGGATGAAATCGCACACCACGTCGTTCGAAAGATGCCCTTTGCGTCCCATGACGCGCTGTTTGACGGACCAGGGGTACGGCCCCACCTTTAGCATTTCGAGATCGTGATTCGATTCGAGCATCAGTAATTGAGCGCCGCGCAAGTGGAATTTGATCGAATCGGTGACATAGCCCAGGTCCGTTACCAGGCCCACTTTAATCCCTTGGGCGCGAAAACAGAAGCCCACCGGATCGATGGCGTCGTGCGGAATGGTGAAGCTGTCGATTTCAATATCGCCGACACAAAATGTCGTTCCGGCCTGGAAGCAATCCAGGCGCGGAGTGTATTCGCCCCAGGGGATGGCGGGCGCGGTAAGCCGGGTGATGAAGATCGGCACGTTCAGCAAGCGCGCCATTGCCACCAGGCCGCTGACATGATCGGAATGCTCGTGCGTTATGAGGATTGCGTCCAGCTCTTCGGCGTCTTCGTCAATTGCGGCCAGCCGCGCCAGAATGTCGCGCTTGCTGAGACCGGCATCGACGAGAATGCGCGTTTTTTCGGTGCGGATGAAGGTGGAGTTTCCCGAGCTACTGCTGGCGAGCACGCAGACTTGAACTATGATGGACCTCCATATGCGCGAAATCGCTTGCTCACGCGCCACCCGTCCGGTGTTCTTCGAGTCGATGTTCTCCGGTGCACGACTCCCTGGCGCCTCCGAACGTCCTGCCGGCCACGAATTCCGGTCGTCTCCGGATGTGCCGCTGGCGCGCGGCTCGGTAGAGCGGCCGAGCCAGTTGCAACCTTTCGTACTGAGCCGCGACCGTGAGGGAGTGGTCGCTATTCAAGCGTTTCAGGCTCACGCTGGATGTTGTGCTCACCGGCGGTCTTCTTCTCCCAATACTTTCGCAACCAGGCTTCCCAACTCTTTCCAGCGGCTGTGTCGCGGCCGGTGAACGCCAGCGCTTGAATGTCGGCGTAGGCGATGGAAAGCTTCGAATCGAAATTCTTCGGAAACAAACGAACCTGCGAATCGGCCAGCGTGGGGCCGGTCCGGCGGTCGAAGATGTAGCCCTCCACAACCGTGCCGTTTTTGAGCGTGATAGTGACATCGCCGCGATAGTCGAAGGCTTTTTCAAGCGCGACGCGAATCTCCTCTTCGCTGGCGAGCTGTGGAATCCATCCTTCCAACTGGTCGTGCGAGAAGCCGGGAACTACCTCGAGTATCTCGGGATTCTCGATTTCGCTCATGCCTGTTGGGATTCGCTCGCGGGAGTCTCGAGCTGAATATTCACAAAAGGATTGTGCGCGTGAACCGGCTTCACCGGCTCCTGGAGCAGGCGCTCGGCGTCCGGATCGGGATAGGCCGTGAACAGATAGGAACGCGCCATGGCCGCGAAGCCGCGCAGGGAGGAGAAGCCATCGTGGACTGCCGATGGCTCAAACCCGCAATGCACCATGCAATTGGCGCACTTGGGATTGCCCGATTCGGTTCCGTACTCGTTCCATGCCGTGCTTTCCATCAACTCGGCGAAGGTATCGGCGTAGCCGTCCTGCAGCAGGTAGCAGGGCTTCTGCCAGCCGAAGAGGTTATACGTGGGCATGCCCCAAGGCGTGCAATTGTACTGGCGCTTGCCCATCAGAAATTCCAGATAAAGCGGCGACTGATTGAAGATCCAGTTGCGCTTTCGATTGGAGAGGATGGCTTTGAAGGTGCGCCGCGTGCGCGCACGCCCCATGAAGTGCTGCTGATCGGGCGCTTTGTCGTAGGAGTAGCCGGGCGCCACCATGATTCCCTCCACGCCCAGGTCCATCATTTCGTCGAAGAAGGCCCGGACACTTTGTGGATCCACGCCATCGAACAGCGTGCTGTTGGTGGTGACGCGGAAGCCGGCCTGGACAGCCTCCCGAACGGCATCGACAGCGATCTGGTAACCGCCTTCGCGGCACACCGAGAAATCGTGATGCTCGCGCTGGCCGTCCAGATGGACGGAAAATGTCAAGTACTTGCTGGGTTTGAAGAGCGACAGCTTTTCTTTGAGCAATAGCGCGTTGGTGCAGAGGTAAATGTATTTCTTGCGCGCCACCAGACCTTCGACAATTTTGTCGATCTCCGGATGCATCAGCGGCTCCCCGCCGGGGATGGAGACCATGGGCGCGCCGCACTCGTCCACGGCTTTGAAACATTCTTCGGGTGAGAGATTTTTCTTTAGGATATGGGCCGGGTACTGGATCTTGCCGCAGCCCGCGCAAGCCAGGTTGCAGCGGAACAAAGGCTCCAGCATCAGGACGAGCGGGTAGCGTTCGCGGCGCTTGAGACGCTGCTTGAGGACGTAAGTTGCTACGGTCCACATTTGCGAGACGGGAACGGGCATAAGGAAGCAGACCTAAACGTCTATTGTAGCGGGGCGAGGGCGGAAAGCGGTAGGGGCAGGAATCGAAGAGGACTTGCCCATCCGTGCGAACAACTGTGCCGCCAGCCGGACTGAGGCCTCTGCCGCCGGCCGATCCGGGACCTCATTCGTGTCGTTGTAGCCCTCCATGTCGCTGAGCCCTTGCTGCACTACGATTCCATCGCGGCGGGCCAAAATGTAGATACCGTCGTACAAGACACCATAGTTGACTTCCGGTTGAGGGATCAGCCACGCAATCTGTCCCCGCACCGGAACGATGGATTCATCCTTCCACAGCGCTCGCGCTCCGTAGCCGGTGGCATTGATCACCACTTTCTGCGGTAACTGGCTTAGCTCTGATGGTGAATGAAACTCTAGGTGTTCGATCTTGCCGCCTTCCACGAGGAAGTCGTTCACCAACTGCCGGGAGTATCCCGCAATATTGAACATGAGGCTGGAAGTCCGCTGTGCATAGCGGGTTGGGAAAGGATGGCTGCCCGGCGGCAAATCCTGAGACCGCGGCATCAAATCCCTGACGCGATCCTGATAACGCGCAAAAGCAAGTGCGCCCTGGCTGCGCTCGCTCGCCGGCGTCTCATCCGGACTGCTATCGGATAGCGTGTATCTGTCCGTCCACTCCACCGGATTTCCGGCCATGCCGAGGTAGCTCTCATAAGTATGAAAGGACCGCCGGCACATGGTTTCCCAGAGCGCCGGGAAATCGGGAGCCACTGAGTTGGTCAGCGCGATGCGAGAGTCCGGAGTAAACGATCCGGTGGCCCGGGCCGACCGAACCTCGGGTGGACGCTCCTTGGCATAGATGGTCACTTTGGCTCCGGCGCGCTGTAGCAGAATGGCGGAGGTCAATCCCAACGCCCCGCACCCGATCACGGCGATGTCCCGCTCCCCAACTTGCATGGCCTTTTCGACGGCGATGCTGCTGGAGCCCCACGACAACGACCAACCGCTGCCGCCATGACCGTAGTTGTGGATCACGGTCTTATCTCCCACACGCTCCACATCGAGCCTTGGCCCGGCGGCGCGGAATGGGCGGAGACAAACGGTGACGCGAAAGATCCGATCCACCTCGGCGCGGACGGGCATCAGTTTAGGCACGGCGTCGTACCGCGCCAGAGGCGGCAGTGTCGGAGGCAAGGCCGCGGTTGTCCTAATTTGACGGGCGCAACCGGTTAGCCCCATGGCGGCCACGCCACTCAGTAAGCTACGTCGGGTCATGCTAGGTCCAGTCATGGGGCTAATTGTAAGCAATGCTCTCCATCCTCTGCAGGGTATGTTTCCGTAAGTGGATACAATGAGAGGTCATGAAAGCACGCGTTTACGTCTCGATGAAGCCGACGGTTCTTGATCCGCAAGGGCAGACTATACGGTCGGCACTGGCGGGGTTGGGGCACGCCTCGATCGCCGCGGTGCGCCAGGGCAAGTTCTTCGAGATTACACTCGCGCCGGGGACGGATCGCGCGGCGGCCGGAGCCGAAATCGACCAGATCGCGCGCGATGTGCTGGCCAATCCGGTGATTGAAGAGTATCAAGTAGAGTTCGTCGATTAGTAATCGCTCGGCCGGCGCATCCTATCTGTCCCGGCCGCATCTCATTGAGGTATGGACCTCCAACTGGACGGTAAGCGGGCGCTCGTAAGCGGATCAACGGCAGGCATCGGTTATGCCATCGCCGAAGCGCTAGCCGCCGAAGGCGCGCATGTCATTGTCAACGGCCGCACCCAAGCTCGCGTGGACGCTGCAGTGCAAAAGTTAAATAGCGCTGGGCTCAAGGGTAAAGTGGAAGGATTCGCGGCCGACCTGGGAACCAGTGAGGGCGTGAGCCAAATTACCGCCCGATACCCGGACGCCGAGATCCTGGTGAACAACCTTGGCATCTTTGAACCCAAGCCTTTCGAACAGATTCCCGATGCGGATTGGTTTCGCTTCTTCGAGGTCAATGTGCTCAGCGGAGTGCGCTTGAGCCGGCACTATCTGCCCCGCATGCTGGAGCACGGCTGGGGACGGATCGTCTTCATATCGAGCGAATCGGCGGTACAAATTCCCAAGGAAATGATTCACTACGGCATGACGAAGACCGCGCAACTGGCCATCTCGCGCGGGTTGGCGGAAACCACGGCGGGTACCAACGTCACGGTGAACACGGTGTTGCCCGGGCCCACGGAATCGGAAGGCGTCGAAACATTCGTGGAGCAGATGGCCGCCGCGCGCAATGTCAGCCGTGAAGAAATCGAGAAGGAGTTCTTCCGCGGCGTGCGCCCCTCCTCATTGCTGAAGCGCTTTGCGCGCGTCGATGAAGTGGCCGCGCTGGTGGCCTTCGTGTGCAGTCCTTTGTCGTCGGCTACCAACGGTGCGGCGCTGCGGGCGGATGGCGGCGTGATTCAGGCGATCGTGCAGGAACCGCGCCTCATCAAGACGGCTGAAAAATCGCGATCCCTTTGCCCGCAAGCGCGACGCCGATCCACAGTGCCAAGGACACCCTGCCAACCAGGCTGGCACGGGCGCGCGACACCGGAGGTTCGGCCAGCGTGACCTTGCGGTGAACGGTGAAGTGAAAAACCACGGCGATCGCGAGCAGCGCCATCTTGATCCAGAAGGCGGGTGTCCGGTAACATCGCTCTGCTTCGGAAATCAGAATCAGGGGACCGCTCACCAGCATAATTCCCAGCCCGATTGCGGTAATAGGGTTGAGTTCCCGGGCGATCTCGGAAACCGGGTGGCGGCCGATGCCCCGGCCAAGCAGGCTCAAGTCCACCATCAGAAGGGTGCCAAGCAGTATCGCCAGGCCGGTGAGGTGGACGATTTCGAGCGTCGCTATCAGCGCTGCCGAGTGGCGGATCGTTTCGCCCAAATATGTATGCTGCAACCATTCGAAGAGCGGCAGCAGAGCCACGTTAGCCGAGATCATATCCGGGCGCGTAAGCGATGGCACGCCCCGCCGCTATGATCGCGATCCAGAAAATCAATGAGAGCAGGCCGGCGACGCGCGCGCGGGGCGGCACGGCGGACCGATGGTCCCACTTTGCGACGTCGCGATAGATGGTTCCATGGAAGATGAGCGCGTTCAGTCCGGCCAGAGCCAGGAGAACCAGCTTGATGCGAAACGCCGGGCTATGATACATTTTCACGGCTTCCGACGCGAACAGCAGCCCTCCGCTCACCAGCATCAATCCGAAGCCTCCCAGTGTAGCCGGCACGATGCGAGCGACCATCTGGGGCACGGGCACGCTACGCAAGCCAAGACCCAGCAGCCGCAGATCCAGCAGCATGATGGTCCCCGCCACCAGGACGATGCCCAGCGTGTGGATGGTGTCGAGCGTGGGGAAGGCCCAATTGGACTGGCGCAGCAGCGCGTTCAATCGCGTGCCGTCGATCCACTGGCAGATGCTGAGCAGAAACATAGGAGCGCCCGAAAAGAACAAGCGCCAGAAACGAACGGTATCATGCAAGCCGTCCAAAGTCCAACGCCGACCCTATTACGGCCGCGACGAAGGGCAGTGGATTATCTTGTTTCCGCGAGGGCGAGTAAGTCGCTTTTACAGTTCTAAGTCTCGGAAATATTACGGACGTTCGCGGACCGTGCGCAGTTAGCAATACGTTACATGCTGTCGCGCGCCGAACCATCGTATTGCTCTGGTCCACCAGAAACCACTCCTTCAAATTCGGCGGCGACTTCAAGCGCATCTCCGACCACGACGACAATGTCTTCGGCAACTACCGCTCCGGCTGGTATGTCTTCAACGGGTCTTCCTCCATCGTCCAGGGAACTGCCGACCAGGTCAATTTCAATGGCGAGCCCTGCTGCAGGATTCCTCCTCGGCTACCCCGATTACACTGAGGTCAGCTCCACCAACAACCCCACCATGAACGGCCTGGGCTACTCGTATGCCTTCTTCGGCCAGGACGACTGGAAGATCACGCCGCGCCTCACTCTCAATCTCGGCCTCCGCTACGAACTGCATCCTCCGGCTGGAGATCTATGTTCCTTCTTCAACTTCAG
>CAVRZH010000095.1:0-7406 GCA_963725455.1 Bryobacterales bacterium
CGGCCGGGTGGCGCGTGAGCGAGCGTTTTTTTGCCTTTCTTCAGCATCCTGTTAGAGCGAGTGTGACGCCCGCGAAAGTGCCACAACCCGGGCTTGGCGCCAGGCAGATCAGACGTACTCTGATCTCACCATGAAACACACACTTTGCGGATTTGCTTTTGGCATTTTGGCGGCCTTGACCCCGGTCTATCCGGCCGATGTTCAGGCCCATTGGAGCAACCTGTGCCATGTTGCGGCTGGCCGTCAGCTTAACCTCACCACTTCCGATGGCAAGACGGTGAGCGGCACTTGCGGTTCAACCGACGCGGACGGAATCTCCCTGACAGCTAACCAGCGCGTGGTGAAGATTGCGCGCGCAACTTTGATTCGCATTCAGATGTACCAGCCCGGCAATGGACATCATCTGGCTGATTTGGGCAACGGCATGTCCAAGAGCTTCAAGAATGGCTTCGGATGGCTGTTTTCGCCCGCGGCGCCGTTGGGATTGGTCGTCATTCCGGCCACGGCCGCGTGGGGCGCCGTGGCGGCGCCGTTCTGCCTGCTGGGTGATCTGGGAGACGATGGACCTGTCACGCAGAACATCAAGGTCACCGATTGAAGAACTCCTCCGGCCTGGTTTCAAACTGTTGTGATAGCATCTGGAGTTCGAACCCAAACCGGAGGTTTTCCATGCGTACCATCGTAATCACCCTGGCGTCGATCGTCGCCGCGAGCGCGATCTGGGCTCAGCAACCGGCCCAGCCCACCAGGACCTACTCGTCGGCCGCCGACGTTGCCGCGCTGCTCGCCAAAGCGAAGGCCGATCATAAACCGGGCCAGCCCACCGTAGTGGAAAGAATCCTGACGCTGGCTCCCTATGGCGTGAATCTGGAATATCGAACGGCAGTGGGCCCGGCGGCGGTGCACGAGAAAGAAGCCGAGATGTTCTACGTGATCGATGGCTCGGCCACGCTAACGACGGGCGGTAAGCTCACCGAAGAAAAGCGAACCAATGCCGAGAATCTTACGGGCACCGGCATTGAAGGCGGAAAGTCCCAGGCGGTGGCCAAGGGCGATTTTGTCATCGTTCCCGAGAACACGCCGCATTGGTTCAACGTCATCCATGGACGTATCGTCCTGATGTCGGTGCACATGCCGCGATCGGAAGCGTCAAAGCCTTAGCGCGCCAGGTTTTGATACGATCGGCATTCTAGTTGCCGTCTCGCTCTCGCATGTTTGCACGCCTACGCCCTTACCTTCTCTTGTTTGTGGCGCTCACCGTTGTCTATCACGCAAATCTTCGCCCAGTGGATTCAGGCGATACATTGCCGGCATCTCTCATCCCTTTTTCGGTTGTTCTCGATCACACCATCTATCTGGATCGTCTGATGCCGTGGCTACACGGACATATCTGGTATGCACGCTATATGATCCACCGCGCCGGCGGTCATTACTTCAGCAACTTTCCGATTGGCGGGCCTTTACTGGTGTCTCCGCTTTACCTGCCGCTGGCCTTCTTCGGACTCCGCCATTGGGACGTTGCATCGCTCGCGATGTTGGCAAGAGTAGCGGAAAAATTTGCGGCCGCATTCGTCGCAGCTCTTTCAGCTGTATTGCTTTTGCTTCTTTTGAAGCGAATCACCACCGCGCCCTGGGCCTGGTGCCTGACCTTGGTGTATGCCCTGGCAACCGAGACCTGGTCGATTTCGAGCCAGGCGCTGTGGCAGCACGGCCCTGGCGAATTGGGCATCATCGGCTGTTTCTATTGTATTGAGCGCTGGCAAGAGGACCGGTCGCGAAACATGTGGCTGTGGCTCTGCGGGTTGGCGGCTACGGTCGCATTCACCAGCCGTCCCACCAACATCGCTTTGTTGCCGGTGCTGGTTGCTGCGCTCTTCGTAGCCAAGGCCACTCTTCGGCATCAGATTCATTTACTGGCCGTCCCATTATTAGGGGGCCTGCTGCTGGCTTCCTACAACTGGTACGTGTTTCACCGCCTTTCCGGTGGCTATGCCGCCTTGGGCGGGAACCTGAGCCTTCTGCCGGTTGTGGCGGGACTGTTCCTGAGCCCGGGGCGCGGTCTGCTGATCTACACTCCCGTCGCAATCTTTGCGGTGTGCGCATTCTTGCCTGGCGCTGCCGCCGCACGCCGCAGCCACAAGGTGTTGTTTGTGACGGCAGCCGGCGCTTTGTTCCTGGAAGCGATCACCATCTCCTTGGTAATGGCCATCTCACCGTCCGTCGTGTGGTGGGGCGGCTATTGCTGGGGACCGCGCATGCTCACCGAGCTGGCTCCGCCGATGGTTGTGTTGACGGCAATTGGGGTATCCGTGCTTGATCGCCCCTGGCCCCGGCGAGCCTTTGCGGTGCTGGCCTTGTACTCCGTGCTTATCCAAGCGATCGGGGTCTTCTTCTATCCGAATGGGCACTGGGACGCGAGTCCGCGGAGCGTGGATGCTGCGCCTGCGCGGCTGTGGGATTGGGAGGACAATCCGATCGCTCGAACCGCAAGCGGCGGGCTCTTTTGGGAGCCTTATGCCATCGTTGGCGCCGCGATCTCCGGCGGTCTTCCCGCGGCTCGACTTCGGATGCGTCAATTGAACGTCAATCGGTATGAGGAAGCGGAGCCCCGATAAAGTTCATCGCGCTAGCCGTGGGTTACCATGAAGGACATGTCTTATCGGGATGAAAATGGCTGAGGTGAACCAGCTGGCTGCGAACATTCGCATGCTTCTGATGGACGTGGATGGCGTCCTCACCGACGGCAAGGTATTCGGTATTCCGGATCCCTCCGGCCAGATCGTGGAGACCAAAGGTTTCGACACGCAGGACGGCATCGCGCTGCAGTGGCTGTCGTGGAAGGGCTTCGTTACGGGCGTGATTAGCGGAAGAATCTCGCCTGCGACCGAAGAGCGCGCCAAGCAGTGCAACATGACCTACGTCTACCAGGGGCACATCGAAAAGATTCCGATCCTTGAAGAAATCCTGAAGCGATCCGGTATCGCCGGATCGCAGGTGGCCTATATCGGCGACGATCTCACGGACGTGGTGGTGATGAATCGCGTGGGGCTGAGCATCGCCCCGGCAAATGCGCGCCCGGAAGTGAAGCGCTCGGTCCAGTACGTCACCCAGAGCGCGGGCGGTCAGGGAGCGGTGCGCGAAGTGTGCGAGCTGCTGCTGAAAGCGCAGGGTCAGTGGGACGAACTGCTGCGCAAGTACGAAATCGCGGCTCCCGCAGCGGTGGAAACGCCAGGCCGGTGAAATAAAGAAATGAGCGAACCAACTGGAATCGTAGTGGTGGCGCGGTCGGGCCCGGGAGTGCTTCACGAATTGACCGGCGTGATTGCGGATCACAATGGGGACATCGCGTCGGTGTCCATTATTGAGGAACAGCCGGAGTCCCGCATCTATTTCGAGATCAACCTGCCCGAGGCGCCCGAAAGGCTACAGGCTGATCTGACCAAATTGCCCATTGTTCGCACAGTGGACGTGGTCAAGACGCTTCAGAAGGTATACGGCAAACGGATCATTATCGTGGGTGGGGGGGCGCAGGTGGGCCAAGTGGCGATCGGTGCGATCTCGGAAGCGGATCGTCACAACATCCGGGGCGAACACATCTCCGTGGATACCATTCCTCTGGTGGGCGAGCAGCCGCTGGCCGACGCCGTCCGCGCGGTGGGAAGATTGTCACGCGCCCGCGCTTTGGTGCTGGCCGGTGCGTTGATGGGCGGGGACATCGAGAAGGCGGTGCGCGAAGTGCGCGCGCAGGGTCTGCTGGTGATCAGCCTGAACATGGCGGGCAGTGTTCCCGACGCGTCGGACCTGGTGGTCTCAGATCCAGTGCAGGCGGGAGTGATGGCAGTGATGGCGATCGCGGATACCGCCAAGTTCACCATCGCGCGTCTGCACCGCAGGGTATTCTAAACCGACGTTGCCGTTGCCACTGGTTTGGACAGACGCTTCGCCGTTCGCGCCAGTAAAGCCGCGGCGCATCGCACTGCTTGAATGTATTCATCGGCTTGCGCCAGCACATCCTGGCAAGCCGGGCAGGTGAGCAGATGTTCTTCCACAGAAATGCAATCCTCTTCGGATTGCATGCCGAGCGCGTACGCTTCCCAAACATCCTCTGGAAAATGTGGAAATTGACGATCAAATCCAGCGTTCATAACAAGAAGCTCCTGGGGGGAGGGAACTGATCCCCGGCAGCTCGAACCGTGCCCAATTTCGGGCCTGCACTCGTTTTGCTCCTGTAGTGGTATTAGAGGGAAGAAACTCTCGAAAAAAATGGGACTAACATCTTTTGTTGCAACTTTCGCTTTCCCAACTCACCAAACCGCGCCTTCGCGCGGGATTTGAGCAAACGGAACTGAGTCTCCGTCAGATTCATCTCCAGGCAAATCTCCTCTTGGGTCTCCTCGTGCAGGTAGAACCGGGTCAGGATCTCGCGATCGCGTTCCGAAAGCTGATTCAGTATCTCCAGCATGAAGTCCACTTTCTGCTGGAAGGCCATGTTCTGCTCGGGATTACGCCTCCCGTCTACCACCCGAACGCCCACGTCCAGATGCAGTTCATCCCGCCGGCTATGCACCACTTGATCAATGTGCGCGGCAACCTGACGCCTGACCACGGTTCGGACGAAACCCATCAGCCGCTCCGGTTCCCGCAGATCCCCACGCCGGATGGCCTGCACCACAATCAGGAACGTGTCGTGAACCTTATCGTCCAGTTCTTGTAAGCCCAACTGGCGGCACAGATAAAAGCGGATGCCGCGCGCGAACAAGCGGTACAGATCTTCCATTCCGCTTTCCTCGCCGCGTTGAATGCGCATCACCAGTTCCGGCCAATTCACAGACCGGCTGCGCTCCTCCTCTTCACTATCTGTTGCTTCGTCGTCTGGTGCGCCGTGCGCTTGGCTCTCGGCTGCTTCGGTTGCGCCTCTCACTGCAGTTTCGCGGTCGGCCGGGAGCGCCCCATCCACCTGGATTTCATTCCCCGGCTGTTTATCATTCCCCAAGTGTTTGTTATTCGCGGGCGCGTCTTGTGTTCGCAGAGAGGTAGCCATGGCGTAGTGATCCCTTTCAGTGGAATTTACGAGTGCGTTCCAGAGGGATGCGCCTGCTTGATTGAGCGTGGCACTCTTGGCCCGCGCTCAGGGCATACTCATGTGTTACTAACCTTGGGAGTACGGGCCAGCATTATGCACACGTAGGACCAAACGGTAACGGAGTAAGTGTGAGGTAAAAATCTCCTCTCAACCCGTGTTCAATTGATGGACTACGCGGCCTGGAACTTAAAGTTGTAAGTTGTATTGGCGATTCAAGTGGAACAACTATAAGCGGCTCGCCATGCCTCGAAGAGCACGCCTCGCGGCTGTTCGGAGGGATTGCAAGGATCAGCGTGCAGGACGCATTTCAGGATGGAATTCAAGAGTGGGGTTTCAATCGCAGGTTTCTCGCGCCTTTTACCCCCATTTGAGGGTGAGAAACATGCTGCGAATCAAACCACTCGAGTCAAACCACGCCGGAGTGGCGCTTCAAAATCTGTTGCAAGTTTTGAGAAAACGCCGAGCGCGCCATCACCATGTTCGCTCCGGCGTCCTGTGCTTGTTGCTTTAGTTCACCTTGCACGTGAGATAGGTACCCGATCACGCTGATCTGTTTCATCTCTCCATCGCTCTTCACCTTGGAGATCAACTTGAGCGGCTGAACCGCGCTAAAGTTCAGATCCAGGATGATGAGGAGCGGCTTCTCGTTGGTTGCCTTCTCGATCACATCTCGCTCAGACTTCACGAACTCTACATCCAGGCCGGCTCGCTTAGCCGCGTCGCTAATCTTCACCGTGAATAACAGATCTTCCACTACCGCCAGGATTTTCTTCTTACCGTGCTTCTGCATAAAATGCTACACGCCTAGTGTTGCTGCCTGCTCCTTCTGAATATGCGTTACGTGCAAACTGGGAACTGCTAGTTGTGCGGAAGGTCAGAGTTATTCTAGCATGACGAAGTGCGTATTCCCGCGCACCTCGGCGAGCCGCGTCAGACAAAGGGGGACGGCGGAATGACCTTGCAGTCGTTTATATACGAAAAGGCTCAGTCAGCCTCGGAAGCCTGCGCCCGGAAAATAATTGAACTGCTGGGACGCGCACTGGGGAGGCAGCCGCTCGCCTCACTCGCGGTCTCTGGCGGCAACACACCCAGATTGATGTTTGCTGAAATGGCCCGGAGGCCTTTCGATTGGACCAATGTCCATCTGTTTTGGGTGGACGAGCGCGTGGTCCCGCCCACCGATTCTCAAAGCAACTATAGGCTGGCCAAGGAAAACTTCATTGATCCCGCGCATTTCCCGTCCGCCAATATTCACCGTATTCAAGGCGAGTTTTTGCCGAAAGAAGCCGCGAGCCTATATGACCTTGACTTGCGGACTTTTTTCAACCTGACGCCGGGCGCCGCACCTAGATTCGACATTATTCATCGCGGCATGGGTCCCGATGCGCATACGGCGAGTCTTTTTCCCGGCGAGCCGTTGATCGACGATCGCCGCAGCCTGGTGGGGACGGCATATGTCGAAAAATTCGAACAATGGCGTGTCACGCTCCTGCCGACGGTGCTGGAATCCGCGCGGCACACGCTGATGCTGGTGGCTGGTGACGACAAGGCCGAACCGCTGAAAGCCGTGTTGCACGAGCGCTACGATCCCAAGAAATATCCGGCCCAAATCACAACCTACGACGGCGAGGGCGTGCTCTGGTTCCTGGACAAGGCGGCGGCGAGGCTGATCGATTGAGGTACTTTGTAGCTTGGTGAGTTGCCTACCTTTGGCGCCTGATCGATGACCGCACTCGTTCTGTCCGCCGGCGGCATGTACGGTGCGTACCAGGCGGGCGCGTGGCGGGCACTCGCGAATGTGTTTCATCCGGACCTGGTGGTGGGAGCTTCCATAGGCGCAGTCACCGGCTGGGCCATCGCGGGCGGCTGCGATCCCGACGAACTTGTGGATCGTTGGTTGCATCTGGATGCGGCTGGCGCCTATCGCTGGAAGTTGCCGCGCAGTCCGCTGCACGGTGTGTTCGACACCACTCCTTTGCAGCGAGCGATTCGCGAAGTGTACGAATCCTTTCAGCCGCGTACCCATTACGCCATGGTGGTCACTGATTTGATGAAGCTGCGCCCCCGTGTTCTTCGCGGCAACGAAGTAAGCTGGCAGCATCTGGTGGCCAGCACAGCGATTATTGGTCTGTTCGATCAAGTGCGGCTAGGCGGCCGCGTCTATTCCGACGGAGGGCTGCTTTCCGCGGTGCCGCTCTGGGCCGCCGCCGAGATGGGCGCCACCAAGGCCCTGGTGATCAATGTTCTTCCCACGCCTCCTGGAACTATCGCTCGAACTTTCGTGGGCGCCATGCGCATGCTCTCTCCGTTTCGCGCCAGTGTT
>CAVRZH010000096.1:0-10343 GCA_963725455.1 Bryobacterales bacterium
GCCTGAGCAAGCGTTTTTGCCTTTTTTCAGCACCCTGCTAGGGCTCGGCAAAGGTGGACACCGGAGCAATCGCTTCCACCGGAGCTTGCTCTTTCGCGCGGCGGCCGAAAAGCAAAATCGCAGCCACCACGATCAAAAGCAGCAGCTTCACCACTTCCAGCACTCCATACAAGCCGTGCAATCTCCAGAACTGGCTGTATGCGGCAGACCCGGCGCCGCCTCCGAAATCAACCAACCGGCCGAGCGCAATCATTTCCGGCGTCACGCGAAAATGCTGGAACAACGCAATGATCACCATCGCGCCGGCCATCCCTGCCAGCACCCGGTTTTTTATGGCGAGTAACAGGGCCGCGGTGAGCAGCACGCCCAGCCCGATCTGGGCCAGTTCCCAACTGGTGAAAAACAGCCGGTTCTCCTCGCCCGCCAGGTAGCGCAACAGCAAACGCGCATTCTCCGGCCCGAGCGTTTGAAACATTTGCGCGGCTTCCTGTGGAGGCGCCGCCAGCACCCGATCCACCGTGCCGAAGTTCTGCGTGGCCACGAAGATCATGAACAGGCTGCCCAGGATCAAACAACCCGAAAGAAACGCCGCGATTCGATGCCAATGCATGGTCGTGCTAATTCGATTTTATCGCACCGGCATTCCCGCGCTATACTCGCTCACGGAGAGCATGAGGGTCCAGCATGAAGTTACTCACTAAATTCAATCTCATTCTGATCGTCCTGTTCGGCGCGGGCTCCATCCTGATCGCGATTGCCGCCTATCAATTTCTTATTCGCGACGCGCGCAGCCAGGTAATCCAGCAAGCCGAGCTCATGATCCAGAGCGCCCTCTCCACGCGTCAATATACCGCCAACGAGCTGGCGCCGCTGCTCGAGACACTTCCCGCTCATCAGACCCGTTTCCTTCCCGAAACCATACCGTTCTACGCCGCCACAGTTACTTTCGACTATCTGCGCAAGCAGTACCCGCAGTATTCCTATAAAGAAGCCGCTCTGAATCCGACGAACTTGCGCGATCGCGCCGTGGATTGGGAGGCGGACCTGATCGACTATTTCCGCAATCACGCCCGTGAAAAACAACTGGTGGGTGAACGCGACACGCCCACCGGGCGCGTGCTCTACATCGCGCGGCCCATCATCGCCGAACGGGCCTGTCTCGAGTGTCACAGCGAACCGGGGCAAGCTCCGCCAGCGATTATAAAGACCTACGGCAGCGTAAACGGCTTCGGGTGGAAATCGAACGAAACCGTAGCGGCGCAGATCGTCTCGGTGCCGATGGCAGTGCCTATCCAAATCGCGCACAATGCTTTCCGCACGCTGGTTATCTACCTGATTATCGCCTTCGTGATCTCGCTGGTGGCCATTGATGCCGCCGTGGTCTCGCTGGTGATTCATCCGGTGCGAAAGCTATCGGAAATGGCCGATCGCATCAGCAACGGCGATATGAGCCTGCCTGAACTGCCCGTTCACGGCAACGATGAAATTTCCGCCCTCACGGCGTCGTTCAACCGGATGTTCGTGAGCCTGCAGAAGGCGTTCCGCCTGTTGAACGGCTAAGGGACGATCGCGGCATGCTCGCCAGGAATTGCTCGCGCTTGCTGGCCGAGCTGATCTCCTGCGCCAGCGTCTGATAAAGCTCGTTCAGGCTACGGCTTTCGGGCGCGGCGCGCCGTACTAAGATGTGAGCGATTGGCCCAATGTAAGTGGCAAGATCTTTACTCGCTCGTTCCAGGTCGGCTGAGCTGTGAGCCGAAGCCTCCGCGCCCGCCGGCGGCGAAGGGGGCGTAGCGGTGGGGCGTAAATTCTGCAGGGCCACGGTTACGGTGTCGTTCAAACCGATGGACTGCAACCGGACGGCCTGCAGCGCGGCCAGAAACTCGGCTGCGCTCGAAAACCGGTCGGCCGGACTTTTAGCCAGAGCTTTCAAAACGATCCCGTCCAGTTCCGGCGGCACCTGCGGATTCAACTCGGAAGGCGGGCGCGGCGCCTTGCGCAAATGCGACGCGATAATCGCGTAGGCGCCACCGGAGCCGCCGGCTTCAAACGGCGGACGCCCCGCCACCATCTCGTAGAGCATGGCGCCCGTGGAATACACGTCCGATCGCGCGTCGGCCCGCTCTCCCAGCGCCTGTTCAGGCGAAATGTAGTAGGGCGATCCGAGCATGGTGCCCGGCTGCGTCAGTTCAGCATCATCGCGCCCGGGAGTGGTGCCCGGATTCAATGAGGCGGCCAGCCCGAAATCCAGGAGCTTCACCACGCCGTGCGACGCGATCACAACATTGGACGGTTTGATGTCGCGATGAATCACCCCGTGCGCATGCGCATACACCAGCGCCGCCAGCACCTGGGCCGCATATTCCAAAGCCTGTGCCAGCGTGATTCCCTGCGAGTGAATTCTATCGCGCAGGCTGACGCCCTCCACGAATTCCATTACCATCACTAACTGGTCGTCCTTGCGAAACGCGTTGTGCAGGGAGGCGATGTGCGGGTGTTCCAGGCTGGCCTGCAACCGGATCTCGCGCAGGAACCTCTCCGCCATCTCGGGCACGGCGGAAGCGTTCGGGACTATGACTTTGAGCGCCTCAATACGTTGCGAAATGGCATGGCGGACCTTGTAGACCGATCCCATGCCGCCCGCGCCCAGCGGCGCCAGCACTTCGTAGTCGCCAATGCGGTCACCGGACGCGAAGATCAACTTGTTGTCCGGGGCCATAGCTCCGATCATGGCAAGTTTAGGCGGTTCAAAGCAAGGAGAGGCTTTTCTTGCCTAAAGGCTGACAGAGGGCTACTCCGGTAATTATCCCTTGACAACAAGTACGAAATAGTGGATACTTAATCATGCCCGGACGAAGAGACATCGCAGTCAAGCAGAGCATCCCTCCCGCGCTGCGTTACAGCACGCAGGATTTCAATCGGGAGTTCCCCGATGATGATGCCTGCTTGATGTACATCTTTGAGCAGCGGTGGCCCGGTGGGATCGCCCGTTGCGAGAAGTGCGAGAAGGAGACCAAGCATCACCGCGTAACCGGGCGCACGGCGTTTGCTTGTGATCGCTGCGGCTGGCATATTTACCCACTGGCCGGAACCATCTTCGAAAAATCCAGCACGTCTCTTCAAAAGTGGTTTCATGCGATGTACCAGATGGGCTCGACCCGATGCGGAATCTCCGCAAAGCAGATCCAGCGCGAAACGAGCGTGACGTACAAAACCGCGTGGCGCATGTTCAAACAAATTCGTTCGCTGATGTCCGAGGATGGTCTGCAACTGGAGGGTTCATCAGTGGAGATGGACGAAACCTATTATGGTGGCGTTCGGAAGGGTGGCAAAGGTCGCCCCATGCGCGGTGATCGCGGCAAGACTCCAATTGTCGGCATCGTGGAGCGCAAAGGCCGCGCCGTAGCGCGTGCGACTCAGGATGCCACTGGCGCTACTCTACTGCCGTTAGTTCGCGATTTTGTTCTGCCGGAAAGCACCGTCTACACGGACGAATGGAAGGCCTATGGCGGCATTGACAACATTCGCAAGCCTGACGGCAGCAAAGCTGGATACGTCCATCACCGAATCAATCACGCGGCTCACGTGTACGTGCATGGCGATATTCACACGAACACGGTCGAAGGCTTTTGGTCGCTCATTAAGCGTGGTATCGGCGGCGTCTACCATTCGGTGAGCACTAAGTATTTACAGAGCTATTTGGATGAGTACAGCTATCGCTACAACCGGCGGGATCAGGGCAACTTGATTTTTAAGTCGATTTTGGAGCAGGTTTCGAAGCGCGCTGTGGATTGATCGCGCGCCGGATGAGGTTGTGAAAATCGGATCGCGTGAACGCTTTTGAAGGAGGTTCTTTTTCGTTCTTCGTCTTTTGTGGCTTGCTCACGCTGTCCACAGGTTAACACGGCGTTCGGGGCGAAAGCTGCGCATCCCGGTTCGATATAATCGCAGCCTATGCCCCCTAGAATGCGAAATGCCGCGACTGCGAATCGCGGCGTTTCTGAAATCTCGGGTTGGCAACCACTCGCTCTCGATGGCGCTGCGAACGCTGTTCGAAAGCCTAACGCTATGAGTGCATCTTCTGAATGGAGGATAGCATAAATGGCGGCAAGAGCAAATGCCTTCGTTACGCCAAACATCATCCGATGGGGACGCCTACGTGTGAACGTGTCGCGAAGTTTGATAGCTAAGAGGCTAAATGTTGACGAAGACAAGGTTGCACAGTGGGAGAAGGGGGAAGCTCACCCTACTATGCGGCAGGCTAAGCAGCTTGCGAATGTCCTCGACATCCCCTTCGGCTACCTGTTCTTCTCCACCCCCCCCGAAGAGCACATCGCTATTCCAGACTTCCGCACTGTAGAGGGGAAGCAAAAAGAGACCGCCAGCCTAGATCTTTTTGATGTACTGAACGATGTTCTCTGGAAGCAGGAATGGTACCGCGAATTTCTTACCGAAGAAGGAACGGAGCGCCTGTCGTTCGTCGGAAAGTTCACGCTCTCTGCCAGAATCATCGACGTAGCAAATGAGATTCGGGATAGTCTTCATGTCGAACAGGCGCGTCTCAGCGTACAGGCGGGATTTGAGGAGTTCATTACTCAATTGATCGCCAATGCAGAGAATCTTGGCATTCTCATTATGCGCAGCGGCATCGTACGCGGCAACACACATCGATCTATCGCAGTGAGCGATTTTCGTGGGTTCGCGATCAGTGATCCTGTGGCCCCCGTCGTATTCATTAACGGCGCTGATGCGAAAGCAGCACAGATATTTACGCTAATGCATGAGCTGACCCATATTTGGCTTGGCGAGAGTGCTATTTCTGCTCCCGACCTGATGAAGGCGGAGCAACACCAAGCTGTCGAAACGTTTTGCAACAGCGTGGCTGCCGAGATTCTTGTGCCCGCAGAGCGTTTTTCGGCAGACTGGCAAGGTGCCCGTAGCACCGACGATAATCTTAAGTCCATGACGCGGCAATTCAGGGTTAGTTCGCTTGTCATCCTGCGGCGGGCTTACGATCTGCAAAAGATCGCGAAGAAAGAATATCTTGAACGTTTCAACTCCGAATACGAACGATTCCTGGCCAGCGAGGAGCAATCTGGGGGTGGAAACTATTACTTAAATGTGCCATCGTGGAATAGTAAAACATTAACCACTACTATTGTTAGAGCCGCTCTCGACGGAAGGGTCCTTTTCAGGGAAGCGGCACAACTTCTTAACATCAAGGTTCCAACGATACACGAACTGGCAAAGCGCTTGTAAACCTGATCGCTCATGAGCAAACCACCGTTCTGGCTCGACTCCAATGTCTATATCCAAGCCAAGAATGGACTCCTCGACTTCGATCTGGCACCAGGGCTTTGGGGATGGCTTGAAGCACGTTCCGATGAGGGAACGATAAGAAGCCCCATGATGGTGTACGAGGAGTTGGTTGATTACGGCGATAGCCTATCAGAATGGGTAAAGGCCATGAAGCCACAGGGACTTTTCGTCGAAGCAAGTGAAGAAGTACAGGCCATTGTGCGGCCGATGGTTGACTTCGTGAAGGGAACCTATTCGGCAGCGAATTACAGGAATTTCTTGGACGGGGCAGATCCGTGGGTCGTCGCGCACGCTAAGGAGAGTGGAGGAACTGTTGTGTCACACGAGAAACGGTTGGACAAAAAGTGCAAGACGCCAAGGGTTCCGAATGTTTGCGATGCGTTTGGAGTCGAGTGTTTCAGCTTACGCGATTTGGCAAAATTGCTCGGCAACTTGAAGCTTATTCAGAGCCCCTGAAAAGCGAAAGGGCCGAATCCGCTTTTGGTTTTCAGGACCTTGGCCGACCCGACCCTCCGTTCAAGAACCTGAGCTTTCGCCCCTGTCGCTCAGACGGTTATCGCATGTTGTTCCCGTATCAATCGTACAGACGATTGCGCATTTGCGCAAGTACTCCTTTGTGGGTAGCCGGATCAGAGATACGCCCGGTGAGACTCGAACTCACGACCTTGTCGTTGGGAACAACATGCTCTATCCGACTGAGCTACGGGCGCTACTCAATGATCGGGCAAAACGAGATGCGGCGCAAGTCGTCACAAGTCGACTCGGACCGGGTTTGCACGGTTAGAACACGGTTTGATCATGAATAAGCAGGGTTAGAAAACTATTTCCCCTTTGTTTTCCAGCAGCTACGTCAACATTCTGCGTCTCCACTACCTACCCCGGTTTTTCCTTACCTCACATACTTGTGCTGATGGGATAATTACCGCTACTCCTTGACTTCCCCTTTTGTTCGCCTCACAATACATGTATGGCTTTGACCAAGCGGCAAAAGGAAGTGCTCGACTTCATCGCGGACTTCGTCGAAGAGCATGGCTACAGTCCCAGCTACGAAGAACTCGCGCAAGGGCTTCATCTGGCCTCCCTCGCCACCGTGCACAAACACATCCAGGCGCTGGAATCGCGCAATTATCTGCGGCGCCTTTTCAATCAAAGCCGGTCGCTGGAGGTTTCGGCGAAATACGTTCAGGAACGGCGAAAGGGCCGCGCACCGGTTCGATCTCTCGACATTCCGCTCGCTGGACGCATCGCGGCCGGCGCGCCGGTGGAAGCCATCGAAGGTCAAGACACGCTGCAGTTCGCCGACTTCGCAGGCAAGGGCGACACCTTCGCGCTCGAAGTGAGCGGCGAGTCAATGATCGACGACCACATCATGAGCGGCGACTATGTGCTGGTGGAGCGCACGCCACAGGCGCAGGATGGCGAGATCGTGGTCGCGCTGGTGGACGGTCATGAAGCCACGCTCAAGCGCTTGTATCATGAAGCCGGCGGGCGCATCCGATTGCAGCCGGCCAACGCCGCCATGCAGCCCATTATGGTAGACGCCGCCTCGGTACAAATCCAAGGACGAGTGCTCGCCGTCCTGCGAAAATATAAGTAAGCTCCTTACTTAGCATCCCGGCTTACATTCACTTACACTGCGCCCGCGAACGTCCTGAGACCGGGAGGATATTGGATGTTAAACTGAAGTCAACATGGCTGGTCCAATGAGCGCGGTGAAGCGCTTTCTTTTCTGGGATTATCCGCGCGCCGGCTGGCAGTATGACGTCATGGTTGGGCTGATCTTGGCGTTCATCTTCCTGACGCCGCGGGAATGGTTTCGCGATCAGCCGCGAGCCAATAGCATCGTGATGCTTCCATCCGAGCATGGCGAAACCGTTTTCTGGATGGATGCGGAGCAACTTTCGAACACTCCCGAGAATGCCCGGGCAGCCGAGGCTGGCACCCTGCTACAGGCGCGCACCGGCAAAAAGTACCATGTGGTTCGTTTAGAGCCCATAGTCGATTCCGAACAGGAAATTAAAGGATTCATGGCGTTCACCACGCCCTGAGCCGAAAGGCTCTTAAAGGGAAGCCGCGAGGCGCTTTCAGGTATCCAATCATTGATGCAAACGCCACGATGGGGATTAATTGTGTGTCTGTTTCTGGCTGGCTTGGCGACGCTCGCCGCTGCCGGCGATAACGTCCAGCAGGTTCTGGCGCGCATGGACAAAGCCGCCAGCGACTTCAAGTCCATGACCGCCCGGGTCAACTGGACCACGCACACCGACGTCCTGAACGAAGACGACAAGGAAACCGGAACTGTAACGATGAAAAAGGTTCAGCCCGGTGAAGTGCAGGGGCTGGTGGATTTTACTTCGCCGGATCGTAAAACTATCACGTTTGAGAAACGGAAGTTCCAAGAGTATCTGCCGAAGATGAAAACCGTCCAAGTATTTGATTTGGAGAAGCATGGCGAACAATTGGACAAGTTTCTGATGATCGGGTTCGGCACCTCCGGCATGGAACTTGCAAAGGACTACGAAGTGAGCGTCCTCGGTACAGAAAGCGTCGACGGGCAACCCGCAATTCACCTGCAGCTTCTCCCCAAAGCCCCCGACGCGCGGCAATACGTCAAAAAGCTCGATCTATGGATTCCCGAGCAAGGCCTTCCGTATCCTTTGCAGGAGAAAATTTTCGAACCCTCCGGAGACTATCGCTTCGTCGTCTATAGTGGAACACAGATCAATCCGCCGCTCCAGCCGGACGCGTTGCAGCTGAAGCTGCCGCCGGGCGTGAAGTTCGAGCATCCGGGGCAGTAAGTTCAATAATCCGCAGATGACAGCATCGCCAAACAATCGGGACACGGGAAGCCGCCTGACCTTCCTCGACTGGGCGCGTGGCGCAGCCGTGGTGGTGATGTTGCAGGGTCACGTTTTCCATTCGTTCAACCGCACCGACCTCAGAACCGACGGGCCGTTCATGCTTTCGCAGTTCTTTGGCGGCATCGGTCCAGCGATCTTTTTGGTCCTCACCGGCATCACGTTGTCGTTTTTGATGGACCGTCGCGAGCGCCAGGGCATGAATGCACTGGGCCGCTGGCGGGCGGCGTTGAAGCGCGCGGGTTATTTGTTCACGCTGGCGTTCCTCTTTCGCCTCCAGCTCTGGACTTTCGCCTTTGGGCAAAGCCCTTGGACCGATCTTCTCAAGGTAGACATTCTGAATTGTATGGGATTCTCCATCGCGCTCATGTCGGTGATGGCGATCTTCACCACCGCCGAGCGTGTGCGTCTGTGCGCAGGGCTGGGAGTAGCTATCGCGGCCGCGTCTCCGCTGGTCTCCGCCATCGACTGGCGCTGGCTTCCGCCGCAAGTCACCGCCTACTTTGTGCCCAGCTATCAATACTTCGCGTTCTTCCCCTGGGCGGCGTTTATCGCCTTCGGGCTCAGCATTGGCAGCATCCTGCGGCTGGTGAAGGCCGACCAGATGAATCGGGTGATGCAGTGGGGCGGCCTGCTGGGCTTCGGGTTGATCCTGGGCGGCCAATACTTCTCGAACATGCCTTACTCGGTGTATCCGAAGTCCGAATTTTGGCTCGACAGCCCGGGACTCATTATCATTAAGCTGGGCGTAGTGATGCTGGTGATCGGCTTCGCTTACCTGTGGACCGCTTTGCCGCTGGCGGCGTCCTGGAGCTGGGTTCGACAGACTGGGAACAACGTCGCTGCTGGTTTATTGGGTCCACATCGAGCTGGTTTACGGCCGGTGGTTTGGAGCATTTAAAGAATCGTTGAGCAACGTGTATTGCGGCATCGCGGCCATCGTCGTCATCCTGCTGATGGTTGGAATCTCGCTACTCCGCACGCGCTGGAGCACGGTTCGGTTACCTCTGGCCTCGTATTTCTCGTATCGTTCACCCAGCCGGGCATCCGGAGATTAAGCCGGGGGCATCAGGCGCTCGCCAGAAGCGCGCCCCAATGAAATCCAGCGCCGAATGCGGCGAAACAAATTAGATCGCCTGGGACTGGTCCGGGATCTCGCCACCATTCCTCGGCGGCAATCAGCATGGATGCGGATGAGGTGTTGCCATTGCGCCGTATGTTCGAATAGAAACGCGCCGAATCTACTTGCAAGGCCCGAGCCACGCGATCCATCAGGTTTTGATTGGCTTGATGCATCAAGAAAATCTTCACCGACGACGCGGCCTGATGATTTCTTTCGAGCAACCCGGTAATAGCGGAGGGAATTTTGCGCGAAGCCTGCAAGATGACGGAGCGGCCGTTCATTTCGAGCGGCGCGTCGAATTCGAGCCGTAGATCCTGGGCGAATGCTCCGTCGGAATGGACGGCAGAATCAAGGATCGTCACCGGGCCTTCAGGTCCGATCAGGCAAGCTCCGGCGCCATCGCCGAAAAGCGGCGCAACGCCGCGTTCCAACGGCTGGTGCGCAACAATTGCCGACATTTTCTCGGAGGCGATCACCAGAATACTGCCGCGGACCCCTGACAGCGAAGCAGCCAGCGACATCCCAAACAAACTGCCGGCGCTGGCTATCGGCAAGTCGATGGCAGGAACAGCATCCAGCCCCAAGCTGTGAGCGATGCTGGAAGCGGGTCCGGGAAAGCGGCGCTCCGAGGAACCGCACGAAACCAGAATCATTCCGAGCTCGCCGGCTTTTGTTCCCGCGCGCTCCAGGCATTGTTGCGCCGCGGCGACGCCCATACTTGCGACCGATTCCTGCGGACCCGCGTAACGCCGCTCTTCAATTCCCGAAGCGTCGAGGATCCACCCGGCCTCGCAGTCGAGTTGGGCGGCTAGCTCGGCATTGGTTACCACGCGTGACGGCAGATAGGCGCCAAAGCCCCGGATCGCCGCCACGGTTTACATCCTGCTCTCGATATAGCTCTGAATGCGCGTGATGGATTCGAATTTGCGCGGATTCAGATCAGAATCGGGAATCTTCATCCCGAACTCGCGCTCCAGCTCGCCGACCAGGTCCGGCAGCGCGAACGAATCCAGAAAACCGGAATCGAACAGCGATTCATTCGCGGG
>CAVRZH010000097.1:0-31514 GCA_963725455.1 Bryobacterales bacterium
CTTGCTCACGCGCCACCCGTCCGGTGTTTTTCGCCTCGATGTTCTCCAGTGCCACCCCAGCGGGAGTCCGCGCGTCGATGTTCTCCGGTGCACGACTCCCCTGGCGCCTCCGAACGTCCTGCCGGCCACGACTTCCGGTCTTCTCCGGATGTGCCGCTGGCGCGCGGCTCAGACTAGGTGCTTACCGAGCCGCGACCGTGAGGGAGTAACCATGGGCTTGCAGCCCACCCATGATGATGAAAATGACTTCCATCGGCGGTAGGGTAGTGAGAGTCGAGGAACGGGAGAGATCTTTCCGACTCTGGATATGTTGAGACCGTGAGGGAGTATGACCCGGAATGTGCGTTTTGAACGAATGATTGTGACGGGGTGCTTCCGCTGAGGCAGCGCTCTGAGCACGTAACAGTGTCTAACTTTAGCTATCGCGCGTTCTGCCGCTTCCTCGGCGGAAAGGATGAGATGTCATATATAGTAGCGGGAATCGATGTCCACAAGAACGTGCTGATGGTGGTGGTCGCCTCGGCTGGGGATGAAGTGGCGGACCCTGCTGGCGAGGCGATTGAGTTTAAGTGCCGACGATTCGGAGCGGGAAGCAGCGAGCGGAAGCAGATTGTGGATTGGCTGCAAGAACACAACGTGCGCGAAGTGGTGATGGAATCGACCGCGCAGTACTGGAAGCCGGTGTGGCTGGATCTGGAGCCACATTTTAAGAAACTGCATCTGGCGCAGGCGCACTCTAATCGCGCCCCCAAAGGCCGCAAGAACGACTTTGGCGATGCAAAGCGGCTGACCAGGCGGTTGTTGGCCGACGAACTCATGCTCAGTTTCGTGCCCGACGCCGAGCAACGTACGTGGCGGACTATGACCCGCGGCAAACAACAATTGGTGCGCGACCGAGTGCGCCTGCAGAATCAATTGGAAGCGTTGTTGGAGGAAGCGCGCATCAAACTCTCCAGCGTCATCAGCGATCTGCTCGGAGTGAGCGGGAGGCGGATCTTGAAAGCCCTGAGCGAGGGAGAAACTAATCCAGACCGTCTGGCCGAGTTGGGCGACGACCATCTGAAATGCACCCAAGCGGAATTGAGCGATGCGCTGACCGGCTCAGTCGAGCCAGTACATCGCGAGCTGTTAAAGCTGTATCTGGAACGGCTCGGCCTGTTGGATCAACAAATTGAAAAGCTGGATCAAATGACGGCCCGGGCGCTCCAGCAGTACGAGGAGGCCGTAGTCCGGGTAGCCGAAATTCCCGGGTTCGGGCCGGATTCGGCGCAGCAACTTATCGCAGAGATGGGCGCGGATGCAGCCGCGTTCCCTTCGGCAGGTCAGTTTAGCTCCTGGGCCGGATTATGCTCCGGCAGCAACGTGAGCGCGGAGCAGAACCAGAGTTCCCGCTCAGCCAAAGGGAACCATTCTGTGCGGCGCATCCTAACTCAGGCCGCGCAAGCTGCGGTGAAGAAGCGGGGCGGCCACTTCCAATCGCTTTTTCGGAGATTTTTGCCGCGCCTTCACTATACCGGCGCCATCTGGGCTATCGCCCACCGCCTTGGCCGCCTCGTCTGGAAAATCCTGCACGATCATGTACGCTATATCGAACAGGGCCAAGAAACCAATGCTAAGGCCAAGAAACGCCGAGCCGAAAAGATGATTCAGGCCCTCCGCAAGCTTGGCTACGCAGTAACCCGCACACCCGATGCTCCAGCACCGGCACGGGGGTGATTTTCAACAGAGTCGGGACCTCGAAGACTTTTCAGCAGCCTGCTAGACGGATCAATCAGTAGATCTCTTACCTCGTAAAAACTGCGGCAGCTAGCTCCGAAATTTGGTTTCGCCAGCAATTACCTTCTGCGCTTCCCGGCTCTGGCCGGCGACCTGATCATACATTGCATCCGGCGCCAGCTCGATGTCTCCAGGCCATGCGACGGCGCCGGCATCAATGAAGACCTGCTCGAAAAACCGGAGATCTAACAGCGGCGCAAGCGCGCCCGTTAACTCTTCCCGGCGCAATTGCACAAGCCCCGACAACCCGTCTTTGAATCGCACAAAGAGACGGTAGTCGGCTTCCGGCCTTACTTCAATGACGTCCCAATACATGAACCAAACTCCGGTCACGGTAACGGCTCAAGCTTTGCCGGCAAGGCATTCTCGCGACCAAGGCGCCGATCGTCCAGCAACTCTTCTCTATGTATCATCGCCCATTCCTGGACCAGGCTCAAAGCCCGGCGCGGGAGCTGACCTTGCATGACATCGAGAGTGCCGAGCTCGATCGTCGCCTCGAACTCGCCAAACCGGGCGTGAAAGTGCGGCGGTGCATGATCGTTGAAAACCGATGCCCCCACCATTAACCCTGCCATCGCCTCTTTCTTCCCTCTCCCGCCAAGCACTTACCCGCCCCATCCGCCGCATCCCTCCTTCATCGCGATATTCTGAACCTGAATGCTTCATAGATCCCCACTCCCCGCGATCCCGGCCTTTCGCCTCAAATTCGCCCGCCCTGCGAAAAAATTGCGCCGCATCTCGCACATGCCCTTCCACCCCCTTGGAACCTTGCTCGCATGACGAAATCCGTCCTTTGGGATCTCGACGGCACGCTGGTCGATTCCGAGCAGTACCACTGGTTCGCCTGGCGCGATGCCATGGCGGCTGAAGGCGTCGCACTCACGCACCAGGAGTTCTTGAAAACATTCGGCCTTCGCAATGACAGCATCGTTCCTCAGTGGATTCCCAACGCCACGCCTCAACGTATCGATCAAATCGCCCGCGCCAAGGAGCAACTTTATCGCCGCCTGGTTCGCGAAGGCGGTCTCGAGCCCCTCCCAGGCGCGCGCTACTGGACCGAGCGCCTCGCCCGCGAAGGCTGGCGCCAGGCGATTGCCTCCTCCGCTCCGCGCGAAAACGTCGACGTGGTGCTAGCCGTCATCGGCCTCGCGTCTTGTTTTCAGGCCATTGTTTCCGCCGAAGATGTTACCCTCGGCAAACCCGATCCGCAGGTGTTCCTGACCGCCGCCTCCCGCCTCGGCTCAGCACCCGCCCAGTCTGTCGTGGTCGAGGACGCACCCGCCGGCATCGAAGCCGCGCGCCGCGCTGGAATGCCCAGCATCGGAGTTCGCCGCAATGGCTCACCCCTTCCCGCCAGCCTCGCCGTCCCGTCCCTAACGGACCTCCCTGAGGACGCCTTCCAGCGCCTTCTGCATTCTGAATTCTGAATTCCGGCCGCGCACCAGCGTGGCCATGAATTCCCGGTCGTGCGCCCTCGCACGACCGTATACAATTGAATGAAAGGAGCCGATAAGTCCCTAGTGTCCCGAATAACCTTGCACGTTTGGGTTGTTCTAACGTCAGCCTGTTATAGGTATGGCGTCCGTACTCGGCACGCCCGCGGCTCTCATGGGGCTCAGGGCTATCAGCGATGAGGGATTCATGAGCGACCGCGAAGCTCCATCCGCCGTCGACTCTGCCCAACTGGCGGCCCAAGAACTTCAGAACCGCTTTATTTCTGAGCACTTACGGCGAGTTTTCCTCCTCATCTATCGCATCGTGCGCAACGTCGACGATGCCCAGGATCTCACCCAGGAAGCTTTCATTAAGGCCCTCCAGCGCCAGGATCAGCTCAAGGAACTGGACAAAGCCGCCCACTGGCTGTCGCGCATCGCCAGCAACACTGCCATCGATTTTCTGCGGCGCAACGGCAAGGTCAATTTCTGCGAGATCGACAGTCTTGTCGAGCCCTTGAGTGAGCCGTCGGAAACCCCCGAGCAAGCCGTGCTTCGGTCCGAACACCGCGCGTATCTGGAAGAAGGTTTAACGGTGCTTACGGATCGCGAACGTACCGCCCTGATGCTCCGCGATGTCGAAGGCTTGCCCGCCGAACTGGTAGCCGAGCAAATGTGCTGCTCCAAGGCCACCGTCCGTTCCCACATCGCCAACGCGCGCATCAAGATGAAGCGCTATATCGAGCGCAGCCGTCGCGCCCAGCAGAGGAAGCCTTTATGAAGCATCCCGCGCCGGCACAAATCGCGTTGTTTTCGGGCGGCGATCTCGGACGCTGGGAACGCTGGCGCATCGCGCGTCACGTGGCCCGCTGCGTCGGATGCAGGCAAGAGGTCCAAACCCTGCGTGCCGCTTCCAGCCAGCTTCGCGAACTCAGCGATGATACTACCGGTCTGCCCGCGGAGTTGTCCAACGCCCTGAATTGGAACCGGTTGGCCCAGGAAATGACCGGCAACATTCGCGTCGGTTTGGCGGCGGGCGAAGCCATCGCGCTGTTTGACCGGCCGCAGCGCAGCAAACCTCGCCTGCATTGGAACGCCGCCCTGGTGATCTTGGGCGCTACCGTGATTTTTGCCATCGCGTTCTGGACCAGCCTTCCGCCGCAACAGGCTGAGCACTTGTTGACCTCTCTTGAGCGCATCCGCGCCGAGCGCATTGGCACTCTGGTGCATTCGGCTGCCTCCGCTCCTCTTGGGGTTCCAGCCGCCGCTCCCGAAGACGTAATCCTGGAAGCCTCTTCCTCGGCCATTCAGGTCAGGGAAAACGGCCGCGCGATGTCTTTGCTCTCGCACTCGGATGGAACCACGGTTTCGGTGAACATGCATGGTTCGGCGGGCGTCCGCTTTGTGGATGCCGACACCGGCCAGGTGACCACCAACAAGGTCTATTATGCGGAGCAGTAGCGCTCTTGCCTCAATCGGGAGGGCCGTGGCGCTTTTTTTGATTCCGTTGAATGGCGTCTTGTTCGGCGCGGCGCTTCCCCGTATCGATCTGCCGCCCGATTCGCCGGTGGTTCTGCTCTCCGCCGATTACGGCGAATCGAATGAGTCCGCGCGCGGCAGCGCCATGCTGCTCGATCTGCATGCGGCGCTCTCCCTCCGCAACGCTAGCCAGCGCAAGATCCGTGGCATCACTCTGCTGGTCACCGCGCAAGCTGTTACGCCCGGCGGCAAAGGGTCGGTCACTGTCACCAGCCTCGACGTCGGTCCCCAGGAAACGTTTCCACTTCGAATCGATCTGCGCTTGCTGCGGCCTTTGCAATCCTCTTCCGGCGTTCCGGTCCAGATTTCGCTGGACGGCGTTTTGTTCGACGATCTGAGCTTCTATGGTCCGGACAAACTCAGTTCGCGCCGTAATTTGACGCTCTCGGAGTGGGAAGCGCGGCGTGACCGGCGGTACTTCAAATCGATCCTGGCTTCGGGCGGCCCGGAAAAGCTGCGCGAGGAAATGCTGGAGAGTCTGACTCACCAGGCCGACCGTCCCAGCTTGGACGTTGAAGTGGTTCGTGGAGCCCGTGCCACCAACTTTGAGCCCGAGAAGCAAGTCCAGTTCGCTTTTCTCAGCCTGCCGGATTCACCCATCGAACCGATGGGCGGTATGGCCCGTATTGCCGGCAATGAAGCGCGCGCCCCGCGCCTGGAAGTAAAGAACCGCTCGGACCGCGCTATTCGTTACCTTGAGGTTGGCTGGATTTTGCACGATCGTTCCGGCCGCGAATTCCTGGCGGGTTCCGTGCCGGCTGAGTTAAATCTTGCGCCCGGCCAGAAGAGCCAGATACTGGGCGACGCTACGCTGAAGTTTCCGCAGTTGGGCAATCAGCCCTTGGGTATCGAAGGCATGACGGGATTCGTCAGCAGCGTGGAGTTCGCCGATGGTACGATGTGGATTCCCACGCGGGGCGATTTGGACGCGCCGCAGTTGCAAAGGGTGGTTGCGCCTTCCGACGAGGAGCAGCGTCTGGCGCAGATCTACCGCAAAAAAGGGATGAAGGCGCTGATCGCGGAGTTGAACAAATTCTAGGCCGGAATTAATGAATCTCATCAAGCTATTGCCGGCATCGCTCCTGTTGCTGGTTTTTCTCGCTCCAGCGCAGGACGGCCCCGATGTGAAGCCGCCCGTCTTCCTGCAAAATGACCGGGTCAAAAACGAGAAGGAATCCAATACCCGGATCATTGACGGTACTGTGAAGGACGCGGCCGACAATCCCATCGCCGACGCCATAGTGCAACTGAAGAACACCAAAACGTCCAGCATCGTGGACTTTGCCACCAAAGAAGACGGCAAGTTCGTTTTCCGCGATCTCCCCATGGACATCAACTTCGAATTGCTGGCCAAACACGGCGACGTCACCACCCCCGTGAAAAAGGTCAGCATTTACGATACCCGCAAACACATCATTTTGAACTTCCAGGTCGCCGCCGCCAAACCCTAAATGCTACACTAGGTTTGCACGCGTCGGGGCGTGGCTCAGCCTGGCTAGAGCGCCTGGTTCGGGACCAGGAGGTCGGTGGTTCGAATCCACTCGCCCCGACCAAAACTCACTTCAAAATTTGTCCCATTTCGTTGACAGGCTCGTCGCCCCCTGGGTCGCGCCTGCCCATAGCCGGATTTTGCCTTGCGGCGCAACATATAATAAAAACCGTTTGTTGGCTAGAAAGGAAATCCGCTTGCCGCGTCCTATTGCTATTGCCGGGATTCTATTTGTCGCGTTCAGTTCCGCGTCGGCGCCTTTGGCCGCAGCCTCTTGTGAGAGTCTGGCGTCGCTCGCGTTACCGAACACCACCATCACCTTGGCTCAAATCGTCGCACCCGGCGACTTCATGCCACCTGCCGCCTCGGCTCGAGATCTTGGTGCACCAGTCGACTGGAAGCAAGTACCTGCTTTTTGTCGAGTGGCGGCCACCATCCGGCCTGTGCCCGATTCCGAGATAAAGGTGGAGGTTTGGCTGCCCCTGTCGTCTCCAGTTGGCAGCTGGAACAACGAGTTCGAAGCGGACGGCAATGGCGGCTGGACGGGCACCATCAATTACAAATACATGGGCGCCGCGTTGCTCAGGGGTTTTGCGGCGGCTATGACGGATACCGGGCATCAAGGGGGCAGCGCCAGTTTTGCACTGGGTCATCCCGAAAAGGTGATCGATTTCGGCTATCGCGCCGTGCATGAAATGACGCTGAAATCGAAGGCCATCATCGCAGCCTTCTATGGGCAAGCACCCAAGTTGTCCTTATGGAATGGCTGTTCGGCGGGCGGCCGGGAAGGGCTGAAGGAAGCGCAGATGTTTCCTCAGGACTACGATGGCATCGTCGCAGGCGATCCGATCGCTGATTTCGTGGGCCGCTCTCTGGGCGGTGTATGGATGGCGCAGGCAGTTCATCATGATGAGGCTAGCTTGCTGGCGCCCGAAAAATACTCCATTCTTCACAAAGCCGTCGTCAATGCCTGTGATGCCATGGATGGCGTGAAGGACGGCGTGATCGAGAATCCCATGCTTTGCAATTTCGATCCGGCGACCATCGCTTGCAAGGCAGGGGACAACACCGGGTGCCTGACGGCGCCGGAAGTTGAAACCGCGAGGAAAATATACTCCGGCGTTATCAATTCAGCAACGAAAGAAGTGGTGTTTCCAGGGCTCCTGCCTGGTAGCGAACTCGGGTGGGGGACGCAGGCCGGGCCGCGGCCCTTCGGGGCGGCCACGGATTACTTTAAGTACATTGTCTTCAAAAGTCCCGATTGGGATTACAAGGCGCTCAACTTCTCCAGCGACATCGCACTTGCTGAGAAGGAGGATCACGACACCATCAACGCCACCAATCCCGATCTGAAGGCGTACTTCCAGCGAGGCGGAAAAATTCTCCAGTATCATGGCTGGTCCGATCAGCAAATGTCGGCTGCCACCAGCCCCAGATATTACAACAGCGTTCTTAACACCGTGGGCGACGCCAAGTTGGTGGAGCAGTCCTATCGCCTATTCATGGTCCCCGGAATGGGCCATTGCGGGGGCGGTGAAGGCGCCGACACATTCGACAAGGTGGGCACGCTGGAACAGTGGGTGAAGAGCGGAAAGCCTCCCGATACAATCGTCGCCTCGCGCGTAGAAGCTGGTAAGGTAGCACGGACGCATCCTCTCTGTCCGTATCCTCAGACGGCCGTCTATAACGGTAGCGGAAGTACGGATGAGGCGGCGAACTTTAGCTGCAAAGCTGCTCCGGAGGTCTCCCGCGCCGATAGACGTTGATGGGACGACTACTTTCCAACCAGGTGCTGGACGTCCTTATTGTTTTCCTGGCAGATGTATTCCATAAGCTCGCCCTTCAACATCACCGGGTGCGTGGTAAAGCTCCACGCCTTGGTGTACGCTTTGGGGTCATCGACTGTGTTTTCGATTTCCAGATGCCCTAAGTCCGGACGGCGAAAGCGCTCGATTACGTGCAGTGATTCGGTGGTCGGCAGGCCGGATTCGTCCAGCCACGCTTCTCCATTGAACCCTACCGTGTCCACCACCAGTGTGTCGCCTTCCCAGTGCCCGATGGAGTCGCCTAACCAGGATGGATTGGGGTCCGCTGGATGCGGGCGGCCATCCATGAAGATCTGCCGCCAAACGTGAGCACCGCCCTCGTAGACGATGAGGATCAGCTTGGGCGTTTGCATGATCCGGAACGGGTACGGCGTAGTGGTCATACGGGGGACACCGGGAGGCAGGCAATGACTTTCCGGATCATCCTTCGAAAAATTCGCTTTTCGCTCGAGGTAGAGCTTCTCGGCCCAAGGCTGAAATGGAATGGCAACCCCTTCGCCTTTCAGACTGGCGCGTAAATCCACATTCTGCCGGATCGCATTCGGAGCCCAAGCGCCGGAAAGATCCGGCTTGCCATCCGCGGTCTGAGGTGTCGGACCCTTGGGAGGCCAACCCGTTGGCTGCGGCCGATCCTTGACGGGACCGTTCAGAGAAGGGCTAAAATCAGCCGGAGCCGAGGTAGAACTGGCTTGGCCAAAAACCGGTATTCCGGACACTATCAAAAATACTGAACAACATAATACGATCTTCAGAATATTGAAAATTTTCACTAGGATCCTACTTTCATTGGCCTGATAATAGCACTCTTCCGCGGGTCATCCGAAGCGTGCGCGGAGGTGTTTGAAAAGGCGATTGGCGAGCGAGCCAGCGGAGCGAAATGCGGCTTCTACCGTTTTTTCTCCTTCGAATGTCGATGAAGTTCAACTCCTTGCACTTGCCGGGATTAAAGGGTGCGTCGGCGACCAGGATGGTATCGGAGCCCGTGTACTTTCCTTTCAAATACACCGCATCTTCGGCGGAGTAGCTGCGCGTCAGAGCCATCTTATTCGGATCCAATACGAAGCGCTCCGCAACATGCAGTTGAGCGCTGTTGGGAACGGGCGTGTTCAAGAACCCAGGCAGGAAACCCACGGTATCCACCACCAGCGTGTCGCCTTCCCAATGTCCGATGGAATGCCCGGCCCGCGACGGCTTCATGTTACGAGGGTGTTCTTGCATGTTCATATAGATGGTGCGCTTGAGCCCCAACTGACCGTACTCCAGAACGATGGTGTCTTTATTCTGCGTGATCCGGTTGACCGGACCGTCGAATGTCCAGTCAAAGTTGGGCTCGCCGGTTGGACGCCGCGGCGGCCGGTTCGCTTTTGGCGCGGCGAGCGGGCCGCGTACTTCCTGGACGCCTCCCTGCGGCGCCTTGACGTATTGCCCATAGCGATCCATGCGCGTCCCGTCGGCGGCCACGATCGTTTGCAGGTAGCACGAATCCGGATCGGTACGGTTGGGCGACGCTTCCACCGTGATCTGCCGGCCCACGGGAAAGTTCTCCTTGGTCCAGCCGGACCGGCGCAGAACGTTGACCGATCTCATTTCACATCGATGGTGGCTCACCTTTCCGTCTTTTTCGGTGACGTCAAAATAGATCCACGAATGCGGATTGATCAATGCAACGCTGGTGAGCTTGCCTTTGAACTCTACTGTCTTGCTCATGTCGTACTCGGCACCGCCATGGTGAGCGAGCGCAAACTGGGGCAAAAGAAACACCACGAAAAGCACGATGACTAAGGACATGCAATTCTGCTCCGGGTGCGATCCAGTATACATCCCGTTTTGCCGGCGGTTTCCGCCGAAATTGAGGTTAGTTCTTCCCCAGCGTGCCTTGAGGGCGCGCCGGGTCGCCGCCCACGGTCGTGGGACCTTGCAGATGGGGCAGATCCTGATTGTTTTCCTGGCAGATGTACTCCATCAGTTCGAAACCGGGAGGAGCCCGATGAGCGGTAAAGGTCACCTGGAAAGGCTTCTCATACGCCCCCGGATCATCAATCGTGACCTTGTTGATTAGCGTGTTGGGGCCATCGAATGTGTAGCGCTCGACGGTGTGCAGACGCTCGGTGTGCGGATGTCCTTTGAAGTCGAACCAGAAGCGATCGTTGTAGCCGACCGTATCGACCACCAGCGTTTTTCCTTCGAAGTGGCCGATGGAGTGGCCGTACCAGGTGGGGTCGGGATCGGCGGGATGGGTACGGCCGTCCATAAAAATTTGGCGGTAGGTGTGAATGTTGCCCTCGAACAGGAAGAAGATGTGGGTGGGTGTTTGAACGATGCGCCAGGGATACGGCGCGATGCGAGGCACGCCGGTGGGCAAACAACGGGTCTCGGGATCGTCTTTGGAGAGGCGGGCTTCGAGAATCTTGCGCGCTTCGGGGAGGAGCGGCAATGTCTCGCCCGGTTTCAAACCTTCGGAGATGTCATTGATGGGGCCGCCGCCTTGATAGATACCGGAAAAATCGGGTGTCTGCGCGAGAAGCGCCATGCTGAAGGCCATGCATATCAGCACGATTCTCATTGGCATCCGGAACTCACCCAGGCCGGCTTTTCCAAGTGGAGGATCACTTTGCATGTCCCGGTGTTTCGCCGCTGGGAGAGAGGCATTCGTGCGACCTTGCTTAGTTTACTTGATTCGGAGAATGGATCGCGGCGTGGGCCGGTGCGCGCGGGCTAGGAGGGAAGCTGACCCAGAGGTTTAACATGTGATGGAGGTGAACTAGCATGGCTGAACTCGTAAAGGAAACGCGAGTCCCGCGGAAGAGCCGCAGCCTTGGCCGCATTCTGGCCGCGGTGCTGGTTGTGGCGATCCTGGCGGTCTCGGGCTTCTTCTTATGGAGGTATCTCAATACGTACGAAAGCACCGACGACGCACAAGTGGACGGTCACATTGACGCCATCAGCGCGCGCATCAGCGGCCACGTCATCGATGTTCAGGCGGAAGACGAGAAGTATGTGAAAGCCGGCGACGTGCTGGTCCAGATCGATCCGAAAGATTACCAGGTGGCGCTTGACAAGGCGGAAGCGGACCTGGCGGACGCGGAAGCCGCGCTCGAAACTTCGCGGATCAATATTCCCATCACCAGCACCACGACAACCAGCCAATTGAAGAGCGCAACTTCCAGCCGTGGAGATGCCGACGCGTTTCTGCGTGGGGCCGACCGGCAGCTCAATGCGGCGCAAGCGCGCCTGGCATCGGCCAACGCCGGTGTCCGCGAGGCCGAAGCGAACCTGGCTAAAGCCAACGACGACGTTCGCCGCTATAAACCTTTGGTCGATAAAGATGAGATTTCCCACCAGCAGTACGATACCGCGGTGGACGCGGCCGCGGCGGCGCTGGCTACGCGGGAGGCCCGTCAGGCGGCGGTCTCGGAAGCCGAGCAGAACGTCGTCGTGGCGCGAAGTGTGGTCGATCAAGCACAACAACGGATTAAGGAGGCGGACGCATCCATTGAATCCGCCGGCACGGCGCCAGAACAGGTTGCGGCCAGCCGGACGCGCGCACAATCCGCGCTGGCTCAGGTGGCTCAACGCAAGGCGCTGGTTGAGCAGGCGAAGCTGAATCTGAGTTATTGCACCATCCTTGCGCCCGCCACCGGCATCGTCGGCAAGAAAACCGTCGAAATTGGAGAGAACGTTTCACCAGGGCAGCAACTGATGGCCGTGGTCCCCTTGGAAGACGTCTGGATCATCGCCAATTTCAAGGAGACCCAGCTCAGCCGCATGAAACCCGGCCAACGAGCGGTGTTCACGGTGGATGCCTACGGCAAGGAGTACAAGGGGAAGGTGCAGCAGATCGGGGGCGCCAGCGGATCGCGGTTCAGCCTGCTGCCTCCGGAGAACGCGACTGGAAACTATGTGAAAGTGGTGCAACGAGTGCCGGTTCGCATCGATCTCGATCCGGGCGAAAACAGCGATCATCGCCTGCGGCCGGGGCTGTCGGTGGATCCGAAAGTCTACGTTGAATAGATAAGCCATGGCTGCGCCAACTGAAACCTGGACGCCGAAATTCAACCCGTGGCTGGTAGCAGTCGTGGTGGCCATGGCTGCGTTCATGGAAGTGCTCGACACCAGCATCGCCAACGTGGCTCTGCCGCACATCGCGGGAAATGTGGGCGCCAGCAACGACGAAAGCACCTGGGTGCTTACGTCCTATCTAGTTTCGAACGCTATCGTTCTTCCCATCAGCGGATGGCTGGCGACGCTTTTTGGCCGCAAGCGTTTCTTCCTACTCTGCATCTTTTTATTCACGCTGAGTTCGCTGCTGTGCGGGGCTGCGCCCAACCTGGGAGCGCTGATTCTTTTTCGCGTGCTGCAAGGCGCCGGTGGAGGCGGGCTCCAGCCCATGGCGCAAGCCATTCTGGCCGATACTTTCCCTCCGCAGAAGCGCGGCCTGGCGTTTGCGCTGTACGGCATCACGGCCATCATGGCTCCGACCATCGGCCCCACGCTCGGAGGATGGATCACCGATAACTATACCTGGCGGTGGATTTTCTACATCAACCTGCCGGTCGGCATTCTGACTCTGTTCCTAGTGATGCGCATGGTGGAAGATCCGCCTTACCTTCGCCGCGTGAAGGGCGCGGGCATTCGGGTAGATTACATCGGCATTGCATTGCTGGCTCTGGGTATTGGCGCGCTCCAGGTGCTGCTCGACAAAGGGCAAGAAGACGATTGGTTCGGTTCGCATTTCATCACCACGCTCGCGCTGGTTTCGGCCGCCTGCCTGATTACACTGGTCTTCTGGGAATGGCATAACAAATCGCCCATCATCGACGTGCGCATGTTCAAGAGCTTCAACTTTGCCATTTCCGCTCTGATGATGTTTTTTCTGGGCGTGCTTCTTTTCAGCAGCCTGGTGATGATGCCGCAGTTCCTGCAAACGCTGATGGGGTACACGGCGGAATCCGCCGGGCTAGTGCTCTCCGGCGCCGGTTTGGTAATCCTGTTCGAGATGCCGATCGTGGGGCAACTCACCACCAAGATACCGACCAAATACATCATCGCGTTCGGCTGGTTTTGTCTGGCAGCCGGGATGTATTATTCCACCAGGCAAATCGATTTGCTGATCAGCTTCAAGTCGGCTGCCTGGCTGCGCGTAGGGCAATCTTTTGGATTGGGATTTCTATTTGTTCCGATTACTCTGTCCGCGTATATCGGACTCCCGCCTGAGAAAGGGAATAGCGTGTCCGGATTGGTGAATTTCATGCGCAATATCGGCAGCAGCGTGGGAACATCCATGGTGACGACCATGCTGGCGCGGCGCGCCCAGTTCCATCAATCCGTTTTGACGTATCACGCCACCAATTATGACCCGGTCTTTCGGAATCAACTCCAAGGGCTCAGCCAGCAGCTGCTCCATTCGGGAGCCACCCCGCCGGATGCCCAGGCGGCTGCGTATGGCCGGATCTATCAATCCGTTCTGGTGCAATCGCAAACGCTGGCCTATATCGACACTTACATGGTCCTGGCAGTGGCCGCGAGTATTATGTTCGTGCTGGCCTTCATCGTGAGGAAGAACGACCCGGGCGCGGGCGGGGAGGTCGCCGTCGGCTGAAGTCGGCGGAGAGGAAAAAGCAATGTTCAAAGTGCTAACTATCGACCGCGAATACGGCAGCGGCGCCAACGAGATCGCGGAAAAGGTCGCCGAACGTTTGGGCTGGAAGCTCTGGGATCAATTATTGACCACGGAGATCGCGCGTCACCTGGAGTGCGATAAGGTGCACGTCGAGCAGCGAGAGGAGCGCCGCGATCCGCTGCATTACCGCCTGTTCAAAGCCTTTTTGCGCGGGAGTTTCGAGGGAAGCCTCAACACGCACCGCTTAAAGTTGGCGGACGCGGAGGGCATTCGCGCCGTCACCGAGCAGCTGGTCCGGCGTGTGGCGATGGAAGGGAACTGCGTGATTGTTGGCCGCGGCTCCGCGCATTACCTGCACGATTCACCCGATGTGTTTCACGTTTTTCTGTATGCGCCGTTCGCAGAAAAGGTGCGCAGGCTCCAGGAGCGCGGAAAAACCGAGCAAGAGGCGATCGAACTCGCGGAGACGGTTGATCAGGATCGCGCGGCTTTTATCAAACAGCACTTCGGTCTGGAGTGGCCGCGCGAATATTTTCACCTGATGATCAACTCGGGCTCCGGCGATGAGGCGGCGGTTCAAACGATCTTGGACGCGATGAAGGCATTCCAACCCATGGATGCGACTCGCGCCGGGCTCAGCTTCGGGCCGCTTACTTAACGGGCAAGAATCTCTGTACTCGCTCGCCGGCGAAAACCTCACCCGTATAGATGGCGCCTTTGGAGTCCACGGCGATCATATGCAGACCGAAGAATTGGCCTCCGTTTTCGCCCATGGTTCCCATCTGACCAACCACCTTGCCATCCTCGCGATCGAGGAACCAGATGTGATTATTGGTGAGATCGGAAATATACAACAACCGCTGCTGCTTGTCGGGCGAGAACATCACGCCGCCGGTGGAGCCGCCCACGCCTGTCATCGGAGCCAGGACGAATTCTCGTACGAACTTACCCTCCTTGGTGGTGACATCGATACGGTTTGCCATCCGATCCGCGGCGTAGACGAATCCATCGTGGGAGATATTCAGCGTGAGGTGGCCCCGGAATTCCTTGGGTTCCGGGCCGCCGGGAGTATAGGCGCGGTCCGCGTCGCTGGTGCTCATCGCCGATAGCGGATGTCCATACGCGCCCCAGCCCCGCTTGAATGCGAACGTGTCCATGTCAAAAACCATTACGCGTCCACCCAGATAATTGTCGGCTGCATAGAGTTCGTGAGCCGGTTCGTCGAGGCGTATCTCTTCCAGTCCTCCCACGATCATGGGAGTCGTCGGAGGATACTTGGCGCGGAAGTTTGCGATGGCTGCTTCGCGCGCTGCCTGAGCCGCGGGATCTGGCTTTGGGCGCCCGCCGGGTGGCGAGAGGAATCCGGCGACCGGCCCGGCGCTACCGTGGCCGAGAACATGAGCTGCCGTCAATGGCGGATCTGCTCCGGCGCCCGGCGGCCTTTCCGGCGTGCGAGGCACTTCAGCGACAACCTGGCCGGTGTTCGGATCATATTTGCGCACGGTGTCCTGTCCGATATATACGAACCCCTTGCTGTCCACCGCCATCCCGTGCCCTTGGGGCGCATCGAAGGATCCGATGACGTTACCTTTTTTGTCGATGTGGATCATGGATGGAGGACGGACGCAGCAATCGGCTAGCGGTGGATTCAGTTCTGCTTCGAGCTCAATGTCGGTCAAATCGTTGGGACGATCCAACACCCAGACATTGTCGTCTTTATCCACAGCCAGCCCAGTGACGCCACCCATTTTCCATTTGTTCGGCAGAGGTTTGGGCCAGTCCGGATCGAATTTGAACTTTGGCGCGGTCTGCTGCTGCGCTCCGAGCGACACGCATAATACCAACAAGCCGAGGCCGGCCAATACAACCAAGGCCCTGCCCCATTTGCTTCGATCACTCATCATGAAGCCTCCTCGTATCGGACTTTGATAACGGGTGACGGACATCCGAACGGCGCACCGCAACACTCTGACGCTAGGAACCAGCGGCCGCCCATGCGCCATTCCTTGTGTGGATCCGGACAACCATCGTATATCGATCTCAGTTGGATTGGCGTAGGATACGAACGAGGGTGAAATGAGCCTAACTTTAAAGGTGAATGGCCGGACCCACACCGTCGATGTCGACCCGGCAACGCCGCTATTGTACGTGCTGAGCGACGATCTGGAACTGCGCGGGCCCAAGTTCGGCTGTGGCCTGGGCCAATGCGGAGCCTGCACGGTGATCCTGAAGGGCTTGGCTGTTCGCTCTTGCATCACGCCGGTGAGAGCCGTGGCCGGGTCGGAGATCACGACTCTGGAAGGCTTGGGAACCCCCGAGAAGCCGCACCCCATCCAGCAAGCGTTCATCGATGAACAGGCGGCGCAGTGCGGTTTTTGCCTGAATGGCGTTATTATGACCGCCAAAGCATTTTTGGACAAACACCCCAAGGCCACTGAAGAAGAGATTCGGCAGGTGCTTTCCGGCGTGTTGTGCCGCTGCTTCACCCATGTCCGAATGTATCGGGCCATCCAGAAATATGCGAAGGAGATGGCGCGATGAAAATGTCGATGAGAACAGATGCGCGAGTGGCGCTCACGCGCAGTGGGTTTTCGCGGCGCGGTTTCCTGAAAGCTTCCGGCGCATTGATCGTGGGCTTCCGTATGGCCGAGCGACAGGCCAAAGCGCAAGCGGGTGCGGGGCCCGGTCCATCGCCCGGCTCGCCGCCTCTCAATCAAGTGGATTCGTGGATCGCCATCGCGGCCGATGGCAACGTGACGGCCTATAGCGGCAAAGAGGAACTGGGGCAGGGTATTGTGACGGCTCAAACGCAGTTGGTAGCGGAAGAGTTGTCCATCCCCATGCACCGCGTGAAGCTGATTTACTGCGACACCGCGCTGACACCGGATCAGGCTTACACGTCGGGCAGTCAATCGCATCCGGCTAATTTCAACCACTCCAACCTGGCTCAGGCGGCCGCGACAGCTCGCGAAGCTCTGATGAGAATGGCGTCCCAGCGGTTGGCAGTCCCAGTAGATGCGCTGAGGGCCGCGGATGGAGCAATCAGCGCCAAGAACGATCCCACCAAGAAAGTGACCTACGGCCAATTGATCGGCGACAAGAAGTTCAGATTGGTGCTGGATCCAAAAGCCAAGCGCAAATCGCCCGGCGAATGGACTGTGCTGGGCACGCCGGCGCAGCGTCCCGATATTCCTGAAATCGTCACCGGACAATTCGAATTCGTCCACAATGTGCGTGTCCCTGGCATGCTGCACGGCCGAGTGGTCCGGCCACCGGCCCCGGGAGCCACGGTAATGAATGTCGACGAAAGTTCGGTACAAGGCATGCCCGGCCTGGTGAAGGTAGTCGTCAAGAAGAACTTCGTCGGCGTGGTGGCGGAAAAACCGTGGCAGGCGCTACAGGCCGCCGACAAACTGAGAGTCACCTGGAGCCCGGGCCAAGGCTTGGCGAATCACACGGATTTTTATCAGCAACTGCGGAACCAGCAGCCCACCCGCGACATCTTGCTGGCGGACTCGAAAGACGTGCAAGAGAAGCTGGGCCAGGCTGCCGTCACAGTGAAGGCCACCTACCTGCATCCTTATCAGGCGCACGGATCCATGGGTAGCTCCTGCGCGGTTGCGGACGTCGAGAGTGATAAGGCCACCATCTGGTCACCCACCCAAGGCGTTTGGTACCAGCGCAGCACGCTAGCCATGATCCTCGGTTTGAAACAGGAGAATGTGCGGGTAATCTTTCGCCGGGGTTCCGGCTGCTATGGGCTGAACGCGGCAGATACAGTGACCTACGATGCGGCTCTGCTCTCGCAAGGCGTGGGTAAACCGGTGCGCGTGCAACTCACGCGCAAGGACGAAATGACTTCGGAAAATTACGGCAATCCGTTTCTGATGGACGAGCGGGCCGGACTGGACACCCAAGGCAACATCGTCGCCTGGGATCATGAAGCCTGGTCTCCAACGCTCGGCAATCGGCCCGGACCCGGAACTCCCGGCAATGTCATCACCGGTTCGTTGATTGGCTTTCAGCCGGAAGCGTTCACGCCCCGGTCCGCGCCGGAGCCCCAGCGCTTCAACAACAACAGCAATGGAATTCCTTCTTACGCCGCGGCTGTGTTCGACGGTGTTCCGAAAGGCGCCGGTACGGTGCGCAGCGTGCGCGCCTTGGTACATAACATGCCAGGGCCCTTCTTCACCGGCCCACTTCGATCGCCGGCGCGCTTCCAGAACACGTTCGCGCACGAGTGTTTTATGGACGAACTGGCGTCCCACGCCAAGGCAGACCCGGTGGAGTACCGGCTGCGCCATCTAAGCAACGCGCGGGTAATGGATGTGCTCAAGGCCGCGGCGAAGGCGGCGAATTGGGATGCGCGTCCGTTCCCGCGATCGGCGCCGCCGCAGACTGGCGTGGCCACTGGCCGTGGTGTAGCGTGTGTCGCCTATGAGGGAGCGAACGGCTATACGGCGATCGTCACCGAGGTCCAAGTGGATCAGGACACCGGGAAGATCGCGGTAACGCGAGTGGTGGTGGCCATCGACGCCGGCCCGATCTCAAATCCGGACGGCCTGAAGAATCAGGCCGAGGGAGGAGCGCTGCAGGGCATGAGCAGAGCTCTGCTGGAAGAGGTGACCTGGGACGACCAGAAGATCACTTCCATTGACTGGCGAACCTATCACACTTTGCCGCTTGGCTTCCGTATCCCGCAAGTAGAATGCGTGCTGTTGGACCGGCCGAATGAAGAAGCAACCGGCGCGGGCGAAACCGCCATTACGGTGATTGCCGCCGCTATCGGCAATGCCGTGTTCGACGCCACGGGTGCTCGCTTGCGCCAGATTCCATTCACTCCGGAACGCGTCAAAGCAGCGCTCAGCGCGCGCGCATAAAGCTACGGTGCCAGCTCAGTTATGGCTTGGTTTAGCGAACTTCGACGATTCTAACGGAATGTTCGAGCGGATTTCGCTGAACTCCGTCGTTGACTTTCCGTCGAGCCAGGTGACGGTCACACGATAAGGTATCTGGACGCCGGCGACTTCGCGATAATCGGCGTAGTCGATCTGGGTAGGGCTCAGACCCACGGGTGAGTCGGCGTAACGGACCATTCGCGCCAGGAGCCCTGACTTTTTATCGAAGTACAAATTTACGGGATATCGCCCGTCGCCGGTACCCTGAATCATCTGCATATCGCGGCCCTCGATGGTGGCGGCGGAGGCACTTCGCCATTGCGTGAGCGCGGCTTTGATTTGAGCCGGGAACCACACAGCCGCATCCAGCTTGGCGCCCGTAAGGTCGCCGTCGGTGAATTCGAGCAAAGCGACCGGCCTTTCCGTTGCGGGACCCGCAATCCAGGCCTCGCTGCCGTTATACGTGGTGGCGCTGTCTCCAGAGGCCGTATGGACGATGGTGCTGAGCTGATTCGGAGACTTGACGAAGACGTCTACTGGATACTTTTCGTCCTGGTAGCCCTGATAAGTTCCCTTAGCCGCGAAACTGGTGAGCTTGGCCAGGCGCTCCATGCCGCCGCTGGCCTGGATGTAGCGATCGAGAATCTGATCCGCGGAGGGTGCCTTGCTGCTCACCGGCTCGCGCAGTTCATCCGGCTCTTTGGATGGCGGCGGTCCATAGAGATCGGCCAGGCTGGGAGTGACATCGGGACGTTCCACCCCACGATGACACGAGTAGCAAGTAATCTCGCGCTTACCGGCGAAGTAGGTTTTGTTGATGGCGTTCATCATGCCGATCATGGCTCGCGCAGTATTCTTGCGCGGGTTGTCGTCGGCGTATTTGGCCCAGCTGCCGCCGCTCTCGGCGCTGTGGCAATCCGTGCAGGTGTCGCCCAGAGAAGCAGAAAAGAATCCCATGGTGGCCATGAACTGATCCACCGGAATGCCCTTTAGCACGCGCACGTTCTTGAAGGCCTGCTCGGCCATCGCGGGCTGCTGTTGTGTCTGAGCCTGCAGGCTGGCCAGCGTCACGCCGAGCAGACACGCGCTGATGGTGGCGACTCTCATTTTGTCTCCAGGCATTTCGCCTCCACGCATTTTGCCTCGATTCCGGCGAGAAAACGCAGGACCGAAACCACGGCCGCGGTATCCTGCAAACCCATCCCCTGCGCGGCGACGGCGGTGAAGAAAGGAACGGCCGAGCTGAACAAAGGCACCGGACACTTGGCCTGTTTGGCGAAATTCGCGATGATGTCCAGGTCCTTTTGAAACACGTCGACCTTCATCATAGGGGTTGCGTAAGCGCCCGCGGCCATGCTGGGCCCCCGCACTTCCAGCATGCGCGAGGTGGCCGCGCTATCGGCCAGCACCTCGACCAGTGTGGAAGGATCCAAGCCAGCTTTCTCGCCCAGAACAATTGCTTCTGCTGCGCCGACGATGTGGATGGCCACCAGCAGGTTCGCGATGTATTTCATTTTGGATCCCGCGCCGAAAGGACCAACATATCGAACCGTGCGCGCGAACGAGGAGAGCGTGTTGCGGGCGCGCTCAAAATCGGCGTGGTCGCCGCTGGCGAAAATCGAAATATCTTTCGCACTCGCCTGCGGGCCGGTGCCGCTGATGGGCGCATCTAACATCCCGATGCCGGAACTCGCCAGACGCCCTCGAGCCCGCTCTTTGTCTTCGAGGGCCAGTGTGCTGGTCTCCACAACCAGAAGACCGGACCGGCCGGCCGCAATCACTCCATCTTCTCCGAACAGCGCGCTTTCGAGCGCCGCGGAGTTTGGCAGCGACGTGACTATGATTTCCGACCGCGACGCCACCGCGCGCGCCGACGCACAGCCATACCCGCCTGCCGCGCTCAATGCGTCCACATTCGGGGAGAGCAAATCATAGCCCGAGGTGTGAACACCCGCGGCTCCAGCGAGATGTCTGGCGAACGCGCCGCCCATGATGCCCAGGCCGATCACGCCGGCTCGAATGAATTGCACGCTTCCGTCATTCGTTCCCATGGACTAGAATCTTCTCATGCCACGTCGACATAGCAAAGCGTTCCTCGCCTTGGGCTTTGGTTTTCTTGCGCTGGGGGCCGCTTATGCGCAAGCTCCCGATCCACTCGTGGCCGATCCGCAGCACACCAAATTGCAGTTTGAGAACCAATGGGTCCGCGTTTTTGAGGAGCATTTGGGCCCGCACGAGACCATGCCCATGCACCGGCATCCTAGTCCGGGTGCGGCAATCGTCTTTCTGACGGACCGCGACAACCGGCTCACATATTTGGACGGGACCGTCAAAACATTTCAAAACCATGCCGGTGATGTAATGTGGTCGGCGCCTACCATTCATAGATCGGAGAATCTGAACGATGCGCGGTTCGCGGCTCTGCAAATTGAACCCAAGCCGGTGTCGAGTTCCAAGCCGTTTCCCGTCGAAAGCAATGACGCGGTGACAATTGATGCGGCGCACTATCACGTGCTGGCTGAAAACGAATGGATCCGCGCCATCGCCTTAACCGTCGGTCCGCACGAGAAGCTGAAAATGCACAAGCACCCGGCCACTGGAGCGGTGGTGGTCTACTTGACGGATCAGGACATGCGTCAATATCATGCTGATGGCACCACGCGCGAGAGCCACTACAAAGCCGGCACGGTGCGGTGGGTGACGCCGGATGCGGCTCATCGGGATGAAAATTTGAGCGACAAACCTTTCCGATTAATCCGGATTGAACTGAAGCAAGCTCAAAATTAGCCCTTTCGAGTTGTTGACAGGGCGCCGCGCCCATGGATAAGATCTCATACTCTATCTGGAGGGTCAATTTTGGCAAACGTCGGGGCAGTTGGGTTGGATTGGCAGGAGCGCATTAATTGGGACCGGCTGCGTAAGTATCGCCTGGAGCGAGCCCGGGAGCGGATGAAGGCGCACGGCCTGGGCGCGATGCTGCTCATGTACGACGAAAACGTCCGCTACGTCACCAGCACGTTGACCCCCGGTTGGAATCGGTTGAAGCCAGGCTTGCGGTATGCACTACTGTGTGGCGACGATGCGCCGGTGCTGTTCGAGCAGGGCGACATCGGGATGCATATCGAGAAGCATTCGCCATGGATACCGAAGGACAACATCCGCTACTCCTACGCCTGGATCAAAGGCGCGGCGGGGGCGGCTTCCACGCAGCAGGTGGGAAAGTTCACCAAAGCCATCCAGCAGGAGATGAAGAAGCGCGGAGTGGACGGCATGAAATTAGGTGTCGATTTTATCGACATCAACATGATCAAGATCTTCCAAGATTCGAAAATCGATTGGGCGGACGGCATGACGCCCATGATGGAAGCGCGCGCCGTGAAGAATCAGGACGAGCATGAGTGCATGCGAATCGTCGGAGCTATCGGCGATGCGGCGCACTGGGAATTCATGAAATTCCTCAAACCCGGGCTGACCGAAAACCAGCTCACGGCGCACATCATGGAATTTCTCTACAACATCCCCGGCATGGAGGATGTAGAGGACGTGATCGTGTCCTCGGGTCTCAACACTTGGCCTAACTGGCGCAATTTTTCGGATCGCATTATCAAGCCGGGCGATATGGTGTTCATGGATCTGGCCGCGCTCACCTGGAACGGCTACAAATCCTGCTACTACCGGACGTACATGGTGGGCCGCGAGCCGAATCAGGAACAGAAGGACTATTACGCGATCGCGCTGAAGTGGCTGTATGACTCGATCAAAGCCGTGAAGGTAGGCGCCACTACCCGCGACATCGCATCCAAGTGGCCGTCGGCTAAGGAAGCTTGGGGCTACGAAGAAGAAGATCAGGCGGCGGCGAATTTGTGGGGGCACGGCCTGGGCTTGGCGCAATACGACCAACCGGTGATCTCGCGCATCTGGTCGCTCGATCACCCCATCGACATCAAGGAAGGCATGGTCTTTGCGCTGGAGACGCAACATGGGAAACCTTATCAATGGGGCGTGCGCATTGAGGAAATGCTGATCGTCCACAAAGACAGCGTCGAAATTGTTTCAAATTTCCCGGTGGAGCAAATCACGGTGGTGGACCCCATGCCGGGCTACTCCGATTACGGCAAGCGGCCCGGGACGTAGGCGCGAAGCCAAGCAAGGAAAGCGAAGGATGCAGCGTTTCGTGTTTCCGATCACGGCGCAAGAGGCCACGGACGCCAGCCGCTTCGGTCCCAAGGCGGCGAATCTCGCGCGTCTAGGGCATGCCGGGCTGCCGATTCCCGATGGCTTCTGTGTCGACGCGCAAGCTTATCGGACGCAGATCCGGGAGTTGGGGCTGGAGGCCGACGCGCGCGGTGTTTTCTCGGCGCGGGAGGGTCGGCAAGCTCGCCGGCACGCTCTAATGATGAAGCTGGGATTGCTGGATCAGCCGGTCACGCCGGCAGTGCTGGACCCGCTGCTAGCAGCCTGGCAGGAACTGAAGTCCGAAACTGGCGCGCCGATTGTGGTGCGGTCCTCCGCCTTGGTGGAAGATCGGTTTGGTTCCAGTTTCGCCGGTCAGTTCGAAAGTTTCCTGGGCATCGACAGCGAGGCTGACTTCATCACCGCTATCCGCTCGTGTTGGGGCGCACTCTGGGCGACGCGGGCCTTGCGCTACATGGCAACGCACGACATCGATCCTTCCGACACGGCCATGGGCATCCTGGTTCAACCGCTGGTTTCGGCGCGGGCCTCGGGCGGGGGATTGAGCCAGGCGTCCGGAGAAGATGGCACGATGATCCTGAGCGCTACTTGGGGCCTGGGGTCGGCGATCGCGCAGGGCGAGGTGACGCCGGATCGCTATGAGTTGTCACGCGACGGCGCGCTTGTAAGCGTCACTCCCGGACGCAAGGATCATCAAGTGGGCTGTATGCACACTCAGGCGGTTCCGGTCGCGCTGGTCTCCGAGCCGTGTCTCACCGAAGCCCAGGCGGTTGAGCTGGGCGCATTGCTGCGCCGCGTCGAAGACCTGATGGGCCTGCCAGTGGAGATCGAGTGGGCCATGGATGAGTCCGGATTTCAGCTGCTGCAAGCGCGGCCGTTGCACACGCAAGCCGCCACCACGCCCGATGCAATCTGGCTGAATCGTCCGAGGTTGAACGGGCATGCAGCGGGAGTGGGCTGGGGCGAAGGCCGCGCGTGCGTGATCCAATGTGAGTGCGAACTGTCGCGGGTGGCGCCCGGAGACATTTTGGTCACCAGGGTTGCGGGACCTGCCCTGAGCCACATCCTAACTCGTGTCGCGGGCGTAGTGGCCGAACGCGGCGGCAGCACGTCGCACCTGGCTTCGCTCGCGCGCGAGCGTGGAATTCCGATGGTGTTGGGAGTTCTCGACGCAACCTTGCGCATTCCCGATGGCTCCACGGTCGCCGTGGATGGGGTCGCGGGCGTCGTGAGGTGGATGAATTAGGCTGATGCCCAATAAAATTGTCGCCGTCACCGATTCCGTGTTTCCCAATCTTGAGCCGGCACGCGAGATTTTGGCGAAGATCGGTGCTGAGCTGCGACTGGCGACGGAGCCCAAGCCTGAGGCCATTTGGGACGTGGCGCGCGACGCTGACGCGGTGCTCACCACGTACGCGAAAGTGACGGCCGACATGGTCGCGCAGATGACGCGCTGCCGGGTGATCGGGCGATTCGGCATCGGCGTGGACAACGTCGATATTCCGGCGGCGACGAAGGCCGGCATCGTCGTCACCAGGGTTCCGGACTATTGCCTGGACGAAGTTTCCGATCACACCATGGCCTTGTTGCTGGCGTTGGTGCGCAAAATCCCGTCTTCCAATGCGCGGACACAGAGCGGCCGCTGGGAGATGCGCGCCGTGGTCCCCATTCATCGTCTGCGAGGAACCGTTCTGGGGCTGGTGGCTTTTGGACAGATCCCACAGTTGGTGGCTCCCAAGGCTCAGGCGTTCGGCATTCGCATTGTGACGCACGACCCCTTCGTCTCGCAGCAAGTGATGGAGCGCGCAGGTGTGGAGCAGGTAGAGTTCGACCAATTACTGAAGATCTCCGATTATATTTCGATACACGCGCCGCTTCTGCCCGCTACGCGGCACTTGTTTAATGCGGATGTCTTCCGCCGCATGAAGCCGACGGCATATGTGATCAACACCGCGCGAGGGTCCATCGTGGATGAAGCTGCTCTGGCGGCCGCATTAGACCAAGGACATCTGGCGGGGGCGGCTTTAGATGTGATGGAGCAAGAGCCTCCATCCGGGTCACCGTTGTTTGGACGTGACAACGTGATCATAACGCCCCATACCAGTTTCTATTCCGAGGAGTCTCTCGTCGATTTACAAAGCCGAGCCGCCGAGGACGTGGTGCGAGTTCTCAGCGGACAGGCGCCGCGAAACCCTGTGAATCCTGAAGCGCTTAAAACCCCTCAGGCGACCTCGTAGTCCGTTTGGAGGCACGCCATCTGGAGCTATTTGCCCACCAGATGCGGCTGGTCCTTCTCGTTCTCCTGGCAGAAATATTCCAGCAGCTCTGTATTTAAAACGATGAGTTGATGGAGCGCCACGGTCCATGGAGCGGTGTAGGCCTTGGGATCGTCCACTGTGACTTCGATTTCCAGGTTCCCGTAGTTCACGCGCCGGAAGCGCTCGGTCATCCTGGCGGCATCGGTCAAGGGACTGCCACTGCGGTCCAGCCACATGCCATCGCGGAAACCGATGGTCTGCACCACTAACGTGTCTCCATCCCAATGGCCGGATGAGTAGCCCCTGAAAGAGGGTTGCGGGTCCTTCGGCAAAGCACGACCATCCGTGAAGATCTGGCGGAAGGTAACGTCGCGCTCGGATAGAAGCACTACCAGCCCCGGGGCCTGGACAATCTTCCGGTATTGCGGAAATGTGAACAAGCGGAGCGCGCTCAACGGCTGGCAGTCCGACGCCGGGTCATCCTTTCCGTTCGCCGCCATGCGCTTCTTCACTAGTTCCGCCGCCCACGGTTGATAGGGCAGGCCGCCTGGGATGCGCCCCCCGATGTTGGTGAACTCTTTGGAAAGCGGCAAATCGGCGCATCCATTGGGCGGGCATCCGCCGGTGTTCTCGATCTCCCATATTCCGGAAAAATCCGGCTTGCCGTCGGCGAGGCGGGGCGTGGGCGCGTCCAAATTCGGCAAACCGTTCGGCGTTTTTGGCACACCCGCGGTTGGATATTTCAGCCATTGGCTGAACAGGAGTGCCGGCATCGCGAGAAACAGTGCGACTTTTGCGGTCACGTATGATCCAGAATAATCTTTAGACGCCGCTCGGCGCCATCCGCCACCATATCGAGCGCGGCGCCAAGTTCGTCCAACGCCATGCGATGCGTCACCAGCGGTTCCAATCGAACAGCGCCCCGATTCACCAGGTCGATCATGACGGGAAAATCCTGAGCCGTGGCGGCGCGATTGTTAATCAGCGTCAGTTCCTTGAAATAGAGATCGTAGAATGGGAGGCTTCCGCTGGTTGCGCTGGTGATGCCGAACAGCAGGATGCGACCGCCAAAGCGCGCCATACGGACGGCTTCAGCCATCGACGCCATCACGCCGGTACATTCAATCACCACGTCGGCGCCACGACCCTCCGTCTGGTCTAAAACTTGGGCTAGCGCTTCTGGACCGGATTCGATCACCACGTCCGCCCCCATTCGCCCCGCGAGATCGTTCTTGAATCGGCTGCGGCTGATGCCGATGACTTTGCCCGCCCCGCGCGCCTTGGCAAGCTGTACGTGCAACTGGCCTGAGACTCCCAGGCCAATCACAGCTACAGACTCACCTAGCGACACCGACCCGAGGCGTTGCGCGTGCAGGCAAGTGGTGGCCACCTGGATCAATGGTGCGATGCGGACGTCCAGAGAATCCGGCAGTGGAAAAACCTGCGCTCTGGGAACGGCCGCGTATTCGGCGAATCCGCCGTTAGTCTCACGTCCGATCAGGCCGCCTCTGGGACATAGATTGGTTTGCCCAATCCGGCAGTGGAAGCAGGTTCCGCAATAGAGAACTGGATCGACGATCACGCGGTCGCCGCCGCCCACGACTTCACCCACCATCTCATGCCCCATGATGAGCGGATACCGGGCGGGGATGGCGCCTTTGTAAATCTTCAAGTCTGTTCCACACAGTCCACTGTGCGTGATGCGCACCAGAACATGACCGACGGGCACTTGGGGCACCTCGACGTTGTCGAGCGCGAGATCGCTGGGCGCTCGCAGGACCATGGCTCTCATGCTGGCAGCGACTTTCCTCGAGTCTCGGCGCCGAAAGGCAGCAGCAGGAGTCCAACCACGAAGGCGATCGACGTCAGCGCGACTGGAGTGCCGAGGGTCCCGTAGTGCCGGATCATAGCACCCACTAGAAACGTAAGCCCGGCCCCGGCGAAGCGGCCGACATTGGTGGTGAAAGCGAACGCGCTTACCCGGCAATCGGTGGCGTATTGCTCCGGAAGCCAGAACGAATAGACCACGAAATTGGCGCCGCCGATTCCAAGGAAGAACGTGCATATGAGGAACCAGGTGATGGCATGAGTCGGCAGGTAGAACACATAGCCGAAAGCCAGCCACAGGAAAATCAGCATCAACGTAAAGAAGATACCCAGGACAAGGCGCCGGTCCAACCGTTTGGCGAGGATGGGAGTGAATAGCGCTCCAATCACGGTTCCGATTCCCAGGATGCCGGTCGAATACGATGCCAGGCGAGCTCCCGTGAGCGTCGATTGCCCAGCTCTCTCCGATAAGTAGGTGATGGCCGACGGCACATAGACCGAGCCGGCCCACAAACCAACGATCGATGCCACCAGGTAAAGAGAGTTCAGAATGGTACGCCCCCGATATTGCGAGGTGAAGAGCTTGAGGAATGCGTGATGCATTGCGACGATGCCGGCTTCCTCGCGCCGGTTTTTCCAGCGTGCCGGCTCATGCAGGCGATTGTAGAAGAAGGCTACCAATATCGCCGGTACGCCGCCCACGACGAACATCCATCTCCAACCGTATTGACTGCCGATGAAATAGTTGGCGATGGCGGCGATCACAAAGCCGATGTAGTAGCCGGTGTGCATCAGGCACACACCCCAGGTGCGCCGTGTCTCGGGCCATTCCTCCGACACCAGCGACGCGCCGATGGACCATTCTCCGCCGATGCCGACGCCAGCCATGAATCTGACAATCGCGAGCGACCACACGTTGTGGCACAAGGCCGCCAGCAGCGTGAAGAAAGAAAACCACAGGATCGAAAACATTAACGTACGCGCGCGGCCGAAGCGGTCGGCGATGGGGCCCCAAACCAGCGCCACGCCCCAGCCAACCATGAAAAGGGCAAAGAGCAGACCGCTGTAGTAGCCAACGTTGGCCGTCGTAGCCGCAATGCCGGAGCTCGGCAGCACATCGCGCAAGGCGGGCACCAGGACCAGGGAAAAGATGAAGGAATCCATCCCATCCATGGTCCATCCCCCCCAGGCAGCCCAGAACGCTCGCTTCTGGCTGGACGTCAGCGGGACGCTGGCCACGGGAGTTTCTACAACCGGTTTAATCATGAATCTTCTCCAGCATCATCTCATGCCCACTCCGCGCAGGCCGATATGGTACACCTTCACATGACTCGCACCTTCACATAGCCGGCAACAGCTTGCGTCGGCTGCGAGAAGCATCCCAAGACCGGATACCCCGACTCGAAGCATATCAGCACGTCTTATGTGGAGCGCCAGAACCTCGCCATGCGTATGTCGATTCGCCGCTTCACGCGACTCACAAACGCCTTTAGCAAAAAGATTGAGAACCATGCGGCCTCGCTCGCGATTCACTACGTGCCTTACAACTTTGTCAGATTTCACCAGACCCTTCGGGTGACTCCGGCGATGGCGGCGGGGATTTCAGATCGAGTATGGTCGCTTCAGGATCTTGTAGCGCTACTTGGTTAGGGAAAGATTTACGCTCGATTAGAATCAAATCGCTTAATACGCTGTTGGGTTCAATGGAAGTCGGGCGCGGAGAAAATGCCTCAAAATACTTCTCAAGCGCCGTCAGTGACCGCATACGGCGTATCAACCTATCGGGTTCGATCACGTAGAGTTGCGTCTTTTTTCCTACCGCCGGAGCCTTTTCAGTCAGTCTTTTAGCTTCATAGAGGTGGTAGATTGAGGACTCAATTCCATGCGTACTGAAGCTCTGTTCTCTATTGAATAGAGACGCCTCGCCGATCACAGTCCCGCTCCCGATAACCGCAAAATCGTCACACTCCCAAGCCGTCGGCGACCTTGATAATTATCGGAGAAGCGTGAACAAAGCCCGCTATGATTAGCTCCGTCTGCGAATAGTGGTTCTTTATCTCCCATGCGACCTCCCGATACAGGTCTTCTGGAAAGGCCGTACGCCCGCTCTTGCGAAATTCGGCGTAGGAGATCCCTAAATGGCTCTGGCAATGAGTTTCGGCGAACCGTCTCTTGTATTGTCCGATTCCATTTCGGATGCGAGTTGGCGCATCAGCGGAGTTTTCTATCTCCGGTGATCTGTCGATCTCCCTTAGGCAATCGCCGACAAGTTCCCGAGCATTACCAATCGTACCGGCAATCATCCCGCAAAAGTCCCCAGCGTGCTGATGTATCTCCGTGGTCGTTTCAGCACTCGACGCGCCCGTAGACCCCATCATGTCGGTGCATGATACGAGCACAAGACCATCTGGAGTCCACGCTTTTGCTGCTATACAAACCGTCACAGCATCCTCCTCACGAGGCCACAACGTATGCGGTGGCCTCTCGAAAGAATAGCGCTTATGCTTGAGCGCTACAAATGGAAGCGCGGAGGTCAAAGCACACCCCCGGCGCGGGCTGTCAAGAGGCAAGAATTTGAAAATGAGCCACTACCCAACAGCCTTACATAAGCTGCCTTGACCACGGTTGGAATGGATCTAGGGGAGAGGCTTTGTCCCCCATCGACACGGTTGGCTCTTTTGGCCTAATCGTCCCGGTCCTGCTGGTAAGAGCTCCTGCTGGTAAGAGCTCCTGCTGGTAAGAAATTACATCATCGAGCGCTCAAGAAATCAAGGCGACCTTGTGTCTAGGGAGTGGAACTTCTCCGAAGCACCCCCGGACCATTGGAGAATGGAAAGCGGACGGCCTGAGACACATGCGCCGACACATGCCCGAGACGCATGCCCGAGACGCATGCCCGAGACGCATGTCGCCGCCAAGTAGAAATGTCCGCTTTTCTGCCAAGTAGAAATGTCCGGTTTTCGAAAGGCAGGCGGAGAGTGCATGATAGTCTGATTTCGATTCTCCGGGGAGTCGCGCTCCCGGGGAAGATTCAAGGCCGATGCGACGGGGCTGGCTCCGAAGTAATCGGCGGCAAACCCTCGGTCAACGGGGCCCTGCGGGGTACCCTCCGAGGGTTTTGCTTTTGATTTTGAATCGCTCATTACTTGGGTGGAGTCTCCGGAGCGGAGGCCTTGAATAGATCGAGCGCGAAGCTGCCGGGCTGGTTTCGCCCGGCCTTCCTGTTTGAGATTTAATCTAGCCGATCCGACGTTCGGCTGCGATCGATCTGTGTGGCCTGCCAAGTCGGCATGGACTTGGCCCGTAAAAAAGCGCTGTGAGCGCGACGGACCGCTTCGGTGGGCTGGGTTCGACGAGCCGGGCGTGGCGGAGTGGGCGGTTTGACGGGCGCCGGCTTCTGGGGCTGCTGGCACTGGCTGACCGACAGATAGCGCGTCCCAAAGCGCACCGCTAGCGTTTCGTCGAGCCTGGTTTCGACATGCACGGTGCCGCCCCGCAAGCCGGTGCACACATCGTGCCGTGCTATTTGATAGTGCCTTCCCCGGAACTGGAGGGTGTAGTCGTTGGCGACCATACGCGTCTCCACCACACTGAGAATCGCCGCCAGATTGTGCTGCTCGCCGAGCGGCCGATGCGCATCGGTGGGACTGGCGGGCAGCACGGTCAGATGCTGATTCCACCAGGGCAGAAACTCGTGCTCCAGATATCGATTGGCATCTTCCAAAGTGCGGGCGCCGGCTACACGCAGTCCCTTCACCAAACGATCCTGCGCCGTGCGAAAGCTGCGCTCCACCCGTCCTTTGGCCTGCGGCGAATGTGCTGGGGTCCAGCCGATCGCCAACTCGCGCAATGCGCGGCCGATCTGGGTAGGCGCCATCTCCACCGGATCGATTTCCTTGCCCGGGGTATCCCGTCGTCGTTTGACGGTGGTCTGGAACAGACTCGCTTTGTCGGTATAAAAGCCCAGCGGCCGCCCGTGACTTTGCAGGTAGCGCTCGAGCAATCGCATGTTCTCCTCGGTCGAGTCGCTGCGCACGAAACGCGCCAGCAGTTCGCTGGTGGCATCGTCGATCATGTGGATCAGATACAGCCGCTCGCCGCGCCCTTCCAGCCAATCGTGATCGGAAGTGTCCCATTGCACCAACTCGCCGCGGGAACTTCGTCGCGGACGCCAGTCGTGCACCTGCTCCACTCTCTGCCGTCGTGCTCGCCATAACCCTGCTGCGATCATAATCTGCCGCAGGCTCTCGCGGCCCATCTTGAACTGATGGTGCTTGGCCAAATACTCGGCGGCCAAGGTCGGCCCGAATCCGCGATAGACCTCCTGGGAAAGTATCCGAACCGCTTCGGCCCGCCTCTCCGCACTGAGCTTGCGGTTGGAAGCACGACCGCGCAGACCATGCACCGTGGCACGGTCGCCGCCTCGCTGGTAGCGCTGCAACAGCCGGCGCACCTGGCGCGTCGTGATCCCCAACTGCTCGGCTGCTTCGGTTTGGCGGATGCGCTTGGCCTTTAGATTTCTGAGAACTACCAGCCGGTCTCGATCCCGCTGGGTCATGGTGAGAACTCCTTGTTCTGGCACCCTCCCAGCCTGATCTCGTCAAGAGGACATTTCTATTTGGCACAAACCGGACATTCTCATTTGGCGCCGACA
>CAVRZH010000098.1:0-5104 GCA_963725455.1 Bryobacterales bacterium
CGAAGACGTTTTCAGCAGCCTGCGGTTAAAGCCCACAAAACTGCTTCAGCCGCAATCGAGGAATCTGCCACGACGCGAAAAACTCGCGCCAGGCCACCACGCGGCAACTCGCGTGCGGTGATAACGTCCGCCACCACCAGCGCATTACTGGCCAAACGCTCTCGCCAACCGTCGCTCGATGCATCGATCTCGGACAAAGAATCGGGATCCAGGCCGACAGAAATCAGCATCGCTCTCGACCACAACCGGATTTCGGCCGAGCGCGAAGCGATGGTGATCACGTTCTCGGGCGGCGGCTTCGTCTGTCCTTCAAGCGAAGCTCGCAAGGAGCGCAAGCGCAAGGCAATGCACGGAACTCCGCGCGGCAGTTGCCTTCGAATTTTCGTGGCGCGCGTGGGGAGCGCAACTACGAGCGGGCGGCCGGATGGGAGTTCCGCAAGGTTCGGGCCGGCTGCCTCCACGGGCACGCCGATGGATTCGGACAGCTCTGCCCGCAGAATTTCAAACATAGCCGGTTGCGCTTCCGCGATCAGGATGCGCTGGTAGGGAACCGGATGAATCATCTGTTCCAAGCGCTGCAGCACTTCTTCCGGCTCGTAGTTCTGGCGGCGGGCGGATTGCAACAACGCGGCCAGCAAATGATCCAGCAGGCCATCCCCGCCAGGCTGCAGCGGCCGGACATATAGCCCACTGCCCCGGCGCAATTCGAGCCACCCCTGTTCCAGCAGATCGTGATAAGCGGCGCTGACGGTGTTGGAGTGAATCTGATGACGCCGAGCCACCGCGCGGACGCTCGGCAGTTTGTGGCCGGACGGCAGATCCTCGCTCAAAATGCCCAGCAAAACCTGGCGCACCAGCTGTTCGCGAACCGGTAACTCGCTGTTTTTGGTGATCCAGAATCGCATGCTAGGTACTGAGTCAAAATAACAGGTAATGAATTTCCGCCGGAAGGGGCTACCGCCGCTCATGGTGTGGATCGAGATGTAGGGTTGCTTCACAGGGGACGGCTTCTTGGCGATGATCGCTGTAAAGATGCTTCAAGACCTTTCCATATAACCTTCAAGGCTCTCCATATAACCTTCAAGACCTCTCGATATAACTCGGACTCCGGTGCTTTTCGATCAGTTGTCGAAGAACATATCACCAACGAACGGAAGGTGCTTTATCGCTCGGCCTGTTCGTCCCGAAATACCGCACAAGGTGTTTCCATTTCACGGCAACCTTTGCCCAAAACCTTAAGAGATTGCATTGGCTACTGCAGGTTTTCTAGCAACCATTTTTCACAAGGCACGTTCCCGGCCATCGCACCGATTGTAAATAGTCGGCGCAGGGTCGAACAGAGCAGCGACCGGCTCTCGCCACCAGCAGCCGGGGAGAGCCTAATATCCGAGTCTCAGCATGCCTTGCTGCAGGCCGCTGACGGTTCCCTTTGTGAGCCATTCGGCTGACGCGCTAAAAAGAAGCAGATGATTTTTCTCCCACATCGCGTTATGGGAGGAGCAAGCGAGATCGATGAAGACCTTGTGCTCTGCGCCCAGGTCGGCGTACAAGTCACGCACCCGGCTGGAAGGGACTTGCTTATCGTATTCGCCCGTCACCATAAGAGTCGGCGTCAGGGACTTGGCAACCACCGCCGGATTCCATCCCCAGGAGGTGACTTGAGGAGCGCGCCGCACGCCGGTGCCCCACGTCGCTCCCACCGGATCGGAAGCGATCATCTGCGCCCAAACCGCATCGCTCGTAGCGGGATCCACTTGATCGGCGCAACCGGTTTGGCGAGCCCAGTTCGCGGCAAACTCGTCGTGGGACTGAGTGGTCATGGTGGTTCCGTCGGCCGGTAACTGGGCAGGCGGACCAGCCACGCTGGCCCGATTGTACGCGGGGGCCAGCAGCACTAATCGGCTGATTTGTTCTGGATGCCGCGCCGTGTAGCCTCCTGCGCGCGGACCGCCCAGCGACCACGCCACTAGGCTCACCTTCTCGACATGGCGCAAGGAACGCAGGTAATCGATCACGGCGCCCAGGTCGTTCCAATCGGATGCTATAGTCGTCAACGGATGCGGATAGTTGGGCGAGCAGGGCGCCGGGATGAGCGCGGGGATGAATCCGGCCTGCTGCTCGCGAGACAGATTGCACGGATCGTTCATGGGCGTGGGCCGGGTGGAGCGGCCATACCCCGTCATGTCCATGGAAAACGCATCGAAGCCGGCGTGGGCCAGGTACGCCATCCAACTGTAGTCCTGGTAAGGGGCGTCGAAGGCGACCTCGGCCGGCGTGCCCGCGCCGTGAACAAAAAGCGCCACGCGATCTGACGCCGGGCCTCGCAACGCGATTCCGGCCTGCACTACTTCGCGCACATAGATCTGCGATGTCTGGCGGGCAATGGATGGTACCGTCGAGTGCACCCGGACGTAGTGATCCACGCGCAGCAGGCGCGCGCTGTCATCTGCCGACAAGACCTGGGCCTGGGCCAGCAAAATTAGAGCGAGCAAGGGCCCGGCGACAACCAACCAAGAGTATCCCGCTGCTTTCCGCATCCGTATCAGTATACGGGAACGGCCCAGGACCCGGGGGATGATTAAGACGCACCACCTGCCGCGGCGGCTGCGCTGGCCGCGTAGTAGCGTTTTACGATGGGCGGCATCTTCACGACTTCCGCCGGACGGCCCGTGGACGTTTCGAGCAGACGCCGCTCCATGCAAGTTCTCATTCCGTGTTCCACGGCGGTAGCGAAGGCGCTCAGCACCATGGTGTTGGTCTCCACCCTGACGTCGTGAAAAAAGTTCACGTTCTGGGAATCGGCGAGCGGGATTCGCAGCTCCCAAGTGTGACTCGATTCGCCACGTTCGAAGTCTTCGAACACCAGGCCTTCGAAGTTCATGCGTACGCCCTGGAATCCAAACTCGCGGCTTCCTGAGCGGATCCGTATCCAGCATTCTTCAATCCCGGTGGCGCGCGCTAGCGTCTTTTCGAACTCCACCAGCCGGGTCTCGAAATCGATGATGCGCCGGAATCCGCCTTGCAGGAACAGGCGGCCGGCCATGGCGAATTCGGTGTAGTTCAACTGTTGAATGCCCATCCAGGCGCACGCGCAGAACACAATCACGATCAGCCCGCTGAACTGGTTGCGCAGCGAACTGGCGACCAACGATAGCAGCGCCACCACGCCGCAGAACCCATAGATGGTAAGGACCGCTCCTTTAGGGCTGAGGCCCCGCTCCAGCAGCTTGTGGTGGATGTGCCCGCGATCGGCTTCGAAGATCGGCCGGTTCCGCAGATAGCGCCGGGCGATGGAAAGCACCACTTCCAGCAGCGGAATGGAGACGGCCAGTAGCGGCACCGTCAGGGCCACCAAGGTGACCGATTTCTCGCTCCACAACGCGCCATAGCATCCCAACAAAAAGCCGATCAACAGGCTGCCGCAGTCGCCCAGAAAAACCGAAGCTCCGTTGAAGTTGTAGCGTAGGAATCCAAGCAGGCAGCCGGCCAGCGGCATGGTGGCGAGCGCCAGCGGCAAGTTACCCTGTGTCAACGCCGCGATCAACATAGTCACGGTGGCCACCAGGCCCACGCCTGCCGCCAGACCGTCCATGCCGTCGATGAGATTGAACGCGTTGGTGCAGCCGATCAGCCAAATGACGGTCAGTGCGAATCCCAGCCCGGGCCAGGCGGGCAGGCCGTGGAGGATGTGAATATCCACGCGGATTCCAGCGGCATAAGCCAGCACCGCTGCGCCCGCGATTCCCAGCAGCTTCTTCCAGGCGCTCAAACACAGGCGATCGTCCAGCAGGCCGGTGATGAAGACCACGGAACCCGCCAGCACCAAATGCAGGATGTGCGGCAGCGCCCGGTGCAACACATAGGTGTAACTGAAAGGCAATGCGAGGGCGATGGCAAACGTCGAGGCGTACGCGATTACAATGGCAATCCCGCCCACGCGCGGCACTGCCGTCGCGTGTTTTTTACGAACGCCGTCCGGGTGATCCAGAAAGCCGAATTTTCCGACGCGATCCCGGATCACAGGCGTCAGAATCAGCGCCAGAAGAACGGAGAGAGCTCCCAAGGTGAGTATGAGAAACATAAGTTCGTCCTTTCAGTCAGTGGTTGCAAATACATTCAGGATTGCGAAGCTAGCCGATGTCATTGAGTAACTCCCGGATTCGCAACGTCTCTTGAGGCGAAGGATGATTTGCCAATGCGGTTTGGAATTCTTTGCGCGCCACGGCTTTATCGCCCTTTTGGAGCATCGCCAGTCCCAGGTGATAGTGAAAACTGGCGGAAGTGGGATACCTGCGTGCGAGAGCGCTGAAGGATTGGATGGCGCTGTCCAGCATTCCCTTCTTGAGGTAAATGTAGCCGACGGTGTCGTAAAAGCTGGGCTGTCCCGGCATCTTCGCCAGCGCGGTTTTCGCCAGCCGAAGCGCTTCGTCCAGATCGCCGCCGCTATCGGCGAGGAAGTAAGCTACATCGTTCAAAGCCGGGGCGTTTTCCGGATGAGCTTTCGCTATGGACTGGTAGATGGCCGTGGCCTGGCCCAGGCGCCCAGCTCGCTCCAATGCGCCGGCCAAAGTTTCAGCCGCCGCGGCGTCATTGGGAGCCAGGTCATGCGCCTGTTGATCGTACGCGAGAGCGCGGCTGTGGTCGCCCTGGATGTCGAGTACTTCGGCCATGCGCTCCCGCAGGATAATCGACTTGGGGTCCGAGGATAACAGCTTCTGGTATTGCTCCAGCGCGACATCGTAATGCCCGGAAAGAGCTTCGGTGTCCGCGAGCTGTTGGAGAAGAATCGAAGAACCCGGCCACTTGCCTAACCCTTCATTCAAAATGGCACGGGCCTGGGCGAATTGCTTCGTATGCAAATAGGCGTTCGCCAGAGAGGCAAATACGCGGGCATCACCCGAGGAGCGATGTTTGTCCAGAACGTCGATGGCCTGTGGATAATTGTTCTGCGCCAGCGCCAGAAGGCCCATTTGCACCTGGGGCTCGGGATCCTGGGGAAAATCCTTGATCAGACGGGCTAATACACCGCGTGCGGTTTCAGCCTCGCCGGTTCCAATCAGACCGCGGGCATAAAGGAGACGGGCGCGCCGATCGTTCGGCTGAG
>CAVRZH010000099.1:0-55948 GCA_963725455.1 Bryobacterales bacterium
AAAAAGGCCAAAAAACGCTTGCTCACGCGCCACCCGTCCGGTGTTCTTCGTGTCGATGTTCTCCAGTGCGGGACTTCCGGTCGTCTCCGGATGTGCCGCTGGCGCGCGGCTCAGACTCGCGACTGCGTGTTTGCAGGTGCTTACTGAGCCACGACCGTGAGGGAGTAACCATGGGCTTGCAGCCCACCCATGATGATGAAAATGACTTCCATCGGCGGTAGGGTAGTGAGAGTCGAGGAACGGGAGAGATCTTTCCGACTCTGGATATGTTGAGACCGTGAGGGAGTATGACCCGGAATGTGCGTTTTGAACGAATGATTGTGACGGGGTGCTTCCGCTGAGGCAGCGCTCTGAGCACGTAACAGTGTCTAACTTTAGCTATCGCGCGTTCTGCCGCTTCCTCGGCGGAAAGGATGAGATGTCATATATAGTAGCGGGAATCGATGTCCACAAGAACGTGCTGATGGTGGTGGTCGCCTCGGCTGGGGATGAAGTGGCGGACCCTGCTGGCGAGGCGATTGAGTTTAAGTGCCGACGATTCGGAGCGGGAAGCAGCGAGCGGAAGCAGATTGTGGATTGGCTGCAAGAACACAACGTGCGCGAAGTGGTGATGGAATCGACCGCGCAGTACTGGAAGCCGGTGTGGCTGGATCTGGAGCCACATTTTAAGAAACTGCATCTGGCGCAGGCGCACTCTAATCGCGCCCCCAAAGGCCGCAAGAACGACTTTGGCGATGCAAAGCGGCTGACCAGGCGGTTGTTGGCCGACGAACTCATGCTCAGTTTCGTGCCCGACGCCGAGCAACGTACGTGGCGGACTATGACCCGCGGCAAACAACAATTGGTGCGCGACCGAGTGCGCCTGCAGAATCAATTGGAAGCGTTGTTGGAGGAAGCGCGCATCAAACTCTCCAGCGTCATCAGCGATCTGCTCGGAGTGAGCGGGAGGCGGATCTTGAAAGCCCTGAGCGAGGGAGAAACTAATCCAGACCGTCTGGCCGAGTTGGGCGACGACCATCTGAAATGCACCCAAGCGGAATTGAGCGATGCGCTGACCGGCTCAGTCGAGCCAGTACATCGCGAGCTGTTAAAGCTGTATCTGGAACGGCTCGGCCTGTTGGATCAACAAATTGAAAAGCTGGATCAAATGACGGCCCGGGCGCTCCAGCAGTACGAGGAGGCCGTAGTCCGGGTAGCCGAAATTCCCGGGTTCGGGCCGGATTCGGCGCAGCAACTTATCGCAGAGATGGGCGCGGATGCAGCCGCGTTCCCTTCGGCAGGTCAGTTTAGCTCCTGGGCCGGATTATGCTCCGGCAGCAACGTGAGCGCGGAGCAGAACCAGAGTTCCCGCTCAGCCAAAGGGAACCATTCTGTGCGGCGCATCCTAACTCAGGCCGCGCAAGCTGCGGTGAAGAAGCGGGGCGGCCACTTCCAATCGCTTTTTCGGAGATTTTTGCCGCGCCTTCACTATACCGGCGCCATCTGGGCTATCGCCCACCGCCTTGGCCGCCTCGTCTGGAAAATCCTGCACGATCATGTACGCTATATCGAACAGGGCCAAGAAACCAATGCTAAGGCCAAGAAACGCCGAGCCGAAAAGATGATTCAGGCCCTCCGCAAGCTTGGCTACGCAGTAACCCGCACACCCGATGCTCCAGCACCGGCACGGGGGTGATTTTCAACAGAGTCGGGACCTTGAAGACTTTTTCAACATCCTGTTAAGGTGCGATTGATGAGCAGATTCGTCTACCTGCATGGATTTGCGAGCAGCCCGAGTTCGCGCAAAGCTCGATTTTTTGAGGAGCGCTTTCGTGAGCTGGGAATCGGCCTGGAGATCCCCGATCTGGCGGAGGGGAATTTCCGGAACCTGACGCTCACCGCGCAATTGAAAGTGGTGGAACGAGCGGTCCGTGATCAACCGGTGTCGCTGATCGGTTCCAGCATGGGCGGATATCTGGCGGCTCTTTTTGCCGTACGGCACACCGAGGTAGAAAAGCTTGTGCTGCTGGCGCCGGCGTTTTCGTTTGCTTCCCGCTGGCCGGAAACTCTGGGCCAGCCGGCCATGGAGCAATGGAAGCGCACCAATACGCTGGAGGTGTTTCACTACAGCGAGAACCGCGTGGCGGAGCTGGGTTATCAGTTGATCGAGGACACGCAGCAATACGAACCGTATCCCGACTTCAGGCAGCCGGCGCTCATCTTTCAGGGCAAACAAGATACGATCGTGCTGCCGGAATATGCAGAGAGATTCGCGGCGGGGCATCCAAACGCCGATTTGCGGCTAGTGGATTCGGATCACGACCTGGTGAATGTTCTGGATGAGATGTGGAGGGAGACGGAGAAGTTTTTATTCTGAAGACAGATCGACACGTTCATAGATGCGGGTGATCGGCACGGAGATTCCGATGGACCCGATGAGTAATATTTCGTTGGCATTTTGGTAGTCGCGGAAGGTCCAGGTCTGGGCGTCGCCTCTGGTGAATTGTTCGATCCGCGCCTGATCCTGATCGACGAGAATTTATCGGTGAGCGACTCGATTTCACGGTAGCGTCGAAACTTCAGACCGCGATCGTAATATTCGGTTGAAGGCGAGAGAACCTCGAAGATGACCTTTGGATTGAGCAGGCTGTCCTGCCGTTCATCGTCCAGCATCAGATCTCCACACACAACCGTTAGGTCCGGGTGAGTATACATGCGAGAGGATACCCGAACGCGGAGATCGGAACTGAAGGCCTGGCAAGGGGTGCCTCGAAGTGCAGTCTCCACTTCGAGAGCAAGATTGATCTGCAGTTTGGAGTGGCGTGCACTTCCACCCGACATAGCGATCATCTCGCCGTCCAGGAATTCGCTGCGGAACTCCGCCGCGCGATCCAGCGCCAGATACTCTTCCGCGGTTACTTTGGTGATCGGACCGGAAGCCACGATACTGCCTGATGGAAGTTTATCACCTGCTAAACCGTAACCCAGCCGCGCTTCTGGGAGCTTTCCGCGACCTTGTCGAGCAACCGCATCCCTAACAGGCCGTCTTCAAACGTCGGATAGTCCACCGGAGCAGTGGGGTCCGCCACGCGCGCGTAGAAGCGCTTGAACACCTGCTTATGCGTGTCGTCGTAGCCTTCGCTATGGCCGCCGGGAAGATCGGCATAAGCGGCCGCTTTGGGATAAAGCAGCGCGGGATCCTTCACGATGATCTGGTTGGGGCTGTTCCGTTGGCCGATCCACAATTCGTCGGGACGCTCCTGATTCCAGGAGACTCCCGACTTAGTCCCGTAAATATCGATGCTGAACATATTTTTGCGGCCCGCCGACATCTGGCTGACAGTGAATGCGCCGCGCGCTCGAGCGCCCATACGCAGCAGCACGGAGCCGAAATCGTCGGTGTCGACGGGGACGGTTTCATAGTCACCTGGTTCGAGCCTCTTGCCCGCGAATGTTTCTACCGATCCCTTGGGCTTACGCCGCGTGCGATGAAACGTTGCAAGATCGGCGCACAATTCAGTGATCCGCAATCCGGTGACATGCTGGATCAAATCCATCCAGTGCGATCCGATGTCACCCATGGCGCGCAAGGCGCCGTTCGCGCGCGAATCCACGCGCCAGTTCCAATCGGTGTCGTACAGCAACCAATCCTGCGAATAGGTGCCCTGCGCGATCAGGATCTCTCCCAAATCGCCTGCTTCGATCATGCGGCGAATCTGCTGGACCACCGGGTAGTAGCGCAGATTGTGCTGAATGCAATTCGCGAGGCCGGTTTGAGCGGCAAGCTGGACCAGTTCGCGCGCCTGCGGGAGCAAAACCGTGAAAGGCTTCTCGCACAGAACGTGCTTGCCGACTTGGAGAGCCGCGCTGCAAATTGGATAATGAAGCGCATTGGGCGTCAAAACATGGACAGCCTGGATGCTGGAATCTTCGAGCAGTTCCTGATAATTTCCGGTGGTGCGGCTGACTCCAATGCTCTTACCGAACTCGCGCGCCCGTTCGCTGCTGGATCCCGCTACCGCCGTAATTTCGACGGTGCCCAGACGGCGCAGGTTCTCCGCGTGAACTTTTCCCATGAAACCGGTTCCGATTAGCGCCGTCTTTAGCATTTGCATAACGTGGTTGGTTGAGCGTGACGATATGTTGGGTGTGGAAATTGGTAAACTGAGATTCTAACCGAATGGTTGTCAGGATACGACTCGGTTCCGGAACAAAGTTGCGGCAGAAGCGTCGCAAGAACCAGCACGTGGCTCTAGCGCTGGCTTCCTTGCTGACGCCAGGAGCGGTGATGGCGTGCGCTCTCGCATTTTGGCGGCTGGCGGCGGACATGAACGCCACCGGGCAATTCCCGATCGTGAAGGGTCTCTTTTCTCACTGGCAAATTTGGCTCACGCTATCGGCTTCGCTCCAGTTCTGCGCCACTCTTTTGAACCGCTATGGAAAGCCGGAGACGATCCAGGAATCCCTTCAGGAATCTATAGACGAGCCCGAGCGCAAGCTGGCTGACTCTCGCTACTGAATTAGCGCAGAGTGACCACTGCCTTAGTACTGTGTGGCGGCGCGCCACACCTGGTGCACCCTTCGCGCGCATTTGAAGCGCTCATCCAATCGAAATAGCCGCGCTAACCCGCGCTTGTATCACGCCGCGCGGCACGATCTGAATTCCCGAAACTTTGGAGGGTATCGTGCATCCAGTGTGAGTAGAGGTTCGGACGCACATGCCAGTTCTCAGAATTGTACTGACGCCGCAACCCGCCGTAGCGCGGGCCAGAAGCGGCGTTGCTGCAACCACTTCGGAGAGCACGATCAAGCCGCAGTTTTGGTTTGAGAGCGCATCCGTAGTCAGTCTGCTTACCTTTAGCCGTCAACTGGCGAACATCCTGGTCGCCCTGTTGACACCGGCGGCCTTAGTTGCTTTTGCTTTGGGACTGTGGCGTGTGTGCGCGGACTTGGGCTGGGCCGGTGCGTTTCTCCTCACCGATGGCTTCTTCTCCCACTGGCAGGTATGGATTGCTTTGTCGATCGGCCTGAAGATGCTCTCGTCCATGCTGATCGCCTGGGGCTCGCGAACCGCCAAGTTTTCTGAGGAAAACTAACCTCTATTCTGATATTCTGAGTTTTAGGCGGGTCTTCGGTTCATGTCCTTCCGCAGCAGAACGCGATCTATTGGCGCATTCTATATTCCCGGCTTTCCCAAGGGCGTCAAGTGGTTGCTGATCAGCAACGTCGCCATCTTTGTGATTGGCTTCTTTGCTCAGTTGGCCCGCATGGACCGGCCGCTCAGTTACCTGGCGCTCACACCAGTCGACGTCGTTAAGTATTTCTCCATCTGGCAGCTCGCCACCTACGCCTTTTTGCATGGCGGTTTTGGCCACATTATCTGGAACATGCTGGCGCTCTGGATGTTCGGCGCCGATATCGAACGGATTTGGGGAACGCGCCGCTTCGTGCAATTCTATTTTTTCTGCGCCGTGGGTGCGGGCATCTGCGTGGTGATCGCCAATTATGTTTTGCCCTGGGGCAACCCGGCCGTAGCCACCATTGGAAGCTCAGGCGCTATTTTCGGCATCCTTATCGTCTATGCAATGATGTTCCCGGATCGCGATATCCTCTTTGGATTCCTGATTCCGATCAAGGTGAAGTACTTCGTAATGATCGTGGGCGCCGTGGCGTTCTTGAGCTCCTTCGGCGTCAATACGGGCGTCAGCAATTTTGCCCATCTCGGCGGCCTGTTATTTGGCTATCTTTACCTGAAGACGCCCAATATGCAATTCGATCCCGTGGCTCCCATGCGCAGGCAGTATCGGGACTGGAAACTGCAGCGCGCCAAGAAGAAATTTCAGGTCTATCTGCGCAAGACGGGCTCAGGGTCCGGCGGCGGGCCGAAGGTTCACTAGAGACCGGCGGCGTCCATTAAAGGTTTAAAATAAGTGCGAGGGACGGTGCTCAGGCCGTCAGCGGTGATTGTATGAAATATTTCAAAGCCGGACTCGCTGCGATTGTCTTAACCGCACTCGGTGCAATTTCCTTCCACGCCGCCCTGGCGCAACAGGGGCCGGAATCGGACTCCTCGGAGACCGTGGCCAAACCCAGAAAGAAGAATCCTCCCGCGGACTCGTCCGGCGACGCGGGCAACAGCTCAACCACCTCCACCGATACCAATAGCTCCGCCGACGACAACCCCTCCGTCGGGCAAGGTAACTCCGTCCACTCGAATTCGGCCAGTCCCGCTGATTCCGACAACCCGACCGACGAGCCCAGGATCCCCTCCAAGTTCAACCGGAAGGGCAAGGAGATTCCCGAGAACACACCCACCTTCAGCAGCGACGTCAACACCGTTGAGTTGGATGTGGCCGTGCTCGACAACAAAGGCCACTTTCTTCCGAACATTCCCAAGACGAATTTTCGGGTGCTGGAAGACAACGTCCCGCAAAAGATCTCCAGCTTCAGCATGAATGGCGACGCACCGATGACCGTCGCGATGGTGATCGAGTTTAGCAACCTGTTCCAGCAGTATTATTCGCAAGGCTGGTATGAGACCCTGGTGGCCTCGTACGGATTTGTCCAGACACTCCAGCCGCAGGACTACGTGGCTGTCATCGCCTACGATCTGCGGACAGAAATCCTGTGCGATTTCACCACGGACCGCGGCAAGGTTCAAGAAGCCATGCAACGCTTGCGAATTCCCGGATTCTCGGAAGCGAACCTGTTCGACGCCCTAGCGGACACCGCGCAGCGTATGAGCAACATCGAAGGTCGCAAGGCCATTCTGCTGATCGCCTCCGGCCGCGATACGTTCAGCAAGCTGACTTACGACAAGGCGCGAAAAGCGGTGCAAGAAGCGGGCGTGCCGATTTACGCGGTCAGCATGCTGCAGGCCATGCGAATCATGGCCGAGCAGTACATGAGCTCCATCCAGCAACTGGATTTTCTGCAAGCCGACAACGAGATGAAAACCTTCGCGCGCGAGAGCGGCGGCCAGGCGTACTTTCCGCGTTTCTTTGGTGAGTTTCCCAGCATCTTTCAAAGCGTGAACACGGCGCTCCGAAATCAGTACTCCATCACTTACGTACCTTCCAATCAGACCAAGGACGGGCAATTCCGCAAAATCAAAGTGGACTTGGTGGATCCTCAAACCGGGGCCGCGTTGAGAATCATGGAGGGCGGCAAGCCGGTGAAGTACGAAGTGATTGCGAAATCTGGATACACGGCGCCGCGCGCGGTGGAGTAGTTTCTCGTTTTGCGCAACGCGCAGTAAGACCAATACCCTTCGCTGATCTCAAGTCAAGCTCTCGATCTTTCGACTTTCCAAGCTGATAGAAATTCATTGACAGTGCGATTACAGCTCTGTTAAGTTCGATGGGTCCTCTCGATGGCGAACTCACCTTCTCAGAATCCGTGCGGGCGGATTCTCTTAGTCGACGACAACTCTTTGGGATTGGCGGCGCGGCGCAGCGTGCTGGAGGAGTTGGGTCATCGCGTACTCACTTCGGGCACCGCCGCCGAAGCGCTTGAGTTGTGCGGCAAGCAGGGCTTCGATGTTGTAGTCACCGATTACAAGATGCCAAAGATGAACGGCGTTGAACTGATCGTGCGCTTGAGAAGGCTCCATCCGGCCACATCGGTGATCTTGATTTCGGGGTTCACTGACACGCTGGGGCTGGATGAGGCGAGCACGGGCGCTGACATTGTTTTACAGAAGAGCAACAACGAAGTGCCGCAGTTGATTCGCGCCGTGAACCGTCTGCTGCGTAAGCAGCGGCAACCGCCGAAGAAGACCGCGACGTCGCAGGCGAGTCCGAAGGGTGACAAGCGCAAAGTCCGTTGAGGAAGGCGCGCTAATTCTCGCTCGGACGTTCCAGCCGATCGATGACGAGAAAGTCTACGGGGCCTTTTGCCGACTCGAGTTTCAATCCCAATTGTTCCTGGACGGTAGTGAATATCGATTTGCCATTGGGATCTGTGGCGTTCGGTGCGGCGGGGGGTAGACCAGGCGCCATAAGCCCCGGCGTGCTTTGATCGGCCGTCCATTCCAGACGGACATCGAATATGCCAGTCAACCCGCTCCTATCGATCACTGTGCGCTGCAATGCATTCGACAGTGCGAGTGCGAGCTGCTCCATGTTAATTGCGGTTGCGTCCACGCTACTGGGGCTCATCCGCATGAACCCGCAGTCCTTGCTTGGATCACGGCCCGGTGACTGCGCCCTGGGCGGAACCACGCACGTTTCGTAGATCGACGGCGGCAACTTGACACCACCTTTGGCAGCCACCAGTTCATACACCTGGGACTCTTTCGTCTCACGGTGCAGCATCAATTGAAACCGGTCCTCCAGTAGAGCCTGCAGCATTAGCCTCTTTTGATCGAAGCTGGCGTCCGAGTCAGTCGTAGCTTGGACGTCGTATCGGTCTGAACCGGCCCAACCGGGACCTCCCGTGATTTGATAATCCTTCACGTTCCAAGCCGTCTGAATTAGCAATCGAAGCCACACGTTGTCGGCTTCAAACCTACGGGGCGATGGCGCCAGGATCCTTATGCCGAATCCGCCCAGGGTGTTGCGCTTGATGGACGCGACTTCGAATTTCGGACGCAGTGGCACGTCCTGCGATTGGACTGCTCCAGCGACAGCCAGCGCCAACCCGATCGCGATGGATCTCCGGATCACCGCCTAATAATCTATCGAATTCGCGGTAAAGTAAAAGCAGATGCTGCTACGCCCGTGGATCGCCCTGCTACTCGCGATCCCGTTTTTCTTTTCAGTTTCCAGCGCGGCAACGCGCGCCAAGGTCGCGAAAAAAACTCCCGATAAAACCAGTTGGTCCGTCCGCCAGTGGACCCGCTCCATGACTTTGCACGACAAGGTGGCGCAGCTCATCATCGTGCCCATTTACGGCGAACCCGCCAACACGCGTTCGGCGGAGTTTCGAAAATATCAGCACCTGATTCGCGATCTGCACGTGGGTGGCGTCATCGTGACGGGCCATTCCCTCAACGGCGGCATCCGGAACGCCGAACCATACGCCATGGCGGCCCTGCTGAACCGTCTACAGAAACTGGCCAGAACGCCCCTCTTCGTGGCCGCCGATTTCGAACGCGGCGCTTCCATGCGCGTGAACTCCACCACGGCGTGGCCCTACAGCATGGCGTTCGGCGCCGCACAGGATCTGGCCGCCGTCACCGAGGAAGGCGCGGACACGGCTCGGGACGCACGCGCCATGGGCGTCAACTGGCTGTTCGCACCCGTGGCCGATGTCAACAATAATCCCGATAATCCGATCATCAACATCCGCTCGTTCGGCGAAAACCCGGAGCAAGTCGCGCAGTTTGTAGAAGCGTATATCAACGGCGCGCATTCGGACCACAAGAATCCGGTCCTGGTGACGGCCAAGCATTTTCCCGGGCACGGCGATACAACGGAAGACAGCCATCTGGAGCTGCCGCGCCTGGACGCGGATCACGATCGGATCGAAGCGGTGGAGCTGACGCCCTTCCGCGGTGCAATCGCAGCCGGTGTGGACGCTGTGATGACGGCGCATCTGAATGTCCCCGCGCTCGATCCGGACAACATCCCGGCGACGGTATCGAGCAAAATCATCACGGGCGTTCTGCGCGAGGAACTCGGGTTTCATGGACTGGTGGTCACCGACGCCATGGACATGCAGGGGCTGGCGGCCATGTTCGATTCCGGGGAAGCTTCCGTGCGCGCCATCGAAGCCGGCGCGGATGTGCTGCTGATGCCCAAGCATCCGGAAGAAGCGATTCGCGGCGTGATGGCTGCGGTGGAGAAGGGCAGAATCAGCCGCAAGCGGCTGGATGATAGCGTTAACCGGGTGCTGGCGGCAAAACTGCGGCTGGGTTTGAGAAGCAAAAGGTTCGTGAATCTGGAGGAGATCGCCGACGTGGTGGATTCGCCCGAGTCCGGCCAACGCGCCCAGGAAGTTGCCGATCGCGCGGTAACGCTGGTGAAAGATACCAAGGACTCGCTGCCGGTTCGTCATCCGGAGAGCACCTGCCTGATCGCCCTCACCGAAGGACGTCGCAGCCAGCAGGGAATTCACTTGATGGATGAAGTGAAGAAGCGCGCCCCGGGCGTGACGACCACGATTCTGGATCCTTCGATGAGCAAAGACGATCTGGACCAGGTAAGCCAGAAGTTGTCGAACTGCAGCGAGATCATTGCGGCTGCGTACGTTACCGTGGCCGCGTATCGCGGCAATGTCGCTCTAGCGGGCGGCTATCCGGATTTTCTGAACGGGCTCATCGCGGGCAAGATTCCCGTGATGCTGGTGGCGCTCGGCAATCCCTATCTGGTTCGCAATTTTCCGAACGTGAGCGCGTATCTCACTACTTTCAGTCCGACGCCGACTTCAGAGACGGCGCTGGCGAAGGCGCTGTTCGGCGAAATCGCAATCACCGGTCACCTGCCGGTAAGCATCCCGGGCGTGGCGAAGTATGGCGATGGTATCCAAGTACCGATGGCAGCTCCGGTGGTGAAGGGTTTATAAGCAATGCTTGAAATCACCTGGCTGGGTCACGCGACTGTTCAATTTCGTTTGGAATCGGGCGAGGTGATCTTGATGGACCCGTGGATCGACGGCAATCCTTCGTACCCGAAGGGTCACCAGATCGAGCGCGTGGATACCATCCTGATTTCACACGCTCATTTCGATCACATTCATGACGCGGTTCCACTAGCCAAGAAATTCAAGCCCAAGGTAGTCGCCATCTACGAGACATGCGTCTGGCTGACATCCAAAGGCGTCGAAAATTGCAGCGGCATGAACAAGGGCGGGACGCAAGAAGTGGGTCCAGTCAAAGTGACCATGACGCACGCCATCCACAGCTGCGGCATCCAGGATGGCGATCAGATTCTTTATGGGGGCGAGGCGGCCGGGTACGTGCTTCATCTTCCCGATGGCCGCGCAATTTATTTTGCGGGCGACACCGCGGTCTTCTCCGACATGCAGCTACTGGAGCAGCTGTACAAGCCCGACCTGGCGTTCCTGCCGATCGGCGATTTTTACACCATGGGTCCGCGCGAAGCGGCGCTGGCCTGCCGTTTGCTGAACGTCAAGAAAGTGGTCCCGATGCATTTCGGAACGTTCCCGGCCCTCATCGGCACTCCGGCTGAGCTATCGCGGGAGTTGAAGGATTTTCCACGCACGGAAGTGTGGCCGCTCGAGATCGGAAAGCCGGTGAAGTGGTAGAGGGATCTGTTTCCTAACCGGTGCTTCCCAGCGGGGATGATCTACCAACGGGCCACTAGAATTTGCCCCAGAATGTAGCCTGCTCCGGAGCAATTCGGATGATGGGTGCGTCATCGGGGAGCATTCCCTGGGCGTACTGCTTGTATTTGGCTCTTAACTTGCGAATCGCCCGGGCGCGCTCCTCGTGCGCCGACTTCGGAATCAGTTTCGCTTTCCCGCGTATTAGGATGTACCAGAGCTGTGTCCAGTCCTCATCGTATTCGTCGATCAGAAGCGCTATGCGCGGCGCTGCCCGGATGTTTCGCAAACGTGCCAGCCGTTCTTGTGGAACACGCTTCGGTTTTCGGTCTACAGCTGTGTAGAAAAGCTTGCCGTCATAAACAAAACAGATTGGCACGATGTGTGGCCGATTCTTATCATCCAACGTAGCCAGCCTGGCAACTCTGGCCTTCCTGAGCATCTTCTGAACCGCACCGGGAATTTTTGGCTGTTTACCAGACAGACGGGTAACCTCTAATGGCACGGGGTTTGCACTGGCCATGACTCGCGGCCGTGGCCCGCTCTCACGCTGCGAATCGCGCGTTCTTATCGAGCACACCCAGAATTTCATCGCGCGTTAAATCAGGAATCGCCAGAACCGCTCGTTCGATACCAGCCTCACGGTATTCGGCGAGAACCGCCTCGTCGGCCGGCGCCCCGAACACGCTGATAGACAGCGTCGAGAAATCCCGCCCAGCGGCCGCTGCTGCTTGACGTAACTGCGCCACCGCTTCCTTTGGGTTGAAACCCGGTCTGGCGATGGGCAACCAGCCATCGCAAAATTCCACGACGCGCTTCAAGGTGTGGTCGCTCGATCCGCCGAGAAGTATCGGTGGGTGGGGCCGTTGCGCTGGCTTAGGGTAAAGCCAGACGGGATCGAAGTTCACCATTTCTCCGTGGAAGGCTGCCTCCTGCTCTGTCCATAGGGCCTTCATGGCCAGGATGCGTTCGCGCATCAGCTTGAAGCGCGTTTCGTAGCGCGCTCCGTGATTCTCCATTTCATCGACATTCCAGCCACCGCCAATACCGAAAAGGAACCGCCCGTTGGATAACTGATCCAGACTGGCCACGGACTTCGCCGTCACGATGGGATCGCGTTGCGGGATTAGGCAAATGCCGGTACCGAGCAAGATCTTCGTGGTTGCCGCGGCAGCAAACGACAGCGCAACGAACGGGTCGTGCGTATGCGAATAAGCCTTAGGCAGCTCTCCGCCGCCGGGGAACGGGGTGCGGCGAGACGTCGGAATGTGCGTGTGCTCCGGCAGAAGCAACGACTCGAAGCCGCGTTCCTCAGCCGCGCGTGCCAGCTCGCGGATGTCGATGCCATAGTCCGTTGGAAAATAGAAAACACCAACACGCATTCTTAGTTCTCCTGTCGCTACTTTTGGGATTTGGCAACACGTTCGCTGCAGGTCAACCTAGTGACGCAATGGGCGCCAGCACCGCGGATTGTTACGTGGTGGCAAGGAATTGGCAGACGAGGGTTAGCTTGCGACATCACAGTTGCCCTGTCGAATAGTATAACGGCCAGCAATCCGGCCATTGCGCGAAACCGGGGACGCTATGGAAATATCGGCCGGGATAAGCGCGCAGCTTGACCGCGGGAACCGTGCGGGGAGCTAAGAACGCCTACCACAGCCTGTCATTGGGCTCCCCTGCGCTAACATAAGGTTGGATGAGTCTGTTAATCATCGACGACGATGCGGAGCTATGCGCTCTGCTCAAAGAATTCCTGGAGCGCGAAAGCTTCACGGTGCAATGCATTCACGAAGGGCACGCCGCGCTGGAAGCCGCGCAACAAGGCGGTTATGAACTGATCGTTCTGGATGTCATGCTGCCAGGACTGGATGGTTTTGAAATTCTCAAACGGCTGCGCCTCACCAGCCGCGTCCCGGTGCTGATGCTGACCGCGCGCGGCGAAGACGTGGACCGCATTGTGGGCCTGGAGCTGGGAGCCGACGATTACCTGCCTAAGCCCTTCAACCCGCGCGAACTGGCGGCGCGGGTCAAGGCGATCCTGCGGCGCACCGAAGCTCGCGTGAATCGCGGCAAAGTAGAGATCAACGGCGTTGCGCTGGATCCCGGAACGCGCGAAGTAACCTGCGATGGCAAGCCGGTGGAAGTGACCACTCTCGAATTCGATATCCTGGAACAACTGATGCGGAACGCCGGCCGGGTAGTGTCGCGCGATGGTTTGATGGAAAGCCTTTATAACCGCAAAGCGACACCGTTCGACCGTTCCATCGATATGCACGTGAGCCATCTGCGCCGCAAACTGGAGAGCAGCCGGCCCGTGATTAAAACCATTCGCGGCGTGGGCTACCAGTTCTGCCAAAGCCCGGATGACGCGGTGGCCGGCCAGGGAAATTAGATGAAGGTGATGAGATCCCTCTTCGCGAAAACGCTGCTCTGGTTCTTGGCGACGACGGCGGTTGCTATCGCGGGCATCCTCATTACTACAGCGGCCACTTTCGGATCCACCGAAGGACGCGGGCCGTTGGGCCTGCTACTCAGCGTGCAAACGGAACAAGCCAAGCGCGCGTATGAGACCGGCGGCCGGGAAGCTCTAGCCGCGGCGCTGGCGAAGTTTCAGCAGATCACGCAGTTTCGAGTGGTATTCACCGACGCCAAGGGCACCGACCTGCTGACGGGTAAAGCGCATCCTGAACTGATGAACCTGCCCCGGCCGCGCAGCCGCTGGCGTCTGCCCTTCCCCTTCGGCGGAAGGTCGCCGATTATCGCCCGCCAGGATTCTACCCATCAATACCGTCTCTTTCTGATCAATCAACAGCGCGGCCTGAATTTCTTCTTCCTTCAGCCGCAACATCTGTGGATCATTGGGCTGGTAGTGCTGCTCTGTTACGCTTTCGCCTACCATCTCACTTCGCCCGTGCGACGCTTGCGCGCGGTGGTGGATTGCTTCGGACGCGGTGATTTCTCGGCTCGCGCGCCGGCCAATCGCAAGGATGAGCTGGGCGAACTGGCGCGCAGCTTCAACCAGATGGCCGGGCGCATTCAGACTCTGCTAGCAGCGGAACGCCGCTTGCTGCTCGACATCTCGCACGAGTTGCGCAGTCCGCTGGCGCGCCTGGGTGTTGCTGTGGAGCTCGCACGGTCCGGCGAGGATCGGGAGCACATGCTGGACCGCATCCAGAAAGAAGCCGACCGGTTGAATGAATTGGTGGGCGAGCTGCTGCAGGTGACGCGCGTGGAAGCGGATCCATCCATGCAGAAGATGGACTCTGTTCACCTGGACGAGCTGCTGGCCGATCTGGTGTACGACTCGCTGCTCGAAGCCAAGGCCAAGGATTGCAGTCTGCTGTTAAAGGCGCCCGTGTCAGCGGTTGTGACAGGCGATGAGGAGCTCATCCGGCGAGCGGTTGAAAACGTGATCCGCAACGCGATGCGTTATGCGCCGCACGGAACGCCGGTGGACATTGAGCTGGCGAAGTTCCACGATGCGGCGGTTGTCAGCGTTCGCGATTACGGGCCCGGCGTTCCCGAAGAAGCCCTCAGCAGAATCTTCGATCCGTTCTACCGCGTGGATTCGGACCGCAATCGCGCGAGCGGCGGCTTGGGCCTGGGCTTGGCAATCGCACGGCGCTCGGTGCAACTGCACAAGGGAAAACTTACCGCGCAGAACGCGCACCCGGGCTTGCTGGTGACCATGGAATTTCCCGTTGGCCCGGCGGATGCCGGCGCAGCGCCTGCCAGGCAGGACGCGGCTGCTACTCCGGTTTCAGCAACTTGATGGTGGAAGGCAGCAAGAACAAATTGTCGGCCACCTTTTTGTCGTTGATCTCTACCGAAGTAGAGAAAATTTCGTAGATCTTTTCGCCGTTACGGTCGCGCTCCACGGCAAAAGGCCATTGGACGCCGTCGCCCGCATCGCGGTACTTGGTAAAATGCGTGACCTCTTCGTTCTTGTCCTTGGTGACGGAATCCCGGCGGAAGAACACCTGCCGCACGGGGAGCTTGGTGATCTGATCGAAGTAAACGGTGGTGGTTACGTTGTCGGCGTCGGTTAAATCGACGATTTCAACCGGCCGGTTCTCAATGACGTCGGCGCCTTTGGACTCAATCACCCAGCCCGGTTCGTGCAGCCGCACGCGGATGATGTAGAAAATATCGCGCAGAGTGGTGTCTTTGTATCGTGCGAACCGGTCCGCCGGCAGCGGCCGGGCGCCGCGATAGGTGACGTCCCAAGCCTCCTTGTCGGTGAACAGGGTGCCGTAGTCCTGCTTCTTGTCGTAGTTGTCGCGCTCGTGCTGGGCCAGTTCGTGAGCCGTGTCGGTGACGCCCGAATCATAGCGCGTATAGATGGTCGCGATACTCAAACCAGTCAAGCTGTCGCGGTAGAAGGAGTACACGCGGCCGGTCTCCACGCGGTTGCGCATGTTGAGATAGTTGTCCCCGCCCAGAGCCTGGAGACACTCGTTGACGACGCGCTTGCCGCGCTGTTCGGGAGTTTCCGCACGCAGCAGAAGCGCAGCTGCGAAGAGCGTGAAGACAACGTGTTTCATGGCTAAGGAGCTGGAGGCTTCGGGCTCGCGGCCGGCGCCGGCGTTGGGGCAACGAGCAGCTTGCCAGGAGCCGGCTTCTGGCTGAGTACTGCGGCAGTCAGACCGGAGTTAATCTTGTAATCTTGAATCGTGACGGCTGCAAACTTCTTTCCGCCTTGCATGACAGTCCATTGGTAGGGCAGGTGGAGACCGTCCGCGTCGCGCCAGTCCGAGAAGATTTCTTCCACCGCGGTTCCACCCTCGGCCGGCGACTGTTGATAAGCCAACTTCTCGGGCAGCGCCGTTTTCTCATCCACCGTTAGACGAACGCTTTCGCCTTCTTTGGATGAAATTTCCAGCGTTCCATCGGAAGCCTGGTTCACCGTGCGATCGGCAGCGCGGTCGCTGAGCGCCAGGCTCGCAATTTGCCGAAACGCCTCACCATGGATTTGTTTCAGCACCGCCGGCGTCAGGTTCTGTACGCCTTGCATCCCGGAGAGCCAGCCCGAAGTTCCGTCGGAATAAACGGACTGTTTCATGAACGGAAGTTCGTTGTCCTGCCGGACCGTGGAGGGCGCGATGAAAGAATTGGTTTGCTTCACCTTCATGGACGCTCCGGGCGTAAATACTTCGACGCTGGCTTGATATTGCAGGTCTTTGATGGCGGCCAGCTTGTCCGCGCCGCCCAAAGCCTGTTGCACCCGCTCCAGCAGCGCCTTGCCCTTCGCAAGCGACGCCGGATCGGCCTGGGCGGATTCCTTCTTAGGTTCGGGAATGGTCAGGTCGATCGGTTCCACTTTCATGCCGAGGCTGGCCAGCGGCGTTCCAAAGTCCTTCGGATTGCCGACAGCCACGTAGCTCAAATTCTTCGGCTGAAAATATTTCTGCGCCACGCGGAGAACGTCGGCCTTGGTGACGGCGGCGATGGCCTTCTGGTATTGGAAGATGAAATTCTTGGGATAGTCGTAGTATTCGTACGTCAGAAGCCGGTTGAGGGTTTTGCTGGGACGATCGAAATTGAAAACGAAGCCGTTCAGGACGGTATCCTTGGCGGTCTGCAGTTCGTCATCGGCCACTTCGGTGGTGCGCATCTTTTCCAACTCTTCGCCGATGGCCTTCAGCGTATCGACGGTGTGCGCCGATTGGGTGCTGCCGGAAATCACGAAGGTGCCAGGGTGATCGTAATTAGCGGCCCAGTCGGCCGAGATGTTGTAGGCCCAGCCGTGTTTCGTCCGTACGCTCTGGAACAGCCGGCTGTGGAAGCCGCCGCCCAGGATATCGGCCGCCACTTCGAGCGCCGGATAATCTTTGTCCCGCAATTCGCCGCCCAGCTCTCCGACGTGAAAGAAGGTCTGCGTGGTATCGTCCTTGGACGCCAGATAAATGCCCGGATGGGCATCGTCGTCTACCTTGGGGAAGGCGGGAACGGGGGGCTGGCTATATTTCCAACTACCTAAGAGTTGCTCCAGCTTGCCCTGCATATCAGCGGTTGAAAAGTCGCCGATGATCTCCATCGTGATATTGGAAGGGAAGTAGTAGCGATGGTAGAAATCGATCAGATCCTGGCGTTGGATGTTGTCGATATCGGAATACTCGATCATCCAGCCATACGGCGTTTTGCGGCCGTAAACCAGGTTGGTGAACTCGCGTTCTGAGATGCCGCTGGCATCGTCGTTGCGGCGCGAAATTTCGCTGCGTGTCTGCGTTTTCGCCAGATCCACTTTGTCCTGGCGGAACTCGGGCGCAGTCAGCAGATCGCGGAACATGGCCAGAACCTGATCGGTGTTTTCTTTCAGGCAGGAGAACGACAGCGTCCCATTACTCTCGGCGATCTGGCTTTCAATGGACGCAGCCACGTTCTCCAGATCCTGATCCAGCTGATCGCCCGATCGCGCTTTTGTTCCACCCGAACGCAGCACCTCGCCGGTGAGCCCGGCGAGCCCCTTCTTATTAGGCGGATCGAACAGATTGCCGGTGCGGACCAAAGCCGCGCCGCTCACCAGCGGCAACTCGTGGTTCTCAAGCAGCAGCACCTTCATGCCGTTCGAGAGCGTAATCTCAGTGGGATCGGGAATCTTGAGCGGAGGGAGCGGCGGGTACTTCAGATCTTTGTAGGACGGCAGGGCGATGGCCCGGCGCACTTCGGTTTGAGCGCCGGCGAGCGCGGCGCAGAGCAAAATAGCTAGGATCAGCTTTTTCATTTCTCCGCTCCTGGGGCAGCCGGCGCTCCCTTGGGCTGGACCGTGTAAACCACCGTGCGCGTTTCGGGCACCAGATATTCCTTCGCCACTCGCATCACGTCGTCAGCGGTCACCTTGTCGGTGTCGTCGATGCTGGTGAATAACTTACGCCAATCGCCATAGTTGGCGTAGTAGGAAGTGAGTTCGTCCGCCATGCCGGAGTTGCTATCCAGCCGGCGGATCAGCGCCGCCCGGACTTTAATCTTGATGCGCTGCAGCGTTTCGTCGCTGACCTTTTGCGTCTTCAAGCGCTCAATGATCTGATAGCAGGCCTTTTCGTTTTCCTCCACAGAATGACCCTGATTCGGCACCAGGAAGAAGAGAAACAAATTGGGATATTTGCCGCCGGGAAACGAGGCATCGGCCGCGGCGCCGAGGGCGATCTTGTTATCGCGAACCAGATCGGTATACAGCAAACCCGTGCGCTCACCCGCCAGGATCTCGCTCAGGACATCGAACACCGGATCGTCTTTATCGAGCTGGTTGGGCCGCTTATAGGCGATCGCCATAAAGGGCTGCGCAGGCGATTCCACCTCAACGCGCTTTTCGCCCTTCTGCGCCGGCTCCACGGTGCGCGGACCACCCGGTAGCGGACCCGCCGGCAGGATGGAGAAATACTTGTCCGCCAGGCGCCGGCATTCCTTGGGGTCCACATCGCCCGCGATTCCGATCGTGATATTGGCCGGCACATAATACTTCTTGTAGAATGCGATGGCTTCCGTCAGCCGGAAATTTTCGATATCGCTGGCCCAGCCGCCGGGCATGTTCCGATAAGGATGCGCCTCGAACGCAGTGGCCAGCAAGGCTTCCGCTAATTGCCCCTGCGGACTGGATTCCACGCGCATGCGGCGCTCTTCGCGGACGACGTCGCGCTCTTTATAGAATTCGCGAAACACGGGATCGTAAAAGCGCTGCGATTCCAGTAGAAACCACAACTCCAGGCGATTGCGCGGAAAGTTGTAAAAATAGTTGGTCGAGTCCTCGCCCGTTCCAGCGTTTAATCCCACGCCTCCGTTGGCTTCGATCAGTTCCGGATAGGCGTTGGGTATGACGTAGCTGTCGGCCTTTTCCATGGCGGCTTTCAGCTGCTGCTGCAGATCTTCCAAGGTCTTCTTGTCGGCCTTCAACCCCTTATTTCGCTCGGCGTCATATTGATCGTAGATGTGCTCCACCTCGTCCATGGCTTTGCGCTCGAGCGGATAGTTCTTGGTGCCGATGGTCTCGGTCCCTTTGAACGCCATGTGTTCAAACATGTGCGCAATTCCGGTTTCGCCGCCCGGATCGTCCACCGACCCGGCGTTGACGTACGAATGAAATGAGACCACAGGCGCCTCATGCCGTTCGAAAATAATGAAATGCAGTCCATTCGCGAGCGTAAACTCGGTGATGCGCTTCTCAAAATCCTTGAGGGACTGCGCCGTTAGCAACAGCGGGCAAAGCAATAGAAGCGCGAACCGGAGTGTGGGTAATTTCATGCGGGAGATGCCTGTTCACTATTGTAACGGGCGCGGCTAGGACCGGGTTTCAACCGAAGAAGCGGGCTGTTCGGGGGACCGGATGGCGTTCAGCGCGTGCTGGCGGCTGCGTGCTTTATGGGCGGCTGCAGGTGGAAGAGCACATGTTCGAAGCGGCGGGACTCGTTGAGGTGGATTAGACGTGTGGCGCAGGCCTCGACCTGGTCCTTTGAAAAAACGAACCCAAACTCGGCGGGGTCGTATGGAATCCCCTTGTGTTTATGGAGTTCCAGGAGGGCCGCTGCTTGCCTTAGCTGGCGCTCTTCGTCGCGGAAGCGCTCGAATTGGATTTCACGGAGGTGGTCCAAAGTTTTTTGGAACTGGCGCGAGACTCGCTGGCCTTGCAGACCGAGGGCGGCGAGGGCGCGGTGGGCGTCGACGATGTCAAAGTCGATTGCGGCTTGCTCAGAGGGCGGGTTGGCGGCGCGGTCGAGAAGGGCTGCTTCCAGAGATGGGATGCGATTGAGGCGCCAGGCGGTGTCGGCGAGTTCCTGGGTCAGCTGAGTTTCGGTGGGAGTGGCTGGCTGATATTCGTCGAGGAACTGGCGGCAGTGGCGCTGATAGGCGGCTAGGTCCTCGGAGGCCAGAACGGGGGATTGGCTGGTGAGGCCGTGAGTAATCGCGTTGAGGGAAGAATGCTGTTTTCCGGCGGCGGAGCGGGGGCCGGTGGAATGTTGGGAGTTGGCGCGATTGACGGAGGCGCGTCGGGCTTCTGGGGTGCTCGCGCCCGCGCCCCTGCGGGCGAGCCAGCGATCGACGGAGTCGGTTGTGTTGGTGGCTGGAGCTTGGGTTGCGGTTGCCATTTGTGTCACCTCGGTCACCGGAATAGCACGAGCGGGAGGGGATGTAGCGCGACGGGCGGTGGATGTTGTTGGGTTGGAGGGGATGATTGATGAAGGAGTGGCGTGAATGCTGCGCCGGGGTTACGCGCTCAAATTGAACAGGCGCCGGATTATCGGAAGTGCAGACCACTGTCATAGACACTTGGGACAAAAGCACAGGAAACGGATGCTTACCCCTAGAATGGCTCTTATGGCGACGATGCTTTCCGAGCAAGAGTTTCAGGACTGTGTTCGAGTGCTCCAGGGGTTAGAGGTCTCATTGGCGTGGAAAGGGTACGGGTCCGCGACATTTCTCGAACTCGGGCGACTTTCGCCTCCGCGACAACCACGCGGCCGACATGAACAGGGAGAGGCTTGCCTGTATGTCGCGTGGGACTGGCGCGTGGAAAATGCGTCATCCGTCCTGTTTGGCAGCTCGGACACTGGACCGGAGATCGCGGTCGGCATCCGTGGGCTTCAGGGCTCGCGAATCGACGACATAGCTACAGTTGGCCCCGTTCCGGAGATCGTCGCATTATTCTCGAACGAACAACGCCTGCGGTCCATGGCTATGACAACTGGAGATCCCCAATGGGGCATCAGGCTTCCCTCCGGGTCCTGGCTTTCCGCAAAAAAGGGCGCGTTATGGCTGGATGCGAAACGGGAGGGCAGCCCCGATGAGTACGCCAAGGAAATCAAAATGGCCGAAGACACGCGCGGACGCTGGGGCGTCCCAACTGCTGAGCCTGTGAGAGGCAAATGCGACGCCTGCGATTGGTTTCGACGGCTGGATGGAGATTTCGCCCTACTCGACTACGGGGTTTGCATAGCAGAGAAAAGCCCATTCGATGGCCGGGTCGTCGAGCGTTTCAGCGGTTGCCCGGTCTTTAGCGCACCCGATGCGTCCTGAGGTTTACTAGACGATAAAGTTATGTTGTCGCCTGGCACGTGGACCAAATGGCTGCCAGCGCGCGTTGAAAACTTTCCGCCCAAAATCAGCTGGATGTTTTCGGCGGAATGCTTCCGGCAAAGCAATCCTTCGGCGAGGTCGAAGATCTTCTGGGAAATAGTCGATTCAGTCCAGATCGAAGTCGCTTCCAATGCCGACGTGTTCCACGCCAATAAAACTGGCCCTTTGCGAGAAACGCGACAGTCCGACACGAGGGGCTTCGCGTAGGTCTGTTATTCTCGGCTCCGGGCGCCATCCGAATGCCAACGCACCGAGTGACGGGCCCGATATAAGCGGAGGAGCACAATTGACACGCGAGGAAAAGGTTGCGGTGGTCGAAGCGTATCTGAATGGGCTGGCCAGCAAAGACATCTCCCAGGTGCCCTTTGCGGCCGATATCACCTTTGAGGGGCCGCGTGTTCCCCCACTAGCCGGACGAGAGGTGGTGGTTGGATTTCTGACGATGATTCTTCCGGCAATTAAGGATATCCAGATCAAGCAGCACATCGTCGAAGGAGACTACGTCGCCACTGTATTCGACATGGAGACGACCGATGGAATAGATCGCGTGTTTGATCGCATACGTTTGCTGGATGGCGAAGTGAAGGAAATTCACTCGTTCTACTATCCCCGTCCACTACAGACCAGCCGCTAGCGTAGTAGTTGACTTCCCCTAAGCATTACCGTATAGTAATACATTACCCGACGGTAATGCATGGGAGGAGTTTATGCCACAGGTCATCCGTTCGATCGAGATCAATGCCCCGCCCGCTGCTGTCTGGCAGTGGCTGGCCACCCAGCAAGCGCTGCGCCGCTGGATCAGCTCGAATTTGACCATCGACTTGCGAGTCGGCGGTTCCTACCGTTTTCTCGGACCTGATGATCAGACTTGGGTCAGCGGGAATGTGGTGGAACTGGAGCCAGAGAAAGGCCTGATTCTTTCCTGGCTGGAAGAGGGCAGCGGGTGGGTAAACCCGGCGCGGTTCGTCATCACGCTTGTTCCCACCGCGACGGGTACGCACGTCACGCTGATTCACGACGGATTTGAAGGCATAGGCCGTTCGGACTGGGCTGAGACGGTACAGGATTATGAGCGCGGCGCCGACCTACACCGCGTTCTCGATCACTTGGGAGATCTTGTGAGCGCTGGATTTGTCGGGCGATAGCGACGCTCTGTTCAGGGTTCTGGCCGACCCTACGCGCCGGCTTATCCTGGATCTGCTTGCGGAGCGCGGTCCCCTGACCGTTGGTCAACTGGCCGCTGAGTTTCCCGATCTGGTGACGTCGGGCATTTCCAAACACCTGATGAGCCTGCGGGCGGCGGGTTTGGTATGCGCAACGCGCCGAGGGCGACAACAGATTTATCACTTGGAATCAGATGCGTTCGCCGCCGCACTGAGCCCTTGGATTGCGAAGTACGAGCGCTATTGGTCGGCCGCCTTGGAACGTCTGCGCGCCCTAGCCGAAAAAGGGCACGCAAAAGATCAACGCCACTCTAAGAAAAACGTCCGGCAAAAGAGACCGAAATGAAGTTTATCGTCCGATTCTGGTTTTTCGTCTGGCGCTGGGAGGGAACTCCACTTTTACCAGATGGCTGAGAGGACGCGCTGGAAATTGCCGCCCAGAATCAGCTCGATGTTTTCAGCCGAATATTTGCGACGAAGCAGGCCTTCGGTAAGATCGAAGATCTTCTGGGAATAATCGATCCCATCCAGATCAAAGCGCTTGCGCGGGTGGATGCGGGCATCGCGCCCGTCCAGATCCACATCGCTGCCAATGCCGACGTGTTCCACGCCTGCCAGGCTTACCACATGATCGATGTGATCCAGAACGTCCTCGATGGTGGCGGGGCCGGATGCTTGCACGAAGCCGCGAATCATGGTGATTCCCATCACCCCGCCTTGGTCGGCCAGTAGGCGGATGGCTTCGTCGGTCTTGCAGCGCGCGCAGTCCGGCACCAAGGCGCGGCAGTTGGAATGGGTCACTAACACCGGTTTGCGCGACGCATGCAGTGCGTCCAGCGTGGTGCGATCGCTGCAATGCGAAATATCCACGGCCATGCCGACCGTGTTCATCCTATCGATAATCTGCGCACCGTAGGGGGTTAAACCAACATCGCGGGGATCGGTGGAACCGCCGCCGATCGTGTTGTCGTCGTAGGTGAGCTGCGAAACCCGCTGGCCGAGACGATAGAAGCAATCGACGTCCGCGACCGTTCGGAAATGCAGCGAGTTCTGCTGACCAATGACAATGCCGAGCCGGCCGCTGGACTTGGCGCGCTGCAGGTCCGCCGGGCAATCGATCCGCAGAAATTCGCTGCCATGCGAAGCGATGAATTCGTTCCAACCGTTGATATCGCGCAGCGAACTTGCATAAACGTCGCCATCCGTGAAGCCGACCGCGGGATGAAAAATCGTGATGCCGGAGGCGCGGAGTTTGTCAAAATCGTGCGGGCCAAAGCAGGAAGGTTGAGCCTCCCAAGACGACAACTTGTTGTAGTTGAGCGTCAGCAGGCCGAGCATATCGATGACAGTGGAGCGGCGCACCAGGTCCAGAACCAGCGTGGAATAGGTGGAGCCGTTTTGCGCAGGAAGGCCCTGGGCCTGGAGGCAGAAACGCCCTCGTTGAATCATCGGCGCCGCGACAGCTAGCGCTGCGCCCTGGAGCCCCTTCCGGAGCAATGCACGGCGGGAAACCACAGGTTTTCAGACGAACGGAAAATCGAGTGTAACACGTCGGGACGATCCGCAAGATCCCTTGTCAAACACCAGCGCAAAGCAGTATCCTTTGGGCGGAAATCCGATTCCATGGCGTCCACATCCACCAAGAGTCTGGAGCAGGCTCCGGGCTCGCGCGAGGAGATCCTACGGAAGCTGCGCGAAAGGATTGTGGGCTTCGCGGCATCTAGAATGCAGAGGGATGCCGCCGAGGATCTGGCGCAGGAAGTCCTGATCCTGCTGCACGAGAAGTACGGGGATCTGGACCGGTTGGAAGACCTTCTCCCGCTTTCGCTCAAAATCGTCCGCTTTAAAATGCTGGCGCACCGCAGGAAAGCGCGGAGACACGGGGAATTTACGCAGGTACCGGCGGACGAAATTCAGATGCCGGACGGACGCACCGACGCGCTCACGGCCCTGGAGCAGCAGGAAGCCCGCGAACGTCTGATCGCGGCCATTGCAAAGATGGGCGAGCGCTGCCGGAAATTGCTGGCGCTCAAGCTGGAAGGGAAAGACTTCGCCGAGATCCAGGTGGCGCTGGGAGCGAATTCCATCAATACGATTTACGCCTGGGACTTTCGCTGCCGACAGCAGCTGGCCGAGAGCATGCGGGATCGGGAAAAAGAATGACGCAAGACGAGATCCGCAAGTTGCTGGGGGGTTACGCGACGGATACGCTTACCGCGGACGAACGCAGGATTCTGTTTGAAGCGGCGCTGGAAGATCAGGCGTTATTCGACGCGCTGCAAAATGAAGACGCCCTCCGAGAACTGCTGGACGATCCGGTGGCGCGCCACCAGGTGCGCCGCATGCTGGCGGGTCCGATACCGAAGCCCCGCCCGCACTTCGGCTCGCGACGCTGGCTGTTCGGCGTGGCCATACCCGCCGGGGTTGCCGTGATTCTGATTGTGATCATGAACCGCGCGAATGCGCCCAGGCTGATCGCGCCACCGGTGCAAGTGGCGACCAACGAGATGGCGTCACCCCCGAAGCCTGTGGCGCCTGAACCCGCGCCCGCCCAAGCCAAACCCCAGGCGGAACCTGAGCCCCTATCGAAGGAAACCGGCAAGGCCAAGACTATGGCGCGTCCTGCGCCTGCAATGCCGGCTGCGCCCCAGTTAGCGGAGGCGCCTCGGTTAGCAGCACCCCAAGCAGCAACTCCGGGTCCGAGGGCCCCGATAGCCCAACTCGAGTCCGCTCGCGCTGCCATGGCTAGTCTCCGCGTGGCCAAGCCCGGGCAAATTCCCGATACAGTGAGGCAGCAGTTGTCCGAAGCGTTTGTGTCCACGGCTCCGCTTTACCAAGGGCCGCTGGTGCAATACTCCGTCGCCCGTGGCCGTCAGGATGGGAACGCGGTCCGCGTCAATGTCTCAACCACGATACCGGGCTATCTGGCGCTGTATCGCGTGGATGCCGCCGGAAAGGTTGAGCGCGTCTATCCCACAACTGACGTAGCGGCGCAGGTGCTGCCGAACATTGCCATGCAGATTCCGATCAATCCGGTGAAGATTGGCGCGGGAGAAAAACTGCGGCTGGTTGTCGTCCCGGCGGGCGCGTCCGTGATCGGTCAATTAGGCGCGGTGGGCGGATTTGTAAACGGCGGGGCCACCACGCTGGACACCGGTAATGCACCGCTGGAAGCGCCAAGAGCTCCGCTGGTGGTAGATATCCCGTTGGGTCCAAACTAAGACGCGGTTTCCAAGCGCTCCAGCAACACGAAGATCCGCCCCACGGCGTCCGCGTTTCCGCCAAAGCGAAGCTCGTTATAAGCGCTAGTGAAATCCTCCACCAGCAACGCAAGCTCAGGCTCCTGCAAAACACGCGCAAATTCGCAGGGAGTCAACCAGGCGGGTTTTTCAATGCCGCGCCGCCGCAGCGCTTTCAGCATGCGCTGATAAAGCAGAGTGGCATCGGAGGGATGGCCTTCGCCGCGTTGGACCTTCAGCATACGCTGCCGCGTAGTCCACCAGCGCCAGCCATCGCGCTGCAGAAACTTCCCCAGGAATCCCAAAGCGATTGCACCGAGCAGTATAAATGCGAAATCGCGCAGCCCGCTCCAGGACCGGCCCGTCCACCATTGCGGGCTCCCGGTCCAATTCAATCCGATGTGCCGGCCGGATTCGCCCACACGCGAGGCCAGCTGGAGCTGGCGTTCCAGGTTGTAATTCAAAACCCAATCCTGCCAGAAGACGTCCACCGCGTCGGCGTAGAAGCTCAGGCGGGTCCAGGGTGACATGGCCGACGCATTGGGGTCGGGAGGAGTGGGATCGAAGGTGGTCCAGCCGCGATCCGGAAGCCAGGCCTCCACCCAACTGTGCGCATCGGAACTGCGGATCAACTGTGACCCGCTGATGGGGTTGAAGACTCCGCTCTGAAAACCGGTGATCACTCGCGAAGGAATTCGAAGCACGCGCAACATCACCGCCATGGCGGAAGCGAAGTACTCGCAATGGCCCTTCTTGCGATGGAACAGGAAGAAAGCCAGCGGATCGTCCGGCTCCACTTTCGGGAGCTCCAGAGTGTAGCCATAGGTGCTGCGCAGATAATTCTCCACTCGTATCGCCTGGGCAGTGGGTGACGCTTCGGCACCTACAATATTCGCCGTCAGTTCACGAATGCGAGGGTCCAGGCGCGGCAATTGCAGGTAGATTTCGCGAGCACGGGCTGGGAGGGGCGCGCACCAAGGAAGGATCCGCGGCGGCCGCCGGTGAATTCAAGCGGCTATAAACCTGGTAGGACACCGTGCGCGAATCGGTGAACTGAGCGCTGTAGTTGCCGAACGGACGCCGGACCACCAGCGTATCGATCCGCAGATATTGCGGCGTGCCGGCAAAAAACAAAGCATCCTGCGCCAAGTCGCTGAGGTAGACGGCGTAGGAAATATAGCGGCCCTGGCGGCGCGGCGATTCGTCCTCCAGCGACAGCAGTCCCGCGTGATCGGGCTGCAGAATCTGCCCGGCCACCGGACGATTGAACCAGGCGCGTCCATTGAACTCCGAAAGTGCAGCCCCGCGCCACTTCAGCGCCAGCGCCCGATCCTCCGGACGATCCATCTTGACGTGCATCACTGTCACGTTTTCCTGCTTTATCTCGCCGATCTCGCCCAACGTGACATGGTTCGAGAAACCGGCCAGGTGATAGCGATGCGAGACCAGATGCTGGAAGGCGGCGCGCGCGGTGCGCGGTAAGAAGAAGAACAGGCCGGCGGTGATCACCAGAATGGCAAAGGAAACCGACAGAACCACGCCGATCAATCGCACCGTCACGCCGGCTCCGGAGATTCGGACAGGCGAATTCCCGCGTTTTCGCGATTGGCGAATCTCACTGCTCGCAAAGGTGGCCACGCCGAGCACCAGGAAGAGGAGGAGGAAAACGAAAAAGTTGAAGCTGGCCGAGACGATGCAGGCGGCCAGCAACTCGAGAAAGGCGATCACCTTGAGAAGCAGATAATCGCGGTCCGAATGGCCGGTTAGGATCTTCACGACGGCCACGAAGAAGACCAGGTGGATAGCGGCCGGGATAAAAGACCGGGAAATGAAAAAATAGTCGGCGGCGTAAAAGGCAACGTACCCCAGGGTCAGCAAAGTAATTATGATCGGGGGAACTTCGAAACGAATGAGTCCGGCGACCATCAACACGCGGGTGACGAGAGCGGCCGCAGTGAGGATGATGGTGGGTGCGTCCAGATAACCAGAGCCGGCCACCGCCAGAAAGCCGCTGGCGAGCAGGCCCAGCAACGCCAGTTCAAAGAAACGATCGACGTGGCTGGCGGTCTGCTGGTTGGCGGCAGGCAACACGACGGGGAGCACGGCGCCAGCGGACCCTTGAGCCATAACCTTATTCTACTTCCGGCCGATTGTTATCATGAGAACGGAAAGCTTGGAGGAATATTGACGCCAGCCACAAACGCGCCTGAGGTGCACGTTCCCGATCCGGCGAAACGGAAGCTGGCGATTATTATCGTGCTGGCCTGCACGCTGCTGGTTGCGATCGGCCAGTATCTGATCAAGTTGGGCGCCAATCAACTGTCCCATGCGGGTCTAGTGGCGACCATGATCGGGATTTTCACCATACCCCAGCTTTTTGCCGGCTATTGTCTTTACGGCGTATTTACCGTCCTTTTTGTGTACGCGCTGCGCCATGGCGAGCTGTCGATTCTTTACCCGCTGATCGCGCTAGGTTACGTTTGGGTAACGATCACGGCTGTAGTGGCCTTCCATGAATCCATGAATCCGTTCAAAATCGTCGGATTGCTGGTCATCATACTTGGCGTGGGTGTCCTGGGTTTCGGCGGGGGCGCCGGCGCGGAATGACCACTCCAGTCTCTTCGATGGTTCTGGTTCTGGTTGGATCGGTAATCGGCTCAGTGGGCGCGATATTTTTGAAGTCAGGCGCTCACGCGGTGAACAAACATTGGACCAGCATCGCCTTCAACTGGCGGCTGGCGGTGGGGATTGGCACGTACCTGCTGTCTTCGGTGCTGTTCGTGAAAGGCATGTCGAACGGCGAACTGTCGGTGTTGTTTCCGCTGGTCTCGCTCGGGTATGTCTGCACGCTGGCATGGTCGCGGCTGTTCTTCCATGAAGTGATCACGAAGGTGAAGCTAGCGGGAGTGGGGCTGATCCTGGTGGGGATTGCGTTCCTGAGCCTGGGTAGCCGCTAGAACGATCCTACGCGTGGCCGGCGACCAGGCTTTCCGAGTTCATCAAATAGCGATGCAGGCCCGCGGCGGCTTGGCGGCCTTCGGCGATGGCCCAAACGACCAGCGATTGCCCGCGCCGCAGATCGCCGGCGGCAAAGACGCCCGGAACGTTGGTCGAGTAACTCGCATCGGTGGCTACATTGCCGCGCGCATCCAACGCAACGCCTAGCTGTTCCACGATTCCCTGCTTCACTGGCCCGGTAAATCCCATGGCCAGCAGCACCAGATCGGCGTCCATGCTGAATTCCGATCCTGGAATGGGCTCGAATTTCGGCGCGGGACCCACGCGAATTCCGTGCAGCTTGTTCACACGGCCGTCCTCATCGCCCGAGAACGAAGCAGTGGCCATGCTCCACTCACGAACGCCGCCTTCTTCGTGGGAGCTCTCGACGCGCAGTTGCAGCGGCCACAACGGCCAGGGAGTGTGCGGCGCCCGGTCGTTGGGCGGCATGGGCATGATTTCGAACTGATGCACCGAGGCCGCTTTCTGGCGATGCGATGTGCCCAGACAATCGGCGCCAGTATCTCCGCCACCGATGATGACCACGTGTTTGCCAGTGGCCAGAATCTGATCGGGCACGTCATCTCCGGCGCAGCGTTTGTTTTGCTGCGGCAGAAACTCCATCGCAAAGTGGATGCCCTTCAATTCCCGGCCCGGCACCGGCAGATCGCGCGGCTGTTCGGCGCCCCCGGCCAGCAGAATGGCGTCGAAATCTTTCTGCAGTTGGGCGCCGCTGATGGCCTGTCCGACGTTCACGCTCGTCCGAAACTGGACGCCCTCAGCCACCATCTGCTCTAGGCGCCGGTCCAGCACCCATTTCTCCATCTTGAACTCGGGGATGCCGTAGCGCAGCAATCCACCGATACGATCGGCTTTTTCGAACACCGTTACCGAGTGGCCGGCGCGATTGAGCTGTTGCGCGGCCGCGAGTCCCGCGGGACCCGACCCCACCACTGCCACAGTCTTTCCAGTGCGCCGCATGGGCGGCTCCGGCTGTATCCAGCCTTCTTTGAAGGCATGCTCGATGATGGTTTTCTCGATCACCTTAATGGCGACGGGCGGCTCATTGATCCCCAGCACGCACGCCGCCTCGCACGGCGCGGGACAAATGCGCCCGGTAAATTCCGGAAAATTGTTGGTGGAGTGCAACACGCGGATGGCCGCGCGCCAGCGATCGCGATACACCAGATCGTTCCAATCGGGAATGATGTTGTTCAGCGGGCAGCCGGTATGGCAAAAGGGCACACCGCAATCCATGCAGCGCGCGCCTTGGGTGCGAACTTTGTCTTCAGGAAAATCCTGATAGACTTCGAACCAATCGTTGATGCGTTCGGCGGGCGGCCGGCGACCGGGAGTTTCCCGCGTGTATTCGACGAAGCCGGTCACTTTACCCATGCGCGGCCTCCTGTTTCAGCGTCGCGCCGTGAGCCGCCTGCGAATGCGCCGCTTCGGCTTTGCCTGCGTGATATTTCGGGATGCCGAGCACGCGCTTGTATTCGTGCGGGAACACTTTGACGAACTTGGGCAGCATCTCGCCCCAGTTGTCGAGAATCAATTTACCGCGTGGGCTGCCGGTGGCTTCCACGTGCCTGGTGATCAGGTTCAGCAGCGCCTGCATGTCGGCCGAATCCACCACCGGCTCCAGGTCCACGCTGGCTTGATTGCACAGGACGCTCGAAAACTCGCCGGTTTCATCCAGGACGAACGCGATCCCGCCGCTCATTCCAGCGGCGAAGTTGCGGCCGGCGCGGCCCAGCACGACCACCAGGCCCTTAGTCATGTATTCGCAGCCGTGATCGCCCACCGATTCCACCACCGCCGTTGCGCCCGAGTTCCGCACCGCAAAGCGCTCGCCAGCCATTCCGTTGAAGAACGCCTCGCCGGAGGTGGCGCCATACAGCACCACGTTGCCCACTACCATGTTTTCTTCCGGCAGGAACGTGGATGTGCGAGGCGGATAAACAATCAGCCGCCCGCCGCAGAGGCCCTTGCCGACGTAATCGTTAGCGTCGCCTTCCAGCGTCAGCGTAACGCCTTTGGCGAGGAATGCTCCAAAGCTCTGGCCGGCCGATCCCGAGAAATGGAACCGGATAGTGTCGTCGGGCAAGCCCGCGGAACCGTAGCGCCGCGCGATCTCGCCACTCAACATCGCGCCCACCGTGCGATGCACATTGCGGATGGGCACACTAAACTCGACCGGCGTCTTATGATCGAGCGCAGGCTGGGCGTGCTCAATGAGCTGATAGTCGAGCGCTTCGTCCAAGCCATGATCCTGCGCGATCAGGCAACGCCGGCCCACCCGCCGGGGCACCTGCGGATTGTACAGGATGGAAGAAAAATCGAGTCCCTTAGCTTTCCAGTGATCCACCGCACGGCGCATTTCGATGCGGTCGACGCGGCCGACCATTTCGTCCATAGTGCGGAAGCCCAGTTTCGACATCCATTCGCGCACTTCTTCGGCGATGAAGAAGAAGAAGTTGATGACGTTCTCCGGCGTCCCCTGGAACTTAGCGCGCAGTTTGGGATCCTGCGTGGCGATGCCCACCGGGCAGGTGTTCAGATGGCACTTGCGCATCATGATGCAGCCCATCGACACTAATGGCGCGGTGGAGAATCCAAATTCTTCGGCTCCGAGCAACGCGGCGATCGCAACATCGCGGCCGGTTTGCAGTTTCCCGTCGGTCTGGACGCGCACCCGGCTGCGCAGATCGTTCAGCACCAGCACCTGCTGCGTTTCCGACAGGCCGAGTTCCCAGGGAATCCCGGCGTGTTTCAGCGACGTAAGCGGCGATGCACCGGTACCGCCGTCGTAGCCAGAGATCAGCACGACGTCGGCATGCGCTTTCGCCACGCCCGCAGCCACGGTTCCCACTCCCACTTCGGCCACCAACTTCACCGAAATTCGAGCCAGCGGATTTACGTTTTTCAGATCATAGATCAGCTGCGCCAAATCCTCGATGGAGTAAATATCGTGATGCGGCGGCGGCGAAACCAAACTAACGCCGGGAATGGAGTGGCGCACGCGCGCGATCACTTCATCCACTTTGTGGCCGGGCAACTGACCGCCCTCCCCGGGCTTGGCGCCCTGCGCGATCTTGATCTGCAGTTCCTCGGCATTCACCAGATAGTGAGCCGTAACGCCGAAGCGCGCCGAAGCCACCTGCTTGATCGCGCTGCGCCGCCAATCGCCGTTGGCATCGCGCTCAAAGCGCGCTTCGTCCTCCCCGCCCTCGCCGGTATTGGACTTTCCGCCGATGCGGTTCATCGCAATCGCCAGTGTCTCATGCGCCTCTTTACTGATGGACCCGAACGACATGGCGCCGGTTGCAAAGCGCTTTACGATCTCGGCGGCCGGCTCCACATCTTCCATCGGAACGGGCTTGTCCGCCAGCTTGAATTCCATCAAACCGCGCAGCGTGCACAGTTCTTTGCTCTGGTTGTTTACCAGCGACGTGTATTCCTGGAATGTTGCGAAGCTTTCCTGCCGGACGGCGTGCTGCAGCTTGCTCACCGTCAGCGGATTCACCAGATGATATTCGCCGCGCACGCGGTACTGATAGCTTCCGCCGACTTCCAGTTCGGTATCGGCCTCCGAAACAGCCTGGAACGCGTAGTCGTGCTTCATTTTGGCTTCGCGCGCCAGCACCTCCAGCCCCACCCCTTCGATGCGCGATGCGGTGCCGGTGAAATAGCGATCGATCAGCGATTTGTTTAATCCGATGGCTTCGAAGACTTGCGCGCCACGATAGCTCTGCAGCGTGGAAATGCCCATCTTCGAGCAAACCTTCAGCAGCCCTTTGTTGATGGCCTTCTTGTAGTTTTTCAGCGCCGTTTCAAATGTCAGGCCGGGAGGCAGATGCCCCTTGCGCCGCTTCATCTTCCAGCGTCTCGATGGCCAGGTACGGATTCACGGCGCTCGCGCCATAGCCGATCAGCAGGCAGAAATGCATCACTTCGCGCGGCTCGCCGGATTCGATGATCAGCGCCACTTGCGTGCGGGTGCCTTCGCGGACCAGATAATTGTGCACCGCCGAAAGCGCCAGCAGACTGGGGATGGGCGCGTATTCATCGTCCATGCCGCGATCCGTCAGGATGAGCAGGCTGTAGCCCGAACGAACCGCGAGCGAAGCACGGCGGCACAGGCCATCGAGCGCGCGCTCCAATTCCTTCTCGCCGCCCGCCACGCGAAACAGCATAGGCAACGTGTTGGCGAGCAGATCGCCCGCGGAAACGCGGCGCAATTTTTCCAGGTCCCGATTGGTGAGCAACGGATGCGGCAGCTTCAGCGTGTGGCAGTGCTGCGGCGTTTCTTCCAGGATGTTCCGCTCGGTGCCGATGTAGCTGGTGAGCGACATCACCAGTTCTTCGCGAATCGGGTCGATGGCCGGATTGGTTACCTGCGCGAACAATTGCTTGAAGTAATGGAACAGCGGCTGCGGCTTATCGGAAAGACAAGCCAGCGGCGTATCGGTGCCCATGGAACCGATGGGTTCTTCGCCCTTCTCCGCCATCGGCAGCATCAACACACGCAGATCTTCGTCGGTATAGCCGAAGGCCCGCTGCCGCATCACGATACTGTCCAGGTCTGAATCGTATACGCGCGGAGGCTCAGGCAGGCTATCCAGCGTGATCTGATTCTGTTTCAGCCACTCACCATACGGCTGACGGCTCCACAGCCGTTCCTTGATCTCTTCATCGGGAACGATGCGGCCCTCGGCGGTGTCCACCAGCAGCATTTTGCCCGGCTGGAGACGGCCTTTGAACTTCACCTCTTCCGGCTTCACCGGAAGGACGCCCGTTTCCGATCCCAGGATCACCAAACCGTCGTGCGTCACCAGATAGCGCGCGGGACGCAGCCCATTGCGGTCCAGCGTGGCGCCAATGGAACGCCCATCGGTGAAAGCAATCGCCGCAGGACCGTCCCAGGGCTCCATTAGCGACGCATGATATTCGTAAAACGCTTTCTTTTCCGGACGCATGGTGCTGTCTGCATCCCACGCCTCTGGAATCAGCATGGCCATCACGTGCGGCAGGCTGCGGCCGGAAAGAGTGAGCAATTCGACGGCGTTGTCGAGCGAGGCGGAATCGCTCCCGCCCGGGGCGATAATCGGAAGCAGTTTCTTGAAATCGTCCCCGAACACGTGGGAAGAGAGCACTTTCTCGCGCGCGTGCATCCAGTTGATGTTGCCGCGAACGGTGTTGATTTCGCCGTTGTGGCAAAGATAGCGGTAAGGATGCGCCAGCTGCCAGGATGGAAACGTATTGGTGGAAAAGCGCTGGTGCACCAGGCATAGCGCGCTCACGGCGTCCGGGTCGGTGAGTTCCTGGTAAAACTCGGAGATCTGATTGGCCAGCAACAAACCTTTGTAGATAATGGTGCGCGACGACAGCGACGGAATATAGAAGAAGTTCTTGTCCGGCAGATCGCTAGCCGCGATTTCGGACTCGGCGCGTTTGCGCACAATGTAGAGCTTGCGCTCCAGCTGGTCCTGCGACATCCCGGGCGCGGCGGCGATGAAAATCTGCTCGATGTAAGGCTGCGAAGCGCGCGCAATCCGGCCGATGGCATCCGCCTCCACCGGCGTGTCACGCCACCCCAGCACTACGAGCCCCTCTTCACGCGTGATCCGCTCGAGAATTCCTTCGGCGATCAGGCGGTGCGACGGCTCGACGGGCAGAAACACCATGCCCACCCCGTATTCACCCACCGGCGGGAGGGTGAAGCCCAGCTGCGCGCACTCGCGTACGAAAAATTTATCCGGGATCTGGATCAGGATCCCAGCGCCATCGCCCGTTTCCGGATCGCAGCCGCAGGCGCCGCGATGAGCGAGATTGATGAGGATTTGCAGCCCTTTTTCGATGATATCGTGCGACTGCTTGCCTTCGATATTGACGACAAAACCGATGCCACACGCATCGTGTTCGTTTCTAGGGTCGTAGAGACCTTGCTCAACTGGGAGTCCGACCATGCCTGAGTATATCAGTACTATATTGGCCTAGCAATATTAGATAAGCAGAAATTTTCGTTGACACATCATTAGCAGATCTAATATTATGACGGTGAGATGGATTTCGATCGCCTTAAGCTTTTCAGGGATGTGGCGCATAGCCGGAGCATCAGCAAGGGCGCTGCGATGAATGGCATCAGCCAGTCCGCCGTCAGCCAGTACCTGCAGGACCTGGAGGAGCAGATGGGGATGACTCTGCTTGATCGCGGCAGCCGTCCCTTGACGGTAACTGAAGTCGGCAAGCTCTATCTCGACATGTGCCGCGACGTCCTGGGCCGGCGCGATGAATTCCAGGGGGCGCTGGATCTACTGAAGGGCGAGGTGGAAGGCACGGTTCGCGTAGCGTCCATTTACTCCGTCGGGTTGTCGGAGCTCTCACGCCTGGAAAAGGAGTTCCTGCGCCGCTATCCACAGGCGCGCGTGGAAGTGGAGTACCTGCGGCCAGAGAAGGTTTATGAAGCGGTGGCCACCGATCGAGCGGACCTCGGCCTGATGAGCTATCCGGAAGCGACCAAGGAAGTGACGGTCCTGCCCTGGCGGCGTGAAGAAATGGCGGTAGCGGCGTCGCCTTATCATCCTTTGGCGAAGAATTCGGAAGTGAAACCGGAGGACTTGGAAGGTTTGGATTTCATCGCTTTCGACGAAGACCTTCCGATTCGCAAGGACATCGATCGTTTCCTGCGCGAGCATCACGTGCACGTGAACGTCACGCTGCATTTCGACAATATTCAGATGATCAAGGAAGCGGTGGCGCATGGGTCGGGCGTCAGCATCATGCCCGCGCGGGTGATGGAAGAAGAGGTGGGGCAGGGTCGCCTGGTTCCGATTCGCATCGCGGGATTTGAGTTATTTCGCCCGGTGGGCATTGTGCATCGCAGGAAGAAGCGCTTCCATCGGGCAGGACAGGCGCTGCTGGAGCTGTTGCAGGCGCCCGCGAGCTTTACGCCGTCTTTATACGGAGCCTGAAGTGGTAGACCGCCGCGCCGGCCGCGACGGTAGCCACCGCGAGGGCTGAAATTCCCGGACGAAGCATCACGCCCAAGATCGTCATCCACACGCCCACCGCCACGAAAAACGCGGGCAGCAGCGGATAGGCGAAACTTACCACGCCCAGCTTCTGCCAGCCAGGACGACGGCGGAAGATGAAGAGCGAACCTACCGAGAGCACGGCGAAAAAGTTGAGCAGCAGACCGATGTAGAGCAGCAGGTTGAGAAACGGGCTGACGGTCATAAGAATCGCGCAGACGCCTTGGCAGACGATGGCGATGACCGGGGTGTGCCAGCGCGGATCCACTTTTGCGGCCACGCTGAAAAACGCGCCGTTCTTGGCCATGGCGTAGGACACGCGCGGTCCGATGGTTACTTCGGCGTTGACCGTCGCCAGCAGCGAAAGAGCCATGGCCGCGGCGAAGATGCCCGCCACCGCTGGTCCGAAAAGATGCTGCGCCGCCAGCGCGCCCACCGCCACTACGCCCTTCATCGATTCCAGGGGCACGGCGTAGATGAACAAAACATTCAGACCGATAAATAGCGCCGCAACCAAAGCGGTTCCATAAGCCAGCGACAGCGGCAACGTGCGGGCGGGATGCCTCAGCTCTTCGGCAACATAGGTGGCCGCGTTCCATCCGCTGTAGGAAACATAGATATAAAACAGGCTGACAAAAAACTGTGCGAACAACGGCGTGACGGAAGTACGCACCGCGGGATGCATGAAATTATTCCAGCTTCCCTGCCCGAAGGCGAATCCCATGACCAAGAACGTGATAATGATCAGAATCTTCAGAGAAGTGAGCACATTTTGAACTCGCGCGGTGCGGCGAATCCCCAGGCAGTTGAGGATGCTGAATAGCGCAATGATCGCGCCGGCCAGGATCTGCGCGGCACCCAGTCTCAATTCCCAGGAGCCCGATCCGATGACGTGCCGAGCGCTGTCCAATCTCAGGATGGTGAAAAAATGCCCGAGATAATCGGAGAATGCGAGCGCCGCGGCGGCAATGGGCGCGGAGAATCCGGCGAAAAACGAGATCCAGCCGGTCATGAAGCCCCAGGTGGGCCCGAAGGCCTCCGTGAGGTAAACATACTCGCCGCCGGAACTGGGGAAGTTGACACCCAATTCCGAATAACAAAAAGCTCCCGCCAGCGCGCACACCGCGCCTACGCCCCAGATGAGCAGCACTAATTGCGCGGAGCCGAGCTGACCGGCGAGAAAACCGGAGGTGGTCAGGATGCCGGTGCCGATCATGTTGGAGATGACGAGCGCCGTAGCGCTGCCGATCCCGAGCTGACGCAGGAGGCTGGCGCCCCGGCTCATGCCGCGCCGGCCTTCCCCTGAACCCACGGACGCAGCACCCGGTATTCCGGCGTAGCCGTAGCGGATTCCCGCTGCACACTCACCAGCCGCCGGCGCAGCAACCGGCGCATGCCGGCCTGTACCGCGCTCTTCGATAAGCCGGTGCCGCGCGCCATCATCTGATGGCTCAGGCGCGCGCTCTTGGCGCGGCGTCCGATGGTCTGGCTCCAGAGATACAGATAGACCAGATACGCGGAAGGGGAACGGTCGTGCCCCACCAGGTCGCGCATCAGCACGTCCAAAACGTAATCGTCGACGCGGGTCACTATACTTTTTAATGCTATAGCACTTAAAATCGGATTGCAAACTCCGCGCCCACCCGAGTGGTTTTGTTCACGCCGCCCGGGCACGAAACGCGCATCGGAACATTTTCGAACGTCACGTTTATGAGCGACAACGTGGAGAAGACCTACGAAGACTTGTCGGCGCGCGGGGTCCAGTTCCAGCAGCCGCCCAAGAAAGAGCACTGGGGCACGTCGGCGATATTTCAGGACTCGGATGGCAACGTGTTCGTGCTGTCGTCCAAGTAGCGAGTACTAAGACGTCTTGGATGTAAGCGCCTTGGGATAAACCATAACACCCGATTCGGTGTCGCGGAATATTTTGTAGAGAATCTGATTGGTGGGGAGCTGGCTCTCCAGGAAATCGACGCCTTCCGCCGCGATGATGAAGCTGCTGCGATCGTCCTGAAGAACGAAGCGCTTGGCGCGCAGATACCACAAGGCGAACAGCAGGCGCTCGCGAGGGAACGCCATGATGTTCTCCATGTCGAGAAGCGAGAGCGCGGCATAATCCGGATTCGCGCGGCGTTTGCTGTAGAGCAGGCAGAGCACGCCGATGCGGATCTTGGCCTCCGCGTCGATGCCGTCGGTGAACTCTTTTCCCAGAAAGATGGGCAACGGACCGGCCGGGTTGATTTCGAATTGCCGGTCATACTCTTTCCGCTTCACGGGATCGCGCAGAACCTGGTAGGCTTCGTCCAACATGCGGAAGCGCTCGGCGTCGCCGGTCTGCAAATTCTCGGGGCGATAGCGCGCTGCCATGATGCGGTACACGCGCTCGATGGTTTCGATCTCCGCACGCGGATTGATCTGCAGCAGATCGTAATAGTTAACGAGTGGTTGGACGCGCATCCTGCTTGTTTATCGGCTGGAATCATGACCGCCTTCATAAGGCGTTTCGCGGAGGGAACATGAGGCATGCGATTAGCTCTTGGATGTTTGCTGTTAGCGCTGCCCGCGCTGGCGCAACTCGATTCGGCTGCGCTGCGGGCGGATTTCGGCGCGCCGCCCAACCCTAGCCTAATTGTTGCAGCGCCTGCTCCAGCGCCTCCACGAAGAAGTACTCGCCCCAAATCACCGACTCATCCACGCCCAATTCTTTGGGCAAATGATACACACCCCCTTTGAGAATTCCCTCCCACTTCTTGTCCTTCTTCGCCAGGTACTGATCGCACAACGTGCGCAGAATGCGAATCGCGAGCGACCAATAATGATGTCCTTTTACCGGGTCCTGAAGCAGGCGGCAGAGGCGCAGTAGTCCGGAAGCAGCGATGGCGGCGGCGGAGGTATCGAGCAGGCGGCGGGACTCGGGCGGCGCGTTGAAGTCCCACGGCGGAATGCCATCGTTATTGCAATAGGTGATGTAGTAATCGGCGCACGCTTCGGCCGTTTCCAGAAACCGCGGATCGCGGCTGTATTCGTACGACAGGCTGAAGCCGTAGAGCGCCCAGCCCTGTCCGCGAGCCCAGCACGAATCGCCGCGGAAGCCTTGCTGCGTGCTTTGACGCAAGAACTCCCCGGTCTGCAGATCGAAAATGCCCTCTTGCGCCGTGGAGCCGTCGCCACGCACCAGGTTGCGGCGCGTAGTGAGGCAATGACGGAGGGCGATGTCTCGCAGCTTTCGATCACCGGTCTCACGGGCGGCGTAAAAAATGATTCCGACGTTCATCATGATGTCGATGAAGAGCGAATTCTCGCCAACGAACGAACGCAGATATTGACCGTTTTCCTTGAAGCGCAGCGACTCGGTCTTGCCCGCCTGAATCAGCGCTTCCTTCACCTTGGGATCCTGCGTCAGGCGGTACCACCTGTAATAGCTGGACATGAAGATGAAGCCGAGATCGTGCGCATCGCGATCATGCTGGCGCGGCGCGAGCGGAGTGGTGTAACGAATAGCCTGCTCCTGCCAGTACTTGTCACCTGTTCCAGAAGCTCCAGCTGTGCCAGAGGCTCCGGCTGCTCCCCCAACGCCCGAGGCAAGGTTCCACTTGTGGTAGATCCACATCATCCCTGGGAAGAATCCGTCGCACCAATTGGTCCAGGCCTGACCTTCGTGCTTCCATTTGCCTTCAGCGGTGTACATCGGGTAGAAACCCGGATGAGTTTCGATGAGCTTGCGCGTCTGCTGCTGCGCGAACCGCATGGCGTCTTCGAAGAGCGCGCGGTCCGTTTCCAGGACGAATTGGATCATGCTCTCTGGATTCTACCAGCCGACACGAGTCAAAACGAGCGGATCTGTTACCATCGCAAGCATGGCGTCAACGAAAGTTACGGTAAACAACAACGGATCGATTCGCATCGAAGGCGATTTCAGCATGCATGACGCCGCGGGCAAAGAGTTCGGACTCGGCGGCCGAAGCGTTATTTCGCTGTGCCGCTGCGGACACTCGGCCAACAAGCCGTTTTGCGATGGGAGCCACAAGTTGAATGCTTTCGCCTCAGTTTGTGAGGCGCGGGATCTGCCGCCTAAGGTTTAGGGGTTGGGGGTTAGGGATTGGGGACGAGGTTTTGTCGTTGGCAGCTTGGAGCTAATCGCGGAATGAAGGCGAGTCAGCTTCTTCCCTAGGGCTTCGGTCTGGAATCGGGCGGCGTCTAACTCTGAGTCGGTGTAATCCAGGCGAATCGCTAGTTCCAGTTGGGTCTCCAGTTCTGCAAGAGATCCGCGCGAGATGGCAAGGAAATGCAAAAATTCCCGGGTGGAGTCGCGAGCACGACCTTCCGCGATGTTTGAAGGTATCGAAACCGCAGCTCTTCTCATCTGAGCTGTTAGTGCGAAAAGCTCAGACTTGGGAAACCGAGCTGTGACTCTGTAAACAGTCTCTGCCAGTTCCACGCCCAGGTGCCAAACATCCAAATCCCGAAAGCTCTTTAGCATGCACCCAGTAGTGCTCGAACGCCGCACGTTTTCTCACCCGTGCCACGTGCCCTAATCCCCAGCCCCCAATCCCGGGACGTTGGTGTCCTCCGTGAGGACACAAATGTCGCTCAAGTTCCGATAGTCCTCCGCGAAGTCCAGCCCATAACCGACTACGAACTCGTCGGGGATTTGAAAACCGACATAGGCCACCTGCACGGGACGCAGACGCTTTTCCGGTTTGTCCAGCAACGTCGCGATCGCGAGTGACTTCGGACGCCGCTGCTCCAGCAGATTCATCAAGTACGTTAACGTCACGCCGCTGTCGACGATGTCTTCCACGATCAGAACATGGTGCCCTTCGATGGAAACATCCAGGTCCTTGGTGACCTTCACTTCGCCCGAGGATGTTTTACCGCGGCCGTAGCTTGAAATCCCCATGAACTCAATGCGCGATGGAGTTTTGATATGCCGCGAAAGGTCCGCCATGAAGATGAACGCGCCCTTCAGGACAGAGATGAGGTAGAGCGGACCCTCGGGATAGTTGGCGCTGATCTGCTCGCCCATTTCGCGCACACGTTTTTGGATCTGTTCGGCTGGGAGGAAAACGCGCGGGACCAGGGCCATTCGCTAGTCGGCGCTGTGTGTGCGAGTGCCCAGATGCTTACTGAGTTGATTGGTCACCAGGCGCGTGCTGCCTGGACCAATATGGATGTGGGCGGCGGTGGCCTTCCCGGGAATGGCGTGGGCGAAAGCGTAATAGGGAATCTTTCGAAGTTGCAGATACTCCCGCAGCCAAACACCCTCCGGAGCACTGGGAACAACCGCGACGTCGACACGGCCGCGATGATCGAATCCCATGGCGCGATGCACCTCAGTCTCACCTTCCGCGCTGATGGGCAGCGGACGATCGAACTTATTTGCAAATGCTAATTCCAGTTGCGGCAGATCCCGCGCTTCATTGAAAGCGCCGTCGCCCTCATAGTGCTGCATGCCTTCGAAAGCTAAATCCGAATCATCGGGAGGCGCCTGTACAAAAACCGGCCGAGCAGCCTGTTGCTGCTGGATCATAGCTGCCCGATCCGCCATCAGATGGGCGCGCAAATGGGCGAGATCCAGGCTAGTTTGACGAGAGTTTAATTCCGCTTCGAAGGACGACAGGTAGGAGCGTGCCGCGACACCGGCGTCGACCATTTTCTGGGCTTCCTCCAACCGCGCCTTCTGACGATCCACGCGGCGTTGAGCCGCGGCGATCATGTCCGCTGAAACCGCTTCGCTGGCGCCTTTATCGGGGAGATCCCCGTACAAATCATGCGCGAGAATCACTTGGTCCTTGGCGTCTTCGAGATTTGCTTGAGCCTGCTCGATGCGGACGCGCGGGAGGGCACCCATCGCCACCAGATCCGTCACTCGGGCCAATTCCAGTTGAGCCAGTGCGATTTCCTTGTTCACTGAAGTGTCCGCGGGAAGGTCAGCCGGCTGCGCGGCTGTTCCCGCCAAGAAAATCAAGGCTCCAAAGGACAATAAAACCACTAGCAATTGTCGCATTGGAAGTTTCAGTGTACCATACGGGTAGGAGAAACCCTTAGCTATCCGACAGCAACACAACACGGCCGCGCACCCGGCTGCACCGCCGCTCAGCACCCCTCCGTGGCTCACCGCCGTTCGAGCCGCTGAATCCAAGAAGGCCCTCGACATTCGAGTTTTGGATTTGCGCGACGTCACCACCTTCGCGGATTTTTTCGTGATCTGCAGTGGCAGCAATCCCAAGCAGATTCAGGCGATCGTGGAAGAAATCGGCCAGCAACTGGACCAGCGGGGTGAATATCCGGTGAGCGTGGAAGGCTTCGCCAACGCCGAGTGGATTCTCGCGGATTATGGCGATTACCTGATTCACGTTTTTTCGCCCAAGTCGCGAACATTCTATGAACTGGAGCGGCTGTGGCGGCACGCGAAAATCGTGCCGATCCCGGCAGAACCTCCGACCGCAAATCCCGGGGAGCGATAGCGAGCCCAAACCAAAAGGCTAAGACTGCTTGGGCTTCGCGCAGCAGTTGGAACCATTCTTTGAAACGATCGGGTCCAGGATGCCCGTGATCACTTCGAAAATGTATTCGGGCGAGCGGTCTCCGCGGATCTGGTGATACTTGCGGTCCTGATAATAGGCCAGAACAGGCCGAGTCACTTCGTCGTAGGTACGAATGCGCTCGGTCACCACTTCCCGGCTATCGTCCTTGCGTGTGACCAACGGCGTGCCATCATCATCGCAGATGCCAGGTACCCTGGGCGGCAACTGCAAAAGGTTGTAGATCCGTTTGCACTGCGGGCATTGGCGGCGCGAAGTGAGGCGTCCGACCAGCGCGTCCATCGGAACGTCCAGATGCAGGACGGTGGGTGTTTGGAATTGCCGTTCCTGCAGCAGGCCATCTAAATATTCGGCCTGCTCCACGGTCCGTGGATAGCCGTCCAACAGGAAGCCGTGGGAGCTATCGGGTGAAGACACACGTTCAGCCAGCATTCGGTTGACGAGGTCGTCACCCACCAATCCCCCACTGGCCATGATGGACTTCGCGGCGTTCCCCAGCGCCGTGCCGGCCTTAATTTCCTCGCGGAGCATATCGCCCGTCGAGATGGCCGGAATGCCCAACCAGCTTGAGATTCTTCCTGACTGCGTTCCTTTGCCGCTACCGGGCGGTCCAAAGAGCAGAAGGACCAAACCACCCTCCGTTCCGTTCAGACTACTGAACACCTTTCTGACTCGATCAAGTCCTTGGGCCAAGCTATCAGACTACAAGATCACGTAAATCCCTTGAAAAGACTATCACTATTTTGGATGTACCGTACCGGAGCATGAGCCGCCCGGTTCCAGTACCGCACCGGGCCTAACAGGCCGGCATGGTTCGAAGAGCGAGCGTCACTTCTTACAAGCCAGGGTCAGGCCGTCCCGCACCGGCAGCATACTCAACCAGACTCGATCATCATTCTTGAGCTGTTCGTTGAACGCGCGAATGGCACGCGTATCTGGATCGTCGACGGACGCATCGATCACCCGGCCATACCAGAGTACGTTATCCACGCCGATCAATCCACCCGGCCGCAGCAGCACCAGTGCCCGTTCGTAATAGTTCGCGTAGTTGGTCTTATCGGCATCAATGAACACGAAATCGAATCTGCCAGCCTGCCCGTTCGCGATCAGGCCGTCCAACGTAGCCAGCGCGGGTCCGAGACGCAGATCGATCTTCTGATCCATGCCCGCTTCGCGCCAATAGCGCCGAGCCACCGAAGTCCACTCGTCATTGATGTCGCAGGCAATAACGCGGCCATCGTCGGGCAACGCCTGGGCGACTGCCAGCGCGCTATAGCCGGTATAGACACCAATTTCAATGGTGCGACGCGCGCCGATCAAATGCATGAGCAAGGCCATGAACTGCCCCTGCTCAGGGGAAATTTGGCAACTGGAAGAGGGAAGCTGGGCGGTCTCCTCACGGAGGCGCCGCATAAGCGCCGGCTCGCGGAGGGTAACGCGCCGCATATACTCCCACAGATCATCGCCAATTGTGAGATCTTCTTGCATCACCCTCTATTGAACACCAATTCACGGAAGCACAAACCAGCCCTTCCCCTACCAGTTGGGGTCAACGTCTGTGGCGACAATTTCCTGTTGCGATCCAGTAGCGGAGAACTTCAGGAAAGCGATTACGTCCGCCAGCTCCTGTGCCGAATAGTTGGCCATGGCTGGTGGATGCCTCCATTTCTCATCTCGTTCCAGAGAGATAATCTGGTTGGCGTACAGCGTCCGCACCACAGGCGGGATCTGGCTCAGGTCGTAATACTCGGTCTTGTCGCCGTATTTGTGTTTAAGTATCCCGGGAAAGCTGCTTACCGCCGTTTTTACGCGGTAGACGTGCTCGGTCATGGTCATGTGCATGGTCATGACTATACTGTGCACGCTCCCGTTGGACGCCATATTCGTCAGGTTCGGCCCGATGGCCGTCCCAATGCCGCCTAATTGATGACACGTTTTGCAGGCAACGCCTTTCTTGGCGTTGGTGAAAAGCTCGCGCCCCCGCTCGATCTGCGGCGTGGGAGCAGCCTTGTCTTGTCCGGAAACGTTTTGGGCCTGAACTGCCGGCAGGCTCAAGGCTGAAACAACTAAGAAATACAGGGCCTTTCGCATGGTCTTTGCCTCCGGCGAAGGGTTGTGCAATCGCCCAACCACGGAAAACCAGCGATATTGAGGCCTTAGAGATTGGGAAAACTTAGTCCTGAGGTTCTATCCCCAAAATTACTGCGCGTAGCCACGCACTGAAGGCAAACGGTTAGGGAGCAGGCGGATGGGACGTCGCCAGTTCCAGGCCGCTTTTCTTGATGGCAGGGATCGCGACGTCCGAAGCGAAAAACTTGATGAGGTCCCGGGCAGCCTCCGGCTGTTGGGAGCTCCGAGCGATACCGGCCGCAAATACAGTAACCTTCTGTGCCCCAGGCGGCAGCGGTCCAACGAAATCTATGCCCGCCACAGGAAGCAGCTCGCTGATCTGCTGGAATCCAATCTCGGCAGCACCACGCGCCACCACGGCGCCCACCGGTTCGCCTTGAATTCTCTGGCATTTTCCTAGGATCTGATCAGCGATGCCGAGCCTCTGAAATAGCTCATGAGAAAGATAGACGCCGCTGGCAGAATCGGAATACGCTATCGATGTCGCCTTGAGGAGCGTGCGTTTCAGCGCGTCCACGGAGCTGATGTCCGGCTTCGGCGCTCCCGCTCGCACGGCCATGCCGATGCTGGATCGCACCAGGTCGACGCGGCTGCCGGGTACAACTTCACCCTGTTTAATCAGCTGGTCGAGCGCGGGACCGGCCAGGATCACAACATCCACCGGCTCGCCGCGACGCAGACGGCTCGGAATAGAGTCCGGCGCGTTCCCCATGGAGGCGCCGTATGCAGTCGCGATCTTCACGTGGGCCTTGCGTTCGTACTCGGGCGCCAGGTGACGATACGCCTCGGTGAAGGCGCCCGAGGTCATGACGCGGATCTCCTGTGCACGCGCCGCGCCCGCAAAGAACAGAATGCTTGCGACAGCCAGCGCTACCTGTTGGGAAGCCCGGGACATCGTTTTCATGATGATGCTCCTACTATATTAGGAATCGTGGCACGTGAATCCGACATTTCGGCGGTCCGTCCCGGTGAAGAACTCAACTGCGCGGCGCTAGCGGATTACCTGCGCGAGAATCTGCCTGGCGGCGCGGCGGGCGTTGAGGTGGAGCAGTTTCCCCACGGCCACTCCAACCTGGTTTATCTGGTTCGAACAGACGTCGGCGAATATGTTCTGAGGCGGCCGCCGCTTGGGCCGGTGGCGCCCAAAGCGCACGATATGGCGCGCGAATACCGGGTGCTGCACGCGGTCCATCCATATTTTCCCGAAGCGCCCCAGGTGTTTCTGCTGTGCGAAGATCCAGCGGTGATCGGCGGCACGTTTTTCCTGATGGAGCGGCGGCGCGGAATCGTGATTCGAGATTCGGTGCCGGGTTCGCTGGCCGCGCTTCCCGATTATCCGAGACGAATCAGCGAAGCCTTCATCGATTGCCTGGTACGGCTGCATTCCATCGACGTTTCGCACTCGGAGCTGCGTGCTTTGGGAAAACCTGAGGGCTTTGTGGAGCGGCAGGTACGCGGATGGGCGGAACGCTGGAATCGGGCCAAGACCGAGGAGTTACCAGAAATGGATGGAATCATCCAATGGTTGCGGCGCTCGCTACCGCCATCGGCCGATAAGACTCTGGTCCATAACGATTACAAGCTCGACAACATCATGCTGAAGCCTGAAGCCGATCGCGTGGAAGCGGTGCTCGATTGGGAAATGACCACGATCGGCGATCCGCTAGTCGATCTGGGGTTGACCATGTGTTATTGGGCATGGGCTAGCGTGGCGGCCGAAGACGATCCGCATCCCGCGACGCCTGCCGTGACGGCGCAGCCGGGTTGGTACACGCGCGATCAGTTCCTCGATAGATACGCGCAGCGAACCGGCCGCGATCTCACTCATATCGGCTATCACGAAGTTCTCGGGATCTTCAAACTGGCGGTCATCCTGCAACAGATCTACTATCGTTTCCACCTTGGCCAAACGCTCGACGATCGTTTCCGCACCTTCGACCGGCGCGTACGCGGGCTCATCCGGCTGGCGGCGGCAATGATTGAGAAGGAACCGCGCGCATGAGCCGCCTCTACTTGGTCCGGCACGGCCAGGCGGGTACTCGCGAGTCCTACGATTCGTTGTCCGACGTGGGGCACAGGCAAGCGCGACTGCTAGGTGAGCATTTCGCGTCTGAGAAGATTCATTTCGCGGCGGCGTACTCGGGAGCGTTGGTGCGCCAGCAGGAAACGGCGGCTGAAGTACAAAGCGTCTATCGAGAAGCCGGCTTCTGTTTTCCGGAGATTGTGCGGGAACCGGGTTGGAACGAGTTCGACCTGGCGCATGTCTATCGATCGCTCGCGCCGCAGCTGTGCGCCGAAGATCCGGAGTTCGATCGCCAGTATCAGGAACTGGCGGCACAAGCGCGGGCCGCGGCTGAAAAGCCAGAAGCGAGCGTCAATCGACGCTGGCTGCCGTGCGATGTCCAGGTTGTGAAGGCATGGACCGGGGGCCGGCACGCTTACGATGGCGAAAGCTGGCAGGCGTTTCGCGAGCGCATCATCGGATGCCGGTCCAAGCTGGGCGCCGTGGAGCGCGACGAGAATGTCGTGGTGTTTACCTCGGCGACCCCGATCGGAATTTGGGCCGCGCTGGCCATGGAAATCCATGACGATCGGGCGCTGCGCCTGGCGGGCGTGCTGCACAATACGTCCTGCACGCTGATGCGGCTTCAGGCGGGCGAGTTGCGGCTGCACTCCTTCAACGGAGTCCCGCACCTGGCCGATCCAGAACTTCGCACCTATCGATAAAAATAAGGAAACGATGGAATTCGAATATTCGGAGAAGGTAAAGGATCTTCAGAAGCGCCTGGCGGCCTTCATGCAGCAGCACGTTTACCCCAATGAAGCGAAGTTCGAGGAGCACTGCCAGGGGCCCGATCGCTGGCAACCCGTTCCGGTGATCGAAGAATTGAAACCGAAGGCTCGCTCGGCTGGGCTATGGAATCTCTTTCTGCCGGCCAGCGCGCACGGCGCTGGACTGACCAATCTGGAATACGCGCCATTGTGCGAGATCATGGGCCGTTCGCCCTTAGGTCCGGAAGTGTTCAATTGCTCGGCGCCCGACACCGGGAACATGGAGGTGCTGGAGCGCTTCGGATCGCCGGAGTTGAAGGAAAAGTGGCTCAAGCCGCTGCTCGCGGGCGAGATCCGTTCCTGTTTCGCGATGACGGAGCCGAATGTCGCATCTTCAGACGCCACCAACATTCAATCCAGCATCCTGCGTGACGGTGACTCCTACCTCATCAACGGCCGCAAATGGTGGACATCGGGAGCCGGTGATCCGCGCTGCAAAGTGGCGATCTTCATGGGCAAAACCGATCCGTCGGCTCCCAAGCACAAGCAGCAATCCATGATCGTGGTGCCGATGGATACCCCCGGCGTCACGAAGAAACGGATGCTCACAGTCTACGGATACGATCAGGCACCGCATGGCCATGGCGAGGTTCTGTTTGAGAACGTCCGCGTGCCGGCCGGCAATCTTCTATTGGGCGAGGGGCGTGGGTTTGAAATCGCACAAGCGCGGCTTGGCCCCGGCCGGATTCATCACTGCATGCGGTTGATCGGCGTGGCGGAGCGCGCTCTCGAAGCCATGTGCGCGCGCGTGAAGTTGCGAGTCGCGTTCGGGCGCGCGTTGTCGGAACAGGGGACCATCCGCGCGGACATCGCGACGTCCCGGTTGGAGATTGAGCAGGCGCGGCTGCTCACCCTGAAGGCCGCTTACATGATGGACACCGTTGGGAACAAGGTGGCGCGGGCGGAAATCGCGATGATTAAAGTGGTAGCGCCGAACGTAGCGCTGCGGGTTCTGGATCGGGCCATTCAGGCGCACGGCGGAGCGGGTGTTTCTCAAGATTTTCCACTGGCCGCGGCCTGGGCGAACTCGCGCACGCTACGGCTGGCGGACGGTCCGGATGAAGTGCACCTGGAAGCCATCGCCAAGTACGAGCTAGGCAGACAATCAAGATAATATCGAAACGAATGCCCACGGCCTCGGCGACCGCGCGTCTGGGCGGCGCATGTGAGGAAGACGTCTGGCGCGCGCCACTCAACGAATCGCCTTTTTCAGCCAACGCCCCGTCAGCGACCGATGCTTCGGCGAAAATTGCGCGGCGGCCGCGCAAAGGTACGGCTGAAATTCTTGCGCCCAATAAGCCGCGTAACCGCGCTCGTGAATGTCGGCGAGGACCTGGCTGTAGTGAGTGAGAACGCTTGCGCCCAGCGTCTGGCCGGAGCGCCAAACCGCGCGGTTGGAGGCGCGAGCCAGTCTTAACAGCGTCACTGGAAAGCGCGCCACCGCCGAGACCGCCATCATGGACGAGAGTTCGAAAACGGGCCGGTTTTGCGCCGCGGCCTCAACCTTCAATTCGTCCCAATGCCGCGCGAGAACACCCACCGAGGGCAGATTGCGCGGCGGAATTTTTGCCACAGCCTGGCGGAAGGCGCCCCATTCGCGGCGCAGCCCCGCTACGTCCAGCGGCGGCGCGTTGCACAGATCAGCCACCTGGCTGGCGCTTTGCTCCAGCCCTTCCAAAAGCTGATCGACGTTTTCAAATTTGGCATCGCCGGCGAGCAGGCCCTCCTGCTTCAGCGCGTCGGCGATCTCGTGCACAATGTAGCGCCCGGCGCCGGAAACGTCGGCCAGCGCCGCCATGATCCAGACCGGAGAGGCGCGAAACGCCAGCAGACCAGCCAGTTCGATACCGTGCCCGGCCGTTCGCCGCAGCAGAAAATCTCCGGCCAGCGCGTTCCCGGTGGGATAGACGCCTTTCACCTCGCCCACCTGCTCGATCATGAAGCGCAGCGCGATATCGACCATCATTTGGTAGGTCTTGGTCCGCCGAACGGCGGAGGGAACGGAGACATCGCCGATCTCGCGGATTAATCCACCCGCCAGCGCCGCGGCCGAGCGCACTACGCGTTCCGGCAACGAAACTACATAGCGGGCAATCCGGGCGCCGGATTTGACGGGCTTGCGTCTGGTTCGCTTCACAGGCAGGTTCATCGCGTAACTCTTATTCATTACCTCACCTATGTTTATCACCTCACCTATGTTTATCACCTCACCTATGTTTATCACCTCACCTATGTTTATCACCTCACCTATAATTGTGCCTGATAGTCTTTTCACAAAATGCCCACGGACATCGTGATTCGCCCCAGCATGAAGTTCATCAAGGCGGGCTATGTTTGCGCCTTGCTGGTGGTATGCGCGGCGATCGTCATTCACTACGCCTATCTGGTCAAGCAATACCCTGATCAACGCTATCCCTACCTGCCGATCGCGAGCCTGCTCATATTGCTGTGGCCCATCAAGCGGCACTTGAAAAGGCAGACCGTCAAGCTCACTATCGCCGGGGACAAGCTGCGCTACGAAACAGGGCTGGCGTCAAAATCCATGCGGATCATTCAACTTCCCAAAGTGCAGGACGTACGTGTGCTGCAGTCCTTCTCGCAGCGGGTGTTCGGAGTTGGGGATATCTCCATCGAAACGGCCGGAGAAAACAGCCGGCTGGTGGTCGGAAACCTGGATCGGCCGCGGGAATTGGCCGAGCAGATCACTGACGCTTCCGCGCATTCCTCGCCCACCGGGCTTCATTAAATCCTTGTAACAATAAACGTTTCAATAACTTCGCCACCCACTTTGCATTCCCTGGCCGCGCGGTTTTTGATATTGTATTAAGAAGTGCCACTAACAAAGCTGGGTAGGCAACCAGCCCTGGGTCTCGCATTACTTCTGGTTGCCACGGTTCCTGTGATTGGCGGGTGGAAGTTGGCTGGTCCGTTCGGCGGGAGCGCGCGCTCAATCGCGATCGATCCCGAAAACGGCCGCACGCTGATTGCCGGTTCGCGTGATTCTCTGCTGTTTCGATCTGATGATGCGGGCGCATCCTGGCGCTTGCTTCCTTTTCCGCGTGGAACTCCTGGGGTGTTCAACTCTGTCCTGATTGATCCCAAGGAAGCGACGCATTACTACGCTGGCCTGGACGCGGGGGATTCCCCGGACTCCGGTGTTTACGAGAGTAAGGACGGTGGTCAGACCTGGCAGGCTCTGGCCGGACTTCGCGGCTCTCCCATCGAATCGCTGGCGCTTTCTCCCATCAATTCCGGCATGCTTGCCGCCGGAACATCCAAAGGTGTTTTTGTTTCCTCAGACCAGGGCGCCAACTGGCGCAGGATTTCGCGAGCCAACGATCCGGAAATGCAGGAGATCACCGCGCTCGCGTTCGATCCCGTGGATAGCAAGATCTTATATGCGGGCACGCCGCACCTGCCGTGGAAAACCACCGATGGCGGCGACACCTGGCATTCAATTTCGACCGGTCTGATTGATGATTCCGATATCTTCTCCATCCGTATCGATCCCAAGCATCCGCAATTGGTTTTTGCCAGCGCGTGCAGCGGTATCTATCGGAGCGACAACGGTGGCGAAGGCTGGCGCAAAATCCAGGGCATCCCGGGAACCCATCGCCGCACTCACATCATCGCGGAAGATCCTGCCGTTCCGGACACCATTTTCGCGGGAACGACGCTGGGGCTATTCAAGTCTCCCGATGGCGGCAAGACCTGGCGGCATTTGAGTTCCGAGCAGGTCAATTGGATGGTGTTCGATCCGGCCGACCCGCACACTCTGTATCTCGCCACCGAATTCGCCGGCATTGTGAAGAGCACGGACTCGGGCGAGACATTCCACCCGATGAACGAAGGCTTCGCAAATCATCGGCTCTCCGAAATAACGTCGGACGGCAAGCGCCTGTACGCCAGCAGCACTTACGAGGGGCTGTATGGCGGTGTTTTTGTGAGCGCCGACGGCGGCCTCCAATGGTCGTTGCGGGCCAATGAAGAGGCGCTGCACGGCCAAAACCTGCATAGCCTGACAGGATCTCCTTCGGACGCAAACGTGGTTTTTGCAGCCAGTGAGGATGCCATCCTGAAATCCGCCGATGCGGGCCTCAGCTGGGTCACGGTGCCGGAGCCACGGCCGGTGATGGTACGGGCAGCGCGAAAAGGCCATCCGGCCCAAGTGATCCGCAGTGCGGGACGAGTTCATATCCATGCTCTTCGGGCTGTCGAGTTGGATAAGAAATTGGTGCTCTTCGCTGGAACGGACTCCGGGCTATTCCGAAGTTCCAATTCCGGGGCAACTTGGGAGCAGGTCAAGTCCGCTGGAATCACGGGCGTATCGGTTCTGGCGATCTACGCGCCCCCGAGCGGAGTCTCCCGGCTGGCGGTACGCACCGGCTCCGGCTTGTTCGTTTCCGAAGATACCGGACGCACCTGGCAGGCCGCCCTGGTTCCGAACGGGTACTACATCTATGATGTGGCCCTCCCGGTGGAGCACGATATTGCGATTCTGGCTGCAACTTCGCGGGGCGTTTTGCAGTCTACTGACGAAGGCGCCCATTGGAAGCTGGTGACGGAAGGTGTTCCCGCGGCTACAGTAGACTCGGTGCGCTTCAATCCCTCCCAGGGCCGGGAAGCGTTCCTGGTTCAATACGGCAAGGTTTATCGCACCGTGAACGGGGGCGACTCGTGGCAGGTCTTCTCCAGCGAAGGCCTGGAAGGCGCCGCCATTCGAATGCTGTGGTTCGCACCCGACCTGCCCCGGCGCATTTTCGCGCTCAGCGCGGCGCGGGGGGCGTTGGTTTTCGATCTGCCTCAGGCTACTGTGGCCCAACAGGATGATCACGCTGTTATTGCAAGGGTTAAATGAATCAGAGGAAAGGTGAAAAACATGCGAGCAGTATGGAGATATCCGGTTCTGGCGCTAGCTGCATTGGGCGTCTTAGGAATTCCAAATCCGGCGCGAGCGCAGAACGCCGCGGCACACTCATCATCATCAGACGAGTTCAACAATTTCTTTGAATTAAATGTCTACGCAGGATATTCCAACTACAAGACTATCCCCGCGGGCTTAGGCGGTAAGATCCAGGACGCGGCAATTCTAGGCGGCCGGGTGACCGAGAACTTCTGGAATTACGTGGGTATCGAAGAAGACTTCAACGCGTATTCCTGGAACAAGTATGATTTCCTGTCAAACCCAACAAACGCAAACGTGGCCGGGCAACCGTTCCCGATCCACACCCTGCAGCCTGCCGTGGATGCGGTGTTGCACTTCACGCCGCGCGACCACAAGTTCCGGCCGTTTGTCGCGGCTGGCATAGGCGGAACGTGGGACGTGCTCGGGAAGGACGCCAAGAAGTGGGGGCAGGCGATGCCTGCCGACGCCGGCTTCGGCGGGTTTAATACCGACGAGCGCTTCCAGGGCAATTACGGCGGCGGAATCAAGTACCAGGCGAACAAGTGGTTTGGCATCCGCATAGACGTCCGGGGATTAACTGGAATCGCTCCGCGTTTTGGCTTGCCGAGCGGACCTCCCAACCTCGGAACGGTCTACATACCCAGCGGCAAGATTCTGAATGGAATTCAGGCCACCGCCGGTTTGACCCTCTACCTGGGACATCGCGGCGAGGCAGCACCGGTGGCCACTGCGCCAACACCTCCTCCACCCCCACCGCCGCCGGCGGCGATTAATGCCGGCTCCATCAACGCCAGCCCGACCACCGTTTGTCCGGGCGACGCGGTGAATCTCAGTTCGAATGCTACCGATCCCGATGGGCATCAATTGACCTATCAATGGACCGCGAACGGAAGCGCGGTGGGAAGCGGCGCTCAGTACACCTACATGCCGAGTTCCTCGGGCGACATCCGGATTGGCCTGCACGTCGCGGATGCAACCAACCCCGGGCGCGGCGCGGACGCAAGTCCGGTTACCGTCCATGTGAATATGTACAGCCGGCCGACGGTGAGCGTGGCTGCCAATCCCACCGAACTCGAAAAGGGCCAGATGGCGATGCTGCAGGCTGCCGGCACCGGCTCGGAGTGCGGCGGCAGGCTTACCTATAGCTGGGCTGCATCGGAAGGCACGGTGAACGGCACCGGTCCGACCGCCCAGTATGATTCCAGCTCGGTCTCGTTCGGCGCCGATCGAAGCCGTCCGCAGTCCAAGCAAGTGACTGTCACTGCGACCGTTACCGATAGCAAGGGCGGATCGGCCAGCGCTTCCGCCAACCTCACGGTGAACCTTGCACCGCAGGCCACCCACTTCGGCGACATACTGTTCCCGAAGAACAGCGCGCGAGTCAACAATTGCGGCAAGCGCGTGTTGATCGAACAGTTGTATCCGCAGCTCACCGCCAACCCGAACTACGATGTGGTGCTGGTGGGCCATATCGGTGAGGGCGAAACACCTCGCATCGGGCGGGGTCGTCAAGCGCGCGGTCTGGATCAGGAGCGGGTGCTCAACGCCGCGGGAGTCCTTAGTGGTGGCGGCGGCACTTGCAGTTCGCTGGATCCGTCCCGCATCAAGGGAAGCTGGGTTGGCGGAACGCAAGAAACACCGTCCCTGCCGACTTCTTGCGCCGTATCGACTACCGCTCCCAAGGAGCGGAGGGGCGCGGCGATTGAAGACACCGACACAGCCAAGAACCGGCGCGTAGAGATCTGGCTGGTTCCCAAAGGTATGGCTCTGCCGGCCGCGGCTCGCGATGCCAAGGAACTGCCGGATACCGATCTGAAGCGGATCGGTTGCCCGAAGTAGGCAGTTAGCGGTTAGCAATTAGCAGTTGGTTCAAAGCGCCGGGTGCTTCAACGCACTCGGCGCTTTTTATTGGGGCCAACTGGACTCCGGAAAACGCGGGCGCCAGTTGCCCCTGCCGGGGGAGCGACGTTGTCGGATCACAAGTCCAAAAGTAGCGACGATGACTTGAACACTCGGTTTTGGGGCTGCGTTGCCCTAGTGTACGCTGGCTATTGAACTACTCCGAATCAGTCCGATATCTCTACTCGCTTGGCAACGAAGTGCTGACCGCGAAGCTGGGGCTGGAGCGCATCAACTGCCTGCTCCAGGCGCTCGGCAATCCTCACCAGGCCGGCCGCTGGGTGCATGTCGCCGGAACGAACGGTAAGGGGTCAACGAGCGCGATGATCGAATCCGGCCTGCGCGCCGCCGGCATCCACACTGGACTTTACATATCGCCTCATCTGGTTGAGCCAACCGAGCGAATTCAAATCGCCGGCCACCAGGTCAGCCAGGAACAGTTCGCGGGAGCATTCTTAAAAGTTCACGAAACAGCCGAGCGGATGCTCGCCTCGGGCGAACTCGACATGCACCCCACCTACTTTGAGACCGTCACGGCCATGGCTTTCGTGCTATTCGCCGCAGCCAAGCTGGACATCGTGGTACTGGAAGTGGGACTCGGCGGACGTCTGGACGCGACCAATGTCGTCACTCCCGCACTGTGCGTGATCACGCCGATCGATTACGATCATCAGATTTTTCTCGGCGACACGATCGAGCAGATCGCGGCCGAAAAAGCCGGGATTCTGAAACCGGGCGTACCCGCTGTATTCGCCGAGCAGCGGGCGGAAGCAGAAGCGGTTCTTCGCTCGAAGGCCCAGGCAGCATACACACTCTCGCGCGATTGGCCGATTACCGATCTCGCTGTCGACGCGCGCGGCAGCAGCTTCCACCTGCGAGGCTTTGAGGTGGTCTGCCCACTGGCGGGCGAGCATCAGGTGGAGAATGCGCGGGTCGCTGCAATCGCGCTCAACGAACTCGGCGTTTCGCCGGCTGGGATTGCCTCCGCGCGTTGGCCGGCACGCCTGGAGCGCGTCTCCGAACGCCCCGAGATCATCATCGACGGCGCGCACAATCCGGCCGGAACGCGCGCGCTGGCGGCTTACATTCGCCGGTTCTATGCGGGACGCCGCATCTGGATCGTGTATGGCGCCCTGGGCGACAAGGCGGTAGCGGAGATGACATCGGTGCTGTTTCCGTTAGCCGATGGAGTGATCCTGACCGCGCCCGCCAATTCGCGAGCGATGGCTCCGGAGGACATACCCACGCCGGGCGCCCGCATCACACATTCCATCGCCGAGGCCATCGCACTGCTTGCCGAGGTCCCTAAGGACGACGTCGTTTTCATCACCGGTTCGCTCTACCTGGCGGGCGAGGCGCGCGCGCTGCTGGTAACAGAGAACCCGTAAAATAGGACCAGTGTCATTTCTCAGGGCCTATTTCATCACCGCTCCACTCATTGTTCTTTCCACCATCGGCTTCGGGTTGGTGAGCCTGGCCATATCTCTTTTTGAGACCAGTGGGCGCCGGCAGATCGCGGTAGCGCGTGCCTGGGCGAGCTTTCTTTTGTGGGGCAGCGGGGTGAAAGTGAAAGTGGAGGGCTTGGAGAAAATATCGCCCAACGGGAGTTACGTCTTCGTGTCCAATCACTTGAGCTACATGGACACGCCGGTGGTACTCGCAAACATTCCGGTGCAATTCCGTTTTCTCGCGAAGAGCGGATTATTCCAGATTCCATTACTGGGAACGCACCTCACCCGCGCCGGCCACATCCCCGTTCCACGCGATGACGCCCGGGCGGCCGTAAAGACCATGACCAGCGCGGCGCAGGCGATTCGCGAGCGTGGTATCTCCATGCTCATTTTTCCCGAAGGCGGGCGGTCACAAGACGGCGAGCTCGCGGCCTTCAAGGAAGGCGCCGCCTATATCGCAATCCGCGCGGGAGTTCCGC
>CAVRZH010000100.1:0-47053 GCA_963725455.1 Bryobacterales bacterium
GGAGTTGCGTTGGCCCCCTGGGCGGCACTGTCCACGGCCCCATTCGCAAAACTGGAACTGGGAAGCGTAAATGCCCGCTTGTTCTCTTACAAGCCAAGCGTGCAAAGATCAGATTCTTGACAGCAACGTACTGATCCACACGGGCATCGAATTGGTTACTTTTGATAGGAATCGCGAAGTTCGCCAAGTAGTTGTTGGCGACTGCATCCGCGGGACCGTAGTTCGGCAGCGGGAAAAGGAGCGCCAGTGCCTTTTGGGTGTAGGGATTGAGCATGCTGGCGGGAATTTGATTGTTGGGGTACCCGGTCAACTGGTTGGTCGCGCCGCCATTCGCGGCGTCGAGATAGGCGAAAGATCGCCTGGACGTATTGTGGCTGTGGTAACGTCCTGCATTAGCGGTTCAGACTTGGGTAAATGCAACGCTTCGAAGCCTGCAAAACTAGAAAGTCTTGTCGCGCCCGTTGTAGACCTTCGGCAAAACCACCGGACCACCCATGAAGATTCCGAAGTTGTTCATCTTTAACTCCGTCGTGTGTGGCTGAAGAAGTCGGCCGCGTTTAGGTCGTTGTTCTGCACATTCTCGAACGCGCCGCCGTGAACGGAATTGGTGCCGGATTTGGAGATTGTGGTGATGTCAGCCACTCCACCGAATTCCGCGGAGTTGATGGTTTCACCGATGCGGATCTCGCTGATCGCGTTGAAAGAGGGAAACGACTCACCAATCGCGCCTCCGCCGCCTTGGCCGTTGAAGTTCCCGGGACCCATCGCGCCGATTCCGTCGATGCTCATCGAAAGTTGCGTGGGCAAGGTTCCGGCTACGGAAATGTTGCCATTCGCATCCGTCTGCACGCCGGGCTGCGCCGTCAGTGTCGACATCGCGCTGGTTGATCCCGTGGCGCGAGTGGTAATCGCTACCGGCAGGTCGATCAATTCGCGCGATCCTTTCGTCTCCGCGATGTTGGATGTATCGGTCTGCAGCGCCGCGCCCACGGTGGATTCAACATCTACGGTGGTAGCTTGCGTGGCAATCTTCAAATCGGCGTCAACGCGTTTCGTTTCGCGAGCGCCCAGATCGAAGGCAGCAAACCGAACTTCTTCAAAGCCGGGCGCGGTGATATCGAGCTGATAACTGGCCGAATCCAGGTTGGAGAACTGGAATGAGCCCGCATCGGTGGTCGTTGTAGAACGAGCGTTGTTGGTTCCCGTGTTGAGCAGCTTCACACTCGCCCCTACCACGGCCGCGCCGCTGGAGTCTTTACTGTACCCACGACCGTGCCCGTCGTGGACTGCGCGAAAGCCATTCCGCAGCCGAGAAGAAGCGCAATCACGACACCGGAAAAAAGCCGAGAAGTTCGACGTCCACAAGACCGTTGAAACATTACCATCCCTCCAAAGTTGAGAATGTACCGAGTAATGCTGACGGGGCGCCATCTACATCCAAACGTATAGACAAAAAAAGAACGACTAGTTGAAAAGGCTGAACTTACCCAACTCTGCTAGAACGGGAGCAGTATCCGAGAGCACAGGGAGGGTGCTCAGTCAGGACGTGATACTTCATTGCGCCGTGAAGCGCTGGGTGAATGTGTTCGCCAAAGACACTACGGAGAGTAAACAGCTCTGATGCCTTGGCGAAATGTAGACGTTAGTATAATCGGGAAGCCAACAGGCGTCAACAAGAAATTTAAGGCCCTTGAGGCGTTTTGTATCGCCATAACTAAAGGCGGGCGCATGTGTCGACAAAAGCGCCCAGTGGAAATCAGGTGTTTTAGAACGGTAAAACGCTGCCAGCTAAAAGGCTTGTACTTTGCTGGGAAGTTCCGCCGGCGAGTTCTGTTGCTTATACAGCGGGCATGAGGCTAGATGCCAAAATGGAAATTCGTGTTGACCGTTCGATGTTGTTTGCCGCAAGGAAGGTGCACCAATGAGACCACCCCTGAATGTTATGCCTATTCGGAGGAATAGCAGCCACGACCTTAATGGCAACGCACGAGCAGGCGGTACGCCATTCCAGGGCGGCTGGAACCTCGCCGCCCAGCCAATGACTCCCGTGTACGCTGTGGCGGATGGCACGGTCACGTGGGTTCAGTTTCTTAGGCAGCATGGTCATATGAGAACCGCACCGCCGATGCGCGGCAGATGCGTCCTGCTTCAACTTGATGGCCAGCAATATCGCGGTAAAGTGACGCCGCGGCTTCTACAAATCCAAGTTGACGGTTTGGCTATCGGTTAATTTGCCCGCCCATTCAAGCAAACCAGGCGTTGCGGACGTGACCGGCGTTCCCGGGAGCAATCCCTGGACGTTTCCTTGCGGTTTGTAGCGTCCACCTGCCAGCCTGCTCCGAGTGGCGTGATCCGCGCAAGAGCAAAAACCGACTTGCGGTCGCGGGCCGCCTTCACAGGAGTGATCCGCGAACGAGATGTGACGCAGGACTCAGTTTTTCTTGGAAACAGCGGCGCGTGAAAGCACAGCCCACAATCACTACCAAAATAAGCGGAAGGAACGACGGCTCTGGAACAAACATTCTCGGAAATACTTAGGATGTTTCCAGAAAAGCTATTGTCGGGTGGCAGAAAGATGTTACTGAAGGCCCCAAATGCAACGAAGGAGTCGGTTGACCAGCTGCCGATCGCAGGAAAGGCTTCTGGAAGTTGAGACGTGCTGAGGACGTCCGGTCCGAGAAAGTCGAATTCCAGAACGTCAGAGAGGGACTGTTCGCTAGCCAGAGGACCACTGATGCCGAGAGGATAGTTTGCAGAGTACCAGACTACATCAGAAATCTGTTCCGTTGGAGTCGAATCCGTCACCTGTATAAAGTTAGTGGGTGTCGACGTGCCCGCGGAGTAAACAGTTGATCCGGTCACGGTGGATCCATTGACGCTAATGCTACTGGCTTCGGGCAATGGCAAAATCGTCGGTGCATTGGCCCGCGCAGTTCGAACTTAGAGCGTCACCCGGTACGGAGTAAAAGACGCTGGCGGTAAACTGATCGCCGACGGTAACAGATGCAAAAGTCGAAGTGTCGATAACACCGGAAAAAACTAGTTCAATGGTTTCGGCAGACACAAGGCCGCGCCAAGAACTATGATTCCGACAAAGGAAAGCTTGCACATAGTCCTTAGGATAGTGCCTTTGGCGGGTGCCGGATAAAAAAAAAACATTTTCATCGAGCTTATTCAATTCAAAAAGTACTTCCCGTACTGAAAGACCGGCACGATCAAATGGCATAGGTTTCTCGATCCATCTGCGTGAAACCACATCGCGAAAGACGAATCCGTGAAAGAGTGAGACTCCCAGGATGATAACGGCGTTATAGCAGAAGTGCGGAATTGATGTGGTCGGTCGGACTGGTGCGACAAAACGCTTGCCTCCGCCAATGAGAAGGGTTGGTCCGACACTCCGGAGAATCCCCAGGCGGCGGAAGATCAGTCCTGGTATGTCCTAGGGCTGTATCGGGAACGCTCCGGCGAGTAGGGATGCGGGAGCGCTGGGATCGCAAGAGCCGGAGCGTTTTCGATACAGCGACTTGAAGGAAGCCGTTTTGGAACGGTCGTGCTATGGGTTTTGAATGGCGGTTCGGGGGGAGGAGGCTGGGGAGCCGCGGAATGAATAGTCCGCAGTAGTTCGACGGGGTCTTGTTGAGCAGACTTTCGGAGGTCTCGACGCCATCCGGCCGGCAACGCGAGCGCACTTGTGGTGGGGGCGTTTGGGGACGGGCGGAAGTGGTGATGAGAAAGATCGTGTCATGGTTGTCGCGTGGCGAGAACGGGCGGGGAGCGTAATCGAAGTTCGATGGCGGTGAGCCGTTCGATCAGAACCATCGGCCCACCACAATGCGGGCAGTTCCAGAGCTGCCTTGGAGATGAACCAGGGTTTCCGTCGTTATCTGCGGCGTTGCGGACCTGTCCTGACTTTGCCAGCAACTGCAGACAGAGCGGGAGTGATACGCCTCGGCGGCGATGCGCCATCAGCCCGAAGTGGCGGATGCGGACGAATCCTGGTGGCAGTATATGGAGCAGGAACCGGCGCAGGAATTCATCGACGGGCAGCGTCATCAGGCGCTTTTTGTTTTTGTGAGCCGAGTCGCGCCAGCGGAAGGTGACGATGCCGTCGGCAAGAGCGACGAGCCGATGGTTAGAGATCGCCACCCGATGGGTGTACTGGCCGAGATAGCGAAGTGCGTGTTGCGCTCCACCGAAGGGGCGCTTCGAATAAACGACCCACGGAGAGCGGAACAGCGGGCGGAGCCACGCTGCAAAAGCCTTCGGATTCTGAAGCACGGTGAGGCTTCCGTGGAAGCCGAGCCTGCGCTCGGCATGGAGTTCTTTGAGGCCGTCCACAAACTTGCCCCGGAACACCTCTTTGAGAACGTCGACTGGCAGGAAGAACTTCTGCTGCGAATCGATCCACCGCGAATGGTCCAGTGCCAGACCGCCGGCGGGAACGACACAATGAACGTGCGGATGATGCTGGAGTTTCTGGTTCCAGGTGTGCAGGACGCTGAAGAATCCGATCTCGGCACCGAGGTGCTTCGGATCGCGGGCGATCTCGATCAGCGTCTGGGCACTGGCCCGGAACAATAGGGCGTAGATCTCGCGCTTGTTCTGCAGCGCGAGCGGCGAAAGGTGGCGCGGCAACGTGAAGACCACGTGGACGTAGCGAGTGGGCAGCAGTTCTTTCGCCCGCGCTTCGAGCCAGCGGTCGCGTGCGTTGGCCTGGCACTTCGGGCAGTGCCGGTTTCTGCAGGAGTTGTAGGAGAGGGCCTCATGTCCGCACTTTGAACACGCATCCACATGTCCGCCGAGCGCGGCGGTGCGGCAGCGCAGGATGGCGTTCAGCACTTTGAGGTGTAGCAAGGTAAGCCACTTTCGGCTGCTTCCGAAAAAGCTCTCCCCGGCTGCGCGGATGATGTCGGCCACCTCGACGGGCGGCCGCGGCATCTACTTCTTACCGCCGCCGGTATCGCGGTTTTGCGCAAGAGGCAGAGAGTCGAGCGGGCTTGCGGTAGCGTTCAGGCGCTTCTGCGAAAGGTGGAGGTAGATGGTGGTCTCTTCCAGATCGCGATGGCCGAGCAGAATCTGAATCGTCCGCAGGTCCGCACCATCTTCGAGCAGGTGAGTGGCGAAGCAGTGCCGGAGGGTGTGGGGATGGACTTCCTTGCGGATACCGGCACGCTGAGCCGCTTCTCTGCAGGCATGCCAGATTACCTTCGTGGAAATCGGATGGTCGGCCGTGTGCCAACGGTTGCCCGGGAACAACCACACGGCGGGTTTCCGGCGCAGACTGCGATAGTGTTCTCTCAGGGCTTCGAGAAGATTCGGACTCAGCATGACGTCGCGATCTCTGCGGCCTTTGCCGCCCTGCACGTGAATTACATTGCGGCTACTGTCTATATCCGTGATCTTCAGCCGGGCCAGTTCGGCGCGCCTGAGGCCAGTGGCATAGAGGGCCATGAGCAGCGTGCGCTGAAAAGGCGTGGGAGCGGCTTCGATGAGACTGTTGACTTCCTCGCGGCTGAGGATGGAGGGAAGATGGATCACCTTCTTCGGGTAAGGCGTCAGGTCGGCGCTCCACGATTGCTTCAGCGTCCTGATGTAGAAGAACCGGATGCCGCCGAGGTGCTGTATGACGGTGTTGGGCTGAAGCTTTCTTTCGCGGAACAGATGCGCCTGATACTGGCGGATGTGATCCGGCCCGAGCTGGTCGGGAGGGCGGTTGAAGTAGCGTGCGTATTCGTCGACCGCCCGAAGATAAGCGTGTATCGTACTCGGTGCGTAGTTGCGGCGCTCGAGTTCTTCGAGCATCAGTTTCTTGAGATGGGTCACAGAGACCTCCTTGTGACGCACCCTATCGCGATTCAACGTCGCCGCTGATAACCCTCAAAGCCGCTGGATGTGCACGCGTAAGCGTCTGCCGCTTCGGCTTCGTTCAAGTCGCCTTATCGGACCCTTTCGGCAGCACCAACTCGAACGAACACGTAGTCCTATGGACATTGGAGGCGGCGTGAGTTCTCCTCTCGGAAATCAGACTCTCGATTCAATCTTGCACGCTGGCCGTACTTCCCTCGTCTAGTTGTGCATGCTGCGAGTCCTGGCGGTGGCGGCTCTCTTTCTGGCGACCTGCTCAGCACAACCCCCTGCAGCTGCCCGGCAGGCGTTCGAGGTGGCGACGATCAAATCAAACAAATCCGGAAGCCGTGGCGTGATGATCAGCCCACGTCCCGGCGGCAAATTTGTGGCGAGAAACAGCTCGTTAGAATCCCTGATCGCGTTCGCATATCAGATCAACAATTTTCAATTCTCCGGAGCGCCGGACTGGCTACATTCGGAACGATACGATATCGAAGCAAAAGCTTCCGAAGACCTCACATCAGCCTCAATGCGTCCTATGCTTCAAGCATTATTGGAAGATCGGCTGCACCTCAAGTTCCATCGCGAAACAAAGGAAGAGGCGGTGTATGCGCTCCTGGTCGGAAAGCACGGAAAGCTCCAAGACGCGGGCGAATGCAATACGCCGCCGGGTACGCCGCCGCCTCCGCCGAAACCAGGCGAGCCGCCGCCCCCTGGGTGTGGAAGTCTCGCCATGTTGAGAGGGCGGATTATCGCCGAGAAGGTCCCAATCGCGCGTTTGGTGGCGGCGCTCGCAAACCTAACCGAGCGCATGGTGCTCGACGAAACAAATCTAACCGGCAAATACGACATCCATCTGCGCTACGCGCCCGATATCGATGCACCTGGGCAAACGCAATCCGATCCGAATAGTCCTTCGCTCTTCTCAGCGCTTCAGGAGCAGCTCGGACTGAAACTGGAATCGAAAAAAGGCCCAGTTGAGATGTTCGTCATCGATCACGTTGAGAGGCCGAGCGAGAACTGACGGCCGGACAGCGCTGTGGCATTTGCCGGTGTGGCTTGCCAACCTCCCCGGAAGCTGGCTTGATTTAGCAGCCGACTCGCTGTTAACCTTCGTCCAGGTAGATCAATCAGGGAGGTCAATGGCTCGCGGCTTCACGTTACTGAGCTTTCTCCTGCTGGCCGGAATTCCCGGGTTTGGCCAGATCCTCGCTCCCGGTGGCGGATATCCGGGTGGCGGATATCCCGGCCGACCGTATCCGCAAGGCACTCCGGGGCGTCAGGCGCCAGATAGCAGGCGAGACCATTCTGGGATGACGTTGACTGGGATGTTGAGGAGTATTGGAAAGAACAATGTCGTCGTGGAGTCCGACGACAAGACCATCACCACTATCTCGACCGCGAAGTCGACGAAATACATAAGCGTTTCTGGCGGTTCGGCGCACATCGGCGACTTTCAGCCTGGCGATCACGTGCGTATCGACGCAAACCAAGTCAACAGCGTCTACCATGCCTCGACGATGACAATGGTCAGGGATGGCACAATCGAAGAGCACGCGGCCGCATCGCAGGCGGTGAACGACACGTCGCACCCCTTAGCGAGCAACTCCATCGGTAATTCGGCGGCCGACAGCCCCGGCGGCTCGTCAAGCGGCGGCGACCACGACACTCCCCACGACACTCCTAGGTCGCGCCAGACCGCTTCGAGCCCGGAGAGCGCTAGCGGTAGTTCGTCGAGCAGTCCGGCCGGCTCCCCAAGTAACTCCCCAAGTAACTCCCCAAGTAACAATGACGACCCCGACCGACCCAGGCTGCATCGGACTCCCGCGAGTTCGGATGGCACGCCAAGCGCGCAAATCACTCCAGGAGATTCCGCCCCACCGTCGGGCTCGGTATCGCGTCCATCTGCGCCGCCGGCCCCGCGCGATGCCGACGACGATGGTCCACCGCAGTTGAAGCGCGGAAGCTCAACCGGCGGTAGCACGCCGTCCACAAACTCCGACGCCACGGTCGCCGATGCACGCCCGAGCCTTCAGGCCGACGTCGCCAACGGCGTAACTCGGACACCCCCTCCGCCTCGGGTCGGCGCGCCTGCGGACCCAGATTCGTCCCCGAATGGGAACATGCGGCAGAGAATGCCTGCATCCGGAGATCCGGTCATCGATCAAGCTCGGGAAGCGGCTTTTTCTTTCACCGAAACTCTTCCCAATTATGTGGTCAAGCAATACACTACGCGCTATGCGGCCCAGGTGGCGCGCGGAAGCCAGACCTCCTGGCAGGCGCTGGACCATGTTACCGCCGACGTGATCGAAGAGAATGGCACCGAGAAATACAAGAATATTCTCGTCAACGGGCAACCGCCCAGGGTGGATGTCGAGAAGACCGGATCATGGTCGCGCGGTGAATTCTCCAGTCTGCAACTGGACGTGCTGTCTCCCGACACCAACGCGCATTTTCACGGCAAACAAGCCGCGAGAATTGTGAACCGGGCCGCGTTCCTTTACGATTTCTCGGTGGAGCGACCGAACTCGCACTGGCACATTGAGGCGGACGGCCAGTCTGATCAGCCAGCCTACACGGGTTCGATCTGGATCGACAAAGAGAACTACCGGGTGTTACGGATCGAGCTGGCTGCACAAAGCCTGCCGAGGAGTTTTCCTCTCGAAACGGTGGAATCGGCGGTCGATTACGACTATGTGGTCATCGGCGAGGGCAAGTATCTGCTGCCGGTCCACTCCGAGGCGCTGAGCTGCGCGCACGGAGCGAGCGGATGCACCCGGAACGTGATCGAGTTTCGGAACTACAAAAAGTTCACCTCTGACAGTAACATCACATTCGATCCCGAGAAATAAGGCAGTTCGTCAATTTCAGTCCTGTCCTAGGCCGCTCTGCTGCGTTACCGGTATTCGCCATTATCGGCAGCCAGAGGCTCGCCAGAGAGTGTTTCGCGTCGAGGCGGCCCCACACGGGGGAGCTCACGACAGGCCAATGTCCTCCCGTGACGGCACCTACGCCGTTTGATACGATTTGGGCTATCGTTATGAGCCACGATATTGTTTCTTTCGTTGAAATCGGGTCCGGCGACGCCTCCAAAACGGGGACTTTCTTCCAGCAGCTTTTCGAGTGGCAGTTCCATCCTCTTGGCGCCCAATCCGAAGGATGGTATCAGACCTCCTCGATCAAAATAGGTATGCACGGAAACGATCCTTCGCCCGGATTCCTAGTGTTCTTCGGCGTCCCGGACCTGGAAACCGCGATGGCCAAGGTCGTGAGTTTAGGCGGCAACGCGGAGGCCCCACGAGAGGAGCCAGGATTTGGGCGGTTTTGCTTCTGCACGGATCCATCGGGGCTCAAGTTTGGGCTGCATTTACTGCGTTCAAATCCTTAGCTGGCATTCAATCCGGAAGGCTGGAACTATCCTTCGCCGCTAGGCCTGACTAGGGTTTACTCACAGCGAGCCGTCGCCACTTACCACACCACTCCTTAGGAATGGTCCGTCGCCCGCGTCCGTCGGCTATACACGCGCCCCCTCCTCCTTGTAGTGCCTGAGCTATTCTTGTGTTCCGCTCTGGCGGAGCCGTTTGCATTCTTTAGACTGCGCTTTACTCCGTGCGGAGCGCCTCCAGCGGTTCTATGGAAGCGGCGCGGCGCGCGGGAATAACGGACGCCGCGAGTGCCAGCAGGAGGATCGAGAAAGCCGCGACCACCAGGACAACCGGGTCCCACGAATCAACCTGGAACAGGAACGAACGCAGTAGACGTGTCGCAAACATTGCCGCAATGACTCCGATGGCGGAACCGGCTGCACCGAGTTTCGCGCCGGAAACGAGAATCAACCGCATGACGGCGGAGCGCTGCGAGCCGAGCGCCAGGCGGATAGCCATTTCGTGGGTGCGCAAAGTGGCGGAGAAGGCGACCACACTGTAGATGCCGAGCACCGCGAGCAAGGCAGCTACACCAGCAAACGCGGAGATGAGCCAGGTGTTGAAGCGCCGCGATGCCTGGCCTTCTTCGACCACGCGGTCCATGGATTCCAGCTGGGTGAGCGGAAGTCGCGGATCGATGGAGCGAACGACGGCGCGCAGGGTTTCGGCCATCTGGTCCGGTGGCAGTTGGCTGCGCAGCACGAGGGAACCATTGTTGCCGGTGAGAAAGTCAGGAGGGGCAAATTCCCCCGCATCGGCTTTGGCTTGGCCGGCGGGAATATAGAACTGCTCCTGGGTAGGCACATCGGCGGCAAGCTGCTTGACATCGCCGATCTCTCCCATGACAGTCAGCCACGGCAAGCGGGCCTCTCTTGGGCCCCGGTGCAGGCGTTTGCCGATGGGATCCTGGCCAGGCCAGTAGTGCTCGGCCAGGGTGCGGTTGATGATGGTCACCAGCGGCGCACCGTCACGGTCCGCCGGAGTGAAGTCCCGGCCGCGAATGATGGGAATGCCTTGAGCCCGGAAATAATCGCCCATCACTTGCGGTATCCATGCCAAATTCAATCCAGCATCCTTGGGAGCAACGTAGCCTTCGGGCGTGAAGGTGCCCTCGAACTCAAAGCCAGACGCTGGCAGCATTGAGGTGACGCCAACCGCCTGCATGCCGGGCAACTGTTCCAGCTTGCTGCGCACGGACAAGTTGAAGGCGTCGATGGCTGCTTGGCTGGAGTATTGTTGCCGAGGGAGACTATACGTGGCCGTGAGCGTGTGATCGGTCTGGAAACCGAGGCCGACGGCACGCATTTTCTCGAAGCTCCGAAGCAGCAGGCCGGCCCCGGCAAGCATCACCAGGGCGAATGCGAGTTCGGCAACCACAAGGGCGGAGCGCAATCGAGCATGACCGCTGCCGGCGGTGCCGGTGCGTCCGCCTTCTTTCAAAGCTTCATTCACTCCTGTGCGTGCGGCAGCGAACGCGGGAACCAGACCGCAAATCAGGCCCGTGAAGACTGCGAGTCCGAGCGCGAAAGCCACCACCTGCCAGTCGAGCCCAATGGAACTCACGCGAGGCAGCGTTTCCGGCAAGAAACTGACGCCCACACGTAAAACAATGGATGCAAATACCAGGCCCAGTAATCCGCCGGTGACGCTGAGCGCTAGCGCCTCAACCAGGGATTCTCGAAGAACAGCCGCTCGACTGGCGCCTAGGGCGACGCGGACTGAGATTTCGCGTCGCCTCCGAATCACTCGAACCAACAACAGGCCGGCCAGATTCGCGCAAGCAATAAAGAGGACCACCGCTACCGCAAGAAAGAGCGTTCGGACCAGGGGCCGGGCCTGAGCTATCGTGGTCTCGTCCAAAGGCTGGACCAACGGGTGAATGCGTCGACTAGACAGTGCCGGAGGAAAGTTGCGCATGATTTCTCGTGCAGCTCCAGCCGAATCCTGCTGGGCCTGCGCGGGAGTCACACCCGGCTTCAACCGTCCCACCATGTAATAGGCCCACGCGCCCGCGCCCTGGACCAGTTCAGCTTGAGTGAAGCTCATGGGGACCCAGAGCTCGCTGCGGTTCAATTGACCCGGAAGCAGTGGGAACTCGAATTCACGTGGCATGATGCATCTCGTGCGGTTTGCGATCCAGAAGAATCTTACGGCCCAGGATGTGCGGGTCAGCATGGAAGCGGCCAAGCCAGGTCTGATAGCTGAGGACTGCCAGCGGCACGCGACCCTCATCCTCCTGCTCAGTAAACGTGCGGCCCATCAAAGGCGAGACGCCGAGCACGGGGAACATACTTGCGGTGAGCCGGGCGGCGTTGATTTGTGCCGGGTCGCCCAGACCGGAGAGCTCATAGGTGGAGCTCTCGGTAAGCGCCCAGATAGGAGAATGCGCGGGTTTCGCGCATATAGATACGAACCCCTGGCGCCGTGACACCTGGCGCGTCACCGCCATAGCGCACGCCCTCCAGAATATCCCCAAGCGTGACCAGCCTGGCCTGATCGGGAAACGGCAATGGCCGCAGCAGCACACCCTCAACGACGGAGAAAATAGAAGTCGTGGCGCCGATGCCGAAGGCCAAAGTGAGCACCGCGGTCAATGTGAATCCCGGCGACTTGCGCACCTGGCGCAGCGCATAGCGCAAGTCTTGAAATAAGGATTGCATCCAAGCCTCCGTACACACCATTATCAGGTTTCAGCGCGGCACGTCAGCTGCCCAATGGTCGCTGCTAAGTGGTCGCGATGCGGGCACTTTAAATTCGAAAGAAGTACATACACGGCCACGAGGGGAGGTCCGGCTTTCCGGCGCGCTGGACAAAGTGTCGCGTGACGTCTGCCGGTACGTCGATAGACTGCTGGGCGGGTATTTTGCAGCCTTGGCCCCGAACTGCGACGCGGCTCAATTGCCCGTCGTTAATCGTCTTTATCGCATGCTCTTTATCGAAAAAGAAAGGAGCTATCCAGTGAAACTCACCCTTTGCGCTCTCGCGCTATTTTCTCCGGTAATGAGTTGGGCCCAGCTAGCCGGGAATTGGGCTGGTGTGGTGATGGATGCGCAAGGAGCGCATCGCATCGTGCTCCATATCAGCGGACCGTTCACGGCCATGAAAGGTAGCGCTGACATTCCCGACCAGAAGCTCGCCAATGTCCCCGTAGAATCGATCACTTTCCTGGAGTCCACGCTCGATTTCAGCGTGCCCGCCTCGGATGCTCGTTATTCCGGAGTCCTGAACGACAATGGCGCGATCCTCGGCACCTTCACCCAGCATGGCGCGGGCGTGCCGTTAGTGTTATCGCGCGTGTCTCCCGAAGTCCAGACGGCCGTGGGGCCTGCCGGCACGATAGAGAATGGGCGCTATCATGACACGCTAACGGCGGTCGAATTCGACGTACCTTCGAGTTGGGCCATCTTACGAACGGAACCCGCACCAGGCAATCCGGGCGGTGTCCGCGTATTCACGGATCGCAGCGGCAAGGCCACCGTCGTTACCGTCAATATGGCGAAAGTGGATCTGGATCCCGAGGGTGTTTCGATGGCTTTGGAGCGCGTGATCCCGCACCAAATCGCCATGCGCGCCGGTCAAACTGGAGCCGGCCCGATGCACACGATTCGCGATTACAGAATACGCGACGGCAGTGTGGAGCAGACCTCGATCGGTGGCCATCCGGCGGTACGCGCGATTGGCGAGTGGGAGCAAAACGGCAAGAGCTTCGCCGAATATCTAACGTGGATTTATACGGAGCATGCGAGAACCCAATTCGTATTAAGAGCGACCGCGGAGAACCTTCCGTCGCTCGAAGCTTCGCTCGACCAGATTCTGCAGTCGGCCAAAATTCCGTAGAGAAAGTCTGAGCGGCGAAATTCAGCTTGCACGTTCTTCCGATTTTGTTTCCGGTGTTGATCTAGGCTCACCGGCGGCCAATTGGGCCGGCGTAACTACGGACTTCTGCTACACAGCAGCGGACCCGTTACTGCCCTGAAGGCCCGCGGCCGGATTAGGTGGGATAGAATCGACTAGCAATGCCGCTATCGGTCGACCAAACTCGGGCCTTACGCGATGGTCGGTCGGTGCAACCCTGAACAAGGGGCGCTACACCGTGACCATTTATGAAATGGAAGTATCGCCCGCCGGTAAAGCGATAGGTGACGGCAGACTAAGTTGGAGGACGATGATGAGTTGGCGAAGTCCATTGCGCAGGTTTGCGATTTTTGGTGGCGCGGTTTTATGGTTGACCGGGTTCGGCCTGCTGGCGCAGGAGCAAAGTTTTTTTTCCGGCAGCCCGGCGGTGAGCCTGACCGCGGAGCAGGCAAGCCGCGGCAAGGCGGTCTACGACGACAATTGCGGCAGTTGTCATGGCGCCAATCTCGACAATGGAGAGTTCGGGCCGCCGCTTAAGGGCTCCAGTTTCAAGATGCACTGGGCCAGCCAGTCCGCGAACGCGCTGTTCACTTACATCGCGACCAAGATGCCACCGGCGGCGCCGGCCGGGCTCACTGACCGCGCCTACAGCGACGTTGAGGCTTATGTACTCCGCGCCAACGGTGTTCCTGTCGGCAGCAGCGAGTTGGCTCCCGCGCGGACCCAGTCCGATATTGCCGCCCGCACTTCCAATAAGGACGCAACGTACCAATCTGTGATGGCGGCCCGCCAGAAACTGCTGGCGAGCCTGACACCGGTGACTGACGCGATGCTGCAGCATCCGGCCGGTGGCGACTGGCTGGTGTGGCGGGGCAGCTATCAAAATCTCGCATTCAGCCCTCTCAACAAAATTGGTAAAGCCAACGTTCATGATCTCGGTATAGCCTGGAGCCTGGCCCTGCCGGTCAGCGCCAACGAGATCACGCCACTGGTGCATGACGGAATCCTCTTTGTGGAAAGCGGAGCCAGCATCCAGGCGCTCAATGCTGCGACAGGCGAAGTGCTCTGGCAATATACTCGGACACTCCCGGAAGGGCTGCACAATGGCCGCGAGGCGCGGATGAAGAACCTCGCCATTTATGGCGACCGGCTGTATGCCCCCACGCCGGATGGACATGTGATCGCGTTAGAGACTAAAACCGGTAAGTTGGTCTGGGATCAAGCGGTGATCAGCCGCGACAAGGGCTTGCATGAGGGTGCGGTGGATGGCGCTCCTTTTCGTATGACTGGCGGACCGGTTGTCGCTAAAGGCAAGGTGATCATCGGTACCAGCCTGGGCATCAACACTGGCGGCGGCAACTACATTGTCGGGTTGGACGCGGCTACCGGGAAAGAAGCGTGGCGCTTCAATACCATCGCTAAGCCCGGCGAGCCAGGCGGCGATAGCTGGAACGGCGCGCCTTTTGAACAGCGCTTCGGTGGTGGCGTCTGGACCTCGGGCAGCTACGATCCTGGGCGGAACCTGGTCTATTTTGGCACCGGCAACACCTATGACGTCGGCACGCTGATGCTGCCCCAGGCGCGGGTCGGCGAATCGAAAGACGCGCTGTATACGGATTCAACCCTTGCGTTGGATCCCGATACCGGAAAGCTGGTCTGGCATCGTCAGCACATGAAGCGCGATGTATGGGATCTGGACTGGGTGTTCGAGCAGTCACTCCTCACCCTGCCGGTGAACGGTAAGCCGACTGAGTTGGTGGTTACTGGAGGCAAGACAGCGATCTTCGACGCTATGGACCGTGCCACTGGCAAGCATGTCTTTTCTCGCGACCTGGGGCTGCAGAACATCGTGACCGCGATCGATCCCGGGACGGGAGAGGAGACTACCAATCCAGCGCTGGAACCCGAGCCAGGCAAGACCAAGCTGCTCTGTCCCAATGCCAACGGCGCTCGAAACTGGCCGACCACGGCATTCGACCCCACCAGCTATATCCTGTATGTACCGCTGGTAGAGACTTGCGCCGATTATAGCTGGACGCCGCGTAGCGCGGCGCAAATCGCGGCGGGCGGCGACGATATTCATTTTGCCCAGCGGCCGCGTCCAGACGGCGACGGCAAATTCGGCCGCATCGAAGCGATCAATCTGGCGACCGGCAAGGTGTTATGGATACACCGCCAGCGCGCACCCTTGGTCAGTTCGTTGCTGGCAACAGAAGGCGGCCTGGTTTTCGTTGGGGCGCTGGACCGTTTCTTCAGCGCTTATGACGCGGCCTCCGGCAAGCTCCTTTGGCAGACTCAGCTCAATGCAGCCCCCAATTCGTCGCCTGTGACCTACAGCGTCCAGGGCGAGCAATATGTTGCGGTGGTAGCCGGTGGCGGCGGCCCGCTCAGCTCCGGCTCGTCCAGTTTGACGCCTGAGATCGACAACCCCGCGGGGGGCACGACACTGTGGGTGTTCAAGTTGCCGTCGCGCTGATCCGGGTTCCGCGTGGTCCTGACGCGCATCACTCCTTGCGAAAAACGGCGTGAGTCCAGCCACGCAAAGGGGCGCAAGATTGAGGTCTGAAGAAGCCCGCGATCGCCCTGTGATACAACTGACGATTGGATTGCATCCTTACGCTGGATATCGGCAGCTCTTCCGCACGAGTGCTCCTGTTCGGTACCGACGGCCACGCGATCCCCGGCTTCGAGTCCCGCGTTCAATATCTGGCGCGCACTAGCCAATCTGGAGGCTGGGAAATCGGCGCCGCGGAATTGATGCAGATCGTGGCCCAGGCGTTCGACTCGATCTGCTCTCAGATGCGGCCAAAGAAAATGCGGCCCGCGGCAGTAGCAATCGACACCTTCTGGCACAGCATCTTGGGAGTGTCGGCAGGCCACCAGGCGGTTACGCCCGTTCTGCATCCGTTCGATTCGCGCAGCGCGGGCGCGGCTAGCCGGCTTGCCCAGCGCGTGGATGAGGCACGCCAGCACAGCCGCACCGGGTGTGTGCTGCATCCCAGTTACCCCCCCGCCAAGCTGTTGTGGCTTTCAGAAGCCCAGCCAGACGCATTTCGCGCCGCGAGGCGATGGATGAGCTTCGGCGAATATTTGTTCCTGGAACTGTTCGGAAAGCCTGGCTGCTCCACTTCCATGATTTCCGCGTCGGGCCTATGGGATCAGGCTGCGAACGCGTATGACCAGGAAATCCTGGATGTATTACCGATCAAGGCAGAGCAGCTTGCGCCGCTGGATGCGATGGATGCGCCCGAAACGAAGCTTTTGGACTGCTTCGCGCAAAGATGGCCGGAATTGGACGGAATCCCATGGTTTCCGGCGCTGGGCGATGGCGCCTGCGATAACGTAGGCAGCGGCTGCACTCAGGCTGGCCGCTACGCGCTGATGGTGGGCACAAGCGGTGCGCTACGTGCCTGCGTGAGTGCCGATTCGATCGCAATTCCAGCGGGGTTATTCTGCTATCGGCTGGACCGCCGGAGGTTCGTTCTGGGAGGAGCGCTGTCAAACGGCGGCGACGTATTTGCGTGGATGCGGCGCACCCTCCAGCTGCCTGAACCGAAGGAGTTGGAACAGCAGCTGGCGCAACTTTCCCCGGGCCTGCATGGGTTAACCATTCTGCCGTTGTTCGCCGGAGAACGTTCCACAGGATGGAGAGTAGATGCACGCGCGGCCATCACCGGCCTGACCGTCGGTACCAAGCCTATTGAAATCCTGCACGCCGCGCTGGCATCGGTGGCGCTGCGATTCCGTAATGTTTATGATTCGATGACCTCCTCGCTGGGAGTGCCGCGGGAAGTAATCGCCTCGGGTGGGGGGCTGCTGCATTCACCAAGCTGGAGCCAAATGATGGCGGATGCGCTGGGCCATGCCGTGATTCCGTGCTTAGAGCCAGAGGCGACGGCGCGTGGCGCCGCGCTAATGGCCCTGGAACGGCTCGGCGCGATTAGCGACATCGGCGACCTGGCGCCTGCGCTGGGTAGCGAGATCCGGGCGGCCGAAACCAAGCAGGGCATTTACGCCGCCGCGCTCGCAGATCAACGGCAGCTTTACGAGAAATTATTCGAAGCCAAGTCATGACTGAATCGCCCGGCCTGCGTTGAATTACCTTTTACATCTTTCGACGACTTTCACCAGCCTGTTCAGCCGGTTCCGAATCCGGGATTCGTTCGATCCTGCCGAGCAGGAAAGCATATCCGGCAATCCCGACCAGAAGGGCGACTGCTGCCGCCAGGAAGGCGTGCGAGTAGTCATTGCGCGAGCCGATCAGGTAGCCCGTGACAATAGGTGCAGCTATGGCGGCAACCTGGTTGGCGAAGTTCATAATGCCTCCCACCTTCGCCACGCTGTCCTCCGGCGCCAGCAAAGTTGGGGCGGACCAGGCAACCGGAGCGGATGCTGCCAACCCTCCGATCGATAAGCTGATCCACCATACGGCCGTTATCGGCGTTCTGGTGAAGATGGTCCCCAGCAGAGCTAAGCCCATCACCATACCGCCGATCAGGATCGTCTGGCGGACCAGGCTGTCGTTAAATCCACGTCGTATTAGTGCGTCCACCAGCCATCCGCCCACTGCGAGATCCATGGCGGTGGCGAATAGCCAGGGTATGGACGTGTACAATACCGAAGCCTGCAAGTCCAGGTGCAAGGCGCCGGTAAAGTAACTTGGCAGCCACGTCAAAAGTAGATAGAAGCAATAGTTATAAGCTGCAAAACCGAGCGCTAGCCCCAGCACCTTGCGCTTCTTGAGTAAGTACCAGAGCCGGGAGCCGCTACTCTTCGATGTCTTCTCGCTAACGGCATCGTTCTGACGCAGATATTCCCGCTCTCTCTCGGAGAGCTTCTTGTCATCGCTGGGGTTGCGATACAGGAAATAAAATGCCAGGAAAAATACGAAGCTGACGATTCCTGTCATCTCAAAACTAAATCGCCATCCATAATGGATCAAAACAATTCCGATGAGCGGCGTGCCGATGGCGGTCGACAATTTCGCGGCGGAATCGAAGATCGCAGTCGCGAGGCTTCGTTCCTGCCGCGGGAACCACATTCCCGTGGCTTTAGCGTTCGCTGGGAAGGTCGGCGCTTCGCCCACCCCCAGCAAAAGCCTGGATCCGAAGAAGGCTTTTACCCCGGGCGAGAAAGCGCCCGCGAAACATGCGAGGCTCCAGAGAATCGCGCTGATTCGTCCCACCGCCTGTACACCGAAACGGTCCAGCACGACGGCGATGGGTAGTTGCAACGTCGCGTAAGTCCAGTTATAGGCGCTCAGCAGGTACCCGAACGTCACGTTGGTGATTCCGAAGTCCCTTTCCAGGGCGTCCTTCGCAACCGACAGATTAACCCGGTCGAAGTAGTTCACCAGCACCCCGAAAGCAAGCAGAAAGGCAATCAGCCAGCGCCGATGCGGGACACCTACGCTCGAACGTTTCTCTTCCAGCTCATTTGGCCGCGTATGCATGGACTCTGGTCCTTAACAGTTTCACAACCTCACGTCTGTGCGCAAACCGATAACTAGTCCGCTTGACCGTTGCGGATTGCCGGCGATGGTGTTGAAGTACTGAATAGTCGGCTGCACCGCCAGCCATGGTTTCACCTGCGCCCGATAATCCAGTGTGTAGGCCTTCTCCCAACCGAGTGGATATCCGAGGAGCAGTTCATTGAGCTGGCTATAGGCATTCCCAGTGCGCGTAGAGACGAACCCGAACGACAGATCATCCAGGTTTCGCCGCCGAATGATACCGTGATACACGCCGCCCACGGTAATCATCGAGTTCTGCTGATTCACGGAATTGGGACTGTTATCGTAAGCAAAGGTCGCGTCCAATCCGCGATTTGATCCGGCTTCGGCTCGATAGACTGCCTGTGCCGCCATGAAGTAATACAGATACGATCCCTTAGTCATGGCGCCGGTCAACGGATCGACAAAGATTCCGTTGTAATTCACGATCCCGCCAAAACGATAAATGCCCGGATAGACCTTACGATCGCTCGGTGGAGCTTGATCTGGGCCGGACGGCGCGTCCCACACATATCCGGCTTCCGTAGCGACCACCGGCGAGTTGGCGATCACGTAGTGCAGACCAGTAGGGTCTTGTTGATAAGGGTCTCGGTTACCGGAGAACACCGCTGACTTGGCGTAGACGCCGCGGACGGGACGTTCATCTGTGCGAAAGCTCTGGAGGCGCACAAGCGCGGCCGGCACGCCGGCAGGGTTGAACGTCAGGTAAGTGGCGTTGAATATGTTCCCCAGTGTGTAGTTTAGGGGCTCGATCGTAAACGAGTTGCCGTATTCCTGATTGCCGAAGAAGTCCCACCCGGCCATCTGGCCGGCCCGCAGAGTTACTAGGCCATCGGCAAATTGCTTCTGCAGCCAAAAGGAATCCATGCGAAAGACATGTACGCTAGCGAGGCCGCTTGGATTTGAATAACTCCCGAGCTCGTCCCCGACATTGTTGCCCGTCTGCCAGAGCCCCGTTGCATGAAAGCTCAGTTCATGGTTTGTGCCGGTTAGTTTATCCAAATCGATGTCGATAGTGCCTCGGATGCGGGTAAACGCGGCAGCCTGGTCGGAGGGGCGGCCGTGAAGCACGCCGGAAGAATCCGTGGTGCTCTCGATATTGAAAGTGATTCCTTTGGCCGCAAGCGCCGATCTGACACCGAACAAGTCGCCGAAGAGATACTGGCGATCGTTCGCCGAGCTAGGCTCGGCGTAGTTAGTCTCAGGCTGGTACTGCGCTGAGCATCTGCAGGCGAGTGCGAGCACGGCGACGGTCACGAGCCCTCGCGGCAGGAACGTCAGCCGTGTGGGCTTCATGCTGTTTGTTAGTAAGTTGTGCCGCGGTAGATCGCCAAGGAGAGACATAAGTGTTCCTTTCCGAGTAAGTGAGTGGCGGGTAGCTTACTCTCGATCTGGCCGTTTGCATTTCCGTAGCCAGAAGAGAAACGTCGGATGTCTATCGATGGTATGCAGCGCCGCCCCTGTGGATGGCATGAAAGGGCGCTGCGTCGTGGCCCAAGCTTTCCGGCCGCAAAGCGCTTTTGATCGCGTGAAGTTGATCGTTCTCGCTTAGCCTGCCAACTCTCCCACGTAGTGTCCCAGCCTGGTTTCCACATCCCCTGGATGATGGAAGCCTCTGTCCATCAGCTTTTGAATCCGCTCGCGCGCGGCGGCCCGCCCCAGGGAATCTATGAACGCGCTCCACTCAAGTTCGATTTCCGAGTCGGCGGGCAGACTTGCGACATTGACCAGCCGTTTGGTCTCGCCGATGGCTCGCTTATCAAAAGACGCAATGCGCGTGGCGAGAGTGTCTACAAACGCATCGAGCTCCGCGTCGGGCAGGGAGCGGTTCACGTATCCGTATAATTCGGCCAGGTCGGCGCGTAGGTCGTCCGCGCCCAGTAGCACTTCGAGCGCTCTGCCACGGCCAATCAATCTCGGCAAGCGGGCCATCGGTCCTCCGCCGGGGACCAGCCCCGCTCCTACCTCCCATTGCGAGAGGATTGCTTTTTCGAGGCTGGCAAATCTCATGTCGCAAGCAAGAGCGAGTTCGCTTCCGACGCCGGTCGCGCGCCCGCGAATCAGTGCGATCGAGACTACTGGCGCGCGGCTCAATCGGACCAGCATATCCGGCAGCGGCTGCAGGCCGGTCGGCCCGGGAGGGAATTTGGCGGATTCCTCGAGCGGCGACAGGAAGTCGTAATGGGTAAGAAAGAATCCTTCGACCGCGCTATCAAACACGACCACTTTGACGCGGGCGTCGGTTTCGATCGCCGACACAACCTGCTCCAGCTGTGGAATGTTTGCCGGCCCGAATATGTTCAACGGTGGAATATCAACGGTAACTCGCCAGTAGGCGTCCGAAGGTTTCGTCAGCCGGAAGGTCCCGGAATCCGATTTCATGCTCATGGAAGATAGCTCCTGGTTTGGCGTTTGCGTTCTACACTGGCGTGACCATTGCACGTGACAGGCCCGCCCGAGACTGGCCAATGACGCGTCCGCTTCTTGAGTGACGGTTCCGCGGGTTTGCAGGGGCGACATCGCCGTGTGTCGAACGGTGAGCGGTGGACGCGAAACGCTGAAGCCTATGGGGCCAGCGGCTCCAGCCGATAGCGGTGGGGCTTGGGCAACGCCGCCGACCTTTGCAGCGAGAGCACTTCAGCTTCCAGCGTTTCGAGTGCGTCCTCGGCCGCGCGCAACGTTGTTGGATGATAGTCCTTTAGCGCATTGGTTAGCATCATCATTCGCGCGAACCGAAGATGGTTGCGCCGGTACGTCAGCGCCAGCACCCTCTGCGCTTGCGTGGCCATCGGGGTCTTCAAGCCGGCCAGGTTGATCCCCTTAGTTAATTCGGTCGCGCCGAACTCACCCACGGACTCTCCGTCGATTTGTAATTTGTAACGCCTGGCAGGCAGGCTGGTAACCTTGAGTGTTTCCTGATTCAGCGCATCCATAAAATTCGAATGCCGCAGCGCCAGGTTGATAGTGGCGTCCTCCGTCTCAAGCGGCATAGGTAGCGACCGATCAGTCTGGGTCCACTCCAGATTGTCTCGTCGCACCACGGAATCTACGCTCGTGTTCTCGGACTTCGCGATGGTTCCCGCTGCGCCATCGATCTCAACCGCGGAGACTATCGAAGGCGCTTCCCAGGCTCGCAGCAGGGCTTCCGCCATCACGAGATGAACGCCGGGCGACGGATGAACGCGGTCCGGGATCAATCCCTGCGCCGGCTTGGGAGATACCGCGTTCGCCGCCTCCAGCAATTCTGCCACCGGTGCGTTCAGATCCGCGACAGTCATCTCCCTGGTGCGGCCAAGTTCGCGCACAAACCTGCCGTATTGAAGAAGCACGGAATTATACCCGGGCGCGAACTCAGGAGGCCGCGTGAAATCGTCGTATGGTGAAGGTTCGAGCAGAGTTACCCGCGCCTGAGGCGCCGCGGTCTGAATCCGGTCGAGAATGTGCCGATAGCCGTTCGCGAATCGGTTGAAGACCAGTTCGTCAAAAGGGCGATACTCGCCGTCGTTCATACCCAACAGGATCGTAATCACGGTCGGGCCATACGCAAATACGTCGCGATCCAGGCGCAGATCGATGGGGCCCCCGAAACCTCCCGTAACGCGGTCCCCGCTCCAACCGGAATGGACGAAGGTGATGTGTATTCGCGGGAATCGCGTCAGCACGTAGGTTTCCGTGAACACAGTGTACAGCCGCTGATTGGTGATACTGTCGCCGAAGAAGACCACGGTGTCGCCGTCATGCAAGTGGAATCCCTGGGCTTCACCCCACAGAGCAGAGCACAGGAGCAGACTGGCGAACAATCGAAGCAAAGCACGAACCTCAGCAGAATAATGTGAGACCGCTACTACCGAACTCTAGCGTAGTTTCTCGAATTACTCTGTCAAATTCACATTGGCAGGATGATTGTTTGCAATGCTTTTACAAGCTGGTTACGAACGCGACCGCATGTGACTCAAAGTCAGCAAACTTCAATGCGACGAGCCGACGAAACCTCGGACCAATGTGGCGATCTCATCGGCAGCCGTGTCCAATGCGAAATGACCGGCGTCCAGAACGTGCACCTGTGCGCTCGGCACGTCCCGAGCGTACGCATCGGGCTCCGAAGGGTCAAACGAAAGGTCATGCTTTCCCCAGACCACCAGTAGGCGCGGCTGCTCCTTGCGCATCCAGGCCTGCCATTTGGGGTAGGCATCGACATTGGTGCGGTAGTCGTAGAACAGGTCGCTCTGAATCTCGGCTTGTCCGGGCTGATTGAGGAAAGCAAATTCATCGATCCAGAGATCCGGGTCATAACGTTCCACGTTCGGATCGTCCCCGACGTGGCGAGTACGGGTGGTGGCAAGCGAGAGGAGATTGGTTCGAAGAGCCGTCTCGTTGGCCGCGCGGTCCGCCCAGAAGGCCCGCCGAGTCTTCCAGTTCGCTCCCAGGCCTTCGTTATGGGACACAGCATCCTGCACAATCAGCGCTTCAATTCGCTCCGGATGGGCCAGGATCATGCGAAAACCAATGGGCCCGCCATAATCCTGCATGTAGAGCGTGTAGCGCGCCAGCCCCAGCGCCTCGGTGAAGTGATTCATAATCTCGGCGTAGTGATCGAACGTATAGGCGAATTTCTTAGGGTCTGGCCAATCACTGTGCCCGAACCCCGGGTAATCGGGCGCCACCAGGTGATAGCGATCGGAAAGCCGCGCAAAGAGCGGCTCGAACATTCGCGACGAAGAGGGCAGCCCGTGCAACAGTAGAAGTGTCGGCGCGTCTTTCGGCCCGGCCTCGCGATAGAAGATGGAGAGCCCATCGATCTGGGTGGTGCGATAAAAGGTGGGGTGTTCCACGAAGCGTTCCTTTCCGTGATGTTGTGCGCCTGGTTGTTGCGCGAAAAGCTGAAATGCCGCCAGCACGAGACAAAGCGCTATGGCCATAGAAGGAAGTCCAGTGAGCCGGCTCTACATCGTGAGGACCACGCGGAACTCCGCTTGGCCGCTCAGCATGCGCGCGTAGGCCTGCGCCGCTTTTTCGAGCGGATAGGTTTCGATCATGGGTCGCACGCCGGTTAGCTCGGCGAAACGCAGTGTGTCCTCGGAATCGTCCGCTGTTCCCGCAGCCCAGCCTTGAATACTCCGGCTTCCAGTAATGAGCTGTACCGGAGTTATCTCCAGGGGTTCAAACGTCACGCCGATCACCACCAGCTTGCCGTTTGGTCCTAGTCCGTCGAATAGCTCGGATGTCGCTTTGGAGTTGGGAGCCGTCGCCAGAATTACCCGCGCGCCGCCCAGTTTCTGCAATTCCTGTGCCGCGTTGGTCTCTTTGGTATCGATGTAGACGTTGGCTCCGAGTTTCTCTGCCAGCGCGGCGGTTTCAGATCCACGCCCGATGGCCGCAACCTTATAACCGAACTTGCTGGCGAATTGAATTCCCAGATGACCAAGGCCCCCGATGCCCTGCACCGCAACCAGATCGCCTGGCATTGCCCCGCTGTGCCGCAGGGAGTTGTAGGTGGTGATTCCGGCGCAGAGTAGCGGCGCGGCTTCGACGTCGCTGAGCGTTTGCGGTATCGCCACCAGAGCCTCGATCGGCGCCAGCATGTACTGCTGATATCCGCCGTCATAGCTGATGCCCGGAATTTTCAGGTTCCGGCAATTACGAAAGTCGCCGCGCCGGCAAGAGGGACATGTGTTGTCCTGGCCCCCATGCCACCCCACGCCGACGCGCTGCCCCACCGTCCACTCCGACACACCTGCGCCTAATTCATCGATTTTGCCGGCGATTTCGTGCCCGGGTACCCGCGGATACTGAATGCCCGGCCACTGGCCTTCCTTGGTGAGCACGTCGCTGTGGCAAACGCCGCAGGCCTGCACCTTGATGCGTACCTGTCCCGCGCCCGGCTTGGGAATCTCACGTTCGACGATCTCGAAATCTGCTCCCGGTTTCGGCACCTGCGCCGCTTTCATGGGCGCCATTGCGATTCTTGTAGTTGCCATAATTTCCTATGAATTGCGACTTCCACCCGCTACCTCGAAAATTACTTCCAGCTCGACGGGTGTGCCCAGCGGGAGGCTTGCGACGCCATAAACCAAGCGGCTCGGGTTCTTGTCCTTTCCGAAGACGTCCTGCAGCAACTCCGAAGCGCCGTCAGCCACTTTGGGTTGATCGCGAACGTCCCCCAAGGTAGCCACCGATACTCCCAGCCGCACAATCCGCGTCACTTCGTCTAGCGATCCCAAATGCTCCCGGGCGACCGCCAGAGCGTTGAGAGCCGCCAGATGAGCTGCCTTGCGCCCGGCTTCCACGTCGAGTTCGGCGCCTATACGGCCGACGAATTTCGCGCTTCGACCCTCCGTGGGAAGCATGCCGGTCAAGAACAGCAGGTTGCCCGTCCGTACTGCTTCCGCGTAAATGCCGAACGGCTCAGGCGGGGTTGGGAGGCGGATGCCAAGATCTTTCAAGCGCTGCTCGGCACTGGCTGCCCTTTGCTCTTTCAAAGTTGTGGTCATGCGGATCTCTAGTTTTCTTTCGGATTACCACTTACCTATGTGCATCCCCGCGTCCACGTGGACCACCTCTCCGGTGACGTAACGAGCTTCCGTCAAATACACAACCGCCTGGACGATGTCTTCTATCCCCGGGATCACCCCCATCGGCGACAGCTTTTTCAAGTCCTCTTCCGAATCTTTGGCATGCATCGGGGTATCCACCACTCCCGGAGCCACCGCGTTGAAGCGGATGCCATGTTCCGCGTACTCCATCGCCAGACTGCGCGTGATCGCCTCCAGGCCGCCTTTCGTGATCATCGGTACAGAAGCCTTCACGCCCGCGATGGGATGTTCCACCATGGCCGACGTAATACAAGTGACGCTTCCAACGGACTTTTGCGCCAGCATCTGCTTCACCGCAAGCTGCGTGACGAAGATGTACCCTTCGAGATTCGTACTGGACAATAGCTCGAAATCATCCGCGGTATAGTCGGTGAACGGTTTCGCAAAATAGACTCCCGCGTTATTAACGACAGCGTCGATGGAGCCGAAATTACGGATGGCTGTTTCGGTGATTTTAGAGGCGGTGGACGCTTTGCCGATATCTCCTTCAACCAGAGCGAGCTGCTCGGCCGGTGTTAACGCGCAGTTTTTGAACTCAAGCGCATTCGCAACCACGTTGTAACCACGCGCCATGAACGCCTTGGTAACACCGGCGCCGATCCCCTTCGATGCGCCCGTCACAATCAACGTCTTGGTTTTAGTCCGCCCTGTTGCCTCAGCGGGGTCCGCTAGTGTGGAAACCATTTTTTGCTCCTTTCGGCCGGATGTCCGCCGGTCACTTCGCGAATCAAACGCGAGGGTACTTGCCCGAGATTTTCTTTAAGTGGGCAGCTCGCACCTCATAGGATGTAGCTCGAGAACGTATAGTCGTGTCGCGCTTACCGGGAAGGGAACCCGATCCTCGGCGGATACCGCGCCAAGGGTGCCGGTCAAGATCAGGACTCCCGCGTAGCATAAGAAGCCCACGGCTTTGCGCAACATTGGGTTGTCTACTCCGGGTTGTCTACTCCTGAATGATGAATTCGCCTGCTGAAGAGCGTGAGCCGTTTCGGCTTGGGCTACCGATTGCGTAGTAATGACATTCAGCACAACATCGATGTCGCCTCGGGAGTGTCAATGCACACCGGACGCCAGAGCGAGGTGTGCGGCTAATCGATTGAAATGAAACTGGTTCGCGAATACGATCGGGCCAGGCTCGACGGTGCGCTGTCGGCGTTTGGTCATCGGAGTCAGCCGGCTCTTGAAATTTTGACAGTAAGAGCCTCTCACGGAGTCGTCTTCGCTTTGAGGGGAAGACAAAAGGTATACTGCCCACGATGCCCACCCACGCTCTGACCGCCTCCATCGCGAAGGATTCCGTCACCTGGCTCTACCCTCCCATCGAGCCTTATAACAGCGGCAAGCTGCGGGTCTCACCGCTCCATGAGATTTATTTCGAGGAAAGCGGCAACCCTTCCGGCAAGCCGGTGATCTTTCTGCACGGGGGGCCGGGTGGTGGCTCCGATCCCAAACAGCGCCGCTTCTTCCATCCCGACAAGTACCGCATCGTGAACTTCGATCAGCGCGGCTGCGGCAAGAGTACGCCGTATGCATCGCTCGAAGCGAACACCACTTGGGATCTGGTGGCTGACATCGAGAAAATCCGCGAGCATCTGGGCCTGGAGCGCTGGCAGGTGTTCGGTGGGTCGTGGGGCTCTACGCTCGCCTTGGCATATTCTCAAACTCATCCCGAGCGCGTTACCGAACTTGTGCTCCGCGGCATCTTTCTCCTGCGCAAGCAGGAAATCGACTGGTTCTACCAGCGTGGTGCTTCGGTCCTTTATCCGGATGCGTGGGAGCCGTACCTGGCGCACATCCCGGAAGCGGAGCGCGGCGATCTGCTCAACGCTTACTATCGCCGCCTCACGGCCGAAGATCCGTCAGTGCGACTCGCGGCTGCCAAAGTCTGGAGCGGTTGGGAGGGCGCCACCTCGAAGCTGCTGCCGGATGCCGCGTTCGCCGGCCACTACGAGGAAGATGAGTTCGCCCTTGCCTTTGCGCGCATTGAAGCCCACTACTTCTTTCACAAAGGGTTTTTCGAATCGGACGATCAGTTGCTACGCAACGCTGCGCGCATCCGCGGGATCCCCGGTTTAATTGTGCAAGGCCGCTACGACGTTGTTTGCCCAATGGAAAGTGCGTGGGCGCTGCACCGCGCGTGGCCCGAAGCCGAGCTCATCATCACGCCCGATAGCGGCCACAGCGCTTTGGACCCGCCCAACAGTCGCGCTCTGGTGGCAGCCACGGACAAATTCGCCGGTTAGCTGCGGCACTAAAGCCAGAAGTGACGAAGCAGCAAATTTAGAAAGTAAAGCGTCCCGTTAACTGGATCTGGCGTGGCCCCGCGCCCTCCGCGCTTTGCATGGAAGTGATTTGCCCGAATGCCGGAACCCCTACGATCAGATTGCTAGGAGGATTGTAGTTGGCATGGTTGAAAGCATTCGCTACTTGCAGTCCTATTTGAGCCCGAATTCGCTCCGTGATGAAAAAGCGCTTGATCAGAGACAGGGCTACGGCTTGCGTGCCGGGACCGTTGATATCGCCCGATGTTGCATCGCCGAAGCGGCCGATAGCGGTAGTAACTCCGTTCACCGTTTGGCAGGCATTTGCGCACGGATCGGCGAACGCTGCGGGGTTGATCCATTGATTGATCGATTGCCCGGCGTAGGGGTTCACGCCCGGCACCGTATCGGCCCGTCCGCCGTTGCCGCTTAACGCGCCAAGGATGTTATAGCCCGTACCGGACGGATCGCTTAGCGCGGCCACGGACAGGAACGGACCGGTCTGGAAGAGGGCCAGGCCGCTCAGCTCCCACCCGCCCACAGCCTGACTCAGAAGACCGTTGCTGTTCAAGAACGTTTGGCCCTTTCCAAACGGGAGGTCATAGAGAAACGTAGCCAGCACTCGCTGGCGATGAATATACGGCACGTTCCCATAATCGAGACCGGGAGCTTGAGGCTCGCTCAAAGTATCTCCAAACTCACTCGCGAAGCCGGCGGCGCTCGATACGGGAGCGCCGTTCACGTTGGATAGGTCGCGCGAGAAGGTGTAGCTCAGCTCGAATTGCAAATTCGCCGAACGCTTCTTCACTGAGATGGTTCCGGCGTCGTAATTGGCAAAGCCAGAGTTGACTGCGGTGGCGATATACGCCAACGTCGGAAACGGGATGGCGGCCTGAGTGCTTGCAGCGAAATATCCTGCGCTATTCGGGGGCGGCTGATTGGCATTCACATTGGTCGGTAGATTGTAGCCATGGTTGCCGTCGTAGGAAACACGCAGTCCCACTCCCCTACCAAGATCTTGTTCCAACGTGAGGTTCCATTCTTCGACGATGGGGTCCTTATAGTGAATCGCGGAGGCCAGCGTAAAGTATTCCGCGCCTGGTTGCGCGATGTTAGACGGGTAGGAGTAAGGCATCACCAACTGCGGCCGCCCGTTGCTGCCGAAGGTCTCGTTGAAGTATCCGATCTCGCTCGACCCCATGGACCATCCGTTGATGGCCGTGCCGCTTAACAAGGTTTCGATGAATCGGCCATATCCTCCACGCAGGACCGTCTTGTTGTTGTTGAACACACGCCAGGCAAACCCGGCGCGCGGTGCGAAGTCCAACTTGGAAACATCACGCAGGTAGGTGGGAATGCCAGCCTGGGCCGCTGTGATGATTGGGATAGGAGCCACGGAGGCTACAAACGCAGGATTGGAATTCACATAGGATTGCTGGACGGGCAAAACCACGGCTCCCTGCACCAGTTGGCCGTTGATGGTGCTGCTGTAATAGGGATCGAAATTCGCCATGTTGTTGAAATAGTCTTTCATGGGCGGGTTGTATTCCCAGCGCAGGCCGAAGTTGAGGGTGAGGGACTGCGACACTTTGAAGTCGTCCTGTCCAAAGATCGCCGTGTGATAGGACCAGGCATAGGTGTTCGGATTCACCACGCTGGCGATGCCCGTCAGGTCCGGATAGCCCAGCAGGAGGGAAGCAAACGGGGTAGCGGCGCCGTTGCCCAGCAGCGAGCTCAGCACCGATCCGTTGAAGGTGTAAGCTCCCATGGTGTAGTTGGAATTTACAAGCGACATGTATGCTTCCAGGTACCGGACGTCGACGCCAAACTTAAAGGTATGTTTCCCGTGGGTCCAAGTGAGGTTGTCCGCCACCTGATAGGTGCCCTCGTGAGGATACAGGTCGTTTTGCTGACCTTGAATTCCCATGAATCCGGTGATTGCCAAAGTCGGGATGTTGTCTCCCGACGGAGTCTCGAGCAAAGCGCCCGGCCCGCTAGTCAGGCCAAGGAAACTGGCGGCTTGCTGCGCGGTCGGGGAAAATGAAGCGTTTCGATGAGCCACGCTAAAGCCGGCGCGAAACTCATTCACTAGAGACGGAGAAATCACAAAGTTGTACGAGAAGGCCAGCGAATTATAAATTTGCGGCGTCGAGACCCCTCCCAGCAGAGGGGAACTCGGGGCGCTGGGAGCGAAGCCTTGTTGCTGCGGGATGATGATCCGACGGTTCTTGTAGCTGTAGCGGATAAAGATGGAATGCTTCGTGCCGAAGTTCTGATCCAGACGCACGTCGCCCTGGGCGCTGTTGATCGGAACCTGATAGTTGCCAATGAAGTTGTTCGAGACCGCCCCAGCGGGACCGTAGTTGGGCAACGGATAGATCAAGTCCATCAGTCTCTGCGCATAAGGGTTCAACTGGCTGGCTGGAATGATATTCCCCGGGTAGCCGTTCAACTGGTTGGCGGCGCCGCCCAGGCTGGAAGAGAGATACGCGGAGAGATCGCCATTGCGCATAGCCTGAGTAGGAACACTGTTGACATAGGTCTCGGTATTCGGCAGTCGAAGCACTTCGAAGCTTCCAAAGAAAAACGTCCTGTTCCGGCCGTTGTACAGTTTGGGGAAGATCACAGGGCCGCCCATGTAGATGCCGAAGTCATTCATCTTATCTTCCGCGACAATGTGGCTGAATGTGTCGGCGGCGTTGAAGTCGCTGTTCTGAACGTTTTCAAACAAGCCGCCATGAAACTCGTTGGTGCCCGACTTGGAAACTGTCGTGATGTCGGCAACGCCTCCGAACTCCGCCGGGTTGAGCGTCTCGCTGATTTTGATCTCTTCGATGGAGTTGAATGACGGGAACATTTCCGTGAGCGCGCCCAACTGCGCGGGGCCAATGGAACTGATGCCGTCGACGGTGATGGAGAGCTGGGAAGGCCCGGCTCCAGCCACCTGGATGTCGTTGCTGGCGTCGGTCTGCACGCCGGGCTGCGTGGTCAACGTCGAGTAGGCGCTGGTGGATCCGGAGGAGCGCGTCGCGATGGCCACCGGCAGATCCGTTAACTCCAGGCTGCCTTTGGTTTCCGACACGTTGGAGGCATCGGTCTGTACTACCGCGACGGCCTCGACGGTTACCGAACTAGCCTGAGAAGCAACCTTCAGATCGATGTCGAGACGCACGGTGGCCCGGGCGGCCACATCGAAAGCCTGGTACTCAGTCTTTTGAAACCCGGTCGCCTCGATGGAAAGTCGATAGCTTCCTATCTCGACATTGACGAACTCATACCCTCCGTTGGTATTGGTGACAGCGGACTTTACCGCGTTCGTCCCGGTGTTCATCAGAGTGACAATCGCGCCGGGAATCAAGCTGCCCGAAGGATCCCTCACGCTTCCAAGTATGGTGCCGAAAGTGGATTGAGCGTGGCTTGGCTGGCAGAGTGCCAGCGCGCAGAGGATGATGGCGAAGCTAAGGGTAAAGCGCTTCCACTGAGGGCCGAAACTTACCAGGGAAGGCAAGTAAGCAGAGGACATAGGACTGATCTCCTTCCGAACGAGCGAGTTCCGAACTTTCGAGCGTCAATCAGTTGTGGGAATTTTCAACGTTGAAAATGCGAGGACGCACCCGTTGCGTCGGGTTTCCTGATTCAAAGCAAAAACCGACGTGGGTTAGAAGGAAAGTTTGAGTAGTGTAACGGACCGATGAAAACGCGTCAAGGAGTAAACCGTTGTCAGCGCCGCGATGCCCATCAGTAACCGTAACCGTAAACGGCCGGCATCTCTGTATCTCAATTACTTGGACTTGACCGCGATCACTTCCACCTCCAGCAGCGGGCCCGGAACCACCAGCGCCGCCACTTGCATGGCGCTGCGGGCGGGTTTATTGGGCTGCTCCTTGGTTCCGAAGTATTGGACGAACGCGGAATTCATTCCGGCGAAATCAAGCTTTCCGCCATTGGCGGGATCGCCAGACATGTAGACGTGCATCATCACGACGTTGCCCATTCCAAGCCCCTGCTCTTTGAGCAGCGTTTGAATTTTCGCAAAGACGCTGGCGGCTTGTGTCTTGGTGTCGCCCCATACCGCGGCGACGCCTTTTTCGCGATCGGCGGGGGTTACCGGCGAGGGCAATTGCCCGCTCACGTACAGTGTGTCGCCAACCCATACGGCGGAGGCGATGGCTGCGGTTTCCGTCTGGATATGCTTGACGGCAGGGCCGCTTCGGGCCGGGGCGATGGCGCAGAAGGCCGCCGTTAACGTCAATAAGGCAATAGTGTGGTTGAGCTTCATGTTTTCGTCTCCGGACCGCTCTCTGTCAAGGGTTATGCTTTTGCTGACTGTACTCGTTCGCCGATCATTTGCACTGTTCGATGCGCGGAAAGCGCCGCGCCCTCCTGCCAGGCCACCACATGGCTGCAATGGTCGCCAGCGAAATAGATGCGATCGTCCGGTTCCAGAAATGCCCGATAGGGCCCGCTGTAATAATCTCCGAACGAAGAGATCCAGGCGCCCTGATTGTACGGGATTTTCTCCCACTGCACGTACATGGGGCTGCCCAGATCCTTACCGTGTCCGGGGTGCAGCGTCTCTACGGCCGCGCGCGAGGCCGCGAACCGGGCCTCCATATTCGGGAGCTGATTGAACGCGGGAAGGCTTTGCAGCCCGTAGCCCGACAGCATCACGCCCACATCGGTGTGCATCTTTCCGCTGGGATACCAAACCATGCTGATCGGGCCGCCTTGCAGCCAGGAGATACCGCCGTAAATGTTGTACTCGGTCTCCCAAAAACGCTTGGACTCCCACGCGATCTTATAAGAATCGTTGTAGTGGGTGGCTGCTATGGCTTGCCGCACGGGCGCGGAGAAATCGTTGGGGATGGACTTCAGCATAATGATGGGCAGAGCGCATATGCAGTAATCCGCGGCGATGCTCTTTTCAGCGCCGCGATGGGTGTAAACCACCTTCACGCCGTGGTCAGATTTTCGAATCTCCTTCACCACGGATTGGTATTCGACTACTTTGCCCAGCCTTTTGGCGAAAGCGTAGGGGATATGGTCGATTCCGCCGACCGGTTGGAACATGGTGGCCTGCATGTCCAGAGTTTCCTCGTGTGTCGTGTTGATCCACAGGTTGGACTCCATCAACGAGCGCAACTCGAGAGGAGGACGCGTAGTTGCCGTCACATCGGCGGCGCCCGGCAGACGCGACACGCCGGCCCGATCCGAGCCTGAGTAGCCGTAATCGTTTTTCAGATCGCCGAAAGATCGCAAAAGCGACAGCAGCCGCTCCCGGTCTTCTTTAGTCAGCTCCTGATCGAGCGCGCCCTGATTCACGCACTTGGCAAGAAGCTCCGCGATATGGCCGCGCATATCGTTGATCACCTGCCGCTGCTCCACCGGCTTCCCGTCAAAAGCTTTGTCGCTGACCATCAGCGAGCTGCGATTGGTATTGACGAAGACCTCCAGAGCCACGCCCAACTCCTTGCAGTAGCCGAGCATGGTCTTGTGGATGGAGGGAATGCGCGCGGGGCCGGCGTTGAAGTAGCTGTCCGGACTAACGTATTGGGCAGTCTGCTTGGTGCCATCCACGAACTCGACCGTCGTACCGTTACGCACCGTCCAGTTGCGGCCGCCGGGGCGGTCTCTGGCTTCGAGCACGGTACAGTGATATCCCGCTTTACCGAGTTCGTACGCCGAAACGAGTCCGGCGATCCCTCCTCCGAGAATAACGACCCTTACTCCCTTGCCCGAGATGGCCGGCAGATCGACAACGGAAGCTGCCGCCCCTACATCGGGCAATAGTCCCAGCGTCTGCATGGCCGTGAATGTAGCGCCGTAACCACCGGCCAGCCCTACCTTCGTGAGAAAATCACGCCTGGTGTTCGCCATGATTCTAGGCCCCACCTTCCGGCACTTCGACGGCCTGTCCTAGACAAAAAGAATAAAGATGAATCGGCACATCCGCTCCTTACTTCGGGCATAGTTCGATTTGCTGAAGCCGGCGCGGCTATAGAGGCGTGCCGGAAACAGCAAACATCTTCGTTAAGCTACGCTCTTGCGGTCTGACTGGGCGCAAATTCCGACGGTCCAGTACACTGTGAGCGTGGTCGGAGCAGATCTTTCGTTAACGACAGGTTAACGACTGAAGGATCATAACACAAAAAATCTGAGTGCCGAAGCGCCATCAGCGGAGGGCGTCCGGACGCCTCTGCCGGACACCCGCGGCTTCTTCGAAGGCGGCTCCAATGCGGAATAAAGTTGGCTCATCAAAGGCCCGGCCTGCGAGTTGTATCCCCAGGGGCAGACCGTTCTTTGAGAATCCAGCGGGCAGCGCGAGGACCGGCGTGCCAGTTACGTTGAACGGCAGCGCCAGTAACGCCACGGCCATGGAGGGCGGCGGCCAGTCCCGCGGGAATTCGTCGAGCCTAGGCGCCGGAACCAGCGCAGTGGCGGTGAGCAGCGCGTCGTGAATCGCGAGCATTTCTGTGTGAAAAGCCTTGGTTAACTCGCGTCGCAGACGAAACGCCTGCGTGATATCGGCGGCCGAAAGCGTTGCTCCGGCAAGCATGCGCTGGTAGGTATAGCGTCCATAATCCAAGGGCCGGTTCTTGAGATTGTCCTCGTGGATGGCATAAGCTTCTGCGATCATGATGGTCCGCCCGCAAGCTTCAAAAAGATCGAAATCGGGCAGCAAAACTTCTTCAACCACTGCTCCAAGTTGCCGCAGCGTCTGCGCTGCCGCGTCCACGGCGGCGACTATTTCGCCAGAAACTCCTTCGCGTCCCGCGAAAAGCTCCCGTGCATATCCGATTTTCAGCCCCTTCAGATCCCGGCCGATCTGTGCCGTGAAATCCGGAACCGGCGCGTCAACGCTGCTAGGATCCAGCGGATCGTAGCCCGCGATCACATTGAGTGCGATAGCCGCGTCGCCGACCGTCCATGCCAAGGGGCCGCAGTGGTCGAGCGAATACGAGAGAGGATAAACTCCCCGGCGCGACACCAGGCCATACGTTGGCTTCATGCCAACCACGCCACAATGACAGGCGGGCGAGCGGATTGAGCCGCCGGTGTCGGTACCGAAGGCGATTCGCAGCAGGCCCGCGCCCACCGCCGCACCGCTTCCCGACGATGATCCGCCGGTATAGTGGCCGGGTTGCCAGGGATTCTGCGCAGGCTCAAACGGCAGATCGAAGCTGGGCCCGCCCAAAGCGAACTCGTGCGTATTCAGCTTGCCGAGAAGAACCGCGCCGCCGTCTTTCAGCTTCGCGGCGACGGTTGCGTCTGCGCTCGGCACGCGATCCAGCAGCAGTTTCGAATTGCAGGTGGTCGCGATACCGGCAGTGTCGAAGATATCCTTCAGCGCATACGGAATGCCGTGCATCGGTCCCCGATCGATTCCGCGTGCCAGTTCGTCGTCCGCCCTTTCCGCGTCGCGCAGGGCACGGTCGGCCGTTACGCGGATGAAAGAATGCAGCAGGTGATCCAGTGTGGCAATCCGGCTGAGCGCATGCTCGGTGAGAGCTACTGAGGTGACCTCACGCGCCCGGAGCTGAACGCCGGCCTCAGCCACGGATAGCTCATGCAGAGGCTTTACCATCCCAGGCTACCGGCCTCGTAAAACGGCGGACAGGTTAAATATGTAGGCCGGTTCGCTGGAAGCATCCCGAGAATTGCGCAAAAGGGCGGCTGTTCGTCGCAACTCGATAAATGCGGCGAACGCTCCTTCGCGCCTTTCCTCGGGCACGACGATCCCCTGTTTGGTCATCAATAAATCGAACTCCCGTTCCAGCGCCTGCCGGTCCATTTCGCTCATATGTTCGAACGCATGAGCTGATTATAATTCGACCGGGCGGTGAACCATCCGTCCTTCCGTTCGGTTCCCTAGCGCCACAATAGGATTATGAAAGTCATCGCAGATCTGTGCGTTGTTCCCATCGGTGTCGGGGTCTCGGTCTCGAAGGAAGTCGCGATTTGTGAGCGCATCCTCGCGGCGACTGGGCTCAAAACGCACTTGCACGCCTATGGCACCAACATCGAAGGCGAATGGGACCAGGTTTTCGCTGCCGTAAAACGGTGCCATGAAGCCTTACATGCCGAGGGCGTGCCACGTGTTTCCAGCAGCATGCGATTCGGCACTCGCACCGACCGCGAACAGAGCATGGAAGACAAAGTTCGCAGCGTGGAAGAGAAGCTCGTTCCTTGACCAACTCCGGAGACCAATATGGAAGCGCTCCTGGTTCGCCGTCGCTATCCTAATAGGTGAATGAGCTTCCTCGACAACCTGGAAAACAATCTGAAGGCGCTGGAATCGCGGGACGAAAAAGATCCCGAAAAATTGGCGCGTGAAGCCGCCGCGCGGGAGGCAGCCCGGTTGCTGGCTGTGCAAATCGCTCCGCACGCCGACGCGCTGCGCAACGGGCCATTCAAGGATGGTTTGCTGACGGCTTGCCGGGATATCGGTCACCGCAGGCGTCTGCTGGTACGGCCGGTCTGGATGGATTCCACGCTGCGCCTGGAAGCTGGCACAAAGAAACTGGAATTGCGTCCAACGCCCGGTGGCGTGCTGGCGGTTTTCTTCGATGGGGGCAGGGAAGTAGAGAGCGCGCCGATCGACCTGGCGAGCGATCCCGTGAAACTGGCGGGAAAATGGCTGGAGCCAGTATGAGTGATTTCGTCGCCGACCTGAAACATTCGATCCGGATGTTTCGGAATAATCCGGGGTTCACAGTTACGGCGGTAGCCGCCCTGGCGCTCGGAATCGCGGCGACGACGGCGATTTTCTCCATAGTCAACGCAGTCTTGCTGAGGCCGCTGCCGGTACGCGACCCGGACCGTTTTGTGAGGCTGCTGACCTCATCCGTGGATCAGAGGGGCGAGCTGGGGACGAATCCTGGAGCTTCGCCCGTGAAGTTCGCTTTCTGGCGGGCGCAATCCAGCATTCTCGAAGACGTCTCAGCGTTCAGCAGCGCCCTGATGAATTACACCGGCGGGGATGTGGCGGAACAACTTTCGGGCGCGAGCGCGTCCACCGATCTGTTCAAAGCTTTCGGAATTCCCATTCTGCGAGGGAGGACCTTCACGGCGGCCGAAGATTCCCCGCACGGGCCTCACGTCGTATTGATCAGCCAGCAATTGTGGGCCAATCGTTTCGCAAGTGACTCGCATATTTTGGGCAAAACCATTTCGCTGAACGGCGACGCGTACACCATCATCGGAGTAGTGGCGTACAACGCCGCGTGGCTGGAATGGGGTCCTGCGCCTGCAGTCTTTGTGCCCGCGCAACTGGATCCGAACAGTACAGATGTGGGAAATTTCTTTGGGGTGCTGGGAAGGTTAAAGCCGGGGGTCACTTTAGAGCAAGCCCGAGCGGAGTTAAAAGCAGCCACACCCGCATTGCGGGCCAAGTTCCCGACGGCGATTGGGCCGAAGGACGTGTTCACTGTCGAGACGTTCAAGGAGTCTCTGATCGGCAACACGCGCCCGCTGCTTTGGGTGATGCTGGGCGCGGTGAGCCTGGTGCTGCTGATCGCGTGCGCGAACGTGGCGAATCTCCTGCTGGTGCGGGCTGCGGGGCGAAGACGCGAGATCGCGATTCGCACAGCCATCGGAGCCGGGCGCGGGCGCATCGTCCGCCAGTTGCTGACAGAGAGCATGCTGCTCTCGCTTGCCGGCGGCGTGCTGGGGCTGGCGTTGGGGTACGCGGGCATTCGAGCTCTTCTCGCGGTGAACACGGCCGGGCTTCCGCGCGTGGGCGTGGATGGCGCGGCCCTCTGGATGGACTGGCGTTTATTGACTTTTGCGCTGGGAATATCGCTTGCCACCGGGGTTATTTTCGGATTGTTTCCGGCCTGGCAGGGATCGCGAGCGGATCTGAACGTAGCGCTGAAAGACAGCAGCGGGAGATCCGGCACTGGATTCCGTCAGAACAAGGCGCGGGCGGCGCTGGTAGTGAGCGAGGTTTCACTCGCCGTATTGCTCTTAGTGGGCGCCGCGTTGCTGATCCGGACATTCGTCGCGCTGTATTCCGTGAATCCCGGATTCGATGCGAACAACGTGCTGACCATGCGGACACTCATGACCGGAGCGAAGTACGAGAAGACGGCCAATGTAGTGGAAGCGACCCGCGCCGCAGTGGAACGGGTCCGCGCCGTGCCCGGCGTCCTGATAGCGGCGACATCGGACTTCCTGCCTATGCAAGTAGGGGCTGAACTGGCGTTCAACATTGTAGGGCGTCCGCCGGTGCAGGGACCCTTCAGTGGATCAGCAGCCTGGTCGCCGGTTGGTCCGGGATTTTTCGAAGTCTTCAAGATTCCCTTGAGGCGCGGGCGCACGTTCAGCGATCGCGACGACGGGAAATCGGCGCCGCCGGTAGCGATCATCAACGAAGCGATGGCCAGGCAGTTTTGGAAAAACGACGATCCACTGAAGGATCAGGTCCTCATCAACCGCGGTGTCCAGCGAGAGTTTAACGATGAGCCGGCGCGGCAGATCGTCGGCATCGTGGGCGACGTGCACAACGAAACATTGAGCACTGATGCCCCGCCCATGATGTACGTGCCGCAGTCGCAACTTCCCGACGGCCTCAACGCATTTGTTATCCGCCTTATTCCGGTCACATGGGCGGCACGGACGCGGGGTGATCCGCGGCTGCTCGCCGGGGCCATTCAGGAGGCCCTGCGCCAATCGACCGGTCTGCCGGTGACGAACGTGCAGTCGATGGATGAAGTGCTCTCCCTCTCCACCGCAAGGCAGCGCTTGAACATGCTGCTGATGACAGTGTTCGGAGGAATGGCGCTGCTGCTGGCCTCCATCGGGATTTACGGATTGATGGCTTACAGCGTGGCGCAGAGGACCCAGGAAATCGGAATCCGGTTAGCGCTCGGCGCCGACGGCGGCCAAGTACGCAACATGATCGTCAAGCAGGGAATGGAACTGGCGCTCGCGGGCGTGTTGATCGGGATTGCGGGAGCGCTGGCGCTGGCGAAATTGATCACGAGCTTCCTGTACGGTGTGCAGGCTCGCGATCCGCTGGTGTTCGTCGCGGTTCCCATGCTGCTGGCGCTGGTGGCGCTACTTGCCGTGTGGCTGCCCGCGCATCGCGCCGGAAGAGTGAGCCCGGTAGAATCGCTGCGGTATGAATAGAGCGCTTCAAATACGAAGTGCTGCCATGGGATCGATTCCGGCCGCGCGGTGCGCTGGAATGTAGCTGGCGGCTAGACCGATCAGCAGGAAGAGCAGCGCCACTCCCGCGAACGTAGCGGGATCGGTGGCATCGACGCCGAACAGCAGCGAGCTCACCAGCCGAGTCAATGCGGCAGCTCCGGCCAGGCCGAGAATGTTTCCCGCCAGCACCAGGCCGAAGCCTTGCCGAATAACCAGCCATAATATGTCGCTCTCCTGAGCGCCCAATGCCCGGCGAATGCCCACCTCTTGCGTGCGTTGCGAAACCGAATAGCTAATGACGCCGTAAATCCCAATCAGAGCCAGCAGTAACGCTACGCCGGCGAACGATTCCAGCAGGATCATCAGTAAACGCCGCTCGCCCACTTGTGCCTCCACTAGATCGTTCATTGTTCGTACATCCGCGATGGGCTCATCGCGGTCCAACGTGCGTACCTGCTCGCGGATAGCCCTGGTAAACTGCAGCGGATCGCCATCTGTGCGGATCGCCACCATCCCGTATTGTGGGGCGCCCTGCGTGAAGGGAAGGTAAACGGTTCCAGGCCACGCGTTACCTTCCAGACTTTGACGCACGTTCGCCACGATACCGATGATTTTCGCGGGTCTCGGATTGATTCCGCCGATGAACACACGCTGGCCCACCGGGTCCAGACCGCGCGGGTAACCGGGCCAGAATTGACGCGCCAGGCTCTCGTCGATAATAGTCACGCGCTCGGAATCCTCGCGATCCTGCGCGTCGAAATCTCGCCCGCGTTTCATAGGAATTTCGAACGTGCGGAAGAATCCCGGCATTACTTCCCAGATGGCCTCGATGGGTCGTTCGTTCAACCGGAGCGGCGCCAGCGCGGCGTTTTGCACTGGAGTTCCCGGTTGGGGCATCATCGGAAGCACCATAGCCGCCACGCCGCCGCGCACTCCCGGCAAGGCTTCCACGCCGCGGATGAGTTCATCGTAGAATGTGGCTCGCTTCTGGTCCGTGTCATAACGCAACGGTGGAAGAGTAATGCGCAGCGTGAGCAGGTGGGAAGGATTGAATCCCAGGTCGACGTGCCGCAAATGCGCGATGCTTTCCACTAGCAGCGCCGCGCCGATCAGCAGCACCATCGAAAGAGCGACCTGTCCCACTACCAGCAGGCCGCGAATATTCAGAAGCGCGAGGATTCGCCGGGGTGCTCCCTGACGGCCCGCGTCTCCACTGGCCCGCAGCGTGGCGACGAGATCGGGCCGGGAAGCGCCCAGAGACGGCGCCAGGCCGAAGAGCATCCCGGTGGCAATGGAGAGCGTGGCGCTGAAAACGAGCACCATCCAATCCAGATGAATTTCTGCGGCGCGCGGCAGATCGAAAGCGGTGATCTTGGGGATCGCGCGCAGAACCCAGGCGCCCAGCAGCACGCCCAGCGCTCCACCCGCCAACGACAGCAGAACACTCTCGGCTAGCAGCTGCCGGATCAAACGGCCACGAGCCGCGCCCAGAGCGGACCGCACCGCGAACTCACGTCTTCTCGCGCTTGCGCGCGCCATCAGAAGGCCGGCTACGTTGGCGCAAGCGATCAGCAGAACCAGACCTACCGCGCCGAACAGCATCCATAGCATCAACCTGACATCCGCCACCAACTTGTCTTTCATCGCGGTGACTTCCACGGGCTGCGGCTTGGCATCCAGCATGGCGGGATGCGCGAGCGCGTATTGATGGCGGAGCACCTTCATCTCGGCATTGGCCGATTCGATGGTCACGCCCGGTTTCAGCCGGCCGACCACCTGCAGAAACGGGCTCAACGCACGCGATTTGGGTGCGATGAGCGGTTCCTCCGATGGCGCGGTTAACCAAACATCCAGATCGGGCAATGGGAAATTGAAGTGAGGCGGAAGAACGCCGATGACGGTGTACGCTGTGGACTCCAGCGTCGCGGTCTTACCGGCGATTTGCGGATCCGCGCCGAAACGCCGCTGCCACAGCTCGGCACTGATCATTGCGACAGGCGCGCCACCCCGGGCGTCTTCTTCGGGACGAAAGGTGCGTCCCAGCAGCGGCTTCACGGCGGGAACGCGCAGGAATCCGGCCGACACGCGGGCGGCCTTCAATACTTCTGGCTCTGCTCCGCCGGACAGCGCTACGTTCTCCGGACCGATATACGCTGCGAGTTCGGTGTAAGAGCGCGCAGCGGTCCGCATTTCCGCAAATCGCGTGGGGGTGGCGCCACTCGCGATGCTGACCAGCCGATCGGCATCGTGGTATTCAAGCGGCTTGAGCAGCACCGCGCGGATCACCGTGAACATCGCGGTGTTGCCGCCGATGGCGAGCGCCAGTGTGATCACGGCCGTCGCGGCGAAGAGCGGCTTGTGGAGCATGGTTCGAAGCGCAAAGCGCGTGTCTTGGCGGATCGCGTCATACATCGATTCCAGAACTCGCAAACGGTTCATAGAGATTTGCCCGGATGAGACAAGTTTACTCCGCCGAAAACAAAAGGACGCTGGGGATTGAGAGGCTCGCTCGTTAGTGCTACAAAGAGTCGTGCTACAAAGAGTAGTGCTACCATGAGTAACGCTAAAACAGCGTTGCGCAACCCGTTCACCGATCTGGAGCAGGCCATCATGGCGAGCGTCTGGCGGCGCGGGTCAGCTACCGCGGAAAACGTGCGGGAGGATCTGGCCCCCAAGCACAAGCTCAAGGAATCGACCATCCGGACGTTGCTCGGGCGCCTGGAGAAAAAGGGGCACCTCAAGCACTCGGTGAATGGGCGAACTTACGTTTACACCAGCACCGAGGGACCGCAGAGTTTTGCGATTAAGGCTGTCCGGCAGCTCATCGAGCGATTCTGCGCCGGATCGGCGGAGCAGCTTCTGGTGGGGATGGTGGATCACGAAGTGCTGGACGCCGGCCAATTGCGGCGCTTGGCGAACGAGATCGAAAAGAGGCCAAAGAGGAGGTAGCTCAATGGACTGGTGGAGTCTGAGCAACATCGCTCGTGAATTCGTCGCCTGGCTGGCGGATGCTTCCGTGCGCGCCGTGGTGCTCGCCCTGCTGGCGCTCTTGCTAATTCCCTTTATCCGCCGTAGCTCCACCGCGCAGCATATGGCGTGGATGGTTGTACTGGCGGGAATGTTCGTAGTGCCTTTTCTGCGGCCGGTGGTCCCTGTCACTCACGTGCGTCTGCCACAAGTGCTGACGCCGCGTCCGATGGAGCGCGCGCCAGTGAGCCTGGGCGCAAAAGCGACTTGGGTTCCCGTACCTCCAGCCAAAAGCTCTAGACGGGTTCCACCACTTTGGCCACTCTACGCCGTGGCGCTGTATTTGGCTGGCGTGCTGCTCTTCGGGGCACGCGTGATGGGTGGGGTGTTGTTGACGCGCCGGGCGCTACGAAATACCCGGACCATTCACATGGAGCTGTGGGAGCACTACGATCTCATCGCGGATGCGAATGTCGATCTGAACCTGGAAGAGTCGGATTCGGTGCGGGTGCCACTGACAACCGGATCATCGCTGACGCGGGTGATCCTTCCGGCGGATTGGCGCGCGTGGCCGGCGGAAAAACGGACGGCGATCCTGGCGCACGAGTTGGCGCACGCGCGGCGTCGCGATCCGTTCATCGCCGTGGTTGTCGCGATACACAAATGCCTGTTCTGGTTCCATCCATTGGCGTGGTGGCTGGAGCGTCGATTGCCTGTTCTGGCCGAGCACGCGGCGGACGATGCAGCGCCCGGCCGTTACATTTGATACTCAAGCCTACGCGCGTTTGCTCCTGGATATCGCTGCCCGATTGGATAACACGGGCAGTCGGTTGATCTGGCACTCCTCGGCAATGAGTGGACCGGTGGTGGCGCAGCGCATCCGGCGCGTACTGAACGTGCGAACGCCGGAGCGGCTGAAGCCGCTGGGCATAATCGGCCGCGCGATATTGCTCACCTTAGGCGCGGTGCTGATCTGCATTTCGACAACCGTCGATGTTCCCAAGCTTGTGGCCGGGCAGGCGCATGACACGGCAGGCGCCAAAGGGCTTCCTTGGCAGATGACGGCTGAGCAAGTCGCAGCCCTGGAACAGGAATTGGCAGCCAATCCGGAGAATGAGAAAGTTCGAGAGAGGCTGCTCGTCTATTACGGGTTCGCCAATATGTGCGCTGTTGGCTTCCGGCAAGGTCTACACACTCCCCCTGAATGTACCGATCGTATGGCCGGGACGGCCGATCGCAGGATCCGGCTGATTCTCTGGCTAATTGACCATCACCCGGAATCGGACCTGGCCCAGTTGGCAGCCGTTTTTCCGGGGGTCGACGGCCCGAACGTTTATCAGGACGTGAGGAACCATTGGTTGACGCAAGTGAACTTGCACCCCGACGACGCACGCGTGCTGGTGAATGCGGCTCAGGCTGGCGCGGGAGACAGCCTACAAGGACGAATCGATCTGTTGCAGCGTGCCCGTAAACTCGATCCCGCGCGCGCGACGGAGCCGCTCGCCAAGCTCTATTCCGCGATCCTGCTGTCGGGCGACGAACCCGGCCTCGCGGCGCAGGTCCGAAGCGAGTTGCAGAGTTCGAACGATGTTGCGTTGGTTGGATCTGTGGGCCAGCACGTGGTCGAAGGCGGGGTTACCCACCTGAGCGCCTCGGACCGTTACCTTCTTGCTAGAGAGCTTGTGACACACGCGCAAACGCTCGAGCCACAGAACCGCGACTGGTCCGATCTTATGGAAGGGGTGAAAGCAATGTCGACTGACGGGGCTCCGCCGGTCGCCGAGGAAGCGCCGGCCCTGACTCAAACTAATGGTGTTCAGGCCATTCGCGTCAGCGGGACAGTTCAAGCAGCGAACCTTCAGAATTCGTCGCCGCCAATTTACCCTCCGTTGGCCAAGGCCGCGAACGTGCAAGGCACCGTGAGACTCCAGATCCTCATCGGAACCGATGGGCATGTCAAGGAAATAACTGTCATCAGCGGTCATCCGCTACTCACCAACGCTGCCGTGGATGCCGCGAAGCTCTACGTGTACAAACCCACCATGTTGAACGGCCAGCCCGTCCAGGTGCTGACCGACGTGGATATCGTGTTTTAATTGGCCGACGCGCGGCGGCGTAAAATCAGCTCCACGCCGTCGAAGCCTACGGTCATCGCGCCTCAAACCTAACGAAATCATCCGTTTCTGCCGATTATGGGGGCATTGGCAATCCGTTCCATGCCTTATCCTCCACTCCATCCCGCACTCAATCCCGACGGTACTCTGGATCCCCAGGACTGGCCATCCTTTCGCGCCCAGGGGCATCGCATGTTGGACGATATGTTCGACTATCTGGAGACCATCCGTGAGCGGCCCGTGTGGCAGCCCATGCCGGACGCGGTGCGCGCGCATTTCCGCGGCGGCCTTCCCATGGCGCCGGCTGAGCTGAGCGCGGTCCACGAGGAATTCCTCGAAAACGTGCTCCCTTATTCAAATGGCAACGTGCATCCGGGCTTTATGGGCTGGGTGCATGGCGGTGGTAATGCCGCTGGAATGCTGGCGGAGATGCTGGCGGCTGGGCTGAACGCAAACTTAGGCGGCCGGGATCACGCTCCCATCGAAGTGGAACGGCAAATTGTCCAATGGATGCGCGAACTGTTCGGATTCCCCGCGACTGCTTCCGGTCTGTTTGTTACTGGAACATCCATGGCGAATTTGATCGCCGTGCTCATCGCGCGTGATTCCGCGCTCGGCCCCGATGTCCGGCGTTCGGGCGTAGCCCCCGGCAAAAGCCGACTCACGGCTTACACTTCGACGGCCGCGCACGGATCCTTGCGCCGGGCCTTTGACTTTTGTGGTCTGGGAGGCGACGCGCTGCGGCTGGTTCCGGTAGATTCGCAGCATCGAATCAACCTGCCCGCGCTGGGTCACATGATCGAAGCTGATCGCAGAGCCGGATACTCGCCGTTCTTCATGGCAGGCTCGGCTGGCACGGTGGATACCGGCGCCATCGATGATCTGGACGGTCTGGCGGTGCTGGCGAGCGAGCAACATATGTGGCTGCATGTGGACGGGGCGTGGGGAGCGCTGGGAATCCTGGCGCCGGAGATTGCGCCGCGGCTGGCCGGCATCGAGGCGGCCGATTCTCTGGCGTTCGATTTCCACAAGTGGGGGCAAGTGCCGTATGACGCCGGATTCGTGCTGGTGCGGGATGGTGAACTGCATCGCAAGGCTTTCGCGTCGCCCGCTGCGTACCTGGAGCGTGAGACGCGCGGGCTGGCTGCAGGGTCGCCTTGGCCATGCGATTTCGGGCCGGATCTTTCGCGCGGATTCAAGGCGCTTAAGACCTGGTTCACATTGAAGGTTTATGGCTTGCGGGCGCTGGGCGAGATGATCGCGCGCACCTGTGAACTGGCGCGCTACCTGGAGCAGAGGGTCGCGCAGTCGAACGAGCTGGAGCTTCTCGCCCCGGTGTCGCTCAACATTGTGTGCTTTCGTTACCGCTGCCGGAACGCGGACCGGGTGAACGCCCGCATCGTGATCGACCTGCAGGAATCGGGAATTTCCGCGCCCTCCACCACCAGGATCAATGGCGAGCTGGCCATTCGCGCCGCCGTCACCAACCATCGAACCGACCGCTCCGACATCGACGCAATGGTGGACGCGATACTCGCGATCGGGCACGCGTTAACGGCCGGCGTAGAAGATCCGGAGCTAGAGGCTGCCTATCATGACTGATTGGCGGCCAGCGGTGCAGCGCAAGGAAGCCTTGTGCGAAGTGGAGGCACGCCTCAAGCTAGACGCCGAATCCATTAATCTGCGTTTTGAGCGCGCTTGCCTGCTGAACGAAATGGGCCAGACGGAAGACGCCAAGCAGGCCTATCTCGACGTACTCACCCGTTGCCCGGCGCATGTTGGAGCTCTGAACAATCTGGGCACATTGCTGTACTTCACCGGATACCGCACGGCCGCGCGCAGCGCTTATAGCGAAGCCATCCGCCGGCATCCCGATCAGCCCATGGCGCACGTGAACCTGGGCAATCTGTTTTTAGAGGCGGGCGAACTGGCGGCGGCACGCGAGCACTACGAAGCGGCGTTGTCCATCGATACGAAATTCGCAGAGGCGCACCAGGGTCTGGGGAATCTGCTGGCGGAACTGGGGCAGGAGGAAGCCGCGGCGCAGCACCAGCGCCTGGGTCAGTGGGATCGCCGGCCCACCGAACTTCCCTATCGTGGGGACGCTGAGCCGGTGTCTCTGCTCCTGCTTACTTCCGGCCGCCGGGGCGACGTTCCGATCCGCCATTTATTGGACGACAAAATCTTCCGGACCTTCGTCGTGCTGCCGAACGTGTACGATCCCGACGCGCCGCTTCCGGAGCATCAAGTGGTGTTCAACGCCATTGGGGATGCCGACATCTGCAAGCAGGCGCTGGACCGGGCGGTGACGCTGATGGACCGCACCTTCGCTCCGGTCATAAACGCGCCGGCGGCAGTGCTGGGTACGGGCCGCGCCGCGAATGCTCGCAGGCTTGGGCAGTTGCCGGGCGTGAAAGCGCCGCTGATCGCGAACTTTTTGCGCGAGTCACTTACCGTTCCGGGCGCACGCCAGACCCTGGCCCGCCGGGGGTTCGAATTTCCGTTGTTGCTGCGTGCGCCGGGTTTTCATAACGGCCAGCATTTTCTGTTGGTGGAGAGCGCAGGGCAGCTCCCATCGGCACTGGCTGAGCTTCCGGGTGACGAACTGACTGCGATCCAATATCTGGACGCGCGCGGCGGGGATGGCCGGCATCGCAAGTATCGGGTGATCCCCTTCTAAAGCGGGGTAGTTATCCTGTCATATAAATCTAGCCGGAGGCTTTCCCGCGGGACTTGGGCTTGGCCAGCTAAATATAAGAACTGGGTCTGGAATTCCGTAAAGGACTGGCTTGGTTTCATTACTAGGGAGTTATAGTCGTGCCTGGCGTCTCGTATAGCGTTAAGATTAATGTAAATAGAGGCCAAGTAGTTAATCATTTCCTTAGCGGAGGTGAAGCGTGTCTGAGAGTCCTCGTCGTACCGGGGTTACAAGTATTACTAGGCGTCACCGCTCGTACGATTAAATAGGTAGAACATCTTATCTTCCTCGTCTTAGTAGTGGTCGGAATTATATTGGAATTTGCCCTGGATCTAGAGCTTCTAGTTAAGGAACGTAGGATCCTTTCCGTCTGAGAGTGAAACAAGGTCTAGTAGCTTCTTAGAATACTGTTAGCTAAGAGCCTGGCCAGTGGCTGACGGGTCTGGCGTCCCTATTACTCGTTCGCGGATAGGGGTAAGCTGCGTCATTCTTGAGGTAGTAGATTAGCTTGAGAGTTACTTATCTCAGTGATCTTCGTCAGGAGTTACTCCAGGAGTGTTTCAGTATATGACTAGTTCCGGGCAAGTGTCTGAACCCGCTCACGTAGTATCTATGAAAAGCGCCCTTATT
>CAVRZH010000101.1:0-16315 GCA_963725455.1 Bryobacterales bacterium
ACCGGATGTACAACGGTATGTGACAAGAAATGGCTTAGCGTTTCAGCAATACTTTTTTTGTCAAAAACAACGAAACGATTTCCGGACCGGCGTCACTACTAGGACAGCGACTCAGGAGTGAGCGAAACACCTGAGAGCAAATCAAGGGGGGAGTGAGCGAGTCAAGGAGGAGTGAGCAACTGGATGGTCAGCTTCGTGCCGATTGGTCCTCACGCGGCGCTGGCCATCTCTTTTCCGATTGGCTTGGTTCCGTTGGCCCTTCAGTGCTGTTCCACTCGAGAATAAAGCTGGAACGGCCCCCAATAATATGGTTTCTTGTAAGGATAACCGCCGTGTAGCAGGCTGAGTTGCGCCGTTCGCAAGGCATCGGCGGGCGCAGCGCCCTTCACTAACTCTCTGTAGAGTATCGACATCAACCGCGAAGTGGATTCGTCGTCCACGTCCCATAGTCCCGCCACCACGTTGTGTGCGCCGGCCTGCAGGAATGCCCAGGTAAGCCCGACCAGCCCTTCGCCCGAATAGGCTCGCGCACCCGCGCTGCGACAGGAGGAAAGCGTCACGAGACTGGCGTGAACGGGAACCCGCATAATCTGACGAGCGGTGAGCGTGTAGGTGGTACCTTCGCGCGAAAGAATCAGGGCGGAATCGAGCGGGCTGGCCGGATTCGACGTGGCGTGAGCCGCGAAATGGATGAATTCGAAACGCGCAGGATTGGAGCGTTGATAGACGGAGGGCAGGGAAGCCGCGCCCTCATAGACTGCCCGGTTGGAGTCTGCGAATAGAGCAGCGATGGTATCGACTTCCTTTCGCGCGTTTGGCAACCGGGGAAACTCCTGACCCGCCGAGTCCGGATCGCCGATCGCAAGCACGCTGGCCTCCTGCGGTTGTTTGTCGAGGCGCGAGTTCAAGACCACGCCGAGTGAGGGGGAGACCGAAAGCGCCACGTCCTCAACCCAATATTTGGACGCATCCTCCGGCGCGGGCAACGTGCCAAAATTCAGCGAGTGCAGCGCGCCATCAGGAATAATGACCACGCGCGAGCCGGGCAGGGCGACGTTCTTAACAGGCCCAAGCAGGATTTCCGACAGTTTTGTTCCGGCCGGATTGCCCGATTCCAAGGGATCTCTCAAATCTTCGATGCCTGTCCGATAGCTTTCCACCAGAGCCCGAATTTCCTTTTCGGGCGGTAGGGTGAACATCTGAATCTTGGCCGGTGTGATGGCCCACAGATAGGACTGTTTAGGCGCGAGCCAATAGGAGAGGAAAATCCGGCGGGAGGACCGCGCCAGCGCCTGAAATTGGCTCACGCTCCACGTAGCGCGCGCAACGCCTCCATTGGACAAGCGTTCCTTCAGGATTCGCGCGCGGCTAGACTCCGCCACGTCGAGCGCCCGGCCAGTGTCTCCCTGCTGCACCAGGAAATCGACATAGCTCCTGTAAAATCGCACCAGGCTAGCGAGGTAGGAAATCTTATAGTCTTCCTTCGTCAGTCCCGCCTGACGACTTTCGATGGCAGCGATGGCGGCTTGGAATTGTGCTTCGGCCTTTTGGGGCTCGCCTGTTTCTATGTAGAGTTTGGCAAGGTCCTCATGCGCCCGGAGTGCTGGAGTCGGGTCTTCGGACGTGGAACCCACGATCGTCAGGAACAGCACTTCGCTTTGGCCAAAGTTCTTCCGCGCGGCGGCTATCTCAGCGGCATTGAGTTGGTTGTAGAGCTCTTTCACCGGGTCCTTGAGATCGCGATTGATAGCGAGCGAATCGTTGTTGTAGCGCTCTGCGGCGCCGAGTTGGCCATTGCGAAGACTGGCCTCCGCCAGGTTGCTCATCCACACCGAGCTCCAATTGCGATCCTTCCGTTCGATAGCAATCGCCAGCGCGCGCTGGTAGCGTTCGATCGCCGACGCGTAATCTCCGGAATCAAACAGGACCGAGCCGCTATTGCCCAGCCAGTTTTGTTCGCTTCGCAGATCTCCGCTCTTGGCGTATCGCGCCGTGGCGTCTTCAAAAGCCGCCAGTGCTTTTTCAGAATCGCCCAGTCCGTAATAACAGACGCCCAGATTGCCCACTGTCTTAGCGGCCGCAGCGCTCGATCCCACTCGTACAAATTGGTCATACGCGCGCTGCAGCCAGTAGATGCCCTCTTCGAATCGGAATCTCTTCTGGAACAGATATCCAAGATTGCCCATGAGGTCTGCTTCCAGATAGGCGTCGTCTCCAGAATGCGCGGCCACTTGCATACCGCGGCGCAAGGCGGCTTCGGCGTCATCGAAACGGCCGCGTTTCATCAGCAGAGGGCCCTCGCGCAATTCGACTTGCGCCAGCAAATCAGAGGAAGGAGTGTCTTCGGCTAGGGTATGGGCTTCGTTGAGAAACCTTGCGGCGCCTGCGTAATCGGCAAGCAGGTAGCAGGCCCATCCCTGATGCATGCGGCGGCGGGCCTGAAGGTCGGGCGTGGGGGCAGAATCCGGGCCGTCCAGTAACTTGAGGGCCTCCACCTCTTGGCGGCTGTTCACCAGAGCCTCTGCCTTCAGAATTCGAAATCTCCAACACCATTCCGGTGAGGAGCCGCATCTCCGCAGCGCTAAATCCGAGACCGAAAGAGCTTGCTTCGCATCGCCTTCTCTCAGAAGCTTCTGAGCCGCTTTGTAATTGGCGTCCAGCGACTCAATCCGCGATGTGCGGCAAGCGGCAAGACCGACCAGCAGAAGCAAGGCCCCTAGGGTTACGGATAGGGCTCGCCATCGACAATAGGATCGCCCACCACCACTTGGCCCTGAACCTCGCCCGTCAACTCGGCACGGAGCATGATCAAACGGCGTGAGGTGGGCTCGCAGAAAAACTCTCCCAGATGCACAGTACCAAAATCCGGCACGATGATACTCTGCGGGACGTCGCGAGCGATGCAGAACCCGATCAGACCTTTTCGTTCGGAAAGCAGTAATGAGACCGGGTCGCCGTTCGGCGCCCGCAGCGCCAGCGGCTCCAGCAGCGTTCGTTCGCGATCGTTCTCGACCGCCGCCAACAGGCCGCTCCAGGTACTGTGGGCCGGCGTGCAGAAGTAATCCGGCGCCACGTCGAGTCTGTCGAAGAATCGACCGCCGATGCGCAGCCCATAGAACGCGCTGCCAGCGGGCACAATCGAGTTCTCCCCCGGCACGGGATGCGTGCCCGCCAGGCGCCCCTCAATGCGGTCGCACTTGACGACATCGAGCAAGTTGAAATTCTCTATTACTGATACCGATACGGTTTCGAAAACGCCGTCTTCGATTTCGGCGCCCCGAACCTCGGTGTATGTCGCGCTAAACGATAAAACACCCTTAGGGTGTCGGAATCCCTCGACACGAGATGAACCAATACCGCCGCCGACAGGCAGGGCCGAGGCCGCCTGGATGGGCACAACTTCGTTGAAAGGTCGAAGGATTTGTCCCGCGACGCCGGTCGCGTTCGCCTGAAAGAGATACCTCTTGTTGGTCTGTGTTGGCACGCAAGCTCCTATTTAATGCACCTTCAGAATAAGCGAATAACGCGCAAGTTCAGCTTGCGGCCTGCCATTTTCCGGGACGTTACGAATTACTACCGTGTACCGGCCCGAAGGAAGGAGGGATCGGGCCATCAAGACCTGGATGGGCTCGCCTGGCGCCGGGGCCGGCAGCCGAAGGCTGAATTTGGAGGATCCGGACGCATCCTCTATCGAACACAAATAAGCGGTGAAGGAGCCTTGCCAGGCCGGGTCCATATAAATGGTGTAAAAACGTTGGCCGGCTGGAACTTCCAGAACGCGGGCGTCGCCACGCGAAAGGGGCGGCAATGCATGGCTCGCCACCGGTTGGGGCGTTAGAACCGCATCCAACTGGCCGCGCAGCCCCGGAATCACAATCCAGGCTTGATACGCGGCGACGGCTGCCAAGACCACGCTGGCCAGTGCGGGCGCCCAGCTCCAGGAAGGCCAGCCGAACCATTTCCAGACGGATGGTTTCGCGGGCACTCGCGCAGCCGCCGGACGCTCCTCCAGAAAAACGGAGCGGGCGTTGTCTTGAAAGAGCGCACCCGCGCGAAGATCGCGAGCGCATTCCGTACAGTCGAAGTAATGCTGCTCAAATTGGTCTGATTCGGAGGCCGATAGCTGGCCGAGTAAATATCGCTCAACGGCGCCAGTACTAACTGCCTCTGTGTGGTTCATTAATCATTACCTCATCGCCTCATTGCCTCACCGCCCGACTATCCCCCAGGCTCGATGGTTTACCGAGAATGTTTGGGTCATTCCAGGATCGTGTCCAGGCCTCTCTTTCGCACGGTTTCCCGGAACTTTTCTTTGGCGCGATGCAGCAACACTCGCAGATAGTTGCCATCCACGGCAAAGCGCTTGCAGATTTCAGCCCGCTCGTCCTCTTCGAGGAACACCATGCTCAATAGCGTCCTATCCTTCTCCGGCATATCGGAGAGGACTTCGCGCACAGCTTGTTTGCGCTCCTCGGTGACCATGTCGGATGCGAACCTTACCCGATGATCGGGAGGGTCAATTACGGTGTCGTTGGACTGCCGATGGTTGAATTCGGCCCGCATCACTTCCAGCATCACGTTATTGCAGACCGCCAGGACGAATCCGCCGAAACGTTCGGGATGTTGAATCGGCTTGCCGGATCGTAGATAGCTCAAGACGCGCGTGAACGTCTCCTGACGAATCTCCTCGATCAAGTGTTGGACACGCACACGATTCCTAAGCTTCAACCAAATCGCGTTGCTGAAATAGGAGGTGAAATGCCTTTCTGTCTCGTGATCCCCATCTTTCAGTCGCGTCAAGTAGTCGGCATCGAAGGCCGTATAGTCCAACGGGGCTCCAGTAATGGCTAGCGTACTAGAAAAAGCCTTCGGCCTCAATACGACCGGGCGTATTTCGCCGGCCAGGGCGTAGGACTTGCCGCAGCTACGGAGGGTGGCGTGTTTCGTTTTCATGAAATCCGGGTGACCGGCCTTCTTCGCCGCAATGGCGTCAAACCATTAGTGAGAACCAGACTGCGAGCGTTTCAAGGAGTCAACGAATTCCGGTACTTAAGAGAGAACCGGTCAGGCGGCTGGCGCCGATGCCAGATGGCGCGCCACCGCCGCCGAGATGGGTTGCCCCGTGTTGGCTTCGTAGTAACTGAAGGCTGGACTGGGGTTTACCTCAAAACAATAAACCTCGTCGTCCGGGGTCACTTTCAAGTCGATACCCGCAAACTCCAGCTTGAGCGAGCGCGAGAGCCTCAGGCATCGTTCGGTAAGTTCGTCAGAAAGCACCACCTCACGCAAATCGGCGGATTCTCCCATTTGACGCGCTGCATACCGGTAATCAGTGGCGTCGCTTCGTATGGCGGTAGCGAAAGCTTCCCCACCGATGGTGTGCACCCGCAGGTTCGTACCTTCGACAAAGGCTTGAAACTGGGTGGGGCACCAGCGAATGCGCTCCAATCGTTCTTCGTCTTCATCGCTCAGCTCCTGCACGATGGACCGTACGGCGCTGATGGACTTATAAATCACGCGACCGTGCCTGGCGCGAAATTCGCGCACCAGTTCCGGATCGTTCGTAATCAGCGATTCGGGAACCAGAAAGCCCTCCTGGCGGATCAACTGAGCCTGATACGGCTTGGACGAATTGCTCGCCATGGGGGCGCAGCGATTGACCACCAGCGCCGGGGCGATCTCCATCCAGCGCATGAGCGTGTCGTGGAAGGAGCGGCAGTAGTTCCGGAGGCTGGAGCCCGAGGACTCAGCGGCTAGCTCCGGCAGGAAGCGGTCGTCCATCATTCTGGGGTAAACGGCTGTAAAATCCTCCAATTTGTAAGTTCGATTGCCAATTCGCAGCTCTCCGGCAACCTGTGCGTCGTTTATTTCGAACCACATCTCGCAATCGGCGAATTCGCGCTGATTAAAGAGGACGAGCGGAACGTCCAGATCTTTGAGGCGCGACGTCACCATCCGCAATGGCGTTTCTGATGGGATACCACAAACCAGGATCATGCCCGGCCTCCTTCCGTTAGAACCTGAGTCAAGTGCTGCACCAGCGGCAAGCCACCAGTGGAAAGTTCAGGACAAGGATTGGCATTGGCGAAGGTCCACTGCCCATTTTCCGTGGCATAAAACTCTACTCCCAGCATTTCGGCTTGAACGTCTTCAGCCAGCCTTCGGCAGCCGCGGGCAATACTTTCGGGAAGCGTTCCGCCGAACACCTGGCCTTGAAATGCAATCACATTGAGCGTTTGCGCGCCTTGGGCTGCGAGCGACCGGTAGCCTAACTCCGGAGCGTCGTGACTGCTCTGGCGATAGGGAGCAACCGGCAACCCGGCACGGCTGGCGCGGTATGCCCACTCCGACGGATGATACCAGGACCCACAAAGTCCGACAGCCGTGGGCCGGTTGATGACAACGCCGGGCAACCCATTCAACCAGCTAAGATAGAACGCTTGTATTTCCGCCTGTGCATAATCCTTGTCTGACTCGGCCGCCCGCTGAGCCTGCGCCGCCGGCGGCGCGATCACGCGATTCACTACTCCCCGAATGCGCGAACTGCACAACACGCGGCCGTCCGGCAAGACGATCTTCAGGTGTGTGCCGGCCCCGTCCAACCGGTGTTCCCACTGGGCGCCGTATGCCAGCCATTCCGCCAGAACCAGCTCCAACGGGGCGACGCCGAGCTGCTTGAGCCCCTGGTAGATCCACAGTCCGGAGGGGTCGGAGGACGAACATAGTACCAGCCACATGAGTATTAGCTCCTAAGAGAGGGGCAGGCGTCGGGCCCGCCCCGGTTCGGTGTTAGCTCTTGCCCTTGGGGTGATGCTCGCCCTTGGGTTCGTCGGCCTTTGCGGCTTCCTTCGGTGCGTCGGGTTCCTGTTTGAGCGCCCCTTGAGTAAGGTCGGGCCGCAGATTCTCGGGGATGAAATGCAGCAATTTGGTCACGGCCGCTTCGAGCGCGGCGACGCGCTGCTCCACCGGCCCTCCCGGATCGTTGATGCCGCCGTATCCTTCATATTCCCACTTGAACTCTTTGATCTCGATCTTGTGCTCCTTGATCTCGATCTTTTCGAACTTTTCGATCTTGTGCTCTTTGATTTCAAGCTTGATTTCTTTTTGGAACTTGGTCTCCGCCTGAGGCAACTTGTCGGCGATCACAGCCTTGTCGGTAAACTTCTGGATTCCGGCGAAAGTTGCGGCGTCGGGAGCGGGAGACTGGACGGACTGCGTCTCGATGTGCACCTTCTCGTACAGCGCCTCTTTATTTTCGAGCTTGTGCTCCTTCTCGGGCTTGTGTTCCTTCTCCTGCTTTTCTTTCTCGTGCTTGTGCTTGGTGTCCGGGGTGTCTTTCTGATCCTTCCCGTCCTTCTGTTGTTTGGTATCCGGATTATCTTTCTGATCTTTGTGTTCTTTTTCGAGCTTCTCGCTCTTCTCGGTTTTTTCCGGCTTTTCGTGCTTCAGGAGCTCTTTCTCCTTGTCAACTTCCTTGACGATTTGTTTCTCGATGCTTTTTTCTTCAAATGCTTTTGAGGCCATAATGTTCTTCTCCCCTTTTCGACGATTTGTTACGAGCGAGAATAGCCGTGGGCTTACTCTTTCGACGATTTGTTACGAGCGAGAATAGCCGTGGGCTTACTCTCGACTTCCAACCGTATAGTGAAATCGACGGTAGGGGCGTTTCATTCGTCCGGCCCGTTCCCGATTCGAGCGCGGGAGAAGCCGCGGGGATGTGAAAGGAAAGGATGCTATCGAGAGAACAAGTATTCGCGGGCGGATCGCTGCAGGTTTGTTTTGTTCATACCCGCGTCATGTTTTTATGGGCGCCTCATTGCCAGCCGCCGCCCAGAGCGTTATACAACTGAACTGTGCTCACGAGTTCGGCATAACGGATCTGCTCCAGCGTCAATTGGGCCGAGAGCAGGTCGCGGTCTGCATCCAGCGCATTGAGCTGCGTATCCACGCCGCCTTCATAGCGACGGTAAGCCAATCGTTTACGGTCCGCGAGTGCGATTACCAGTTTCTGCTGCTCCACCTGGCTCTCACGAGTTCGCTGATGCGCGATCAATGCGTCTGAAACTTCCTGGAAAGCCGTACTGATCGACTTTTCGTATGCCACCTGCGCATCCTGGCGCTCAGCCACGGCCAGCCGTACATTGTTCTTGATCCGTCCCGCGGTGAAGATGGGCTGGGTCAGTTGAGGCACGAAGCTCCATGCCACATTTGGGCCGGAGAAAAGCTTGGCTAGCGATGAGCTCTGGCCGCCCAGGGACCCGGTAAGGCTGATCTGTGGGAAATATTCAGCTCTCGCCACGCCGATGTTGGCGTTAGCCGCAATCAGCGTTTCCTCGGCCGCGCGGATGTCGGGGCGCCGTTCGAGCAATGCCGAGGGTAGTCCGGCGGGCACCTGCGGCACCAGCGTCTCCGCGCTGAAACGGCGCTCTCGCTCGACGCTTCCCGGGTTCTTGCCCAGCAGCAGAGATATTTGATCTTCAGTCTGTTCGATCTGCTGCTTCAACTGCGGAATGCTCTCGGCAGCGCTCTCGACCAGTTGCTCGGCCTGACGCACGTCCAGCTCCGTGGCGATACCATGGTCTTCGCGATCCTGGGTCAGTTTGAGAGATTCCTGCCGCGTACCGAGCGTGCTCTGAGAGATCCTCAGCTCGGAATCCAGTTCCAGTAATTGAAAGTAATCGGTCGCCACCTGGCTCACCACGGTAGTGATCACGGTTTTCCGGTTCCAGTCCGCACTGAGCAGATTCGCGCGCGCGGCTTCCGTCGCGCGTCGTAACTGTCCCCAGAGATCGATTTGGAACGAGAGCAGGTTGAGCGCCGCTGCCCCGTAATTAATGTTTTGGTTAATGGGGATAGACTCCGGGATGGCGTACGCTCCGCGGGATATCCGTGTGAAGTTCATCGCCCCGGACGCGCCTAGCTGCGGGAATTGATTGGAGCGAGTAATCCCGAGATTCGCGCGCGCCTCATCCACGCGTGCCACTGCATCGCGCAGATCGTAATTCTGAACGAGAGCCACCTTGATCAGCTCGTCGAGCTGCGGATCACGGTAAACTTCGAACCACTTCAGGTCGGCAAGTGTTGCTCCTTGCGACTCCGGCAGCGGCTCTGGCGCACGGAAGCTTTGCGGCACGGCGATCTGCGGACGCTTGTAATTAGGGCCGACGGTGCATCCGGCCAGCGCCACCACCGCAACAGCAATTCCAATGTAGAAAGACGTTTTCATATCAGTCTCCTTGGGCCGGTGAAGGGAGGGGATCCGTGCCCGGTGTCATAGCCTTCGCGCCCGACAGTTTCTCGACCACAACAAAGATGGCGGGAACCAAGAATCTCCCGAGGAACGTTTCCGCCACCATGCCTCCGATTGCCGCGGTTCCGATGATCTGGCGCGCGACGGACCCCGCGCCGGATGCTATCCACAACGGAACGCAGCCGACGATAAATGCGAGCGCGGTCATCATGAGAGGCCGAAAGCGAATCCTTGCCGCGTCCAAAGCGGCTTCCACCAGTGGTTTGCCCCGTTCATATTCTTCTTTGGCAAACGCCACGATCAGAATGGAATTCTTCGCGCCCAAGCCAATCAGCATCACTAAGGCGATTTGCAGGTAAACATCGTTTTCGAGTTGCACCATATAGGCCGGCACAAACGCACCCAGCACCACGCGGCGAAGCCAAAGCGCGGCAACAGCGCCAAAAACCGCAACCGGAGTGCTCAACAGCACGCTGAAAGGCAGTGACCAGCTCTCGTACAGCGCCGCGAGAACCAGAAACACAAAGACAAAAGAAAAGCCGAAGATCACCCATGAGGAGACTCCCTGGCGCGCTTTCTGTTCTTGATACGACATGCCCATATAGTCGAAGCCCATTTCGCCCGGCATGGTTTGATGGAAGACATCTTCGAGCGCGGCCGTGGCCTGATCGGAACTGTAGCCGGGAGCGGCGCTGCCATTGATCTGCGCGCCGCGGTATTCGTTGTAGCGCAGAGTGAATTCGGGGCCGGAGCGCTTTACGTAACTCGCCAAGGCCGTCAGCGGCACGGCGGTGCCCTGATTGTTGCGCACGTAGAACTGGCCAAGGTCGCTTGTATCGGAGCGATAAGGGGCCTCAGACTCCACATATACCTGCCAGGTGCGTCCAAAATCGTTGAAATAATTTATGAACAGGCCACCCATGTAGGCCTGAATGGTTTCGTAAACATCGGTTAACGCCACGCCCTGCTTCAGCGCTTTCTCCCGATCCACCTGGATGAATCGCTGCGGCACGCTGGGCAGAAATGTAGTGCTGATGGTGCCGATTTCTGGGCGCTTCCGGGCTGCGGCCAAAAACCTGTTCAGGTTGTCAGCCAGGAATGGGATGTCCTTGCCGGCGCGGTCCTCAAGGACAAACTGAAATCCGCCGGAGGTTCCTACGCCGGGGATCGCGGGCGGCGAGAAGGTGAAAGCGGTTCCAGCGGGCAGCTTGGACAGTTCGCGGTTCAGGCGATTCTCGATGGCATGATACTGCTCGTTTCTGGATTTGCGATCGCCCCAAGGTTTGAAGGTGACGAAGAAAAAGGAGTTGTAACTCGTCTGCGCGAAGCTCAGCAAGTTGAACCCTACGACTGTGGTGGTGTATTCGACGCCGGGAGTATTGGCCAGAACCTTCTCCACTTGCGCGGCCGCCTGGGTGGTGCGTTCCATGGATGAGGCAACGGGAAGCTGCAGGCTGACATATACATAGCCTTGGTCCTCATCGGGTAGGAAGCTGGAAGGAAGCTGTTTCGCAACGAAAATTCCAGCAACACCGCAGATAACCAGTACTAGCAGCACGACGGCGCCCTTGCGAATTACGATGTCGGACCAGCGGACAAAGCCAACCGTGGCCCGTTCCCAATAGCGATTGAAGACACCGAAGAATTTTCCGAGTGGTCCGCGGCGCTCCGTGCCTTCGGCGGGTTTCGGCCTCAGCAGCAATCCCGCCAGCGCCGGGCTGAGCGTGAGGGCGTTGAATGCCGAAAGCAGCACGGACATCGCAATGGTCAGCGCGAATTGCTGATAGAGCCTTCCGGTGATGCCAGGGATGAAGGCGGTCGGCACGAAGACGGACGCCAGAACTAAAGCAATACCAACAACAGGTCCGGAGAGTTCCTCCATCGCTTTGCGAGCCGCATCTTTAGGCGCCAGGCCTTCCTCAATGTGGCGCTGCACTCCCTCCACAACAACAATCGCGTCATCCACTACCAGACCGATGGCCAGCACCAGGCCCAGCATCGAAAGTGTGTTGATGGAAAAGCCGAAGATGGGGAAGAGCACGAAAGTCCCGATTAGCGAAACAGGCACCGCCAGCATTGGGATGAGCGTGGATCGCCAATCCTGCAGGAAGAGGTAAACCACAAAGATCACCAGCACGATGGCGATAATCAAAGTCTCGACGATTTCCTTCATGCCTTCAGTAACCGGTTTCGTCTGGTCGAGCGAAATAGCGTAGTCGATATCTTCAGGGAAACTCTGCTTCATCTGGGCCAACAGCTTGCGCACGCCAGTGACGGTTTGAACGGCGTTGGAACCCGGTAACTGGTAGATGGCGAGGATGGCGCTGGGCTTGCCGTTGAGGCGGCCTTTTATGCTGTAGGTCTGCGCTCCCAGCTCCGTACGGGCCACGTCCTTTACACGCACAGTGCCGCCGTTGGGAGCTTCGCGCACCACGATGTTGCCGAATTGTTCCGGTGACGTCAGGCGTCCCTGAGCCAAAACGGTATACGTGTATTGCTGCTTCGCGGGAGCGGGCTCGCCACCCACTTGGCCGGCGGGGTTCACGGTGTTCTGCGCCTGGATGGCGTTGACAATGTCCGCCACCGTGATGTTCAGCTTCGCCAGTTGATCCGGTTTCACCCACAGCCGCATGGCGTACTGTCCAGCGCCGAAAATCTGGGTTTGGCCAACGCCATAAGAACGCGCTACCGGGTCGTTCAAATTGATGTATGCGTAGTTGGCGAGAAAGGTGGCGTCGTGAGTGCCGTGCGGCGCATAGATGGCCACCAGCATCAGCGGAGCGGTGGTCGCCTTTTTGATCGTCACGCCGTAAGTATTCACCTCGGGCGGCAGCTGGCCGGCAGCCAGTTGCTCGCGAGACTGCGTCAGGATCAGATCTATGTTGGGATCGGTCTTCAGATCGAAATCGGTGAATAATGTCGTGCTCGAACTGCCGGTGGCGTTTACCGAGTACATGTAATCCAGGTTGTCGACGCCATTGATTTGCTGCTCGATTGGTGTGGCAACCGCCTGTTCCAGAGCGATCGCGTCCGCCCCCACGTAGGTTGCCGTGGTCCGTATCTCGGGCGGTGCGATGTTCGGAAACTGCGCTACCGGCAAAGTCACCGTCATGACCACGCCGACGATGACCGTGAGAATAGCGATGACCATGGCTACAATGGGGCGTCCGATGAAAAACTTGGACATGGGTTCGATTCCTTTCCTTAGCTCGCGCCGTTAACTGGCGCCGTTAACCGGCGTGATACGGCTTCGGCTGAACACGCATGCCGGACCGAAGCTTCTGCTGGCCCTCGACGACGACACGGTCGCCGGGCTGCACTCCACTGGTGATCACCCACATGGTTCCCACGTGATCGCCCACCTGAACCTGCCGCGTCGCCACCTTGTTGTCACCGCCCACTACCACTACTTCGTACCCACCCTGAAGCTCGCTCACCGCTGGTTGCGGCACGAGCAGGGCGCCTTTGTCCTCTCCGGTAACGGCGCGCACCATCGCGTATTGGCCAGGCCGCAGGATGTTGCCGGGATTCGGAAACAGCGCGGTCATTTGGATGGCGCCGGTGCTAGGGTCTACCTGGCGATCTGCAAAAGAGAACCGGCCGTCATGCGGATGGGTGCTCCCGTCGGCAAGGATCAGCTTCAACTGCAGATGATGAAACGTATCGGCGCGCGCGAGACTGAGGTACTCCTGCTCGCTGACCGTGAACACCGCTTTGACCGGATCCAGGGTGGATACCGTTGTGACCGCGGAGCTCGAAGCCGAGACTAGGTTACCCACCTGGACCGTAGCGGTCCCGGCGATCCCGTCAATAAGCGATGTCAGCCTGGTGAAACTAAGATTCACCTTGGCCGTTTCGAGAGTGGCCTCGGCTGCCTTCACGGCGGCGCCCGCGGCTTCAATCTGCGCCTTGGAAGTCTCTACCTGGGCCCTAGCCGCGGCTACCTGCGCCACGTTGGATTGATTTGTCTGGACGGCATTGTCCAGGTCCTGCCGGGTGACTGCCTTATCCTCGAAGAGCGGCTTATATTTCTCTTCATCCAGCTGCGATTTACGCTGATTCGCCTCCGCGCTCAAAAGCTGCGCCTGCGACTGGACAAGGACTGCCCGCGCCTGCGTTACTTGTGCTTGAGCCTGCGCGAGTTGTCCCGCGGCCTGATCGACGGCGGCTTGAAAGGGCCGTGGATCGATCTCGAAGAGCAACTGTCCCCGATGGACGAAGGACCCTTCGGCGTAATCCTGCCGCAGAAGGTAACCGGTCACCTCTGCATTAATGGCTGCGTTGACCAGTCCGTTCAATGTGCCGATCCATTCATGGCGGACCGGCAGATCGCGCTGCTCCACGGTCGCAACCTGCACCTCAGGCGGTGGTGGCGGTGCGGCCGCGGCCGTACTGTTTTCCCGGCCGATAGTGATTAAAACGATCGCCACGATAACGAACACGGTTCCGGCGGCGCCGATCTGGATTTTATGCTTGTTCTTCATTTGTTCCCTCTTTCATGCGCCGTTTCGTGCGTCGACGGGCTTTTGTGGTTGTCCAGTGTCGCGAGCAGGTGTTTATGCTCCACTCCTGTCGCGATAAGTTCTGCACCGGCGCTGCGCATCTCGGCTAGCAGTGTTTCACCACACTCGTCGATAAATGTCAGCTCCTTGAGGTCAACGATGGCGCGGGCCAGGGGCGCCAGGTCGCGCGCGTGTTTCCAGCACGAGCGCAATTCATCCACCCAAGGGCCGGCTAGGCGCCCGTGCAGGCACCAGTGTTGCCCGTCGATGGTGTCGGAGAAAGTAACTCGAAACATATCGCCACGCCTATTCGGGTTCGAAGAAAGGCAATTTCGCTGCCGAAGGCTTGACACTTATTTCTCAAGAGCTTCCTAGTGCCGGAGGTTGGAAGCGCTGCCGAAGTACCGGCACGAAGACCACATATTTCAGCACATGCCGGAGGTGACCGAGTCGTAACTGATGGCTAGAGGTGCCGACATTTGAGCCCGTCCGTCGGCATCTGCCGGTCGTGCGTCACAAAAGCGCGGCAGCGAAAGGAGAAACCTCCATTTTTGAATTGGGGACTAACGTGCTCTATCGAGGGACAAGGTGCAACAGCAATGACGACCGAAATCGAAGAGACCAAGGACGATAGCAGAGGCCATGTCGCCGATTTGTACTGGCTGGCTTTCCTTTTGACGGGACGCCAGGACCTCAGCATCGAAATTGCATCCGATACTGCCGCCTCCGGGGAGTATGAGAGCCCCTTCTTCGCGGATTGGATGCGGCGCTGGCAGCGACGGCTTGTTGTAGGACGGGCGCTGACCGCAATCCATGATGAGCTTGCCGATTCGGCGCGTCGCAGTCAGCTCGCGCGTGGCAACGATTTCGTCCGCGGTTCGGCCGCGTTGCAACGCAACTGGTCGCTAGATTCCGACACGACGAAAGCAGACCTCGAAAAGGCCCTGCTCTCCATCGATCTTTTTCCCCGAGCGGCATTGCTGCTGCTTGTCTTCGAGGGTATTCGAATGGCAGACGCAGCCACTCTGCTGGATGCCGACCCTGCGCTGATCCGTAAGGCGCAAGCAATCGGACTGCTCGCACTGACTGCCAACCTGGCGGAAGAGAACTCGCCTGGGGGCCAGCGCGGGCGCAAACGAGTCACTGAAGCGCCGAAGAAGCTTTGCTTTTGGTTACGAACCACTGCCGTGTGCCACTAGCGTCGGGCGCGCGTTCTGCAAATGCGAATTCCGGCGACGCGGAGCTTTTCAGGCCAAGCCACGCCGCGCTCATGCCCGAGCATCGCTGGGACGCGAACTGCCATGCGACTCGCCAACCGACTTGCATGCAAGGACTCCGGCATCAGCCTTCGGGCGAGGCCACAGAGAGGCGCAACTTGCCGAGATTTGCAATCCTCAAAGATTTTGGGAGGTTGAGCGGGCAGTTGGTACAATGTCCAAGTGGATCTTGATGGGAGAAGGGAACACAGGACGTGCATCCAGGGTTGCGGTTTTCCTGGATTCAAAGTCGGCTCTTTTGTTTCCCCTAACGATGTTCACCAGTGACCATATTTAAGTCATTGTAACTACAGCGCATGGGCCGGTAGCTCAGTTGGTAGAGCATCGCACTTTTAATGCGGTGGTCGCGGGTTCGAGCCCCGCCCGGCTCACCACATAAGTCGTTTAGACCTTCCCGGAGCATCCCGGTCAATCCCTCGAATTCCTGGTTTTCAGCGGTCCCGACCGGGCCAAAACCGGACCAACGTTTCGCTTCGGAAATGTTCTTAGCGTCGAACAGCTCCATCTCGCGGTCTTGCGATTCTTGCCGGAAGTGGGCGTACTTCATGACGCTGCGGAGATCCGCGTGACCTAGGATGGCCGCCAGAGTGGCAACGGGCAACCCAGACTCAGCTGCTCGAGGCAATGGCCACGGATGGAAATCCGGCGGTGCAGATGGTGCTGCCGATGGCAGAGATGGTGGGCTGGTTGCGCCAAGGTGTGGGCGAAGTAGTTCGTCCAGCCGGGTTGCGGTTGATGGATCTGTCGATGCAGGAAGAGGTCCGGGAGCTGGTCGGCGAGCGCAAACAACGGCAGGCGGATTGGAAGGCCAATCGTTGGGGCAGCCAGCGTGGCTGTTGCGTGATGATGGGGCAGAAGGTTCCGGTGGAACGGCCGCGCGTGCGCAGCACCGATGACCAGGAAGTGCGTGTGGGCACCCGATCAGTGCGAAACCAGCGAAGGCATTTTGTGTTTCGTCTCGTCTGCAACCACAACCTGACAGATTTGTGTGCCACGTGTGTGCGACGGCAAGCAGGAAGCTGGTCGATAGATGGAGATCTTGAAATATTTGGGTACCACGTTGCCCCCGAACAGGCGTATTCGCACCTGTGTCAGTGTCACCATGAACTCCGGCCGTAGCGCTTGCTCCAGATCTCGCGGACGACATACGCGTGCAAATCCTGCTCGGTGAACTCGTCCCTGCGCTCCGGATACTGGCGGGATAGCTGAGGCTGTGCGCCAGCTACGCGGCCGCGTGCACAAGGTGCCGGGAAGAATCCGCGAGCACGATGGGAACAAGTATCTTA
>CAVRZH010000102.1:0-16259 GCA_963725455.1 Bryobacterales bacterium
AATTAGGTTCGGTCTTTGCTAGCAGTGAGGTCGGGACTGGGCTGTGTGATAGGTAATACAGACTTAAGTCACGAAACATCTCCGGGTGTTTTCGAAATTTCGAGATTGAAGTAGCTACCCTGGTCCATCTAGGCGTAAGCGGTCAAAGGGATGTAGCTATTTTTGATCGCAGTAATGATGGAATTGGAAAGTCATGCACAGTTTGGAATCAACAGTTTTGAATAATGCTTTTCTTATTAATCCCGAGGCGAAGGCGTCAACGTCGGAATCAAACCTTGTCCAGGACTTCAATCTGCAGCACGGCACAGCCTCACATTCCCGTACATAACTCCGCCCGCTGCCACATTTGCACCCCTCTCTACTATTTAAACGAAACACGCCCACCGCGGAAGTTGATGTCACTCTTCTTCAGATCCTCAACGCAATACGCAACCACAGCACTAAGAATCAGCACAAAAACTGCAGTTTGCAAACAGAACTTCGTCAGAGCATTCAAGCAATCAGCTGTCAATATGGGTGTCCACAATCTGTCAAGGTATGTATGTGTTCTCTCTCACTCAGACCTCGAGCCAGCGCGTTTGCCCCTCGACGCGCTGGTGGTGGTTCTAGTGGATGCCGGATTGTTACTGACATGTTTCCCGTGCAGCAAAGCAGAGTTCCAGTCCGCTCTTAAGGAGAATAAGATCGTCGTTCTCGATGCCTTCGCCACCTGGTGCGGTCCCTGCAAGGTCATTGCACCACAAGTCGTAAAGTACGTCTCTCCCCTGCCTTCCCCTCCCCTCAATCAACCACCCATAGATATGTTATTAATACTGACGGGCGCACTATCATTTGCCGCCCAGGCCCGGGCCGGACCAAGCCCCGGCGGCTGGCCCTTGCCCGCTAATTCCGGGCGAACCGCGTTCGCCAACTCGAAAATGTCCAGCATCAAAGTGGTGCGCCCGTTCAGCAGAGCCGAGCCCGCCACACCCGGCTGGCGCAGGGTATGGGTGTCGATCAGCACGCGCGTTTCCACCATGTCCAGCGGCTCGGCCGCCAGTAATCCCAGGGTCTGGCCCGCGCAATCGAACACCACCACTACCCATTGCTGCGATTCCACCAGCTCGTCCACCGCCGCGATATCGTGCAGCGCCACCAAAGGCAGACTCACGCCGCCATACTGCATGGTCCGGCGGCCGCCCAGGTTCTCCACTTGCGCGGCGCGCACCCGCTCCACGCGCGTCACCAGCTCGATCGGCACCGCGCAGTCTTCGCCCGGTGCGTTCTGGAACAGCAGCAGCGAGTGTATTTCCCCGGCTGCGTCGTCCACCGGCGTTTCGACTGGAATCGCTGGATTGGCGGCACGAGACAGCCCCGCGCGCGACGCCAGCCCCGCCACGTCCAAAATCACCGCCACCTGCCCGTCGCCAAGAATGGTGGCCCCGGCATACTCCACCAGGCCCTGTAAGTGCCGGCCCATAGGTTTCACCACGATCTCGACCGTATCGTGCAGCTCCCCCACCACCAGGCCATACTCAATGGTTCCCGCATCCACCAAAACGATATTGAGCGCCCTGGATCCTCGCTCAGCCCGCGGGCTGCCGAGCGCATCGCACAGATAGACCATCGGAACCAGGCGGTCGCGCAACAGCACCAGTTCGGCGTCCCCCGCGCGGTCGGTCCGCTGCTCAATCTGGTCCGCCGGAATCCGAATTAATTCGCCCACGCTCACTTGCGGAATAGCAAAACGTTTGCCGGAGTCCGAGACCAGCAGCGATGGAATAATAGCCAGCGTGAGCGGCAGCTTGATGCGGAAGGCCGAGCCTCTCCCGGGCACCGAATCGATCTCGACTTTTCCTCCCAGCCGGTCCAGATTAGTCTTCACCACGTCCATTCCCACGCCCCGCCCCGACACATTGCTGAGCTTCTCCGCCGTCGAGACGCCGGGCATAAAGATCAGCTCCTGCTTTTCGTACTCGGACATTTTCTGAAGCTGCTCAGCCGTTATCATCCCTTTTGCTACCGCGGAGGCCGCGATCTTGTCCCCCGCCAGGCCCTTGCCGTCATCTGAAATCTCGATCACCACTTGTCCCGCCTGGTGCCTGGCGGCCAGGATTACGGTGCCCATAGCGGGCTTTTTCGCCGCGATCCGCGCGGCCGGCGATTCCACTCCGTGGTCCACCGAATTCCTCACCATATGGGTCAGCGGATCGCTCAGGCCTTCGAGAATGGTCTTATCAAGCTCCACTTCCCCGCCCTCCAGCTTCAACTGGACCTCTTTGCCCAGCTGGCCTGCCAGATCCCGCACCAGCCTGGGGAATTTGGCAAACAGGCTGGATACCGGCTGCATTCTGGTAAGAGAAACCGCGCCCTGCAGTTCCGAAGTCACCAGGCTCACCCGGTAAGCTCCCGCCGTGATCCCCTCCTTGTCTCCACTGCGGACCGCCTCGTTCAGTTGATTCCTTCCGAGCACCAGCTCCCCCGCCAAGGTCATCAATGAATCCAACAGAGCGACATTCAACCGCACCGTGGTCTCGGCCTGCGACGCGGCTGCTGCGTGCACCGGCTTCAGCGCGCTCTCGGGGTGCTCTTCAGCCGACGGGACAGAGCGCACCGGCTCTGCCGCGGGCGCGTCCGGGACTGCCGAAAGTACCGCAGGGGCCGTTACGGCTTCTACAATTTCCACGGCTTTCGCCGCGCCGTCATTCGCAACCTGGCTGTCATTCGCAACATGGCTGTCATTGGCAACTTGGCCGTCATTGGCAATGCGATGGATCCGCTCCGGACGCAAATCCAGCACCTGGCCGAGTGAGTAGCCATCGAGCGCAGTGGCATAAAGGATGTCGAGCAGCAGCTGATTGGACGGCTCCTCATCGAGCGTGCCGGCCGAATCCAGATCGAATTCGGTGGTGAGAATATCTCCGCACTTCATGAGATTATTCAGCACTTCGAGCGGCGTCTGGCCGCGCCGCTGAATGTCATGAATCAGATCGTACTCCAGCACGTAAACGGTTTTGCCGGCGCGCCGCACCTGCTGCATGTCAAAAACCGAAGCGGTGATCGAGCGGCTTCCGTTGGGGATCGAGATGGTCGCCGTTTCCTGCGTCGAGTGCTTTTGTTCAGGCTGCAGGTGTTCTTCCACCAGGCGGCTTAAGGCGTCGGTAAACTCCGAGATATCGGCGTGGTTGCTGTCGGCATAGTCTTGAATCAGCGCCCGCAGCTTGTCGAACGCCAGCAACAGGATGCTCACAATCTCCGAGTTGGGGACCATCTGGCCCGAGCGCACCAGATCGAGAACATTCTCGGTGCGGTGCCCCAGTTCTTTGATCTTGTGCAGGTCGAAAAAACCCGCGCCCCCTTTGATGGAGTGCGCGGCCCGGAACACACGGTTGACCGGCTGTTCGTCAATGGCGGCGCCGGACTGTTCCATCGAGAGCAGATCCGCCTCAATGGTGGTCAGGTGCTCGCGGCATTCGGCCAGGTATTCGAGGATTACTTCGTCATCGACGTTAGGCTCGTTCATATAAGTTAGGCTCGCTCATGCTTCCCTCTCATCCCTCATTGCCAGAAACCGAAAAGTGCTGATGGATTCTCATGGTCCTGAAGAGATCCAGGATCTCTTTGGATGCGTGGATGACCGTCAGTTCCCCGCCGGTCTTTTTAAGTGAGTTGTGCGCGGAGATTAACAGCCCGATGCCGGCCGAATCCACCATGCGGGTCCCGGCCAGGTCCAAGGTCAAATGGACCACCCCGGCCGCGAGCATCTCCTGTAGTTTGGACCGCAAGGCCGGCAGCCTGGCTGCCACCAGATCGCCTTCCGGCTCTACTACCGCGGCCGTGACTTCCTGTGGGGGTGTCTTGTTCTTCATAAGGGCATCCTTCGGTGGTTGTTGTCCCAAAAGTCTTATCGTTCAAAATCGCTGAATCAACGTCACTGAATTTCCGGTTGGATTGAAACGGACCGCGCTCGCGTAGTGCCGTAAGATCTCCATGCCGCGGCCGTGCGTATCGGTGGACTCAGCTTGCCGGTCCCAGGCCGCGCGCCAATCGAACCCTGGACCCCCGTCCCGAATCGCGATGATCAGACGGCCCGGCTTGACCCGTAGCACGCAGGAGATGCGCTCGCGCCGCTCCGCGGAACCTCCATTCAGCAGCGAGCCTCCATTCAGCTCCGAGCCCCCATTCAGCTCCGAGCCCCCATGCAGCACCGAGTTGGTCAGCGCTTCCCGTAACAGCAGTTCCGATGCGAAAGCATCCAGGGCTGCGCAGGCGCTGCCGCGCCAGAGCTGGAACTCGGCGCAAAAGCTTTCAATCGCCTCCAGCGTGGCGGCCAACTCCACCCGCAGTTCAATCCTCGGCGCTTTCACTTCGGCACTTCCACCGCCAGAAGCAACAAATCATCCAGAACCGGGGCCGCGCCACGCCGCAGGTTCCGGGCGATGGCGGAGACCGCGTCGGCGAGCGCATCCGGCTGGTGCAGAACACATGCTTCCACCAGCCGTTCCAAGCCTTCCCCGCGCCCCTCCCCCGGAGAGGACTCAATGAAGCCGTCGGTATATAAGTAGAATCTGTCGCCCGGAGAAACCTGGACTTCCTTGCGCTGGATCACCAGCGAACTGAAAATGCCCAGGGGATCGCTATCGAGCACCAGCGTCTGCGCCTTACCCGACCGGCTGACGATGATCACCGGCGGATGTCCCGCGCTCACCACCGAGAGCCGGCCTGTGCGCCGGTTCAAGCTCGCGTAACAGGCCGTCAGGTATTGCTCCTCGCCCAGCATCTGACGCATCACCGTGTCGATGCCCCGCAGCGTGTCTTCGGCCGAATAGAGGGGGCCAGTGAACTGGCGCAGCAGCGCTTTGATCGCGGATGTGAGAAACGCCGCGCTCACCCCGTGTCCGCTCACGTCGGCGACGAAATAGCCGAAGACATCGGAGTCCACCGCAACCACGTCATAGAAGTCACCGCCCGCGCCTTCGAGCGGCTGGAAGTAGACCGCGAAGGAGGCCTCCGGGCAACTGTCCGGACGGACCAGAATGGCTTGCTGCGCGTTACGCAGTTCTTCGATCCGAGCCTGGTGTTGCCGCGTGATCGCGCGATTGGTTTCACCAATCCGAAGATGCACCCGTACGCGCGCCAGCACTTCCTCGCCATGCACCGGCTTGGCGACGTAGTCTACGCCGCCGATTTTCAGCCCTCTCACCTTGCTCTTTACGTCGTCTTGCGCCGAAAGAAAAATGATGGGGATATCCGCCGTCTTGGGGTCGGATTTCAGCTTCGCGCAGGTCTCGAACCCGGATTCACCCGGCATGACAACGTCCAGAAGAATCAGGTCCGGGGCCGCGCTACGGCTCAGTTGCCGCGCGGTCGCGCCGTCTGAAGCCGTCAGGGTGCGGAAGCCCTCTGCCTCCAAAACGCTTTGCAGCAACAGCAAATTGACCTCGGTGTCATCGACAATCAGAATGCAGGGAGCGGATACGGGCGATGACATCGGCGACGCCTTCCTGCTCCTTAGAACACTGGCATGCTGCCGGGCAGCGTATACCGGACATCGAAGAAGACGGTGCTGTCGTGCGTGGCCTCTGGGCCCGTGCCGATGTACCACGGATCGCGCGTCAGATATTCGTATTGGCCGATCAGATTAATCGCGCCATAGCGCGGGTTCGCCCACAGCGTCTCGTTGAACCCCAGGGTTCCTTCCTGAATGGCTTTGTTCTGGCTGTTCGACGAGCCCGCATAACCGTAACCGACCAGTTTGCCGCTCGCGTCGATCACGCTGTCGCGTCCGCTATAGATGCCACCGTAATAGCCGAATAGCAGCCATTTGCCGGCTTTAGCCTCGAAGCCGTCCACGGTGCCTCCGGCATGCAGCAGGCTCAAGCTGGAGTTGGCGTTTACCACCAGATCGGGAGCCTGCCCGAACAGGTATCGCCCTTCGCCATTGCTCCAGAAGTTGGTCGTGATCAGCCGGATGTTTTTGACGATCTCGCCGTTCAGCCCGAACAAAACTCCGCCACCCGCTTTGGTATTGGTTTCGCCCAGCGCCAGGTTAGCCGTGTTTAGAGTTTTAAACGTGCTAACCACTCCGCCCACCTCGGCGTGGAACCGCGAGCTTGGGTCGAAGGCGATCTTAGCGATAAAGTCGGGCGTGAGCTGCGGCGCCGCAAAATTCTCATTGGCTCCGTCCAGCTGGGTGCCCGACAGCGCGGTATAGGCGGCCGGAAGGACGATCGAGGAACCGCCCCCGGACCCGCCGATGTATTGGTCCGGATTCTCGGCCGAAAGTCCGAACGTCAACGTTCTTCCGGCGTGGTAAAGCACGCGCACGCCCGGTTGGCGGCTCCAGGTCAAGCCCGCCACATAATTTACATCCATTACTTGCGAGTAGAAGATGTCGCCCGGTAGCGGCGAGATCCCCCGGCGATTAGGCGTCAGCATGCTCCAGCTTTGCCCGGCCAGAAACTCCCAGCCTCCTTTTCGCGCGTCCACCCAATACAGGCGCAGGCGTGGAACCACCGCCCCGTTCGTAACCGTGGTCGCATTGGATCCGCTGGTGCCCAGGAAGTCGATCTCGTTATAGCCGATGAAGTGCGTTCCTTTCCACTCTCCATCCACCCGCAGCCCCAGCCGGGAGTTCTGGATACTAAAGCGATCTTCGGATAGCTTTCCGTTGACGACGTTGTTGTAAGGGATGCTGCCGAAATTGCTTCCAATCCCGGAGGCGGCGTTTTTGTCGCGCCACACAAATGTCGCATCCATAAAACCAGTGGGGACGATGCAAACGCTCCCGAGCCGTAGGTAAGGGGGTACGGAATTCGCGTCCGGAGAACTGTCACAGGGGTTCCCGCCGTCGCTCGTTTTCTGTCCCGCGAGAGTCACCGGTGTAGCGAGAGGCGCAACGGAAGCCGCAGTCGGTGGAATGATCGGCGTGGTGCTGGCTACTTCCCCCAACGTCTTGTGGAGCGGTGCGGCAAAGACATCCTTCGGAGCTTGATCTCGGGCAGCGCTTTCCGTCCGGTTTCTCGCGTCTTCCACGCTCGATGTCAGCGCATCGATTCGCTTTTGTTGCTCCGCCAGCTGCGTCTTTAGAGCGGCAATTTCCTGCTGCATCGAGTGCATATCCGGCGGCGTTACTTGTCCCGGCAGCAACGTGCCGAACAGAACCGCGCAGCAAAGAAGCATAGTTCCCAGCGTCTTGGTTTTCATCGCTTATCCTATCCACAAGGATCGTTTTGGATCCCCTGAACCAGAGGCCGTTCGGCCTCTCATGAACGCCTTATCGGAGAATGGCTATGCTGCGTGAGCGGAAAGTGAGGATGACATCAATAGAGAGGAGCAAGAGCACAGCGCTTCCCACGGGCCGACTCTTTTCCTGGGTCTGTTCCACGCAGTTGTTGAGGATCGACTGGACCGTTCCGCGATCACGCTGAAAATCGCGCGGCAGAAATGTTGTCGTGGATTCGAAGCTCGCAACTTGCCGGGATGCGCGGGGCGTCGCCGGCTCCGCCCGGGCACCTTCTAAGGCGAATCATCTAGAGCCAACACTGAAGACGCGGCCCAAAAACTACTGACCTCTCTAAGGTAGCCTGTAGACACCCCCCTCATCGTCCGATCTTTATTAGTAAGTGCAAGCCGAAGTACTAGCGGAAGTCAAGGTGTGCCTGTATCCAAACGGCGCATCCGCTTTTCGGAAAGGCGCGTCTCTCACAGGCGGCGTAAAGGCGATCCAGGCATGAAGTCCATCGGCAAATATCAGGTAATCGAAGAGCTGGGCGCAAGCCCGGCTGGGAAGACCTATCGGGTGCGCGATGCGTTTCGCAATCGCGAATTTGCGGCGAAGGTTCTCCAAACAGTTCCCGGCCTCAGTGCGGAGGGCAAAGAGGAGTTCTGCGGGCATCTGGCGGCTTGCGCTGAACTTACCCATCGCCACATCGCCAAGGTCCACGATCTGGGCGAAGTGGATGAGGGAATCTTTGTGGTCACCGAGTGGCGCTCGGGGACGGATGTGCGGCGGTTCATGGAGGACCATCGGGATCTGCCGCTCGATCAGAAACTGGCTGTAATCGCGCAAGTGGCCGAAGGGCTGGCCTTTGCGCACTCGCGTGGAATCGCGCATGGCAACCTGAAGCCGAGCAATATTTTCATCGACGCCTCGCGCGATGTCAGCATCCTGGATTTTGGCATTGCCAAGTGGCTGGCGGCGCTGCTCAAGGCCGGCAGCCGGCCCGAGGGACTGGTGGTCAACTACCTTGCCCCGGAGCAGGTGCTCGGGCAGCCCCTTGATGCCCGCTCCGATATTTTCGCGTTGGGGCTGATGCTCTATGAATTCGCCGCCGGCAAATATCCGTTCTCAGCCGATCCCGGGTTGATTCCTCGCGAGATTGTACACACTGAGCCGGAGCCGTTGCGGAAATTGGACCCGCTGGTTCCCGAGGAGCTGGAGAAATTAGTAGCGCACGCGCTGAAGAAAGACCCTGCCGAGCGCCTGCAAACTGCGGAAGAGTTCGCGTCCGGCCTGTACCTGGCAGCGCAGCACGTCCGCCGGATGGCTTCGGCTGCCGCAGCGGCCGCGCCTGCTACCGAGGAGCGGCTGGCCGACGAGCCAGTGGTCGAACAGCTTCCCCCCGCGTTGACGCCGCAGCCGGTGATTCCGCAGCCAGCGCCCGTCGCGGCGATGCCAGAGACGCCAGCGTTCCTGGAGACAGTGGCCTATGCGCCGTCGCAGCAGATCTCAGCCGCCGCCCCGATACCGCCTGCCGCGCCGAAAGTTCGCGAGCGGCCGCAAGACGCCGAGCCGGCTCCGCAGCCATGGAGCGCGCGCTCTTACGCCGCCGGATCGTCACTTCCACCCGCCACAGGCACGGGCTTTCCGAAACCAGTCGTAGCTCAACAGCCGGGCATAACTCAACCGACGGTGCATTATCCTCCGGCACCTCAGGGGCCCCCAGCGCCGCCAGCGTACCAGCCGCCGCAGTCGTTTCTAAGACCGGCCGCGCCCCCACCCCTGCCATTTCAACCCAAGACCGGCAAGATGACGAAGCGTCTGCTGATTGGCGCGGTGGCAATGTTCTTAGCGGCCGGCATCGTGGGATCCCTGATATCACGGCAAAATCTGCGGGCCTCGCAAAATAAGAGCCACGCCCTGGCGCCCGCGGCCCAACCGGCTCCTCCGGTTGCAACACCGTCCAGTCCGCCGCCGCCCGTGCCTCCCGAAGCTCGCGTTCCAAAACGCGCCGACCCGGCTCCCGAGGATGTGGTGAATCCGGAAGTTTCGGCCAAGCAAATCCTCAACGGGCCGGTCCGCACTCTGTGGGAGTCCGGCCGCTATGCGCAAGCCCTGGGCATGGTAGATCGGATTTTGACCGACGATCCAAACAACGAAGAGGCGCACTCCTGGAAAAAGAAGATTCGCGAGGCGCAAGCAGCCGAAGCAGCTTTGAAGTAGGACCCTTATGAGACGTCTGATTCTCACTACCGTTTGGGCCGCCATACTCGGTATGGCGTTGACTGCCGTTCCTGGAATCACCGCGGCTACCGATCAAAAGCCGGTGCACGCCAAAAAAGCCACGGACCCGTTTCTTACGGGCGATCCGTTCACGCTGGACCAGGTGCTGGTTCTGCTGAAACAAGATGCTATTCCTCTGCGGCGCCGCAAGGAAGCCATCGAGAATCGGGGACTCGCATTTTCGCTCTCCTCCGATGCGCTTTCCAGATTGGAGTCCGCGGGAGCCACTGGCGACATGCTGGACGTCATTAAAAGCAAGGCAATGCCTGCACCGCCTCCCCCGGTTGCTCCCAAACCGGTAGCCAAAGGCATGCTGGAGCTCACCTGCGCGCCAGCCGAATGCCAGGTTAGCTTGAACGGTACAGCCATCGGGCCAACCTCCGGCGGCAAGCTGGAACTGGCTGGACTGACTCCCGGTAATTGGGTGGTGGATTTCACCAAAGAAGGCTTCGCCGGGCATCAGAGCACGGTAATGGTGGAGTCCGCGAAGAGTACCATGGCCACCGCGGTGCTTGAACCCAGCCGTGCCGCGCGGGAAGCGTTCGGAAAACAGCTTTTTCAGAAAATGATCCGGGCGCTGGGAGGCGACGACGGGCTCAAGACCCTGGGCTCGGTGGAAGCTTCCGGCAGCACCACGCTATGGGGTCACGACGGTACCAGCGTACGCTGGACGCTGCTCATGCGCAATCGCACCGATCGCGCGCTGTTTCAAGCCAAAACCGGCCGCATCCTGCACGAAGTGATGTTTGAGGGAAGCGAGTTCAAAGCCAGCAAGAATCTCAAGGGAGACGACGCGCTTCAATTGCCCACCGATTTCGGAATGATCCGCGATAATCAGCTTCCATCCTTGATTGCCCGCCTGGAGGGCCCCAACTACAAACTGATCGCAAACCATCCCGACCCGGCGGCGGGCGAGGATTATTCAATCGTGGCTGAATCGGGAACCGATAAAATCTCGATCGCCTTGGACTCGAATTTGCGCCCCCAGCGAGTGAGGATTGCGACCGACGCCGGAATCGGCTCGGTGCTCATCACCTACTCCGACTACGTCCAGAACGGAAACGCTTTCTATCCGAAGACCATGCTGATCAAGCCCGACGCCCAGCAACAAGGCATCGAGGTTCGTTTTGACAAGGTGGAACTCAACCCCAACTTAAAGGACGCCGACTACCGGTTGCGCGGGAAGCTGCTGTTGGACCTGGAAAATTAAGATTGCAGATTTTCCTGCCTGCACCCCGTACGGTGTTAAGAATCATTAGTCGCGAGACAATTTCGAACCTTTTTGTGCGCTCATTCGTCTAAGTAGGCATGGTGATGGAAGTTTCGGCAGAAGTTGAATATCGGACCGCCTTCGAAGATTTCTCGCGGAAGGCCCAGCAGGTGCAATACCTGGCGGAGCATCCCACGGGCGATCGAAAGATGTTTGAAACGGCTTTGCTGGATCTCGAGAAAGCGCATCTGGCATATAACGAAGCGCGCGATGCCATGGTACGGTCTATGCTGCCGGCGTCCTCCGGCCAGCCCGATCAACGCGGGGACACTAAGGAAGACGTACAAGCCATCGCTGAGCTTCTTTGGGAGGGCGCTGGACGTCCGACGGGCACCGCCGAAGAAGACTGGCGTCGCGCTGAAGCCATCGTAAAGTCAGCGCTCGAAGCTTCTCTCCACTAACTGGCCGCAACTGACAGCCCAGCGATTCTCTCTATCTGTTGAATGTGATTGCAGTCATGCCCGGCCATGGTTTCAACGATGGTTTGAAACGTCATCGTCCCGCGCTCGGGATGGGTTACCGGCTTCAAAAGGTCGGCCGGCCTCACGGAGCCAATCAACGCGATGTTCCAGGCTCTCACGGCGGAGAATGCCGCGAGAGCGAGCTGCGCATCGCAAGCCGAATAACTCTTCGCCCATAAATCCTGATCGAAGGGCTGGATGGTGTGATGATCCTGCGACAAGGTCTGTTTGAGGCGGAAGCCAAATACAATTTCCGCGTCCGCCAGATGGGAGAGGATATCGCGGGCACTCCACTTGCCAGGTGCGGGTGGTACTTCCAGGCGGTCGGCGCCAATGGTTTGCACCAATTCAGCCAAGCGGCGCGGCGTCTCGGCGATCACGTCCAGCGGCCGGCGTCCCGCGGAATAACTGGCGTAAGGATTCATAGCGATGCTCCCTCATTCTGAATTCTGGCTTCTGAATTCTGACTTCTGAATTCCGGCTTCCGAATTCTGTTTTCCCCTACTTCTCTTTTGTCTGGTCTTCCGGCAGCGCATCCGGCGTGTCGAACTTGATGGTGGATCCGGTCTCAAACTTGCCGTACAACCGGAACTCGATGTCGTTCTTGGTCATAAGGCGGTCCAGTTTGGAAGTAAGGACGGCTTTGAGCGGCAGCATGTATTGCGTGTCGCCAATCCGCTGCTGGTCGTAATCCAGCGATTCATGGATTTCGTGGATCGGAAAATCCGCAGGGATATTGTATGGATTGAGCGTGATCTTGGTGACGGTCTGGGTGTCGCGATCGATATAGATCAGCCCGCGATAAGCTGGAACGATCTCCCTGCCGCTCTCGAGATCTTTGACGTGATATTGCGAGTATTCCTGCTGGATGTCGTAAGCAAACGCGTACGTGCGGCGGCCGCGCAGCGTGGCCCAATGATCCCAGGAGAAGTCCGCTTTGCTGCGCGCATCGAAGATCTCGCTCATCATGGTTCCGAACTCGCCGGCTGAAACCGTTCCACCGAGCTTTTCCATGCTGACGTTGGTCACAGGCTGGTCGTTCTTCATGATCACTTCATAATCTTCGTGATGGTCGCTATAGCTCAGCTTCGAAGTGATGGTGTCCATGTGAAACCAGTTGGAACCGGTGCCGTTGCGATCCACATAGCGCCGGGTGACCTGGACGCAGATGAAGTTCGGCAGGCTCTGGGTGTAATTCATGACGTATTGCCGCGCCTCATCGATGATCTTGGCCTGTTCGATGGAATCGGGCGGCGGGATGGGAACCACCACCGGTTTGGGCGGAGGCGGTGCGGCCGCCGGCAAGCTGGCCGACGCGTCGCCTAATTCCTTGAGAGCGGCGACGGTCTTCGGGCCGGCCCCCAGGCTTTGCAGGTCTTCAATGGTCCGGTCGTCCAACTTCTCCACCATTTTGAAATGGCGCAGGGTCTCGGCCACCTGTTTGTCGGGCGATTTCATCTGAACCGCGGAGCGAATGAACTCAGTCAGTTTGGCCACCGTCAGAGACATTTCGCCAGCGGCGGTTAGGGCGAAAGCTGTCACCAGAAGGAGCAGGCAACGCATACTACTATTTTGCCTCAAGTACCAAAGTGGGGCTGGCCCCCAGGTGCTAGTCCTACACTGGACCCCGGGGTGGTGTCTGAAATCTGCGTTGAAGTAAGACCTAAACGCTAAGGGTTGGGTTTGTAGGTTTGGGATGGCCCATTGATCAGAGGAGTTGGATTCTTTAACCACCGATAGGCAGCAAAACCAAAAACCGCGAGCGTCAGGATTACGACGAGGAACACAACCACAATTGCGGTATCCGAACTTGGCTCTGGCTGCTCCCCCATACTGCTAAGAGTATCAGTCCAGCATTTCTGCCAAGTCCCACCAGACCCCAGTCGTGTAGAAAGGTTTCCCGCAGCCGACGCCCTCGTCGGCTCCTGAATTTACGCGCCGGACCAGGGGCCAGCGCGGACGCGGGCGTCCGCCCCACGCTTAATTCACCAAGCCGTGGCACTTCTTGTACTTTTTGCCGCTGCCGCAGGAACACAGATCGTTACGGCCGGGTTTCGGCACGGCAACAACTGTTTCCGATTCTTCTTCCTCTTCTTCGGGAAAGAAAACGGGGCTCTTGCCGTGCAGCATCAGACGTTGATCGAGCGCGATGCGGATGAGATCCTCTTCGTCCTCGCGGAATCCGCCGGCGGATTCTTCCACCTTCGTCATCAAGGCGCGAACGCGTCCGGTCGAAGTCTCGCCTGGAATCGACAATGCGTAAGCAAAGAGCGCGTCGGTGCGAAATTCCTCGTCGTCGAAAAGTTCCACCAGGCGCGGAGCTTCCGCAGCTAGGTCCAAGTAGCCAATGCCCCAGATGGCCTGCGTTTTGATGTCGCGATCGGGATCATCCAGATGCTTGGGCGGATACGCCGCAAAGCGCTTGTCGAAAGAGCGCGCCATGGCTTTGAGCGCCTTGGCGCGGCTGCGCGGATCCTGATAAAGATTTAAAATCGCCTGATAAACTGCCGCATTGTCGGATTGCTCCGCCAGGCCGATGGCTGCGCCGGACCTTTCCTCAATGGCGGCCTTCGGATCGGCCAGCACTTTCAACATGGCTTGCCGCAGATCGGGCTCATCGCCGATCTCACCGAGCGCTTCCCAGCAGGCCCCGCGCACGGCAGCGTCCGGGTCCCCTTTGGCCAGCTGGATCAAGCGAGCCCGCGCGTCGTCGGACAAGTCCGTGCCCTGGTAGCTTAGCGCAACTTCAGCGCGCAGGCTGGGCGAGCCTTTTTGAAGCATCGCCAGGCGGTCCTCGTCTTCGAGCGCGCTGAAGTCGGTCGTGGCCTCTTCCGGATAAAGTCCCCAGATGTCAAATGTTTTGTCCGGCTCGGTCGAAGTGTCCACCGGAGCGGACAGGCTTTGGATGACTGCTTCCAGGGGCGCACGCGATCGCTGGTCGTCCACGGGTATTTTAGCCAGCGCGGCCGTGAGCGTCGGTATGGCCGCGGGATCGCCGTACATTTCCAGGCACAGCGCAGCGTCTTGCGGATCGTTCTCCAGGCGGCTGCTCAGCGCTTCCAAAACTCGATGATCGCGAACACGCAGCGCCGCAAGGACAAACGGCACGTCTCCCGCATCGCCTTCCTTCAGTTCACGAAGCAATCCGAGCACCGGCTCAACGGCCGCTCCGCCCAACTCGACGATGCTCTCCACCAGATCGTCGGGAACATCGCTGGGATTGTCGCGCATTACGCGCATAAAGAATGGCAGAGCGGCAGGCGAGCGCAGCGAGCGAAACAGATCGATCAGCAACGGATCCAGGTCCATCAGATCGTCGTCGTGATTTTGCGCTGCAAAACGAACGATATCGGGCAGCGAGTTCTCGGGAAAATCAAGAATCGCGTGCAGCAGGCGCTGGTCCACCGGGATGTATCCATGGCCGGCGGCCTCCAGCAGTTGATAGGCCGGAACGCCCTCGTAGCGTCCCGGCTCGAGAATCAAATCAGGATGTGGCAACGGGGTTCGTAGCCGGAGCTACTCTTCCTCTTTGACAACGTGAACGGTGACTTCGGCGGTGACTTCGCGATGCAGGCGAACCGGCACCTTGAACTCGCCCAGCGTTTTAATGGGCTCCTCAAGAACGATCTTGCGGCGCTCGATAGTGTAGCCCTGCTGCTCCAGCGCTTCGGCGATGTCCTTGGACGTTACCGAACCAAAAAGCTGATCGTTCTCACCGGCCTTTTGCGAGATGGTAATCGCAACCGCGCCCAGCATTTTGCCCAGATCCTTGGCTTCGCCTTCCACCTTGGCTTCACGGCGCAAGTGGGCCTGGCGCTCCTGCTCCACGATTTTTTTGTTCGATTCGGTAGCGGCCACGGCCATCTTGTTGGGCAGCAGAAAATTGCGCGCGTAGCCGGGCGCCACCTTCACCAACTGGCCGCGCGTACCCAGCTTGTCGATATCTTCTCGTAGAATTACATCCATGATGATGGCTCCTTAGATCGCCGTAGCGAACGGGATCAGCGCGATGTTGCGCGCCTGTTTGATGGCCTCCGCCAGCCGCTTCTGGTGCGGCGTGCAAACACCGGAAATGCGGCGCGGCACAATCTTCCCGCGCTCGGAAATAAAGGACGAGAGCATTCTCACGTCTTTATAATTAATGTCGTCGATCTTTTCCACGCAGAACCGGCATACTTTCTTGCGCCGGAAATATTGCTTCTTGGTGGCCAGCGCCTTGTCGCCGCCGGTAGGCCGCATGGACCCGCTAATTGGACGTCCGCCGCGTTGTTCGGCCATGTTACTCTCCTACCTTTTCTGCTACCGGAGCCGCTGCCACCGGAGCTGCAGCTGCAGGAGCCGGTGCACCCGGCATGGGAGCGCCGGGTCTTGGGCCAGTGGGTTCAGCACCCGCCATGGCATGCTCCAAAGGCACGCTCGGAGCGGCGGGCGGCGCAGGTTTCCGCGCGGCGCGCTTTTCGCGCTCTTTCTTGCGCTTTTCGATCTTCTTCAGCTTTTCGTCGATACGGACACTCTGGAATTTCATCACCAGGTCCGATACGCGCAAGCGCCGTTCCACCTCCAGAACCGTTTCGGGCTTGGTGGTGAACTGCAGCAGTACGTAAAAGCCTTCATTGCGTTTTTGAACGCGATAGGCCAGCTTCCGTATGCCCCACTTGTCGGATTTGTCGACGTTGCCTCCCTGGGAGGCGATTAGCGTGGTCAATTGTTCGATCAGATGATCGATGTCTTCTTCCGGCGTATCAGGCCGGAGAATAAACAGCTCTTCGTAGATCCTCATTCTTCCTCGTTTAAGCCTTGGGCGCGACGATTATATTTCGCCATGGACTTTTCGACGCCTTCAGCGATGATGGACTCCACTGCCTGTGACGCATAGTCCAGCAGTTCATCCAACTCTTCTTTGTGCGCCCGCTTCAACTTCGCGAGCACAATTTGAGCGCCGTCCCTCTCGCGACGGCCCCCATGAACTCCCAGGCGAACCCGGGGGAAATCCTTGGTCCCGATGCAACCGATAACCGACCCGACACCCCGGTGACCAGCGGCC
>CAVRZH010000103.1:0-5571 GCA_963725455.1 Bryobacterales bacterium
CAGGCAAATACACGCACGAAGCGTCGCTCGCGGGGTGTCGTATATTGCAGCGACGGACGCACGCCGTAGGCGTATGCCGCTACTTGGCCGCCCGTCAATAGAATGCAGTAGAGAAGCGCGAAACGCAGCCCTACCTGTGGATAGAGCGCCGCGCTGAAAGCCGCGCCACGGATCAAGCTAAACAGCGCTTCCCAAGGCAGGGAGTAATGGTCTTGCCGCTTCGATGTTCGGTTGAGCTCAACGGCGATGGTCACGCCAATCGCCAGGCCAGAGGCCACGCCGAAGAGCAATCCAAGGCCGAGACCATACCCTATGCCGAAGAGAATCGAATAAGTTACCGCGCGGGTGAGCAAGCGCAACGGGCCATGCGGACCGCCCAATAAGTCGTACGCCAGATACAGGCTTCCGAGCACATCCAGACAACTGCCCGCAATGGCGACGGCAGCAACCGTGTGATGGTCCATCTCATGATCTTAAGGCTCCGGGTGATCTTAAAGGCTCCGAGTGATCCTAAAGACTTCGGGTGATCCTAAAGGCTCCGGGTGACGATGTTGGCGCTAGTTGCCGGAACCGAACCGCACGATGGAATCTGAAGTAAACAGCCGGTAATCGTGAAAGTCCACCCGATTCAGAAAGCAGGAGTACGAATTCCGGTAGCATCCGAACCAATAGCCGGTGGTCGGCAGGAAATATTGCTGCGTGCCAATTTGGACCACCCCGAAATCCGCCGAGCGCTCCGCGCGGTCCAGGGGGAAGGCTTTCGGCATATCCGTTGCCTCCACTTCCACGTGCACCACCTCTTGCGTATCCGGCTTGACCTTCAACGTGCCCCGATAGGATGGATAGGCCACTTGCGACTGGGACAGCACCGCCACGCAAGTGGAGGCGCGGCTGCCGCTGAATTGATAGACTGCCAAATCCCCAGAGGCGCTGTGTTCCGTCCCGGTTTTGTGGAAGTCGGAATCCTCCAGTCCATCGAAAACGCAATGCGTGAGGGACTCAAAATCCCCCGTGCTCCAGGCATTGTTGAAGGAGCGCATGTAATCGGCGCCGCCGGTCATAGGAGCGTTGGCGGGCCGTTTGCCATCCATTTGAATCTCGCTATAGGTTTCTTGCTCTCCTTCATATGCCACCTCGGCGGCGATCACACCATTCGGCACCCATTTCACTCGCTTGTTGGTGCTGTGAAACATACTGGTGACCTGTCGCGCCCGAAAGTTCGGTAGCCGCTCGAAGGCATCATTCACTCTGCGGCGGATGGATGGAATGAGATCGTCGCCGGCCGTGTCCAGTCCTCGGGGTGCCCCCGTAGCTTCCAGAATCGGCGCCGGTTTGGCCATCAGACTTAACCTGCGCGTGTCCTGTTTCGCATCGAGCGTGGCATTTCCGATGACGTTCTCTTCCTCTCGGATATTCACTTCGGGACACTGGAGCACGTCCGCCTGCTCCGCTGCCGTGGGTTTTCGGACAAACTTCACGCTGCGCGCTAGAAAATAGCCCGTCTTTTCCGCCGCCGCTTCCACCGACACCATGTCCGCAATATGAAACGCGGCCAGACGCCCAGGCGACCCATCAAGCAGATAGACCGTCCGCTGATCGAGCTGAAACCGTATCACGCGTTCGTCATTGAGTTGGATGGAAAGCGTGTTGCCGTCTGAACGCGCCAGCACTCCTTCGAACTTCATAACTCCATGCGATGCGCCCACAGGCGCCACGTTCGGCCGAACCGTAAGCCCGGGGAGGTTCACTTCCAGGCTTCCATCTGTTGAATCTCCAACTACCTGCGCGAAGGCTTCCAAGCCCGACAACATGGCGAGGAATACCCAAGCTCCTGCTCGTGTCATTGAGATACTCCTCCTCCGCATCCCCAGTTGCAAACCGCCGGTCTGCGGTGAGATGCCGATAAAGGGGCGATAGTTTCAGATCTGGAAGCAACAGGATCCATCGAAGCAATCCCTCTTACCCAGCCTGCCTACCCGAACCGTTACGCGAACCTCGTAACGTTATAGAAATCGATTTCGGGTCTCCGGTTGAGATTGAGTATACATCAGAGTTTGGACCGAAACCTGCCTTAAATGCTGCATGACTTGGACTGAAGCTCGTGGCTATGCCGCTCTTACCGCCAAAGCCCACTCGGAACATCTGAATTCGCTCGCGCGGCCGGTGGCAAGCCAAGTTTAAGCGGACCTTCGTCGATTCGTACCACAAGGAACCATGACGGCCGGAGGACACTAGCAGGTTGCTGAAAAAACCCAGCAGACTGAAGTCCGCCCTACGCGGGCACATCTATGTTGTTGATAGCCCGTGTGGCGTAGGCGCCCACGCCTGCGGTTCGCGAATAGGAGAGGGCTTTTTCAGCACCCTGGTAGAGGTGGATTTCCGGACACGATCGCAGTGTGCGGAGGTCACTGTACCCAGCCAGTTCGCGCGCTAGCAGCTCGACTAATTAGAGCCGCCCCGGCTTAACCCTGGTCTCGAATCGGTCTAAAGTGAACTATGAAAAAAACAGGGCTCATCATTGTGGCGCTCGTTGTACTGCTCGTTTTCGCCGGTATCCAATTTGTTCGCCCCAAGATTGCCAACCCGCCGGTTACCGCGGACCTTCAGGCGCCACCGGATGTGCAACAGATCCTCCGAAATTCGTGCTACAACTGCCACTCCAACGAAACGAAGCTCTGGTGGTACGACAAAATCGTCCCCGCCTACTGGGTGGTGGCCAATGACGTAAAAGAGGGCCGGGAGCATCTGAACTTTTCGGACCTCGGCGCGAAACCGGCCGCTCAGCGGAAAGCTACGCTTTATGAGGCCGTCAATCAGATTCAACTTGGCGCCATGCCGCTCGCATCCTATACACGCGTGCATCCCGGCGCGGTTGTCACGCCCGATCAGTTAGCAGTGCTGCGAGCTTACTTGAATCCTCCAGCGCCGATTGCTGAGACTTCGGCCGCTAATGTCGCCGCCGCCGGCGCGCAGTACGCCAAATGGATCGCTCTGGGAGCGCAGTTGTCTCACGCTCCGCTGGCACCCAACGGCATTGCGTTCCCATCGGACTACAAGAATTGGAAAGCCATCAGCAGTACGGACCGCTTCGACAATCAGACCATCCGGGCGATTCTCGGAAACGACATCGCAGTTAGGGCAGTTGCCGAAAATCACATGAATCCCTGGCCTGACGGTGCAACCCTGGCGAAGGTAGCCTGGAATCAACAGACCGGGGCGTTCGTGCAGGTGGAGTTCATGATCAAGGACGCCAAGAAGTATGCCGATACCCTGGGATGGGGATTCGCCCGATGGCGCGGCGCTGATCTTAAGCCGTACGGAAAGGACGCCAGCTTCGCGAGCGAATGTGTGGGTTGCCACACTCCCATGCGCCCGCATGACTACGTCTTCACCCTGGCGATTCCAACCGTTAACCAAAGTGCGGCGCTGACAGCCGGCCTTCCAGCAAACCCACTGCAGTGGCGAGTGATTACGTCAGCCCTCAACCGGCAGGACAGCAGCATGTCCACGCTCTTCGGCAATGACACCGCTGTTGACTACGCGCGGAGCAACCCCGAGCACAATTATCCGTCCGGCTCCGTGCTCTCGCTCGTCACCTGGAGCCAGCAGGAGGATCCGCATTGGTTTGGCGCGCGAATACCCGCTATGCCGAAGTCCGTGGAATTCGTCACCGTCAGCCTGGATGTCGATCATCGTCCTGCGTATTCTTACCAGGACTTTGAGGGTTCGCCGCTCAAGAAGATTGCGGATGAAGACGGTCCTATGCCAAACCAGCGCGCGGCGTATGTTCTCGCGCAGCGGGCGGCGGTAATGCCATAGCAACTTCGCCGGGTTATCATCAAATCCAACTATGGCGCTGGCCTGCGAAGACTTGGCTGGCTACGGAGTTGCTTTAATTCCCCCGCCGGAGGCTGAATATTTCGAGCTGCTCGCCGATATCGAACATCGCCGGCAAAACAGACCGCGAGGCGCACCGCCAGTTCCGGACAAGGACAACACAGCCAGTGCCTCTGCCATCTTGGTGAACCGTTGGCCTGTGGCGATCGCGTCCGTCGCTTATATCTGGACTTTTCGCCGCGAGAACGGGCGCACGTCCACGCATTCGTTTTCTCCGGGAACCAATCCCTCCGTTCTCTTGCCGTTCGGCCTCGATGAACGCCTTCGGGCTATCCATGCTTTCTGGCACACCATCTTTCCGGGATCGAAGCGACTGATGACATCCGATGGTTCGCTCCTGGGCGACAATACCGATGTAAAATCCCCCGCCGCGAATGAACTCTGGCATGGAGGATTCTCGGGCTTCGGCGGCGGACGTTCCGGGCGTAACGAAGTTCTGGAGCCATTGAAATTAACGCTGGATGGAGTGTTTTTCGTCGATGGCGGTTTCGCCGGACCGAACCAGCTGGGGTCCTGGGAATCCACAGTTTCTTCCGCTGAAGCACACCTCGAGCTCGCGGCTTTGACACGGGGAGCCCGCAGCAAGGGAACATCGCCGGATGAGTTCTTCATGCAAATCCAAACGCTCGTGGGGCTTACAGATATTGACAGGATTCCGCACCATCCGCGCCCGCCAGGGCTCGCGCCCGACCCCGATGCGATCCGCCAGCGAGAGCGGCAGATGGTCGCCTGGAACTTATTCCAGATGCGCAAGACTCAGACCGACGAAGCCATCATGGCTCGCGTGGAAGCTGGGGCCGATGCGCCCGTCCCCAAGTTTCACCGGCTGTAATCGTCCGGCATGGGACGCGATTGCCTGCCAGGCGGCTCGCGCTACAATTGGTTTGACAAGAACAGCGTTTCTTGATCTAGTCGTAAGCGGAGTTATCGGAGCGTACCCGAGCCCCTCATCTTGGAACAGTTGCGGCCGGAGCAGTTGCGGCTAGCCGCTATCATCGCTAGAATCAATGAGTTTGTAGCTATCTTTTGTAAGGCATCGCGGGGAGGATTCATGTCGGTTGAACAAAGAGTGAAGCAGATCATCGTCGAGCAGTTGGGCGTGGATGAAGGTCAGGTGGACAATAGCGCCTCGTTCGTCGACGATCTTGGCGCGGATTCGCTCGATATTGTGGAACTGGTGATGGCCTTTGAAGAGGCGTTCGATATTGATATTCCCGATGAAGACGCCGAGAAAATCGCCACGGTGAAAGACGCCATCGATTACATCGAGAACAAAAAGAAGAAGTAAGACGCCGGGAGCTATTGTTGTCGCGCAGAGTAGTAGTTACAGGAGTGGGGTTGCTGACCCCGCTGGGCATTGGCACAGACGAAAGTTGGCAGGCCATTTGCGAAGGCCGGAACGGCATCTCGCGGATTGAACAGTTCGACGCCACAGCGTTTAATTGCCGCATCGCCGGGGAAGTCAAGAATTTCGATCCCGCCCGCTTCATCGAACGCAAAGAAATCAAGAAAATGGGCCGCTTCATCCAGTTCGGAATCGCGGCCTCTGAATTCGCCATGGCTCAGTCCGGCCTTAAGGTGGATGCGGAGAACGCGGAGCGAGTCGGTGTAGTCATTGGCAGCGGCATTGGCGGATTCGAAGTCATCGAGCGCGAGCACCGCATCCTGCTTGAA
>CAVRZH010000104.1:0-31690 GCA_963725455.1 Bryobacterales bacterium
TAAGGGCGCCACGGTGATCGGGATGCTGGAAGCTTACGTCGGGCCGGACGCCTTTCGTGATGGAGTGCGGCGCTATATGAAAGCGCACGCCTATGGAAATACAGTGGACGCCGATCTGTGGCGCGAAGTGCAAGCAGTTGCGGGCAAGCCAGTATTGGACGTGGAAGCCGATTTCACCCGGCAGCCCGGAGTGCCGCTGCTGAAAGTGGAATCGGAACATACCAAAGACGGTGAGACCAGGGTGGTGCTGAGCGAGGGGCGATTCGCCGAAGATCCGTCCAGCATCAAGTCCGCGCCGGTGCAACATTGGCGCATTCCGGTTGTGGCGAGCGCGGGCGGAACACCCACTGATCATCTACTTTCGGGATCGGCCGCCGCCACGCTGGAAGTGCAGGGCACAGGGCCGGCCATCGTGAACGCGGGCCAATCCAGCTACGCGCGTACGCTTTACCCGCAGTCGATGATTCAGTTGCTCAGTGCCCATATTGGCGCGCTAAAGTCCGCCGATCAAGCCGGCCTTCTGTACGACGCGTGGGCGCTGGGGCAGTCCGGTTATGAGCCGATCACCAATTATCTCGATCTCAGCCGAAACATTCCCGTGGATGCCGATCCGATCGTTTGGCGTCAGATCGTCTCCACGCTCGTCGCTCTGGACCGTCTTTATGTCGACGACACTCGCGGCCACGCGGCCTTCACTACCTACGCGCGAGACAGGCTGCATCCTTTGGCAACGCGGCTGAAATGGGATGCACAGGCGCATGAGGACCCCAACGTGGGTACGCTCCGGGAGGCCGTTCTGGTGGCTCTGAGTCGGTTTGGCGACGATTCTGTCATCGCTGAAGCGCGCCGCCGTTTGGACATAGGGATGCAAAATCGTTCCGCTGTTTCGCCTACCGTGTGGCGCACCGCGCTTTCCATCGTCGCTCAGCGGGCCGATGCCAAAGCCCTCGACAGGCTCATCGCCCTGTATCGTTCCACGCACGATCCACTGGAGAAGCAAAATATCCTGGAAGCGCTGGCCGGCATCGCAGACCCCACTGGCGCGCAGCGTATCCTGGAACTCGCGGCCGGTCCGGAGGCGCCCGCCGGAACCGTTGGTTCCATCTTTGCCCTCGTGGCCCGCAACCATCCCGATCTAGCGTGGGAGTTCGCGCGGCAACATGTCGACCAACCGGGATTTCCCATCGATCCCTTCACGCGCCTCAGCCTGATGCCGCGAATCGCCAGCCAGTCAAGCGACCGGAAACGCGCCGCCGATCTTATCGCATACGCCGCTCAACACATCCCAGCCAGCGCCCGTGAAAATGTTGAGTCGGCGATTTCAACGATAAACTTGAACGTCGAATTCCGCGCCGAACGTCTTCCTCAAATCGACCAGTGGCTGTCCAAGTCCCGCTGAACCGGGCCCATTGAATTCCACACGCCCCTTGAGGGCTTTTGCCTAAAGCCTGCGCCTACTTGTTTCAGGGTTCAAGGAACCGTTAGAGGAGCTATGTCATCACTTCGCCTTTCGGCGTTCGTCCTAATTTATACAGCCGCTCTCGCAGCGGCCCCAGCCGTTACAGGCGTCTACAATGCGGGCAGTTGGCTTCCGCCATCGTTGCCCAATTCCGGCGTTGCGCAGGGAGCTATCTTCACGGTCACTGGGACCGGGCTCGGCCCGGCCACTTTGCAGCAGGCGTTCAGCTATCCATTGCCCACTACCGCAGGGTTGGGAGGAACCACAGTGCAAGCCACGGTGGGCGGCGTGACCGAAAACTGCATCATGATCTACACCTCCGCGGCGCAGGTGGCTGCGATTCTGCCATCGGCCACGCTCACCGGCGCTGGGACGCTGACGCTTACTTACGAAGGAGCGAGCAGCTCCATCGCGATCCAGGTTTTGGCCGCTGACTTCGGAACGTTGACGCTCAATGAAGGTGGATCCGGCCCGGCGGTTGTCACCGACACCGCCTACACTCCCATCACGATGATTAACGCCGCCCATCCTGGCGACACTTTGATTTTGTGGGGCACCGGCCTGGGCGCCGTTACGGGCAACGAGACCGAGCCTCCCACGCAGGTCAACTTGAACACGGGGGTTCAAGTCCTGATAGGGAACCAACCGGCGACAGTTACCTACGGCGGGCGGGGCAGCTCCCCGGGCCTGGATCAGATCAATTTCGTCGTTCCCGCCGGAGTCACCGGCTGCAAAACATCGATCGTGGTCACGGTGAAGGGAGTCACTGGCAATATCACCACCACCTCCATCGCCCCGGCCGGGCAAACCACCTGTGGCGACACTTTTAACGCGCTGACTACAACCAATCTGCAAAAGGCCATGACCACGGGCACTCTGAACATCGCCGGGGTCGAGCTCAGCCGATTGGTTGGTGAAGACGATGTATTGGGTGCGGCCTTCACCAGCTTCCCAATTAACAGTCTCATTCGGTCCTATGGAGGCACGCTGGGCCCGTCGGTCGGCAATTGCCTCGCTTACGAAGTGGAGGGCAGCTCATTTGAGGTGACAGATCCGATCGTGCCCTCGTTCCTGAATGCGGGCACGCAGCTGGTAATCACGGGGCCGGACGGCACCAGAACCGTTGATGCGTCCTCAACAGGTGTTTATGCCGCCACGCTCGCCACCAGCTCGCCGTACTTCATTGAACCTGGAAGCTTCACTGCAACCAACGGCGCGGGCGCATCCGGGGTCGGGGCGTTCAACTGGGATTTGACGGTTCCAGCGTCGATTATTCCCAGCATCCCGACGAGCATCCATCGCGCGCAGGATCTGACCATTACATGGACCGGCGGCTCGGCGTTCCCAGTGGTCGAAATCTATCTCTTCAATGGCGTCAAAGCCACCTCGACGCTGAAATCCTACGCCGATATCGTTTGCACCGCTGACGGCTCCGCGGGCACGTTCACCATTCCATCGGCGGTTTTGAATGTGCTTCCCGCCAATGGTTATGCCACCCCTACCACGCCCGGAGTTCTCATTCAGCTCGGGGGTATTGCGCAGAGCAGCTTCAGCGTAACGGGCTCGCCGGGGTTGGACGAGGGCTTCTTCACCGCCTTTATCGGCAGTGGTTCGGTAGCGGCGATTCAGTAATCAAGTAACTCGGCAGGTATCGGCTAACATAGACGTATCGGAGGTTTCGCCGTGCTCTCTGGCCTTCGCACCGTTGCCTTCGCAACTACTCTGCTATATTTGCCGCTCCTGGCTCGAAACCAGCAATTGGCTGAGCCGCCGGTCCCATCCGATCCGCTGGAATTAGTCACGGGAAATGCTCAGCCCGTCGAGGATGTAAGTCAGCGCGCCGAGATCGTCAATCTACTGATCGAAGCGCACCGCCATTCCAATGTGCGCGCGCAGCCTTACGATCTGAAGACTGCGTTCACAGTGTCGGGCGCCTTCTCGAGCGGAACCTGGGAGGAGGAAGACATCTCCCCTGGCGCCGGCCAGTATCGCTGGACCGTAGATGGTCCTAGTTTTTCGGCGGTAAACATGAACGTGAATCGTGTTTTCTACAGTAATCAGCCGGCCACGGGTCTGCCTTTGCGATTGGTTCAGTTTCGCGAGGCGATCTTCTACGCCGCGCCAGTGGTGGGACCTCGCGCTACGCTCCGGACGGCTAACGCGAGCCTGAACGGGACGGAGTTAACGTGCGCCCTGGTTGCCCGCGACGCGATCATTCCGGCGACCACGGGCGGGCGCCAGTGGGAAGAAGAAGAATATTGCGTGGATCCGAAAGCCGGCGTGCTGATCACTTACTCGCAGGCGCCCGGTTCCTATGTGCTCTACGATTATTCGAAGGCGCTGCAGTTTCATGGCAAACTGATCGCAAACGGTTTCACCATTACCGAAGCCGGTCAGACCATTATCGAAGCGCAAACGGAAAGCCTCACGGAGCCGGTAAAGAATCCTGCGCTGTTCCAATCCGCTGGCCTGAACCAGATTGGAGTGGGCGCGGTCATGTCGCGAGCCTGGCGCTCCCAGATCAATATGACGCTGCCGGCTCCCGCGCCGGGCGCCGCTCCACAGGCCGCCAGCTCGCAAATCGTGATGTTGCATGGAATGCAAGCGCCAGATGGCAAACTCCTGGATCTGGAAATGCTGGCCTCTTCCGATCCTTCGCTCAACGAGCAGGCGCTCGCGTACGCATCCAAATGGGAGGGCGGCTTGCCGGGCCAGGAAATAGAAAATGGCGCGACGCCGCAATCGCACGAAATTCTGGTGATGTTCCAGTACTCCAGCCCGCCCCCGGATACGCCACCCGAATAATCCTCAGGAGGCGTGCTCCAGCACCTTGTGCTGGCTGGTGGCCGCGCCATCCGTGCTTTTCAATTCGCGAAACACAATGGTCGACAAGACCGTGATTCCACCCAGGACAAATAATGCATAGTGGATGCCGTGGATCATTTCCGCGGGGCTGGTGTGGAAACGATCGGGGATGAAGACGGCGGTGAGCAGCGACGCCGTGGCCACGCCGAAGCTGATGGACATCTGCTGCGTGGTGCTGGCGATGGAACTCGCACTGCTGGCCTGTGCCTCGGAGATGTCGGCGTAGACCAGCGTGTTCATGCTGGTGTATTGCAGTGAGCTGAAGAAGCCGTAGCAGAACGCTAGGGCGACGATGTGCCAAAGTGGGGTGCCTACTCCGATGCTGGCGAAAAGTGAAATGAGCACACCGAGGATCAAGGTATTGGAAATCAGCACAGCGCGATAGCCGAAATGGCTCAGGATTCGCGGCATGGTCATCTTCAAGCTCATCGCCGCAATAGCCTGCGGCATGATGAGCAGCCCGGATTGAATCGGCGTGTACCCCATGCCCACCTGGTACAGCAGCGGAAGAATGAACGGAATCCCACCCAACCCCAGGCGGGTGAAGAAACTGCCGCTCACCGACGCGCGGAAGGTGCGGATGCGAAACAGGCCCAGTGCGAGCAATGGAAACGGGATCTTCGACGCGTGCAGCCCGTAGCCTGCCAGCAGCGCGATAGAAATCGCCAACAGCCCCACAATTTCGCCAACGCTCAGCGTATGCTCGCCGAACACTTCCAGCACGTACGACAGCAGGGCGATGCCGGAACCAAACAGAATGAGACCAACGATATCGAGCGGATTCCACTTTTCGCGATAGTCGGGCAAATGCAGAAAGACCATCACCAAGCCGGCCAGTCCAATGGGCACGTTGACGAAGAAGATGACGCGCCAGTGCAGATATCCGACGATTAGGCCCCCGGCGATGGGTCCAAGCATCGGTCCAATCAGCGCGGGGATGGCGACGAAACTCATGGCGCGGACGAGTTCGGACTTGGCGAAAGTACGGACCAGGGTCAGCCGGCCTACGGGCACCATCATGGCTCCGCCGCAACCTTGCAAAACGCGGTCCGCGACCAATACATGGATGTTGTTCGAGATCCCGCACAAAATCGATCCGAGGGTGAAGATGCCGATCGCCGACGCGAATACGCGGCGCGTCCCGAATCGATCCGCCATCCACCCGCTGATCGGAATGAAGACCGCCAGGCTCAGCGTATAGCTGGATAGAACCGCCTTCATGCTCAACGGGGCCACCTTCAAGGCCGCGGCGATGGTCGGGACGGCCGTGTTCAGAATGGTGGTGTCGAGCGACTCCATGAAGAAGGCCACTGCGATCAACCACGGCAACAGCCGCTTGGCGGAGCTACTCACTTCCATGAAGCCACGGTAACAGACTCGTTATAAAGGACGCGTCGGGCCGCTAGCTATTTCAAAATCGAGAAGCCGGCATAAAAGACATTGTTATCCACTCCTGGATTCACTGCGCTGGTGAAGCCGTTCGATATGTGGAGAAACTTATAGCCCAGGCTGATGGCGTACTGCTTGCCGGTTTTGATGCGAACGCCTCCGCCTAAGTCGATTAAGAAATTTAATCCCGTGGCTCCAGTCACGTTGATCGGGATCGGCTCGCTGGAGGCAACGATGCCTTCGTTGGTCTGAAGGTACGGATAGACGTTATGGCTACGGCCAAAGTCCGCCGTGAATCCCAGCGGAGTTACGGCGAACCCATATACTGCGTGGCCGGGAACGAACTGCGGCAGATACTGCCCAGGCTCGAATAAGACGGCCGCCGGCATCAGCTCTCCGGAATATGAGATGGAGACCGCGGGCCACAGCCAGCAGCGGTAACTGTAGCCGAATCCCGCCAGGAAGAACCGGCGATCCGTCGTGGTGCCGATCAGCGTGGCGGAGACCGGCGAATAGCCCGCGAAGAATTGAAAGTCGTGGCGGGACTCGGAGGCCGATGCATCGGCCGAGCAGAACCCAGCCCAAGCCTGGGTAGCGGAAAGCAGAAGAAACAAACCAATCACCTGCGGCAAACGTCTGGACATGGCTTTTCCATGATGCAACGAAAACTTACGCGCCACGTCTAGATCAAAAGCCGAAGATGTATCGCTGCCTGTCTCTTTTCACGCTGCCCGTCGTGCTTCTGCTTTCGGCAGTCAGTGCCGCGGCCCAATCCTCCACGGTCAACGTGCAGGTTAGCAATCAGGTCAATACCTCGGTGGGATTGAACGGACGCCTGCAAGTTGCGATGTCCACCTCGTTTCAACTCTACAGCGATACCTATCAGTTCTTCAGCCAGACGCCCGAAGCCATGGGGACTCTGGGCGCGCTTCAGCCGCAGCACACGCGCGTACAGTTACTCGGCACGAGCGACCCGCTGACCAGCCCGGGTGTTTGGGATTTCTCCCAGCTGGATCCGTTTATGGCGCCCATTCAAAGTTCGGGCGACCATAGTCCGGAGTTTCAAATTGCCGGCGCGCCCGCCTATATGAACGACGCGAACGGCGATCTGCTCCCGAGCAATTACGCTGCTTTCGCCGGCATGAGCGCGAATCTGGTCCAGTATTACAATACCGGCGGCTTCACTGCCGGCGGCGCACACTTCCAGAGCCCCAGCCCGTACCCCATCACCTGGTGGGGAATCTTCAACGAGCCAAATGGCAACGGTCTCACTCCGCAGGATTACGTGAATCTTTACAACACGATGGTTCCGGCCATGGCGCAAGCGGATCCGACCATCAAATTCGCGGCTGTGGAACTTTCCGATTGGGCCCCCGACGCTGAAACGTTTCTGCCTACGTTCGTTTCAGGCGTTACGGCCCCCGTGAACGCACTGGCCACGCATTTTTACTCCACCTGTAACCAGCAATCCACCGACGACGAAATCTTTCCCACCATTATCAACTTTGCCAACGAAGTAACTTACATTAATTCCGAACTTGCTACGCAGCCCAATCTCGCTTCCGTGCCGGTTTGGGTAACCGAAAACAACGTCAACGCCGACTACGCTCTCAGCAACGGCTTGAGCAACTGCAACGGCACGCCGTTCGTGCTGGATCCTCGCGGCACCAGCGCTTTCTTCGCGGCCTGGCGTTCGCTGGTATTTGAGTTACTCGGGCAAGCCGGCGCGCAGGCGCTCTATCATTGGGATTTTTCTTCCAACGCGCAATTTGGCGAAACCAACTCCACTGCCAGCCCCTATCTAAGTTACTGGGTGGACTACTATCTTTCCCACTGGCTGCCTTCGCCGCCCGGCCAGGACATCCTCGCAACCACTTCCTCCGGCTGCTGTCTTTGGATCGATCACAACGGTGGGATGTTCGGTCTGGACACTCACACTCTGGCGCTGCGAAATCCCGACGGTTCCGTGGTGGTTCTCATGTCCAATCACGCCGTCAAAGACATATATACGGACAACAACGGCAGCGGTGTTTCGCGCACCTTCGCGCTCGATCTATCGGCTCTCGGCAATTTCACTTCGGCCTCGTTGGTGGTGCTCGACGCAGCCACTCCGGCGTCGGGCCCCGCGCTTCAAGCGCCCACTCCGGAATCGCAAATGCAGGTGACCATTCCCGGTTATGGAGCCGCGCTGCTGCGCCTATCCAACGCTGCGCCCAGCTTGACTCTCGCGGGCGTGGTGAATGGTGCGACGTTTCAATCCGGCCCCGTGGCCCCGGGAGAGATCGTCTCTCTGTTTGGCTCCGCCATCGGCCCACCCACGCCTGCATACCTTGCGCTGACCAATCCTCGCCTGGTGGCCAATTCGCTCGAAGGCGTCCAGGTCTATTTCGACGGCATGCCCGCGCCTATGCTTTATGCATCCGCCCAACAGGTGAATGTTGTGGTTCCCTATTCGGTCGCGGGCAATCCCACCACCGTGGTTCAACTACAGTACCTGGGCGTGTTGTCGAACCCGGTTACGTTGCAGGTTGCGGCAACCGCCCCTGGCATTTTTAGCATCACCGGCTCTGGCCAGGGTCCCGGCGCGATCTTGAACGCCAGTGATGGGACGGTGAACTCTTCGTTGAATCCGGCCGCGCGCGGCGATTGGGTCAGTATCTTCGCAACGGGCGCCGGCGTCACCACTCCCGCCAGCGTGGACGGCTTCGTCGCATCCGCTCCACTGCCCGTGCCCAATGCCAACGTTGCGGTCACGATGGGCGGACTGCCTTCCCAGATCGAGTTCGTGGGTGCGGCGCCTGGTTTGGTCTCGGGCGTCCTGCAAATCAATGCGCAAGTGCCCGCGGGACTGACGCCCGGCCCAACGGTGCCCATCCAGGTTCAGATTGGATCCGCCAATTCATTACCGGCCATCACCGTGGCCGTGCAATAAACGCTCAGCGGCTCGAGAGCGGAGCGGAAACAGACTCCAGTGGCTGACGTTCGGCCGCGACGCCGTGAGTCCATTCGATTACAGCCGCGGCCACCATCAGCGCCGCTCCCGCGATGTACCCCCAAGACAATATCAAACGCGATCCGGTTTCGGTAAGCGCTCCGAACAGCGCCGGCGCGCCCACGCCGCCAATCAAAGTTCCGCATGCATAGAACACGGCGATGGCCAGCGCGCGAATTTCAAGCGGAAACACTTCGCTCACCGTCAGGTACGCCGAGCTCGCGGCCGCTGACGCGATAAAGAAAATAATGCTCCACGCGATCGCCTGCGTGGTAACCGTAAGCCAGCCTTTCGCGAATAGCCAGCTCGCGATGGCGAGCAAAATACCGGACAGAGCGTAAGTGATCGTGATCATCTTCTTGCGTCCTACTGTGTCGAACAATCTGCCGATCAGTAGCGGCCCCAGGAAATTTCCAGCTGACAGCGGCAGCAGCCAATATCCGATCGACTCCGCCTGCACGTTGTAGTAGCGCAGCAACACCAAGCCGTAGGTGAACATCACTGCGTTGTAGAAAAACGCCTGGGATACCATTAGCGAAAATCCAAGCACGGAGCGCTCCCGATACTGTTGGAACATCGCGTCCCAGATGGCACGCCAGGGCGTGTGGTCCTGTACGTGAAGTCGAATGACGCCTTCAGGCGGCGGAAGTTCGCGCCCTCCGGCCGCTTGCTTCTCAATCTCGCTCACCACTCGTTCGGCTTCGCCTTTTTGGCCGTGGATCAAAAGCCAACGCGGGCTTTCGGGCACGAAGCGCCGCAGCATCACAACACCCAGCCCGAGCACTGCGCCGATCCCGAACACGAATCGCCAGCTCAAGGTGGGAGAGACGGATTTCAGGTGCAGCAGTAACACGGATCCCAACGATCCAAGGAACGCCCCCACCCAGAATGTGGAATTAATGATCAGATCCACGTGTCCACGCACGCGCGCGGGAATCAGTTCATCGATAGCCGAGTTGATGGCCGCATATTCGCCTCCGATTCCGGCGCCGGTGAGGCTTCGAAACAGACAAAAACTCCAGTAGCTCCACGAAAACGCGGTTGCCGCTGTGGCGCAGAGATAAAGGCCCAGCGTAATGAAGAACAGGCGTTTGCGGCCTAGCCGGTCCGTCGCATAACCGAATATGAGCGCGCCGATCACCGCTCCCGCCAGATATACGGTCGCTGTGACGCCGATCTGGGAATCGGTGAGGTGCAGCGTGCGGGGATCCTTCAGAACTCCCACCAACGCGCCCCCGAGCATTGTTTCCAAACCATCCAGCAGCCAGGTGATGCCGAGAGCGATGACGATCCTCCAGTGCCATCCGCTCCAGGGAAGCCGGTCCAGCCGCGCTGGGACGTCGCTCTCGATGATGTCGTGCTTAGGCTCGACGTGCACGCGCACGTTAGGTGAGACCCGCCCCTAGGGCCATCTGTTTCGGACCTTCAAATCGCGCAACGCCAGTCGGGCCGCATGATAGCCGCACATCCCATGCACGCCGGCGCCGGGAGGCGTGGATGCGGAGCAAAGGTACACGTTATCGAGAGGCGTATGGTACAGGGTCGTGGTTGGCCGGAAGACAAGTTGCCTGAGATTGTTCTGGCCGCCGGAGATGTCGCCGCCAACTAGGTTCGCGTTGTGCCGCTCGAATTCTTTGGGCGTAAAAACGTGACGAGCCAGAATGCTGGCTTTGAAACCAGGTGCGAAGCGCTCCACCTGAGCTTCAATGCGGCTGGTCATGTCGACGTGTGAGCCATTCGGGACGTGGCAGTAAGCCCACGCCGTGTGATTGCCGGCCGGCGTGCGGGTGCTATCGAACAGGCTGGGCTGGGCGAACAGTACAAAGGGGCGATCGCTCACCCGTCCCGACGTTACCAACTGCTCCGAGGCTTCAATCTCCTCGATGAACCCTCCCAGATGAACCGTGCCGGCATCGGCACACTCGCGCGCCATCCACGGGACCGGTCGCTTGAGCGCCCAATCCATTTTGAAGACTCCAGGCCCATAGCGATAAGACCGCAACTGATTCCGAAATGTCCCCGAGATCCGGTCTCCGGCGATTTCGAGAAATTGCCGGGGGGTGACGTCGCATAGAATCAGCGAGTCATCACTTTTCTTACCGCTGAGTTCACCCAGCGAGCGCACTCTGATATTGGTAACGATCTTTCCACCCAGGGAAGTGAAGTACGACGCCAGCGCATCCGCAATCCTCTGCGATCCTCCGCGAGGAATCGGCCAGCCCACCGCGTGTCCCGCGATGGCCAGTATCCATCCGAATGCCGCTGAACCCGGTGCATCCAGCGGCAGCGCCGAATGCGCGGCAAGTCCGGCGAAGAGCGCGCGAACGGCTGGAGTTCGAAACAACCTTCGAGCAGTGGCCGACGCAGCGCGGCATGCCTGCCATCCGAAGCGCGCCAGCAACAACGGGCTGCGGGGAAGATGCAAAATCGGTTGCAGGACCTCCGCCGCAAGCTCTTCCCAGCGCCCCACCAGCGGCTCTACCACGCTCCCATACGTCTTGCCGTCGATCCCCAGCCCGGCACAGGTTTCATCCACGGATATATGCAGAACGGCTGCGGAACCGTCATCAAAAGGGTGCGCCAGCGGAATTCTTGGATGAATCCATTCCAGCCCGTGGGCCGCCAGGGGAAAGCTGGAGAAGGCCGGAGAGGTAACCGCCAACGGATGGACCGCGGAACAAATATCATGCACGAAGCCGGGCAGGGTTAATTCCGCCGACCGTGTTCCGCCGCCTATGCTGGGCTCGGCTTCGACAATGGTGGTTCGGAGTCCGGCTCTCGCCAGCGTGATGGCCGCCGTAAGGCCGTTCGGTCCGGCGCCAATAACAAACGCGTCACGTTCGGGCAACGTTTACGTGAGAGACAGAAAGGATTTCGATTTGTTCGCGAGGAAGAAATGGCGTCGCGCACCAGGCGCGATCGGAACGGAGCTTGGCGCGATCCGCTTGACGATAGCGTCGCCATCGGCGCCCTTTGCCAGCAGCCACTGCCAGATGGTCGCTTTCGACTGAATCCAGCTACGCACCAAGGAATCGGACGCGGCCTGCCAGGGCGAATCGCCTTCCAGCCGTGTCGCTTTCACCAGCGGCACCGTTCGGGTCAAAACGCTTGCGTGGTCCGGTTGCAGCCGGATTTGCATGGCGGAGCCACGGCCCATGCGAACCAGCAGGACTCCATTGTATTCCGACACCTCGTTGGTTATTTCGTCTTTGGAGAGAGCTTCCCGGAAGGGCACTGCGGGCGCATTTGGCTTGAGCCTCAGGAACCCAAGCGCCTCCACAAGCTGACACGGCATGTTGCTTCCTTCTCCTTCAGCCGTTCGGGCTGACGTCGGGCAATTTCGTCGAACCGCTACGAAGTTGGTAGACAGCTTTCACTGTGCCTCTGTTTCTGGTATTTGTTGGCGAGAGCTATGAACCTCCCCAGTGAGGTAACTGTGACAGAAAAGAAACAAGCAACATGTTTGTGTCCGAAAGAGAAACAGGCGGAGTAAACTAAATAGCAATGATGCACGACGCCGGTCTCTGAGATGATCCTGGCGAATGAGGACGGCGCCGCGTCCAATCCCGCGAGTAGGCGATTCTATGTAGTCGGTATCGGCGCCTCCGCTGGGGGGCTCGAAGCCTTCCTTGAATTACTGCGCGCCTTGCCGCCGCATACCGGAATGGCTTTCGTGGTTGTCCAGCACCTGGAGCCCAACTATGATAGCCAGCTCGCTGAAATCCTGTCGCGAGCCACGTCCATGCCCGTCGTTCAGGCAGAAGAAGGGATGCCCGTTCAGCCGGACCATGTTTATGTTATCCCTCCCAACAAGGTGATGATCATCCGTGATGGCGCGCTGCATCTGGCGCCCCGGTCCAAGAGCGACAAGCCGCATTATCCCATTGACATCTTTTTCGACTCGCTAGCTACCGATCAGGGCCCGAACGCGGTAGGCGTGGTGCTTTCCGGAGGCGCATCCGACGGGGCGGAAGGAATACGATGCATCAAACACAAGGGCGGCATTACGTTCTCGCAGGACGAGCAGTCGGCCAAGTCGGAAGGGATGCCGCACAGCGCCATTGCCACCGGAGCCGTCGATTTTGTACTTCCCCCCGGGAGAATCGCTGAAGAGCTTGGCAGAATTGACTCCTATCCATACTTGGCCATCCCTGCCGAGCAGTTGGATCAAGCTGTAGTCGCCGGCGAACAGGACGGCGAACTTCGAAGGATACTCGATTTTGTTCACCAGGCTACCCGTGTTGATTTCAGCCAATATAAGCAAAGCACCATCAGACGGCGTATTGGCCGGCGGTTGGTGGTGCATCACGCCGCCACGCTCGGCGAATATCTGGAATATCTTCAGGACTATCCGGGTGAGGTGGACCAGCTCTATCGCGACCTCCTCATCAGCGTCACGTCTTTTTTTCGAGAGCCGAAAATGTTCGAGGCGCTCGGCAAGGCCATCTCGCAATACCTGGAAGCCCGGTCCGGTAACGAACCATTCCGCCTTTGGGTGCCCGGATGCGCCACCGGAGAAGAAGCTTATTCCATCGCCATTACGGCGTTTGAGATTTTGCAAAACTTCCGTAGGGAGCTTTCGCTCCAGGTGTTCGGAATCATATCAGCGAATCGGCTATCGACCAGGCGCGCGCCGGTGTTTATCCCGAAAAGATCCAGGATGATGTCTCCGCGGAGCGCCTGCGCCGATTCTTCGCGCATGCCGACTCTGGATTTCGAATCACCCAACAGATTCGGGAAAGTTGTGTCTTTGCCCGGCACGATCTTACCAGCGACCCACCTTTTTCGCATATAGATCTAGTAAGCTGCCGCAATGTGTTTATCTATCTGAGCTCCGCCTTGCAGCAGCGCGTTTTGCCGGCTTTGCATTACAGCCTGAACCCTGGAGGACTGCTGGTATTGGGAAGCGCGGAAACCATCGGAACCAGGTCGGACCTGTTTGGGGTACTGGATAACGACCACCGGATTTACAGCAAGAAAGCTGTTCAGTCCCGGTTCTTGCTGGAGCCGAAGTTACCTTCGCCACAGGAGCGGTTGCCGCGGGCCGGCGAGCCTCCCCTTGGCATGCCTATCCCCGCCCTGTTGGATCTGGAGACCCGGGCCGCGCGCATTCTGCGCGACATGTACTCGCCGCCGGGAGTGCTCATCAATGCCAGCATGCAGGTGCTGCACTCTCACGGTCAAATCGGCTTGTACCTGGCGCAAGCTCCGGACGAAACAAATCCGAATCTGCTGCGCCTGGTGCACGAAAGTTTAGTTTATCCGTTGCGCAAGGCCGTGGATGCCGCGCTGGCAGCCAAGCAGCCGGTTCACGAATCCGGCATTCGATTGGAGCAGGCGGGACAAGCGCGGACCATTCGGCTCAGCGTTATCCCAATCTCCGATGATTCCCGCTCTTGTTTGGTGCTGTTTGAGGACGATTCCCCCATCGCCAACGGCAGGGCCGCAGGAACACCGGCGCCATCGGAAGGCCCCAACGGGCTGGAGTTGCAACTCGCTCATTCCGAGCGCGAGCTTTCGCAAACCCGGGATTTTCTTCGCAAGGTTGTCGAGCAGCATGAGGCCACCACGGAGGAATTGAAGGCGGCCAATGAGGAGGCCCGATCCTCAAACGAAGAACTGCAAAGCACCAACGAGGAGCTTCGCACCGCCAAGGAGGAGCTGCAGTCGTCCAATGAAGAACTGACCACCATCAACGACGAACTGAAGCACCGCAATCAGGAACTTGGCGTAACCACCAACGATCTCAGCAACATTTTGAGCGCGGCCACCATACCGATCGCCATGGTAGGAATGGATCTTCGGCTGCGGCGTTTTACGCCCGCCGCCGAGCGTCTGCTGGGTCTCGCGTCGAGCGACATCGGGCGCGAGATTTCCGAGATTCCGCATATCCTGCAGACCGGCCAACTGCCTAACATGCTGCGCGAAACCATCCAGACTCTGGGCGCCCAGCAGCGCCGCGTACAGGATCGCGAAGGCCGTTGGTACACGCTGTCCGTGCGGCCCTATCGCACCATCGACGATCGGATCGACGGCGCTGTCATCACCTTGGTGGATATCGATGAGTCCGTCCGCGCACTGCAACAAGCTGAACTGGCCCGCAAGCTGGGCGACGGAATTGTGGAAACCGTGCAACATCCACTCTTGGTCCTGGATGAAGACCTGCGTGTGGTGCGAGCGAACGGCGCATTTTATAAGACCTTCGCTGTCCACCCCGAGGACACGTTGCATCAAAACATCGACGATCTTGGCAACGGCCAATGGAAAGTTCCCGAATTGCGGCGCCTGCTGGAGCTGGCTTTGCTGCGTGACGTTCCTTTCCGCGATCTGGAGCTCACGCACGAGTTTCCCGGGATAGGGCGGAAGGTGATGCGTCTGAATGGCCGCAGGATTGCCGATGCCGGCGCCGGCGGTGGCTCCGTTTTGCTGGCCATTGAGGATGTGACGGAGCGCCAGGAGGCAGCGGAAATACAGTATAGGCGGCTGTTTGAATCCGCGAAAGATGGCGTCATGGTTCTGGAGGCGCCTTCCGGCTGCGTGATCGATGTAAATCCCTGTCTCCTGGAGCTCTCGCGCTATCCCAAGTCGGAATTCCTGGGCCGGCCATTTTTCGAACTTCCGTTGTTTCTGGATTCAGAGGAGATGCGCCGGCTGGTGCCGGAAACAATCGAGCAGGGTTTCACCCGCTACGATTCAATTCCGCTTCGTGCGCGGGATGGGCGGGACGCAATCGTCTCCCTGGTCTCCAACGCATATCGAGTAAAAGAGCGCTCCCTCATTCAAGTGAATATTCGCGATGTGACCGGGAGAAGACGCGACGAAGAGGCTCTCCGGCAATCCAACCTCGATCTGCAGCAATTCGCCTTCGCCGCCTCGCACGATCTGCAGGAGCCTCTGCGTACCATCACTAGTTTTCTGGAGCTGCTTCAAAGCGAAAACGAAGGCAAGCTGGGAGCGAAGGCGGACGAACAGATCCAGCACATCACAACGGCCGCGGTTCGCATGCGGCAACTGGTGCTCGATCTTCTGGGATTTTCGCAGGCGGCGCGCGCCGACATGAAGTTCAGCGAGGTTCACATGGAAGCCGTGCTCGCCGGCGTAATTATGAACCTTCAGATGGCCATTGAGAGCACAGGAGCGGTTGTCACCTTCGACTCACTTCCGGCCGTTTACGCCGACGAGTCGCAAATCCTCCGTCTCCTGCAAAATTTAATTGGCAATTCCATCAAATATCATAGTGCGGACCCGCCGCGGATTCATCTCTCCGCGCGCCAGGCCGGGCCCGAGTGGGTCTGTTCGGTGCGGGATAACGGGATTGGGATCGATCCCAGGTACTGCGACCAGATCTTTACTGTTTTCAAACGCCTGCATGGCCGGGAGTATCCCGGGACTGGTATCGGCTTGGCCGTTTGCAAACGAATCGTCGAGCGGCATGGGGGCCGAATCTGGGCCGAATCCAGGCCGGGCGAGGGAGCAACCTTTTACTTTGCCTTGCCGGAACGGAAACAAAAGTCGTCAGCGGGGAGTCTATAAACACCAATGCTTCGGATACTTCTGGTCGAAGATAACCCTGCCGACGCGCACATGCTGGGGACGGCGCTGGAGAAAACGGGCACGCCGGTCGAGATCACCCATTTGAAAGATGGCGTGGAAGCTATCGCATTCCTAACCAAAAATCAGAAGGCGTCTCAATCCTGCGACGTCGTTTTGTTGGATCTGAATCTTCCTCGGCTCAGCGGCTTCGAAGTGCTCGAATACATCCGAAGTTACGAGGAGCTGAAACGGCTGCCCGTAGTGATCATGTCCGGTTCAAATAACATCGAAGAGATCGACCGTTGTTACCAGCTCGGCGCGAATTCGTATATTTGCAAGCCGATCCACCTGGCTGAGATACTTTCAACCGCCGAACGTTTTATGGCGTACTGGTCGAATTGTGTGAAGCTTCCCTCCAGGCGGCGTCCAGCTCGTGTTGCTGCCGCCACTGTGACGGCAGCGCATGTTCAGTAACGTCTGGTCCGGATGTGCCGCTGGCGCGCGGCTCAGACTTGGTGCTTACCGAGCCGCGACCGTGAGGGAGTCGGGACAGAGGGAGTCGGGACCTCGAAGACCTTCTCAGCAGCCTGCTAAAGCGGCCGGATTACGGCTTCCTCTTTCGGAATGCTTTCGAGCATCGACATACCCACATTCAGATGTTGATTCATCAGTAAGTGGGGCGTGTGCGCCATCCATTCGCCTAACGAAACGTCTTCATAATTGGGACTCTTGAACATTTCGAGAAATACCAGGTCCGTGGTCCCGGTATTCTCTATGTAGTGAGGATTCGAGATCGGAATATATCCCACGTCGCCTTCCTGAAAATCCATGGTGCGGGCGTCTGATCCGGCGATGAAAACCGTCATGCGCCCCTGGCCGGTGACGTAGTACTGCCACTCATCGGCGTTGGGATGCCAGTGCAGTTCTCGCAGCCCTCCAGGCTTCAACGTGACAATCGCGGCTGAAATAGGCGTCACTGGAAAGATCTTGGAATCGATAATCTTAACGTTCCCTCCGGGAGTAACTTTAGTAGGCTGCATGGTGCTGGCCCTAAAATCAAACTTATTGTCGATGCTTCCGGTACCCGCCGCGGCCTGAGTTTGTTCCGACTGGAGATTGCCGGGCAGCCCAGTCTGAAATATGAAGAGCTCCTTTTTAGGAACCTTATCAAACACCGATTCCTGGACAGCGAAGTTTTTCGCCAGCACCTCCTTCGGCGTGTGCGAGAGCCAGTCCGTAATCAAGAAGGTGTGAAACTCGTCGAAATTTCCGTCATCGAAGACTAGCAGGAATCTGCAGCCATCCGGACCCAGGCCTTGGATTGAATGCGGAATACCGGGAGGAAAGAGCCATAAATCACCTTGCGCTACGTCGTTGACGAAGCTCTTGGCATTTTGATCCACTGCCGTGATGCGGGCGTTGCCTTCCAGCATGATGGCCCATTCCGCCTCCACGTGCCAGTGAAGCTCGCGGACTCCTCCAGCCGTGAGCCGCATCTCTACGCCTGCGATGGTTTTCGACATCGGCAATTCGCGCGCGGTTACCTGCCGGGTCCAGCCACCGTCTTCGATCCGCTTGTGTGATAGAGCGAACGGATATTTGAAAGGCGGCACAGTGCCGTGATCGGTGGACGGAGGCCATTCGGAGTCTGGATTTTCCGACGCCAGAGCTACGTTCTGGGGCCCTGGGTCGGTTTCGTTAGGGGCGTTGTGGTTGGCCGGCTTCAGCGCCTGCGGAGCTGCTAAAACTTCTTTGGTTCCGGCCACCGCCAGCGCGGCGGCAAGGGCCGCGGACCCCAGCCCAAGCGCGTCCCGCCTGCTTACTTGCGCGTCGCGATGGTCTTCGTGATTCTCAACGTCGGACATGTGTTCTCCCTTCCGGCGATAAAAATGATTTCGTCGCCTCAGAAAATATAAGATACTCGCACGAACGGATTGTTGCACCCATTTCCACGACGGGTTATTTTCACAAATTCACAAGCGAGCGGTAAGCAGGTGACAAATACACCATGCGAAGTTACTCAGCAAATCGCGGTTTAGTTTTTGATATCGACATGTGAAACATTGACCTTCTGACGGCATCTTACGTAGCGGCTAGCATGCGAAAGTTTCTGGTCGCTTTTGTTTTCTGCTCGTTTCTGGCGCTCGCAGCGGACCCGCCCCAGGATGCAGTTTCGATTCTTTCCCAGATCCTGGCGCAGAAGGGCACAATATCCACCGAGGAATTAAATCGAATTGAGGGGGCCGCTTCACAGGATCGCCTCTCCGTACTGGCCACGATATTGCGCGAAAAAGGCGTTCTCGATTCCGCGGATCTGGCTAAGCTTTCGGTTCCCGCTGCCAAAACCGATGGACAATCCACGGCTCAAACTGTAATTCCCGGGCCCTCATCCGAACCTCCTTCCGCCGCCACCTCGGCGGTTGCTTCGTCGCCCAATGCTCTTTCTGTGCCGCAGCAGGCCGAGCCCACGGAAACTGCCGATGCTCACACGGGCAAGCATATTCCAGTAACCATCTATGGAACGCTTCTGTTTAATGCGGGCTTCGACGGAGCGGCTCTGAATTTGAATGACGCCGGATCGGTTGTCGAAAAAGCGGGGTCAAGCACCACCGCGGGGGATCAAAGCTTCTTCGAGACGCCGCGCCAGACGCGCTTAGGCATAAGGCTGAATCCGACTGAGGTGGCCGGCGCTCAGTTGACGGGCGCATTCGAAATGGATGCCTATAGTGGCGTCGCACCATTCGCGGATGGCGCTAACATGGGGCTTTTCCGTCTTCGTTTGGCCTACGGCCGGATGGATTGGCACAACGTCGCACTGGAAATCGGGCAGGACTGGTCGATCTTCGCCCCACTCAACCCCACCAGCATTGCGATGTACGCGGTAGCGGAGTTCAACGCGGCGGGTAATCCCTGGATCCGGCTTCCCCAAGTCCGCTTGGAAGCAAAGCAGACACTAAATGCCGGTAATCGGCTGCTGTATCAAATCGCCGCCAGCGATCCGGACGACGGCGATTTCAACGAGACTTTCACTGGAACGCGGCCCACGGGAGCCGGCGAACTCGGCCGCATGCCCGCCATCGAGAGCCGCTTGGCCTGGAGCATCACGCACGGCGATCGCGATTTTACGCTAGGCTTCAGCGGCCGTTATGGCCGCGGAAGAAATGTTGGGACCATCGGTACCGCCACTGTCACTCAGGCTGTCGATTCTTGGGGAGCCGCAGTCGACTATAGCCTTCCATTCACCAAGGTGTTCAACCTGACTGGCGAAACTTATATCGGCCGGGCCCTGGGAATCTACGATGTTGCGCTGAGTGAGAGTGTCGAGGCGGTGGGAACACCCGGTGGCCATGGGGTTTTGAGCCGCGGCGGCTGGGTGCAGACCCAATTCAATCTAGATAAGCACTGGCAGTTGAATGCAGGTTATGGAATTGATCAGCCCAGCGCGTACGATCTTCCAGTGGGTTCGCGCTACCGCAACGAAAACGTCTTTGCGAATTTCATTTACTCGCTCACCAGCAACATCCAATGGTCACTCGAATATCGCCGGCTGTTGAGCTATTATCGAGACCAGCCATTCGATACTGGCCGTGCGAACCAGTTCACTCTCAGTGCTGCGTATATGTTCTGATCTTCCCGCCCTTTGTTTTTGTCCAGTTTAGCTTTGACAGCCCCTAGTTCGCGTGTTAGCATCACCTTTTGTATCCGTCCTTGGTAAATCAAAGCAGGAACGTCGCTAACGTTCGCTAACGTCAGTTTGCATTGCCCGCGTCATACGGCGGCTGTCTGAGTTTCTCACCTTCGAGTAACTCGATAGCCTTATAACTGGGAATTCTCGTGGTCCAGGAGAACTGTATGGAACCCCTGTCTACTCGTTTCGGTTGGAATCCAGAGCCTGACAGCTCAACCTCCACTTCGACATTGCAAGTTCAGGAACGGCGCGTGCGCCAGGTGGTGGAGACCATTGAGTCAGAACCATCCTGCTCGATACGGGACCTGGCCTCGAAAGTGGCGCTCAGTCCTGCGCATCTGCAAAGGCTATTCAAGCATGAGACCGGGGCCCAGTTGGGTAGCCTCTTAGCGGAACGAAGGCTGCAACGAGCTGCGGAACTTCTCACCGTGAGTAACCTTTCCATCAAAGAGATCGCTCACTCCGTCGGATACAGGCATCATTCCAGCTTCGTCCGCGCCTTCCAGCGCCGATTTGCTCAGGCGCCGAAACACTTCCGCTATCAGCCAGAGGCCCTTGGCACGGACGTGTAGCTCATTTGTCACTAAACGCTAAGAAATGTCGCTAAATGTGTGGTTGACCGGACATCCCGCAGATGCTATCCTCAACTCAATCCGCTTTAGTACTAGAAGTCATGGGAAGAAAGTACCAGGGGCGAAAGGCGCTCTGTGTTTGCAACATATTCGTAACTTGTTAGTTTCAGCGACAGACCACAAGGCTTCAATTCTGTAGATACTTACCTTCGCTCGTCCGCGAATCACTTGGTTCTTGGTGCGTAAAAACGCTCCCAGGTCGAGGTGTGTCTTCTCGCGGCAGGTGAGCGGCGGCAATTTTACTGCGGTTTCTCGACAACTGAGAGCCGGTATCTCAAGGAAGGAAACTAAATGTCACACTTCAAACTGATTCGTCTCGATTCCAAAATCCGTTCCCGTTCTGCCCGACGCGGGCATTCCAAGGAGAACGTCACCGAAAAGCCCACTCCGCGCGAGTTGGAGGTGGAGGATCTGCTGTGCCAGGGCTATTCGCAAGAGAACATAGCTGCTATTCTTGGCCGCTCCATCAATACCGTCTCCGCGCATGCCTTGAGTCTCTATCGCAAGCGTCGCGTGCACACACAGGTGGGATTGCTGCTGGCGTATTTGGAACGCAAAGGTATTTTCGTTTTCCAGCGTGAAGCATCCGGCCACGTGTTAAATGACTGCGCCTCACTGGAGGCCGCTCAATAAGCAGCGCGGCCCACGCTCAGCTATAGCTGAACGCGCGTCCCCAGCACTTCCAGGAACTGGGCGAGCCAGGCAGGATGTGCGGGCCAGGCGGGCGCGGTAACAAGTCTTCCACAAGTGTGCGCCTGGTCCATCGCAACATCCACGAACGTGCCGCCCGCTCGTGTTACGTCCGGTCCCACTGCTGGGTAACAACTGCAGGTTTTGCCCTTCAGTACATCCGCGGCGGCTAGCAGCTGGGCCGCATGGCAGATAGCGGCGATCGGTTTATCGGCACTAGCGAAGTGGCGCACGATTTCGAGGACGCGCGGGTTCAGCCGGATATATTCCGGCGCGCGCCCGCCCGGAATCACTAGGCCATCGTAGTTTTCTGGCCGGACGTCATCGAACGTCGCGTTTAAAGTGAAATTATGGCCGCGCTTCTCGCTGTAGGTCTGGTCGCCTTCAAAATCGTGGATCGCGGTGCGTACCGAATCTCCGGCCCGCTTGTTGGGACAAACCGCATGAACTGTGTGCCCCAGCATCAACAGCGCTTGGAACGGCACCATCACTTCGTAGTCTTCCACGTAGTCGCCCACCAGCATCAATAACTTCTTTGCGGCCATTCATCCTCCTGAATTTATGGTCGCACGCGAGCGAGCTTCCATATACAAGCGTACGGCGGTCTCGAGCGGCGGAAAAGGTTCGATGCCGCAGCGCTCCATCTTCGCGTTCGAAAGAGCCGAGTATTTCGGCCGGCGCGCGGCGGTCCGGAATTCCCGCTCGTTGGTGGGCTTGACTTCAGGCTGCACGCCGGCGATCCGAAAAATCATGCGGGCATAGTCGTACCACGAGATCGCTTGTCCGCCGCCCGAGTGGAAGACACCTGTTAGTCCGCGATCCACCAGATCGGCGGCGCGCTCCGCCAGCAAAGGCGCATAAGTGGGCGACGCCACGTGATCGTTCAGCACCCGAATGGGCTGCCCGCCAGCCGCCAGCCGCAGCATCACCTCGACGAAATTTCCTCGGGCCGTTTTCAGGCCGCCCGGTCCAAAAACACCGCAGGTCCGAATGATCAACGGATAATCGAGGTACGCCTGCGCGTACAGCTCACCAGCCAGTTTTGAAACCGCGTAAGCTCCCAGCGGATGCGTGGCGTCCTCTTCGGTGTACGCGCGGCCGGCTGTACCGTCGAAAACATAGTCGGTCGAAAAATGCACCAGCCGTGCGTCGTGCTGCCGGCAACACAGGGCAAGATTACGAACCGCCAGGCCGTTGGCGGCCATTGCAGGGGCCGGTTCCTTTTCAGCCACGTCCACCTGATTGTATGCGGCCGCATTGATGACGATGGCGGGATCCTCCCGCGCGAACGCCTGCTCCACTTGCGTGCTGTCGCCGATATCCACTTGAGCGCGATCGAACCCGGTTACTTCATAACCCCGCTTCCGGAGAACAGCTACCAGCTCAACGCCCAGCTGCCCGCGGCAACCGAACACCACCGTTTTTTTCGTGTCCATGCTTGTTTTATTTATGGATTGTGCCCGGTCCCTACATCTGCCAGCGCCACAAATTCGCGCCCACCGTGTAGCCCGCACCCACCGCCGCGAACAGCACCAGGTCGCCCTTGTGGAGTTTCCCGCAACCGAGCGCGTCGCGTGTGGCCAAGGGAATAGTGGCGCCCGTGGTATTCCCATACTGATCGATGTTGATCACCACGCGATCGCAGTTGATGCCGAGCCGCTCGGCCGCCGCCGCGATAATGCGCCGGTTGGCCTGATGCGGAATCATCACAGCCACATCGTCCACCGTAAGGTGATTGCGCTCCAGCAATTCGCGCGAGGTTTCTTCCATCTTGCGAACCGCGTATTTGAAAACCTGCTGCCCGTCCTGTTTGACGTAGTGCAATCGATTCGCGACGGTCTCGGCGCTGGCCGGCATGCGGCTGCCCCCGGCCGGCTGCTTCAGATAATCTCCGCCTGAGCCGTCAATCTGGTTGACGAAATCGATGAATCCGGTTTCGCCTTCCTCGGTGGGTTCCACCAGCATCGCACCGGCGCCGTCGCCGAACAGGATGCAGGTGGAGCGGTCCGTGTAATCGATGATACGGGACATGGTATCGGAACCGATCACTAGCACCTTCTTGTGGGAGCCGGCGGAGACCAGATGTGCCGCCGTGGTAAGTCCGTAAATAAATCCCGAGCAGGCCGCCACCAGATCGAATCCCCAGGCGCGCTTTGCACCCAGCCGGTCCTGCACCAGGCAAGCTGTGGACGGGAACAGCATGTCTGGCGTCACCGTGCATACCAAAATTGCATCCAGCTCGGCGGCGTCAATCCCGCGCTGCTCCAACGCAATTTTGGCCGCTTCCACGGCCATGTCCGATGTCGCCATCTCCGGCGGCGCGATGTGCCGCTGCAGAATGCCTACCCGTTGGACAATCCATTCGTTGTTGGTGTCCACCATCTGCTCTAAATCTTGATTGGTCAAAAGTCCCGGCGGCGTGTAGCAGCCGAGCGCGGTTATCTTTGCTCTATACAATCCTGCTTTATCCAATGCTTCTCCCTGAGTTACTGCGCGAGCTTAATCAGATACAGAATACACCACCACAAACATTCGAGTCCTTTTGTGTAGGCTACGTCCGCAACTCGAATGGCGCAGCCTGCTGGAACAAGAACGGGAAGAGAATTGCCAGCCTCCGGCCTACTTCTCCGGCCTGAATCGGAGGGCCATTTTTCCGGCGGGACCCTTGTAGTGCAATTCCAGATCTTTCGCCTTCACCTTACCGACCACCTGAAAAAACAGAAGCCCGGAAGTTGGCTCCGTGATCTGCTTTTCGGGCAAAATCTTCGCGGTGATCGCGGCCAGCAGAGGATTTTCTTTTTCGTCGCGCGATTCCTGCACTTTCACATTCGGAGTTTGTGCGGCGTGCCCGCTCCCAATACCTCCGCCGCCGATCCCGATCCCCCCAATCCCAAAGCTGGGCCGGTTCGGATTGTTTCCCAGTCCACTCCGGCTCATTCCGTTCGGTGTCACCGTCAAGCTATCCGAGCCCGCCAGTTGCCCCGGCGCGTAAGGCTCAGAGCGCTGGCCGTCCTTGCCCGAGACCAGCAGGAAATCGTCCAGGCTTAGCTGCACCGGCTTGTCGCTCACCGGCCGCGCCGTCACGCGAATCACAACGATATCAGCGCCCAGGTCCGACCCCAGCTCCTGTTTGATTTGATCCTTATCGAGCGGCGCCGACACAGAGATGTCGAGCAGTTCGTTGGAAGTCTCGTCGATGGGCAGCTTCTTGTCGGCGGCGGCGAGCAAAACAGCGGAAACGCAAAACAGCGTGGCGCACTTCGCGTGCAGGCGGTAGGACATAACGGCCTCATTTGCATTATACGCGGGCTAGCTACTTTACAGTGACTGTGACCGTCCGCGTGGTGCCGATTCCCCCGATCGACACGTCGCCGGGCGTCACTCCGGCCGGAACCGTCGCGTTGATCTGAAATACGCCGGTGGGAAGGAGCGGAGCCGCGCCGGCATATTGGATCGCGCCGGTTTGGCCGCCGAACGTCACCGCTACGGGAGCCTGCGTGGTGGAATAAGGCGTCGAAATTTCGAGCGCTCCATCGGGAAGCGCTGGCGTCGTAACGCCTTCTCCTGTTCCGAACAGCGTGACAATAGATCCGCGCGCCGCTGGATTGGAGGGGCTGTTATAGGAGCCATCTTGATTGAAGATCGCGCCTTGGCCCGATCCACTGGAGTTGGCGGTGGAGAGCCCGAAAGCTGAGGCGGCGACGGGAACTGTGACGGGCGCGGAGGTAACGCCGTCGACATCGACGATCACTTGAATAGACGTATCGCCTGAAACATCGTAGGGAACGAACACGTTGATCTGTGTGGCAGCTCGCGCAGTAATGGCGCCTTCGTTGCCAAGGCCAAAATACACGTGGATGTTGTTCTGCGCTTTGGGGACCACGTTGTTCTGCGGCGAGGAGACGTCCAGTCCCGGCGGTCCGAAATTCGTGCCGAAGATCGAGATCAACTCGCCTGGCGCGATCGCACCTCCCGCAAGGCTTGCCGCATTGACGATGCCGCCTGCGGAAATCATCGGCGCGACCGTAGGCGGCGATCCATAGATTCGCCGAACGCGCCCGTGGTTCGCGTCCAGCATGTAAAGATCGCCATTGGGCGCGAAGGCGATCGCGGTGGGCCACAGGTTCGCTGACTCCGCCGGGCCGCCGTCACCGTAAGAACAGCCGCGGCATCCAAAAGGAAGCGCTCCCTTCTCTAATCCAATGAAGGTCTCGCCCTGCCAAATGTTCGAAGACGCATCCACAGCGATTCCGTAATCAGAGTACGCGCCAATTCCGCGAATGGTGAGGGGAGTGCTTACCAGATTCGGCGAATAGCGGTAAATAGCGTCGGTGTTGTCACAGCAGACATAAACATTATCGGCACTATCGATTGCCAGGCCGATGGCGTCGTAGGAACTGCTAATAAGCTGCGGGGCCGTCCCGGGCACGACGCGGCCAAAAACTTCCGACGATCCGTAGTACAAGCGGTCCTGAGAATCGATCGCGAGCTTTAGCCCTTCCCCAAAGGCGTAATTGATGTCCGCCACTTGTGTGATGGCGCCCGTCGTAGAAATCATGAAAATATATCCGTAGATGTCTCCAAAATAGACTTGGTTGTGGCTATCCACCGCCAAGCTGGTCACCTGTGTGAGCTCGGTCGTCAGCGCGGGGCCGCTCGGCTCCGTGTAACATTGGCCGGTGCCCGCAATTGTCGTGATCAGACCGTCGGAGCCGATTTTCTGAATGATGCAGTTCTGGCCAATATACAGTTCTCCGGCAGTATCAAACGCGATGGAGTTTGGTTGGATGAACCACGCGTCGAGAGCTGCAGTGCCATTCGGCGCAGGCAGCGGTAGGCTCCCCGCTATTATTTGTATGGTCCCCTGGGTTGTCAATTGGGCGAGGCTTAAATCGTCAATGAACGTCACCACGCCGTTCGCATCGGCAGTGAGGCCAAAGCCGGAGCCAAGCGACAGGAGCGCCTGCAACGCGGGGCCAGTGCTGCTCGAAGCCGCCGGAGAAATCGATCCCGCAACGATGTTAATTACGCCGTTGGATCCTATGCGCCGGATAATGAACTCGCCATTACAGACCGGCGGGCAATATTCTTCTTCCGTGTAAAGGTTGCCGGCGGAATCAGCGGCAAGCGCCATAAAGCTGCTGGGCGGAGCGTTGAGCGCCGGACCGCCATTGCCCATGTTCGCCGTGGAGGCCGGGCCAAAGCCTGCAAAGTTTTGAATCACGCCTTGCGGTGAGATGCGGAATATGTGGCTCTGATCCGACACGTACAAGTTTCCCGATGGGTCCAGAGCGAGGGCCGGCGAGTCGTTCATCGCGCACGCGGAGCATGTTGCATACACCTCAATGCGGCCAGACGGCGTTAACCGGCGAATGGCCGCCTGTCCGTATTCGCCAAAGTAGACATACCCGGCGGCGTCGATGACGAGATCTGTGACCAGCCCGATCTGTGCCTGCGTGGCTGGACCGTCAGCGCCCAGCGTGCCTGAAATCCCGGTGCCCGCGACCGTGGTTATGATTCCGGAAGTGTCGATGCGCCGGATGCGATAACTACCTGCGTCAGCGAAATAAAGATTGCCTGCGCGATCATACTTCGCAAAGCCAGGAGCCGCGAGCGCGGCGTTGACGGCGGGACCGCCGTCGCCGCTAAAGTCCGCCACTCCAGTCCCGGCGATGGTCTGCATGGTGCCGTTGGCATTGATCCGCCGGATAATGTTATTCGAATCGTCGCAGAAAACCAGGTTGCCGGAAGGATCTCTGGTGACTCCGGACATCTGTCCCAACGGCACATTTTGCGCGGAAACCCCCGACGGAATGAATCCGCCTGCAAAAGTGTCGATCATAATCTGGCCGCTAGCGGAGGTGCCGGCGCCGAATAAGCAAGAAAGTGCCAGGAGTAATCGCGATGTCGATTGGGTCAAGCTGCTAATTGTATCTAATCGAGCGGCAACCCAACATAATTCTCCGCCAGCGCGGTCATCGCGGCGCGAGAACTGGTGGTGTAATCCAGCTCCGCCAGTTGGCGCCGCTGGTCGAACCCGTCGCCGCCAGGGAAGAGATGCAGCATGGACGTCATCCACCAGGAGAAGCGCTGCACCTTCCAGATGCGGCGGAGACACCGGGCGGAATATTGAGCGAGCAGATCCAGCCGCCCGGATTTATAGAAGACCTCCAGAGCCTGCGACAGAACGCGCACGTCCGAGATTGCCAGGTTCAGCCCCTTCGCGCCCGTGGGCGGGACGATGTGCGCGGCGTCGCCGGCCAGAAACAATCGGCCAAACTGCATCGGCTCGATCACGAAACTCCGCATGCCCGTGACGCCTTTTTGAATGACCGGGCCGACCGCGGGCGCCCAGCCGTCATCGGTGCGCATGCGCGCGCATAGTTCCTCCCATATGCGCTGGTCGGGCCATTGAGCTAAATCCTCATCCGGCGCGCACTGCAGATAGAGACGCGTGATCTGTGGCGACCGCATGCTGAAGAGCGTGAATCCGCGCTCGGTGTAGGTGTAGACCAGCTCCTCCGAAGTGGGCGCCGCTTCAGCCAGAATGCCGAGCCACGCGAACGGATAGACGCGTTCGTAGATCTGAATGATTCCTTCGGGTACGGAAGGCCGGCAGATGCCATGAAAACCATCGCAGCCCGCGATGAAGTCGCAAACAATTTCGTGTTCGGCGCCATCCTTGCGATAACGGATCTTGGGAAGCGGCGAATCAAGCTCGTGCACCGAGAGATCCTCCACTTCAAACACAACCTGTCCGCCCGCGCCCAGACGCGCCTGCACCAGATCTTTCACCACTTCCTGTTGCGCGTAGACGGTGATGGCGCGGCCGTCCGTCAGCTCGGATAAATGGATGCGATGACGGCGCCCTCCGAAGCTGAACCAAACGCCATCGTGCCGCAAGCCTTCACGCCGCAGGCGATCGCCCAAGCCTGTTTCGATCATCAAATCGACCGTTCCCTGTTCCAGAACGCCCGCCCGTACGCGATCCTCAATATATTGCCGGCTGCGGCATTCCAGAACAATCGAATCGATGCCGCACAGGTGCAACAGATGGGAGAGCATCAGGCCGGCCGGTCCGGCCCCGACAATTCCGACTTGGGTTCGCATAGGCGTTCCTCTAACTTATCAGCCGATCCTCCCATCTGGTCGATGTCGTGTGCGTAGAATTGAAGTAATGATCCCGCATCCCGACGCGTGGCCCGAACTTCCTCTCGCTGCCTGGCAGGATACTTACGACACGCTGCACATGTGGACGCAGATTGTCGGCAAGATCCGCATGACGCTGACGCCGCTCATCAATCATTATTGGAACGCGACTTTGTATGTGAGCGCGCGGGGCCTCACGACGTCGGCAATCCCGTATCCGCGCGGCATCTTTGAGATCGAGTTCGATTTTATCGCGCACCAGCTGGTGATCCAGACCAGCGAAGGTGACGTTCGAATGCTCGACCTGGCGCCCCGCACCGTGGCTGACTTCTACGCGGAAGTGATGGGCACTTTGGCCGCGCTCAAGATCGACGTCCAAATTCACGCTGAGCCCGACGAATTCCCCAATCCAATTCCTTTTGCCCAGGACCGCACGCACAAGTCGTACGATCGCGAATACGTGGATCGCTTTCGGCGCCTGTTCGTCTCGGTGGACAAAGTGCTGCAGAGCTTTCGTACCCGATTTATTGGCAAATGCAGTCCGGTGCATTTCTTTTGGGGCAGCTTCGATCTTGCGGTGACCCGCTTCTCGGGACGGCTGGCTCCGCCGAGAACGGACGCCATGATGCAGGAAGCGTATTCGCACGAAGTGAGCAGCGCCGGATTTTGGCCCGGCGGCAGTCAAAAGCTTTCTGAAGCGCGATATACGCGCAGGTCATCGCGTCCCCGAGCAGCGAGGTGAGCGAAATGAAAGAGGACTCCGTCACCCGAGGCGCGTCGGCGAGCTCGGCGATGCTCCGTCCGCGGAAGTTGATCGAGATCTGCTGGACCTCAGCTCCGAACGCCGCCATCATCTCGGTGTCTGATTCCGGAATGTGCACGTCGAAGTCCGGCCTCCGATCATCGAGTTCACCGCGTCGCCGTATCGTCCCGAAACCAGATAGAGCTTCAGCGCAGGCCGTGAACCCGGCGCGATCCAGATTGGAGCGGGCGTTGGCGAGGACGAGGTCGGAGAGCTCATCCGCCCGCTGAAAATTGTCACGAGGTATTCGCACTCGGACAAATCGAGAAAAAGCGCGAACGTCCGCTCATACCGCGTGCTCCAGGAGTCCTCCGACATGTATGCCGCCGCCCGGGCCAGGAAGTCGCGCGCCGAGGAGTAGGCGACCGAGGCCTTGGCCTTCGACGCCGCGAGGAGGTTGAGACGGCAGAGGGATTCTTTTTCGCGCGGATCGGTGATGAAATCCGCACCGCGGTTGAGCTGGCTCGCATTCAAACGTGCTCCTCCGCCTGAGCCTCGCCCAGCCGGGAGATAGGAGCGATCGCCCGATCTCGAGATGGACCTCGGCGCGCCGATCCTCCGGAATCAGCGAGTACGCGGCTTCTCTAATCCGGTCATGCAGGAATTTGTAAACTTCGTCGGAGTAAAAAATGAGACTCGCGCGCACCGCTTCCCAGAGATCCGCGTGGATCTCCTGTTCCGATCGATGGTTGATGATCATGAGAGTGGCGACGTCCGCGCTGTTTCCAAGGCAGGCCATTTGTTTGAGCGCCTCCCGGGTATTGGCCGGCATCCTTCTCAGCCTCTCGAGCATGAACTCGACCACGTTGTCGAAGCCGCGGCGCGGACCTCGGCCATGTCCCACTGCCAGATCCCCGAATAGGCGTCAAACTCGATGAGGCCTTGCTCGAGAGCGCGGTCAGGAACTGAATCACGAGAGAGGATTTCCTGGCTGTTTTCTCGTGGATGAGCCGGGCGAGCTGGTCAACCTCCTGGCGGCGGCGCTTCAGGGTATCGCCGATGAACGCCGCCAGATTGTTTTGAGAGAGCGCACCCAGGGCGATGGTGCTGATTTGAGCGCCCTGTTTGGCCGCGTCGTCCAAGTCAAAAGGAGCGGATGAGAGGGAGTAAACCTCATTTTCGCGGTACGCGCCGATGATGAAGAGATTCTTCATCTCGGGATGCGTGACGAGATCCTTGAGGAGGCCGAGGCTTGCCGAATCAGCCCACTGCAGGTCATCGAGAAACAGCACGAGCGGATGATCTTTTTCGGTGAAAACGTCTATGAATTGGCGAAATACGATTCGAAATCGATTTTGCGTTTCGGCCGGCGAGAGCTCCGGAACGGAAGGCTGCGGACCGATCAGGTGCTCGACCTCCGGAATCACGTTCACGTGAGCTGCCCGTTTGCCCTGAGCGCGTGCAAAAGACGCGATCTCCAGATTGTGATTTTTTCTTCGCTCTGGGTCAGGATCTCGAGCACCAGATCTCGAAAAGCCTGGATCAGCAACGAATACGGCACATCTCGCTCAAAAATGCTCGAGCTTTCCGGAAAGGAAAAACGACCGCTTTTGCTCGATCCGTTTGCGGAACTCCTGGACAAGAGAGGTTTTTCCGATGCCGGAGAACCCGGAAATCAGGATCAGCTCGGAGGTCTCGCGTTCAGCGACACGCTCAAATCCCGCGAAGAGCTGGAGCCTCTTCTTCCTCTCGGCCATAAAGACCTTGCAGATCTGGAGTCGGTCGGAGACGTCTTTTTCAGCGAGAGGAAAGGGTTCGATTTTGCCTGTCGCGGCCCGCTCGGCGCTCGCGCGCTCGAGATCCAGCTGAAGCCCCCGCCGCGCTCTGATAGCGATCCTCGGCATTTTGGCCAGGAGCTTTAAGACGATCTGCGAAAGGATTTCGGGCACGCCCGCGACGAGACCTAGGGAGCCGGCGGGAGACGGGCCAAGTGACTGTGAATCCACTCCAGCGGATCTCGGGCTTCGAAGGGGAGTCTCCCCGTCAGCATCTGGTAGGTGATGCCGAGCGAATAAAGATCGCTCCGACTATCGACCGATCGATTTCTCCGCCCCGTCTGCTCGGGGGAGATATAGGGAAGAGATCCCTCAATGAGATGCGGTTGCGACCCGCAACGGGTCCCTAGGGAGAATGGAGGAGATGCTGAGGTCGGCGAATTTGACCTCAGGCTTTGCGGATGAATGAAGATATTTTCCGGGACGACGTTTTTGTGGACGATGTTCTCGTGATGGACATCAGTGAGCGAGGAAGCGATATGGATCGCGAAATCGATAAACCGGTCGATTTTCATCGGCCCGCCGAGAAAGCGACTCAGAGGATCCCCGCCAGATGCTTCCCAAGAACGAGGGCAGGCATGTTGTCGACCATTTCAAGAGCAAGCGGCTTCAGGAGCGTACGAATGGTGGTGAATTTTTCCACCTCATACTCCCGCTTCAGACGCTCGAGCTGAAGCGGACTGCTCTAGCAATACGTATGAGTCAGTAAGTAGAAC
>CAVRZH010000105.1:0-11696 GCA_963725455.1 Bryobacterales bacterium
TCCAATCGCCACCAGCAAAACCATACCCATGGCGGCGAACATCCACTTGGAATAGCCCGTTTCGGCGATTCGCAAACGCACAATGCGCGTGGGCGGAGTGCCCGATTCCAGATCCGCGCAGCAGATCCTTCGCGCTTTGATAACGGAGCGCCGGATCCTTCTCCAGGCATTTCAGAATGATGATCGCCAGATACTCGGGCAGTCTCCGGATTGAGCAGCCGCGGATCCTTGGGCTGCTGCTGGACGTGCTGGAACATCACCTGCAGCGACGATTCGCCGGTGAACGGCACCTCGCCCGTCGCCATTTCGTACAAAATCACACCCAGCGAATAAAGATCGCTGCGATGGTCGGCGGCTTTCGATTCGGCCTGCTCGGGCGACATGTAGCGCGGCGTGCCCAGCACTTCGCCCGCGCGCGTCATAGCCGTGGTTTCGGCGTCGAGCGATTTCGCCAAGCCAAAATCGGAAACGTACACATGATCGTCCACGGTGATCAGCACATTGCGCGGCTTCAGATCGCGATGCACCACGCCCTCGGCGTGCGCGGCTTCCAGCGCGCCGGCCAGCTGCTTGGCGATGTTCACCACGCCGCTCGGTCTGCAGCTGCCCATCTGCGCGATCAACTCGTGCAGATCCATGCCCTGCACGTAGGCCATGGAAATGAACTTCACACCGCCCACGTCGCCCAGATCGTGGATGCGCAGAATGTTGCGGTGCGAGATGCGGCTGGCGAGCAGCAACTCCTGCTTGAAGCGCTGCATAGAATTGGCATCGTTGGCGAGTTCGGGCCGGACCAGTTTCAGGGCGACCGTGCGGTCCAAATCGTTGTCGTGGGCTTTGTAGACTTTGCCCATGCCGCCTTCGCCGATCACGGATTCGATGCGGTATCGCGGCCCGAATTGCGAACCCGGGCCGATCGGCAAGCGAGATCGAGCTGCTCCGGACGGCGGCGCCGCCGGGTTGCGCTGGCGCCCGATGACGCTGCCGACGAACTGGATGAACTCGTCTAGTTCGCCCGAAGATCATCCAGAATCTCGCGAATGGTCTGATACCGCTTGGTGACATCCGGCTCCAGGCACTTGCTCACCACGGCGCCCAAGCGCAGCGGGAATGCTGGGATCGATCTCGGTCACCGGCGTGGCTGTTCTGCTGCACGCGCTGCAGCAGCTTGGCCATCAAAGTATCGGCCTGAAAAGGCAACTGGCCGATGAGCATTTCGTAAGACGATGATGCCCAGGCTGAAGAGGTCCGAGCGGGCATCCACTTTCTCCGCGCGGGCTTGCTCGGGCGACATGTAATCCGGCGTGCCCATCAGCACGCCCGTGCGCGTGAGCCCCGACAGTTCCATGGAGCGCGCCAGTCCGAAATCCATCAGCCAGACGCGGGCCGCAGCGTCCACCATGACGTTCTGCGGCTTCAAATCGCGATGGACCACGCCTTCCACGTGCGCCGCTTCCAGGCCGCGGCAGATCTGCTGAAAGATGGGAACCACTTCGGCGGGTGGGAGCTTTCCACGCTCCACCAGGATGCTCTTCAGATCGCGCCCCTCGATGTAATCCATGGTGATGAACTTGCGTCCATCCGCGCTGCCCAGATCGAAGATCCGGACCACGTTCTTGTGCGTAACCTGCCGGGCGAGAATCAGCTCCTGCTTGAAGCGGCGGAGAATATCGGGATGGCCAGCCAGCTCCGGACGAATCACCTTGAGAGCTACAAAGCGGTCCAGTTCATGATCGCGCGCTTTGTATACAGCGCCCATGCCGCCCTCACCCAAACGCTTCAGGATTTCATAGCGTTCACCGAGGACCACTCCCACATCCACGGGAGAGTTGGAATCGGAAGGGCCGACGCGTTGCAGGGGCACCGACCAGCCGGTGCCGCCCACCTGGGTAGCCGCGAGTGAGATTTCGCCGAAAACCTGGGTGGCGTCGGGATCCGCGGGGGGTGGGGGTGTAGCCTCAATCACCAGCGTCGCGCTATCAATCCCAAATGGCGTGCTGCATTTGGAACACAGGCGTGACTCTGGCGGATTGCTGGCGTGGCAGGCTGGACATTCCACCATATTCAACGGCCTTTGGGGGCTGGGTCTACCTTCCACGGTAACGCAGAACTAAGACTTGCGGCAAGACATGTTGGTACTGCAAACCGTTAGACAGCCTGCCCAAAAAAGTTGTCGCGCATGTCGAACCCGAAAGCACGGGACGCATGCGCGACGCAAAACTTTGGCTAACGAATGAAAACGGCTAGTTAGCTCTTCTTGTCGGTGTCGGTGGCAGGCTTCTTGGATTTCTTCTTCTTGGCCTTCTTGGTGGTGCTGTCCGCTGGCTTGTCCTGGCCGAACAGGCTGACCGTTCCCATGAGGAACGACAGGCCGAGCATCAAAGTCATGAGTTTCTTCATTTTTGAGATCTCCTTAGGTGTCAGAAGCTATGTCGATAACTTCAGGACTATCATTTCAGCCGGACATGAACCCAACCTTAAGACCCTATTAAAAACGCTTCATTTAGCATGCCGGTGACAAATCTCGAAACGACCACACGATCGCTTCATGCGACTGATAAATATATACTTATCCTCTGCTAACGCAAATACTCACTAATCCACGGTGCCTACCCCATAGGATAGTCAGAGATGAAGAAAGCGCAGTTGGCAAAGCGTTTGGCCAAAGAGTCGGGCATCTCGACCGCCGCCGCAGCCGATCAAATGGACACCATTCTCAGCGGAATCCTCCGCCGAATCCGGCGCGGGCACAGTGCATCGCTGCCTGGCCTGGGGACCTTTCTGCCTGGGCCGAAGCCTGGGTTCCGGTTTGACGAGAGCCTGCCGCGGGGCGCCCGCCGGGTGAAGGTTCCCGGAACTCGAAAAGCGGCGCTTTGAACGGAACAAGATCAAGCGCAGCAGTGACCCGGCGGATTGCCCGCATTCTCCGCGAGACCCTGGAGCGCGGCGGTTCGGTGGAGATCGATGGCCTGGGAACCATGTACGCGGGCGGTAAGGACGGCTTCCGCTTCGTGGCGCAGACCAAGCCGCGAGTCTTCATCGCTTACGTGGAAGAGGACCTGCCGTTCGCCAGAAAGCTCTATCGGGCCTTCGAAGACCACGGCTTTCGTCCCTGGCTGGACAAGAAGAGGCTGATGCCGGGGCAGAACTGGCCTCGCGCGATTGAAACTGCTATTCAGACCTCGGACTTTTTTGTGGCGTGTTTCTCCCGCCGGGCGACATCCAAACGCGGGAGCTTCCACAGCGAACTCCGCTACGCGCTATTTTGCGCGGCGAAAGTGCCGCTCGACGAGATTTTTCTCATCCCGATCCGTCTGGACGATTGCGATGTGCCGGCCCGCATTTCGAAACAGATTCAGTACCTGGATCTATTTCCCGAATGGGGGCCAGGAGTCAGCCGGCTGCTGGCAGTGATCAAAACACAGCACGAAGACCGCAAACGGAAAAGGCTAGTGCTGGTGAGCTAGCTTTTTCTTGATGGATTCGGCTTCCTTACTATCCGGCGCAAGCGTCAGGTACTTCGAGTAGGCGTCGTCGGCCGCCTTCTTGTCCTTCATCTTCTCTTCGCTCTCACCCAGCCGCAAGAAGGCTTCGGCAAAAGTCGGATTCCAAAGCGTTGCCTCCCGGAACCGGCTGGTGGACGCCTTGTAGTTGCCCTTCTTGAAATAGTAGAGGCCGATCTTGAGATCCTTTTCGGCTTCGAGAGGATTGAAGGAGTACGTTTTGGGAGCCAGGCTCTCGTCCTCTTCGGGCGGTTCCTGCTCCTGCGTTTGCGGGGATTTGGACTGGTCGGCTGGCCGTTTTTTGAGCGTCGGCTCGTCTTGAGCCAAAAGAACGCCCGCCAGCAGGAAACCGATTGCAACTTCGCGTACCACGGCTCTAATTATACCTGGGTAGCGAAAACGGATCGAAAGAGCTCGATCATGCCCGCGAATGCCTGGTCGGTGGCTAGGGGATCGTAACGCGGCCCCACGTCGCGCATGAAGGCATGTTCGGCGGGATAAAGTTTGACACCGTAATCGACTTTCGCTTCGCGCAGCTTGCGTTCGATTGCGGCGCGCCCGGCCTCCGGCACGTGTGGATCGGCGCTTCCAAAAACCATGAGGAGCTTGCCGCGAATCTCTCCGGCACGCACCAGCGATCCGGCGTCGGGATCCTGGCCGAGCCTGCCGTCGTGGATTCCTGTGCCATAGAAACAGACCGTGGCGCGAACGTCCGGGTCCAGCGCCGCGCGAAACGCCAGATGGCCACCGATGCAGAAACCCATCGCGCCGAGCTGGCCATCGGCTACTTGGGGATGGTTGGCCAGGTAAGCCAATGCCGCTCGCCGATCCTGATCAAAATCCGCAACGGGCGTTTTAGCCGCGTCGTCCATACCGCGCGTTCGTCCCGCGTCATCGAAAGGAATGACCGATCCTGCGGGCTCGATCCGATGATAGATCTCCGGCGCCACGGCAACAAATCCATATCCAGCCAGACGGGACACCGAACGCAGCATGGTGCCGGTGAGCTGGAAGATGTCGGAATAGCAGAGGATGCCGGGATATCTCCCAGGCGCCTTCGGCGCAGCCACAAACATCCGCATGGGCGTTCTGTCGGCGGGGATGTCGACGTATTGGGTGGTGATGACCATTGGTGAATGATACTGCGACCCGCCACCTTAGTAATCGATTCATCTAACCGCCTCGTACGTGCTGGGGCGCTCACCGTCGTCGAGCTTCCCCGAGACCACTGTAATAGGACCATCAGGAATAGCGTCATCCTGCGACAATAAATGTAGCCCCCCTGCAATGGAACTTCGGGAAAAAGCCGCCCAACTGCCTCTGCTGCCCGGCGTGTATCTCTACAAAGATCAATATGGCGAGGTGATCTACGTCGGCAAGGCCAAGAACCTGCGTGCCCGCGTGCGCAGCTACTTCAACGACGACCGCCTGGCCGACACTAAGACCGGGACGCTGATCGCCGACGCCCGCGACGTCGAATATATTCTGGTCGACAACAACAAAGAGGCGCTCGCGCTTGAGAACCAGCTCATCAAGCAATGGAAGCCGCGCTTCAACATTCTTCTGCGGGATGACAAGACGTTCCCATACATTAAGCTAACCAGGGAGAAGTACTCGCGCGTGTACGTGACGCGCCGGCTGATCAAAGACGGTTCCACGTACTACGGCCCTTACTTTCCCGGCAACCTGGCGCATCGGCTGGTGCATTTCATCCATCGCCACTTCAAGGTGCCGTCCTGCAAAGTGGATTTCACGCGAACCCACACGCATCCTTGCCTGGAGTATCACATCCATCGCTGCCTGGGTCCGTGCGTCCAGGGCTTAACCACCGACGAAGCCTACGCTGCCGCCGTCCGCGATGTGAAGCTGTTCCTGGAAGGACGGCATAAAGACCTGGCGCGCGACTTGCGCGTTCGCATGCGCGAAGCATCCGAGGAGACGCGCTTTGAAGAAGCGGCCGGTCTGCGCGACCTGGTTTCCACCGTGGAAGAGATGGAGGAGAAGCAGAAAATCGCCGCCGCGGAGGGTGATGACGTCGACATCCTGGCGTATCACGCCGAGCCGCCGCTGGTAGCCGCCAACTTGTTCCACGTGCGCAACGGCCGCATCGTCGATCGCCGCGAATATTTTTGGGAAGATCTGTTCGATTTCGAGGCCGACGAATTCTTTTCGTCGCTGCTCAAACAGATTTATCTCGATCAGCAGTACATCCCCAGCCGCATCCACGTGCCGGTGGATTTCGAAGATCGCGAGGCGCTGGAAGAGTTGTTGAGCGAGAAAAAAGCTCGCAAGGTCGAAATCCTGATGCCGCAGCGCGGGCAAAAGAAGGCCCTGCTCGACCTGGTGGAAACCAACGCCAAACACGCGTTCCAGCAGCGTTTTCGCATCATGCATCCGTCATCGAAGGCCATCCAGGAAGCGTTGCAGGACGCGCTGGGGCTCCCCGAACCACCCAAGCGTATCGAATGCTTCGACATCTCGCATATCCAGGGCACCGACAAAGTGGCCAGCATGGTGGTGTGGGAAGACGGGCGCATGAAAAAGTCGGACTATCGCAAGTTCATCATCCGCACGGTGGTGGGCAACGACGATTTCGCGTCCATGCGCGAAGTGGTGACGCGCCGTTACTCGCGTCTCCAGCAGGAGAACAAGGCTTTTCCAAGCCTGATTCTGATTGACGGCGGCCTAGGCCAGCTACATGCCGCCGTAGAGGCGCTCGATGCGATCGGCGTGATCAACCAGCCAGTGGCGTCCATCGCCAAGCGCGAGGAAATCATCTACGTTTACGGCCAGGAAGACGAACCGATCAAGCTGGATCGATACTCGCCGGTGCTACATGTGATCCAGCAGGTACGCGACGAGGCGCATCGCTTTGCGGTCACGTTCCACCGCACCCGGAGAGGAGCGGCGCGCCTGACGTCGGAGCTGGAGCAAGTGGACGGCATCGGAGCGAAGACCATCGCCAAGCTGCTGCGTGAGTTCGGGAGCCTGGAGCGCGTGCGAGAAGCGTCGGCGGATGAATTGGCAAAAGTGGTTGGCCCCGCCGCCGCCCGTCGCCTGCGGGATTATTACAACATGACGACTGTGTCAGGACCCGCAGCCGAGTTAAAGGTGCTGAACTAACTCGGCACCTGCTATCCTCAAGCAGTGCTCAAGCCGGTAAAACGGCTCCAACCGCGGTCCTATCATGCCTTTCGTTGCATCGGCGCGGATTGCGAGGACACCTGCTGCGTCGGTTGGATCGTCAACGTCGATAAACCCACTTACAAAGCCTACCAGCGCTGCGACCATCCGGAACTGGCGCCGCGATTGCATGAGCTGGTGACCATCAATACCGACAGCACCAGCGACGATAACTACGCGCGCATCCAGCTCAACGGACCCAGTTGCCCGTTCTTCTCCGAAGGCCTGTGCTCCATTCAGAAAGAGCTGGGCGAAGAGCATCTCTCCCTGATGTGTTCGGCCTATCCGCGCGTGATGAACGTGGTGGACGATGTCCTGCAGCGGTCGCTCGACTTGTCCTGTCCGGAGGCTGCCCGTATCGTACTGCTGGACCCGGAACCCATGCAGTTCGACGAAGAGGAAGGCCCGCCGCGCGATCCGCGGCTGGGGCACTTGTCCATACTGCGGACGGCTGATGGAAAATCCGACAAGCCTTACCAGTATTTCCGCGAGATTCGCGGCTTCGTCATCTGGCTGCTGCAGTACCGCGCTTTTCCGCTGTGGAAGCGACTGATGATTCTAGGCTCGCTCTGCGATCAGCTGCATGCGCTGGCTTCTTCCGGCCGCGGCGAGGGAACACTCGGGATTCTGGAGGCTTATCGCGAGGGCGTGGAACGCGATCTGTCCGGCCAGGCGCTGGACAACCACAGTCCCCAGCCGGCCGCGCAATTGGAACTCGTCTTAGAACTAATTGTCGGGCGCATCAGTTCCGATTTCACCGCGCCACCGCTATTAGCGTGCTACCGGAAATTCATGGAGAGCATGGAGTGGACCGTGGAATCGAGCATGGACGACATCGGCCGGCGTTACGCCGCGGCCGAGGCGCAATACTTTGAGCCGTTCCTGAGCCGGCACCAGCACATCCTGGAGCACTATTTAGTCAGCTACGTCCATCGCACCTTGTTTCCCCTGGGTCCGCAAGAGAGCACGCGCGGTCTGAGCGTTCATCACATCGCGAACACGATCCGTGATCAGGGTCTTTTGATGCTGGTCCACTACGCCATTGTTCAGACGCTGCTGATCGGCATGGCCGCTTTCCACAAAGAGGAGTTCGGCCCAAACGAAGCGATCCTGGTGATACAGTCCTACACCAAGGCGTTTGAGCACAGCCCTTCTTTTCCGGAACGGTCTTTGAAAATTCTGGCGGGCAAAGGTTTGAAAAGCTGCACCACTCTAGCCAACCTGATCCGGAATTGAAACCGCTTGCTGACGCGCGCGGCTCGGTCTGGGCATAGGGGAGTCGGGTTCTAATGTCGGAAGTGCCGCACGCCGGTAAAGACCATGGCGAGCCCTAACTGATTCGCAGCGGCGATTACTTTGTCGTCGCCCACCGAGCCTCCCGGCTGAATCACCGCAGTGATGCCGTGCTTGGCGGCCTCTTCGACACCATCGGGAAACGGAAAAAATGCATCCGAGGCCAGCACCGTGCCTGTGAGCGGGAGCAGCGCTTTCATGGCCCCGACTTTCACTGCATCCACGCGGCTCATCTGCCCCGCCCCGACGCTGACGGTCTGCCCCTCCCGCGCGTAAACAATCGCGTTCGATTTTACGTGTTTGCACACCTTCCACGCGAATTCGAGCGCGCGCCATTCTTCTTCTGTCGGCTCACGGTCGGTCTTTACGGTACAGCCGGCCCGCTCTAACCGATGCGTATCGGGAGTCTGTACCAAATAGCCGCCGCTGATGGATTTCACAACCGACTCCTCCGGCGCGCGGGAGACAGCCAGCAATCGCAAGTTTTTCTTGGCCGCCAGCAATTCGCGAGCAGCGGCGTCATAACCGGGCGCCGCGATGGCTTCCACGAACGTTTTCGCGATCTCTTCAGCAGTCTCGCGATCCACTGTACGATTAAACGCCAGGATGCCGCCGAAAGCGGACACCGGGTCGGCTTCAAACGCCCGCCGATAGCTCTCGGCCAGCGTAGATCCTTCGGCGCATCCGCAGGGATTGGTATGTTTAATGACCGCTGACGCCGGCCGCTCAAACTCCCGGACAAGTTGCCAGGCAGCGTCCAGGTCCACCAGGTTGTTGTACGAGAGTTCCTTGCCCTGCAACTGCTCGGCGCCCGCGATGCCGCCCTGCCGGTTGGAATAAAGCGCGGCTTTCTGATGCGGGTTCTCGCCGTAGCGCAAATCCAGAGCGCGCGGCGCGCGAATGTCGAGAAAGGCAGGCAATCCGGACTCATCTTCGGCGCCCACTCGCGCCAGGCGCGCGCTGATGGCACGATCATACGCCGCCGTTAGCGCGAAAGCCTTTTTGGCTAGTGTCCACAGCGTGGGTTCTGAAAGGCACTCGCGCTCATGCAGCTCTTCCAGAACTGCTGGATAATCGTCCGGCGACACCACCACCGCGACATCCTGATAGTTCTTGGCCGCCGCGCGTATCAACGTGGGACCGCCGATGTCGATGTTCGCGATCAGCTCCGACAAAGGCACGCCCTGCTTGGCGGCCACTTTTTCGAACTGATACAAATTCACAACCACCATGTCGATCAGCGGGATGCCGTGCGCGACCAGTGACTGCATGTGTTCGACGTTGCTGCGAATGGCGAGCACCCCACCCGCCACGCGCGGATGGATGGTTTTCAGCCGGCCATCCAGCATTTCGGGAAAACCGGTGAGTTCGGACACTTCCCGCACCGGCACCCCGGCCGCTTCCAGCACCTTGGCCGTCCCGCCGGTAGAGACGATCTCTACACCCAGATCGCGCAATCCCTGGGCGAACTCCACGACGCCGGTCTTGTCGGTGACGCTGATCAGCGCGCGATTGATCCGAGGCACTTTACAATAGTAAACGTGTCTTATCCTGTAACGTTAATACCCGGCGATGGCATCGGGCCCGAAGTGGCCGAAGCAGCCATGCGCGCGGTCGACGCCACTGGCGTTTCCATTAGCTGGCAGCGTGCCGATCTGAATGCCAGTATCATCGCGAAATCCGGACAGGTGCTGCCGCCCCATGTGATTGAATCCATGGAGCGCACGCACGTGGGGTTGAAAGGCCCGGTCACTACGCCCATCGGCGGGGGCTTCCAGAGCGTCAACGTGGCGCTGCGCAAGCATTTCGATCTTTACGCCAACGTGCGGCCGGTGCACTCTCTGCCGGGCCTGAAGACGCGCTTTGACGACGTGAAGATCGACATGGTGATCTTCCGCGAAAATACCGAGGACTTATATTCGGGCCTGGAGCATGAGGTGGTGAAGGACGTGGTCACCAGCCTGAAGGTGATCACCCGCGTGGCGTCCATTCATATTGCCGAATATGCCTTCAACTTCGCCAAGAAAGCCGGGCGCAAGAAGGTGACCGCCATCCACAAGGCCAACATCATGAAGCTGGCCGACGGGCTGTTCCTGCGCTGCTGCCGCGAAGTGTCGCAGAACTATCCCGACATCGCCTACCAGGAGCTGATTGTCGACAATGCGTCGATGCAGCTGGTGATGCGGCCCGAAACCTTCGATATTTTGCTGCTCCCGAACCTGTATGGCGATATAGTTTCGGACCTGGCGGCAGGCCTGGTCGGCGGACTGGGCGTGGTGCCCGGCGCCAACATGGGCGATCAGATCGCTGTATTTGAGGCGGTACATGGCAGCGCTCCCGATATCGCGGGAAAAGGCATCGCCAACCCGACCGCATTGATCCTGTCGAGCGTGCTGATGCTGATTCATCTGGGCGAACTATCCGCGGCCCAGCGATTGCGGAGCGCGGTTGAGCGCGTCTACGCAGAGCAGAAGCACTTAACGCCGGACGTGGGCGGCAGCGCGTCGACCGGCGAATTTACCGACACCGTGATCGCAAATTTGGGCTGATCGCGATCGCGTTTCGTGGCACGCCACTTGCAAGCCGTCCTGACGGATGCTTGCGGTCAACACGAAGTACTTCGGAACCTTGCCCTGCGCCGAGGGCTCGGTGTGCGATTTTCCTCAGGGCTTGCCTGCCTTTGAGGAAGAGAAGAGCTTTGTGCTCATTGAAGCCCCTACGGGAGACGCACAAAACAGAGACGCATCGCAAGGTGCGCCGCTCGTTTTCCTGCAGAGCATGGCGCGAGCCGACCTGTGCTTTGCGGCGCTGCCCATCCTGAGGGTGGACAAGAGCTATCAGTTGGCAATCGCCCCCGAGGATTTGGAAGATCTGGGACTGGATGCGCGACGCCAGCCGGTGGTAGGCGGCGAGGTAATGGTGCTGGCTCTGGTTGCTTTGCACGACCAATTGCTGGCAACCGCCAATTTAATGGCGCCGATTGTGCTCAACGTCAAGACGCGCCGCGGGCTGCAGGCTATTCGTCGCGACTCACTTTATTCGCACCAGCATCCCATCGCCAATCAAATGGCGATTACCAATGCGGCGGAGGAAGCATGTTAGTCCTCAGGCGCCGCGCGGGCGAGTGCGTGCTCATCGGCGACGAAATCGAGATTGAGTTGCTCGCGATCACGCACCAAGGCGCCAAGATCGGCATTCGCGCGCCCAAGGAAACCGTGGTGTTGCGCAAGGAACTGAAGATCACAAAGGACCAGAACACCCAAGCGGCTAGTGGCGTGTCCTTAAAGGACTGGAAGCAGGCGCTCAATAAACTGCGCCCTTGAATTCAAGAATCTAGTCCGCTCCCCGATAAGCATCTTGAGCACTGAGAGAGGCTCCGATCAACCCGGGCGGGAAGCCTAGCAGTGGAAGCCGTAGTCTACCGGCGGCGGTTCCCTGCAATTGGTCCGCGTCTTTGTGGATCAGCCTCTCAAGGGCGCTAAAGCAAGGGCGCTAAAGCGAGGGCGCTAAAGGTGCCCCGGATCCTGAAGGTCCAGGATCTCGAGTGCTCAAATCTAAGGAGAAATGCAATGGGTTCGTCTTTTAGTATTCTCACCAACGTAGCTTCTTTGCAGGCCCAGAATTATCTGGCTGCCAACCAAACCTTCCAAAACCAAACCATCGACGAGGTCACTTCCGGCCTGCGCATCGTCAACAGCGGAGACGATGCCGCGGGGC
>CAVRZH010000106.1:0-16764 GCA_963725455.1 Bryobacterales bacterium
CGTCAACCTAACCTGCACACAAGGCTCAGTGTGCTCTTCCAGCGGCACGACGGATGTATCCGTTGGAACCGGTTCGGGACTTTTTTACACCGTCACCGCGCCCACTGTCGCCTGGCTATCGGTGACACCCATGTCGGGCAGTACCCTCGACACCACCTCTACCGATACCGTAATCACGTTCTCTCCGAGCCCTGGGTGGACTACTCTGCCAGTGGGCCTTTCCACGACCACCGTTCAGATCAAGTCCACGGGAGTCACGTCCGCTACGGTGACGGTAACGATTGAAGTGCAATCCGCCACCCCCACGTTAAGCGTGCAAGGTGGAATTAATGTGCTGAATCCGGTGAACTATATAGCTGGTGCGGCAGCACCTACCTTGTCTCTCACCGTGGTTTCGAGCAATGGATTGCCTCTCCCGTTCACAGTGGGCGTCAACAGCAATACTACACCGGAGGGCGTTATAGGCGGAGTTTCGGGTACCGGGTGGCTGACCACTTCCGGGAATGGCATCGCCTATAGCTGGGGTACAGTAGTTACTTTCGCCGCCTCCGCCGCCGCCACGACTCAAAACGCGTTGCCTGGCGATACACTAACCGCTACCATCACCATCACGCCAGCGGGCCAAAACGCGGTGATCCTGCCTGTCGCGATTCTGGTGAGTGCCGCCCCGCCCACATTGACTTCAGTGTCTCCGAACATAGTGCCTCTGCTGCCGAGTCCGCAAGTACCCGGCACGGTGACTCTGGTTCTGCATGGCACCAACTTTGTCTCGGGGACCGGAATTTACAAAACGAAGGTTTTCGTGGGAGCCAATTTGGCTGGAGCCACAATGGTTCCGACCGCCGATGTCACGGTGCTGAGCCCGAACTACCTGACCGTTACCGTTCCATACCTCGCGACCGGAGTACCTTTCGCTACAGCGGGCACAACTGCCGTGCTGATTGGTGTAAACAATGGAGCTACGCCCACCGCGCCGGCGACGACCAACGGAACGCAAACCATCGCAGTGACCGCCGCTCCCATCATCACTCAAATTACCAGCGCTTCTTCTTTTGTGGAAAGCGCCAGCCCGGGCGTGGCCCCCTACGATATCATCAGCATCTTCGGCACCAATTTCTGTGCGGGCTGCACCGGCGCGAACAGCGTCCTGCTGGGCGCTCCCGATCCGGTCTTCCAGCGATTTCCAATTTTTGTCAGCCCGGACGGGACGCATAAGGTCTCCGTTTCGTTCTCGAAACCTGGCACGCCGGCCACTTTTCTGCCTGGCTACATTCTTTTCGCCACCAATAACCAGATCAACGTCCTGGTTCCCGGGGCACTTGCCACGCTGAACGCGACCGGCGTGAACGTGACCGTGGGTTATGACCTGGTTGCGCCCGCCACGGCCGCTACTGCTATATCGGTGCCCAGTTTGATCACCGCCGCTCTCCAGGACCCTGGAATCTTCACCATTGAATCCAACGGCCAAGGGCAGGGCGCCATCACGGACGCCACGACGTTCATCTTGAACAGCCAGAGCGCCCCGGCTGTTTCAGGAACCGACACCGTTGCGATCTTTATGACCGGCTTGGGTACGCCGGATAGCAACGTCGCCAACATTGCCGCTCCTAGCGTCACGAGTTGGAGCAGCGATTGTATCGCTCCTCTCGGTACCGTCACTTCGGGTGCGGCTGTCGCCGGCACCGCCACAACTGCGCCCACTGGCTACCTGGACACCGTTGACACACCGTACTTGTCCACTTTCGTAGCGGGAACGTTCCAGCAAGCCTCCACCTACACGGTGCCCTCGCCTCTTTGGACATCCATTGACGGAGCCGTCATTAATCCGTCCGAGCTGAACACCGGCATCACCGCGCCTTGCTTCCTGTCAACGGATACGTCGGCAACCAGCTTGATTACCGTTACCTTTTATGGCGCCGCAACGGCTGCAGTCACCGCCGCGACGGCCACCTATAAAATCACCTACGCCGGCTTTGTTTCCGGTGCTGTCGAGGGCCTTTATCAAATCAACGTTCAAGTACCCGCTTCGGTAGGCACCGGCTCGGCTGCGGCATATCCGGTTACGGTTACTGTTGGCAGCGGCGGTACCGCCATAACAAGCCAGACCGGGGTCACTCTGTGGGTTATGTAAGAAACAACTGAAAAATATCGTTCGCGAAACTCAACAGCGGCGGGGCGGATCGTTCCTCCCCGCCGTTTTCTTACTCGCGTGCCGTGTATTCAAAAATCAACTCGCTTAGTGATAAATTCGCCGTCGCGAATTTGAACGTCAAATTCGATGGATGCCCCATTGCGCGACACCTTGACGTGATAGGTGCCCGGCGCCAGATTAAACACAGCCGGCGTGCGCTTGCCCTCCACGGCTCCGTCCAGTTCGATGGTCGCGCCGGGAGGTTGCGACGTGACACTCACGGTGCCCGAGGCTTTGCTGAGCTTGAGGAACAGGTCGCCGTCTTGCGGTACGTTGAATACCCGCGGGTAAGGACGATACCCGGCGAGTTGTACGGTCACCGCGTGCCGCCCGCCCGTGAGCGGTAGCATGCACGGCGTCTTGCAGGCCAGCGACGAGTTGCCATCCACCGTCACCTGCGCGCCGGGTGGCTCAGTCAAAAATTGCACGCTCTGTCCCGCCCCTGGAGTTGGCGCAATTGGGGCCGGCGCAGTCGCAGCCGAGGGTCTCGGCGATAAGACACGCTCGGGTTTCGCCCGGCCCGTTGCCGTTTGCCCTTCTTCCGGTGACGTAGCGGCAGGCGGGACTGGATTTTCAGAAGCCGGCGGCGTCTGGCCGGCTGCCGAAGCGGTTGTTTGCGTCGGGGCCTGCGTTGAAGATTGCTGTGTTGGCGGCGACGTCTGAGGAGCAGTGGCTTCCGGCGGTGCTTGCGTAGACGGGATTGCTTTCGCACTACCGTCCTGAAATTGTGGCTGTCCCACCGGGCTGGGCTTGGACGAATTGTCAGCCGCCTGCCCGTTTAACGCCTGTCCATTCGGCGCTGGTCCGTTTGGCGGCGAAGCTACTGACGTCTGCGAGTCCGTCGCGGCCGGCTCGGAGTTTCGGTTGAACAGATATTTCTGCGCGCCGAACAGGACCAATCCCACCAATCCAATACCTACCAGCATCCACACCAGGCTCTTCAGCAAAGGGCTGCGCGGCTCCGCTTCTTCTTCGCGGAACAGGCTCGGCGCTTGGGTCTCCCAATTCTGGGGCCCCCGCAAAATTGGTGGTTCCGGAGGAGCCGGCGGCGGAGCCTGCACCGGCAGGCTCTGGGCGGGATGAATCTCGGCTGGCTTAATATCCGCCACCACCCCCGCCATAGTCGGCATGCTGTGCGCGCTGCTTCTGGGCAAGGGGCGCCAGCCTGGACTGGCCTGCAGCGCGGCCGCCAGAGCATCCACAAACTGGCTGCAAGTGCCGTAGCGATCGTTCGCGCCTTTGGCCAGCGCCTTTTTCAGCACCGCTTCCACCTGCGCTCCGATGGTGTGATTCAGGCGCTGCGGCGGCACCGGATCCTCGCGCACGATGCGGAACAAAAGCGCCGGAAGCTGGTCGGCCAGAAACGGCTTTTCACCGGTCAGCATTTCGTATGCAATTACTGCCAGGGAAAATTGGTCCGCTCGCCCGTCCACGGCATGGCCCTGCACCTGTTCAGGCGACATGTAATTGGGCGTCCCCATCATCACGCCGCTTTGGGTCATCTGCTGCGACATGATTTTTGCTACGCCGAAGTCGGTAATCTTGGCGTGGGTACGCTCGTGTATCAGAATATTGGCCGGCTTGATATCGCGATGAACGATGCCTTTCTGGTGTGCGTAGTCGAGCGCGGTGGCGGTCTGTTGCAGAATGGAAAGCGCGTCTTCGCTCCGAATGGGTTCGGCGCCGTTCAGGACTTTTTCGAGCGGCGGCCCATCCACGCACTCCATGAAAATATAGGCCAGCCCATTTTCCTCGGCAATGTCGTAGATGGTGACAATATTGGGGTGCGACAGCATCCCGGCCGACTGCGCTTCACGAAACAGGCGTTCACGCAGGCGTTCTCGTTCGGAGGCGTCGGTAAAATCCGACAACCGGATGGTTTTAATGGCGATGATCCGGCCGATGGCGGGATCCTGGGCGCGATAAACCACGCCGGTCGCTCCACGGCCGAGCTCGTCCAGAATCCGATATCGGCCGATCTGATCCACGCTGATGACGTTATTTTATCAGCTCGGCCAAACTAGCCCGTGAGCCGTGTAGTTTTTTAGGCTCCACTATGAGCCAGTTCGGATTGCGGCAAGCCGATCCGGGCACGCAACTCCAGGAATTGCGGGTGATCGCGGAGGTGGTCAAACTCGGTGCTCAGCAGATGTACCGGAAGCGATGTATCGCGAACCTCCATGGCCCGCTCCAGATAGTTCAGCGCTTCCTGGTCGTCACCCAACCCCGCGTAGATTGCAGCGAAGCTCATGGAGGACACGTAGTTGGCCTCCGACCGAGTCTTCAAGATTCCGAGTTCGCGCTGGGCTTCATCGCGGCGCCCGGCCATCGCATAGCAATAACCCATTTGGCCGTGCAACAGAGATCCGCACTTCATCTGCGATGCATTCGTAAGATGTGCGATTGCATCGGTGAACTGGCCCTTGCCGGCGTAAGCCATCCCTAGCCCGAGATGCGGCAGCCCGTAATCGGTAGCCAAGCGCGAGACCAGGGTGTGTTGGGCCACGGCTTCGTCAAACCGGTGGCAGACGCCATACATCCATCCCAAAACGAAATTGGGAAACAGAGAGGCGGGATCAACCTCAAGCGCGCGCTCCACTTCGGCTACGGCCGCTTCCTGCGCCCCGCGGCAGGCCAGTTGAATACCGTACGCCAGGTGGCCCACCGGATCGCTCTTATCCAACTGAATGCTCTTCTGGAGTTCTTCTTCGCCCGCGGCCCAATCCCAATCCAGCAGAGACAGGACTGCACCGAGCGCGACATGCGCCTCCGGCAGCGATGGATTGAGGGAAGTGGCTCGCAATGCTGCTTCTTTCATCCGGGTATCGGAATCGCTGGGCGGCAGTAACCCAAACAAGCAGCTAACCAGCAAGGCTTCCGACAGTGCGGCCCAGGCCGCCGCGTAGTTGGGATCCGATTCCACCGCTCGCGTGAAGAACGCCACGCTGGCGCGAATGCTGTCCGGCGTGCCTAGCTTCCAGTGATAGCGGCCCTGCAAATAAGCATCCCAGCTTTCCTTGCGCTCCGATTGCCGCCGGGCGACCACCCCTTCTCTAGCCGGAGCGGCCAGATCCCGCACCAATTGCTGCGCTAAATGATCGACACAGGACAAATCGTGGAGCCGGCCATCGGTTGCTTCGGACCAAATGTAGGAGCCATCCGCGCCTTGCTGCAATTGCAACAGAAGGTGGAAACCATCCTCTTGAAACGCCATGCTGCCTTCGACGATGTAATCGGCTGTGCTGGACACGGCGCTATTTGAAACCGCAATGCCCGGCACTGTGCTTTCAGAAGCAGCGCCATCGGACGCGCCTTCTCCGGCCGCCTGGCTGTGCGGCTTCACCGTGACTTGGAAGCAGCCTTCCTTGATGAGTATGTGCGCCAATCGCCGCTGAATCTCGTCCGCCGCCGCACCCGCCTCCGCCGCAATCGAGTCCGAAGCAGCGTTTATTAGAGAAATCAGCGCGATCTCCATGCTGCGGCGCGGGGAGACGGGACTGACGCCATTGGCGGCGCTTCGATATTCGAAAATCGGAACATAGCTGCCCTTGCGCAGCACGATCCGGATTCCATCTTCGCGGCCTTCGCTCCGGTAATACTCGTCCAGCTTATAGCGCAAGCGTCGCGCTTCGACCCGAACAATCGAATCCACGCGGGGATCGAAAGCCTCTCGCCGGTCGAATACTTCGAGCCCGATGAGATATTCCTTCAGCCGATGTGGCTGGCCAAGCAGACTTTCTTCAACCACAAATTGCAGAAAACGGCGGATGCGATGCGATTGTATGAAAGCACGGCTTCGAAGAATGAGATCCAGTTGCGATCGAATCTCAGCAGCAGGAACGCCGTTCAAGACAGCGGTAGTCTCTTCGAGGGGATCAACTGTGGACATCATCTCAATAGTTCGACCCCAAACCTGAGTAACTCGTTACATGGATCTTTTTTATGGCTGAATTTGGCCGCGAATAGCGAGTTTTGGCACTCGGCGTGCTTGCGGTTTACAGATTCATACTGGCGATGTCGACCGGCGACCGGTAGCCTTCCACCACGACGATTCCACTGTCAGTCACATGGTAAAGCTGGCGGTCGCGTTCCAGGTCGAATCCAATGGACGTATCCGGCGGAACACGCACGTTCTTATCTAGAATGGCCCGGCGGACGCGGGCGCGGCGGCCAATGTCGCAGTTGTCGAAGATAATGGAATCCTCCACGGTAGCGTGAGAGTGGACGCGCACGCCCCGCCCGATCACGGAAGTGCGGACCAGGCCGCCGGACATGATGCTTCCGCCGGAGACAATGGAATCCAAGGCCTCGCCACGCCGGCCATCGCTATCAAAGATGAACTTCGCCGGGGCATCGAAATAGCCGGCGGTGCGAAGCGGCCACTGGCGATTGTAAAGATTTAACTCGGGCGACACGGACCGCAGGTCCATATTGGCATCAAAGAACGCGTCGAGAGTCCCGACATCCCGCCAGTAGACCGGTGCTCCGGCCGGATCGCCCGGAATCCGGTTGGTCTGGAAATCGTAAGCGTACATGTCGGCGCGGCCGATCAGGCCCGGGAGAATGTCGCGCCCAAAATCATGCGAGCTGTTCTCCTTCTCGCCGTCCACGCGCAATTCATCCAGCAAAAGCTTGGTGGAAAACAAATAATTCCCCATGGACGCATAGACGCGGTTGGGGTCGCCGGGCATGGTTGGAGCGTCCGGCTTCTTCTCATGGAAGCCGTTGATCAACCCGTCTTCGCGCGTCTCAATGACGCCGAATTCGGCGGCCTGTTCTTTCTCGACCGGGATGGCGGATACGGTGACCTGCGCGCCGCGATCGATATGAAACTCGATCATCTCGCGGATGTTCATGCGATAGATATGATCGGCGCCAAAGATGGCCACCACGTGCGGCTCGGCCTGCTCAATCAGATTGATGTTCTGGTAGATGGCATCGGCCGTGCCACGGTACCAATCTTCGCCGGCCGATCGCATCTGCGCCGGAACCGGAATGATGAAATGGTTGCGCAGCAAGCTGGACGCTTCCCAGCCTTCCCGCAGATGCTCCAGTAGCGACTGGCTCTTGAACTGAACCAGGACGTAAATGGAGTAGATGCCTGAGTTGATCAGGTTGCTCAAGACGAAATCGACAATTCGGTATCGACCTCCGAAGGGAACGGCAGGCTTCGCCCGCTCCTTAGTCAGCGGGTAGAGGCGAGTGCCTTTGCCTCCGGCCAATACAAATGCGAGCACGCGCAATTGCATTTTATGAGTCTCCGATTGAAAGGTTGGCAACGGTGTTCATGCCTATTCTGGCAGATGGCAACGCGCCGCGGGAGAGCAGAAGTCGTTTCGTCACACTTAGTTTCACTGTCTTAGAGATGGTCGCACAAGGAGGGATGTTTCGAGTCAATTTTAAAGGCATCCAGCGAATCTGATTCGTGGATGGCCGTGTGTTACGATTTAGTCTTACACCGCAGTCATGATTCGTGCCTATCGCGGCATCGTACCCAAGATCGCCGCTTCCGCTTACATCGATCAGAGCGCGCAGGTGATTGGAGACGTGGTAATCGGCGAACGCTCCAGCATCTGGCCGAATGTCACCGCGCGCGGCGACGTCAATGTGATTCGCATTGGGGATGAAACCAACATTCAGGACAATTCGGTTTTGCACTGCGACGCGGGGCGATTTGCTTTGCATATCGGCAATCGCGTCACCGTGGGCCACATGGTGATGTTGCACGGCTGCACCATCGAGGATGAATGCCTGATCGGAATCGCCGCCGTGGTTTTGAACGGCGCCAAGATTGGAAAAGGATCGGTGATTGCGGCGGGCGCCGTGGTGCCGGAAGGCGCCGAGATTCCACCGCTGAGCATGGTGATGGGCGTGCCCGCCAAGGTAAAGCGCTCCGTTACCGAGGAAGAGCGCGAGCGTTTTCGCCAGAATACCGACCGTTACGTGGAAGCTGCGCGGATTTACCGGGACGAGCCGGCTTGAAGGACCTACTCCCTAACCGAGCCGCGCGCGTGAGCAAGCGGTTAGCAGACCACTCCCTCACGGCCGTGGCTCGGCGTCGGCGATCGAGTGACCAGTTTGATGATTAAAGCAGTCAAAGGCACACGCGATATCCTTCCGCCTTCCAGCGCTGTCTGGAACCAGGTGGAAGCTGTTGCTCGCGATGTGTTTCGAGTTTACAACTACCAGGAGATCCGCACTCCGATCCTGGAAGAAACGGCTCTGTTCGCGCGCGGGGTTGGACAGGAGACCGACATCGTTAGTAAAGAGATGTATACGTTCGAAGATCGCGACGGAAGTTCGCTCACTTTGCGACCGGAAGCCACGGCGTCCGTCATGCGCGCTTACATCGAGCACCGCCTGGATCAAAAGCCGGGGCTGCAGAAACTGTACTATATCGGCCCCATGTTCCGGCGTGAGCGTCCGCAGAAAGGCCGTTACCGGCAGTTTTATCAGATTGGCGCGGAGGCTATCGGATCGGAATCGCCGTCCGTGGATGCGGAAGTGATCGAGATGGTGATCGATCTGTTGCGCCGGGCGGGTTTAGAAGGCTTTCAGCTCTTGATCAACTCCGTAGGCGATCAGAATTGCCGGCCGCAGTATGTCGCACTGCTGAAGGAAAAGTTGCAGGATGTGGCCTCGCGCCTGTGCGACGATTGCCAGCGGCGCGCCGAAACCAATCCGTTGCGCGTGCTGGATTGCAAAGTGCCCGAAGATCAGGACATGATCAACGCCCTTCCATCCATTCAGGATCATTTGTGCGAACCGTGCCGCACGCATTTCAACGCGGTGAAATCGCACCTGGATGACCGGGGGATTGCCTACGAAATCCGTCCCCGGATGGTGCGCGGCCTGGATTACTACATGCGCACGACGTTTGAGATTGTGCACGGCTCCCTGGGCGCGCAGAATTCGGTGCTGGGCGGAGGACGTTACGACGGGCTGGCCGAATCGCTCGGCTCGCGGGTGCATTCCCCCGGGATCGGGTTTTCCATCGGCGAGGATCGCCTGGTAATGAGCCTGGAGGCGACTTCGCAGGGGAAGGAAGATCCGCTCGTGATCGTTACCTTTACAGCAGGCGATACCACGCAACGGGCTGCGGCGAACGCGGCCGCGGAACTGCGTGCCCACGGGGTTCGCGTGGAAGTGGCTGAGGGGAAATTGAAGAAGGTATTTGAGGTCGCGAACAAGCTGAACGCGCGGGTGGCGTTGATTTGCGGCGAGAACGAGACCGCCGCGGGCGAAATATCAATGAAAGACATGGAGAGCCAGGTGCAAGTGCAGATTCGTCGTGAATTGCTCCTCGAAAAGGTGAAAGAATGCCTGAGCAGGTACCGTTAGATTTCTTGGGAGACTTGCGCCGCACGCATAGCTGCGGCCAGTTGCGGGCCTCGGACGTGGGGAAAACCGCGCTGCTGATGGGCTGGGTGCATCGCCGCCGCGATCTCGGGGGCGTGCTCTTTGTCCATCTGCGGGACCGCGATGGAGTGACGCAGATCGTGTTTCGCGCGGAGGCCGGCGCCGAGTTGCACGCCAAGGCCGAGCTGCTGGGATCCGAATATGTGATCGGCGTGGAAGGAACAGTGGTCAAAAGGACGGCGGAGACGGTGAACGCCTCGCTGGAGACCGGCGAAGTGGAGCTGGTAGCGGCCAAGCTGTGGATCTTGAATGAATCGCGAACCCCTCCGTTCCCGATGGAAGAAACCGTCGACGTGAAGGAAGACGCGCGCCTGAAATATCGCTACGTGGATCTGCGCCGCCCGCATATGCAGCGCAACATAATGCTGCGCTCGAAGATCAGTTTCGCGGTGCGCGAGTTCCTGTACGGCCAGGGCTTTCTCGAAATCGAAACGCCGTTCATGACGCGCTCCACGCCCGAAGGCGCGCGCGATTATCTGGTGCCCAGCCGCGTGCAGCCTGGGTCGTTTTACGCGCTGCCCCAATCGCCGCAGATATTCAAGCAGCTTTTGATGGTGAGCGGCTACGAGAAATATTTCCAGATCGTGCGCTGTTTCCGCGACGAGGATTTGCGCGCGGATCGCCAACCGGAGTTCACGCAAATCGATCTGGAAATGTCGTTCCCTCAGCAGGAGCGCATTTACGAAGTTGTGGAGCCGATGATGAAGCGCGTGTTTGAGGTCGCCGGCTTCAAAATCGAGGGCGACTTCCCGAGGCTCACCTATGCGCAGGCCATGCGGTCCTATGGCAGCGATAAACCGGACCTTCGCCTGCCTCCATTTCATGTGTTGGGCGAAAGCTGGCAGCTCAGCTTGGGCGTCACATTTCCGCCGGTGGCGATCCACATTCCGAAGACAGGCGCTCTCAGCCGCAAAGAGCGCGACGAACTGAAGGAATATGGAACCGAGCGCGGCTTGCGGGTTTACGATGATTTGAAGAAGCTGGATCCCAAGCTGGTGGAACAGGCGCGCGCTGCGTCGGGCGCCGCGGACGATGACTTACTGCTCATCGCCGGATGGCCTGGACCGCCGCAAGGGCAGCGCCCCGAAGAGACGTTCTATCAAGCCTGCGGGCAGCTTCGTTTGTTTGCCGGCCAGAAATATAACGATCGCCACAAGCTCTTGGATCCCACCAATTTCAAGCCGCTTTGGGTGGTGGACTTTCCGATGTTCGAATGGGATGCGGAAGAAAACCGCTGGAACGCGGCGCATCATCCGTTCACCTCGGTACACGACGAAGATATCGAAAAGCTGACCAGCGATCCGGCGCGCTGTCGCGCCAAATCGTATGACGTGGTGCTGAATGGCACTGAGCTGGGCTCCGGCTCCATTCGTATTCATCGTCGCGACGTGCAGGCTAAAGTGTTTTCCGCGCTGGGATTCTCGGACGACGAAGCCAAGCGGCGCTTCGGCTTTCTGCTGGAGGCGCTGGAATATGGCGCGCCGCCGCACGGAGGAATTGCCCTGGGCCTGGACCGCTTGGTGATGATCCTGGCAGGCGAAACATCCATTCGCGAGGTAATTCCGTTCCCCAAAACCGCGCGCGCTACCGATCTGATGTGCGAAGCGCCGTCCAGCGTTCCCGAGAAGGTACTGCGGGAACTGGGCATCCGCGTCGTGGGCGCTCCTGGAAAGCCCTAGTGCAAGGAATGTAAAGGAATCATGCCGGCGGCGAACGCGGTGATAATCGACGGAGTGTGGAAGTATTTTGGCGATTATCCCGCGCTGCGCGACATTTCCTTCAGCGTCGACGGTGGCGCGTGCCTGGCGCTGCTGGGCCGCAATGGAGCGGGGAAAACCACATTGCTGCGCATCCTGGGCGGCCTGTCGAAAGCCGCGCGGGGACGCGTCACCATTCTCGGAAAAGACACGCGCGCGGGAAGCACGCGACAGCGCATCGGCATCCTGGGCCACGGCATCGGAGTTTACGAAGAGCTTTCCGCTTTCGAAAATCTGCACATGTTCGGGGAGCTTTACGGGCTAGATGACCCACGCCGCACCGCCACGGAATGGCTGGAGCGAACCGGCCTGGACCGCGTGCGTGACGGCCTGGTGCGTGAGTTCTCGCGCGGCATGCGCCAGCGCCTGGCCATCGCGCGCTGCTTCCTGCATCGGCCGTCGCTGCTGTTGCTGGATGAGCCTTTCACCGCCCTGGATGATCGCGCCATCGCGGTGTTGCAGGACCTTCTGAAATCCGCCCTCGCCGAAGGCAAGACTATCATCATGTCGACGCACCAACTGCGCGAAGCGCTGGAACTCGCCACCGATGTAGCGCTCATCAATCGCGGCAAACTGGCCTATCGCGGCCCGCGCACCTGGGAAATGTTGGAAGATCCCGAGCTGGCTCTATCGTCACTACGGAGAAGCATGAGGTTCCTGCGCCGGACGCTGGCGATTGCGGCCAAGGATCTGCGCTCGGAAGTTCGCAGCAAGGAGGCTGTGAACGCTTCGATATCCTTTGCGCTCGTGATTCTACTGCTCTTCAGCTTTGCGTTCGATCTGGAGCCGGAACAAATCCGCGATATCGCGGGCGGCTTGTTGTGGATGATTTTCGCCTTCGCCGGTACCCTGATCCTCAACCGCAGTTTTGCGCGCGAGCTGGTGAACGATTGTCTGGACGCGCTGCTCGCTTCGCCCGTTAGCGGGGCCGAGCTGTTTCTGGGGAAATGCCTCGCCAATTACGTGCTGATCGTCATTGTGGAATGCATCAGCCTTCCGGCCTTCGCGATTTTCTATGATGTCCGGTTGCCGCAGCGTTTGGCGCTGTTATTCTTGGTGATGCTGTTGGGCACCTGGGGAATTACGGTGATCGGAACCATGTTTAGCGCCATGACCGTGAATCTGCGTTTGCGCGAGCTGATGCTGCCTACGCTGATTTATCCGATGCTAATCCCCGCCCTGGTGGGGGCCATCCAGTTGACCCGCGTGTTGATCGTCAACGGCCCGCTGGCCGAGAACCTGATCTGGTTTCGTATTCTGGTGGCGTTCGACGCCATCTTTACCGTTTTGTCTTTAGCTCTGGTAGAAATTGTTTTAGTGGGGTGAGTACATGCGTCTGAAAATCATCGTGGCTTTGACAGTTCTCTCGGGCCTGCTTCTGGCTTGGAATCTGCACACCATCTTCTACAAGGTCCCCGATGAAGCCAGCCAGGGCGCCATCTTCCGCATCATTTACTTCCATGTGCCCGCCGCCATTACATCGTTCACCGGCTTTTACATCGGGATGTTCTCGGCGATCGGTTATTTGATCAAAAAAGACCTGCGTCTGGATTCCGTCGCCGCTTCCATCAACGAGGTCTCGCTGGCCTTTGCCAGCATCACGCTGGTCACCGGCAGCATCTGGGGCCGCATTATCTGGGGCATCTGGTGGACCTGGGATCCGCGCCTGACGTCCTACTTCGTCTGCCTGCTGATTTACTTTGGCTATTTCATGCTGCGCCGCGCGATTGACGATCCTACTACGCGCGCCCGTCTCTCCGCGGTGTTGTCCATTTTCGCCTGCGTCGATATCGTGCTCGTATGGAAGTCGATCGAATGGTTCCGCACGCAGCATCCCGGTCCGGTGCTCGAAATCCGCGGTGGCGGCGGCATGGCTCCCGGCATGGAGAGCCCGTTGTGGTGGAACTTCCTGGCTCTGCTGATGCTGTCAACGGCGCTGATCCTGATCCGCACCCGGCAGGAAGCCATGAAACTGGAGATTGATGCGATGCGCCGGCATGCGCACGCGTTTTAAGGAGAAGGAATGAGTTCAGAGAACTTCACCTTCATGTTTTACGGCTTTACCGCCGCCTGGCTGATCATTATGATCTACGTGATCTCGATTGCGCTGCGCGAGAAGAGGCTGCGCCAGGAGTTGGATCGCGTCAAGCGGATGGTAGAGGAAGACGAGCAGGCGAAAAAGTAGCCTGGCGTCAGCCGGCTAAATCCAGCACCGTAACTTCCGGACGGCAGTTCACGCGCACGCCGTCAATATTTCCGACGCCGCGCGTAACGTAGACCTGACGGCCGTGCCATGCTTTCAACCCGGCAATGAACCGTTTATCGCGCACCGGCACGAAGCGCTCGCCCAACATCGGCAACACCACTTGTCCGCCATGCGTGTGGCCGCTCAGCATCAGATCCCACGGCCGATCGGCGAGCACATCTTTGGTGTCGGGATTGTGAGCCAGTAGAATAGCAGGATCGTCCGCTGGAACATCGGCGAACGCGCGGTCGCCATCAATGCGCTCGCTCCAAAGATCCGGAACTCCGGCAAATCGAATAGATTGGTCGCGCACTCGCAATACTTCGGACCGATTGTGGAGCAGGGGAATATCGCTGGCCCGGAGAAGCGCGCGAACCCGGGAAGTATCCTTGAGACCGCCGACTTTTGCGCCCCAGGCGCCTCCATCGTGATTGCCGAGATTTGCCAATACCGGCGCCGCACTGGACAGGCGGCGAAGAATTCGGGCGTACTCCTCTTCATCGAACGGCGAGGCATCGGTAACAAAGTCGCCCGTCAAGCAGATGACGTCCGGTTTGGTCTCCAGACCCATCTCAACGGCGTTCTCGATCAATGAAAACGGCACCACCGATGAAGCGTGAAAATCGGACAACTGCAAAATCCGCACGCCACCAGTGAGATTCTTGCACGGCAACTTCACGCGATGGAAGGTGCGCTCCAGCCAGTTCGGCTCCACGCCAAAGGCATAGGCAGGCGCACAGCCAGCTACTGGGATTAACGAAAGGAGTTTCCTGCGGGTCAACTATTCTATCTTCGCATTCGCGTGCAGAAGCCGATAGTTACGAAGGTTCTAGTACGCGCGCTAACTCTAACAGGATGCTGAAAAAGTCTTCGTGGTCCCGACTCCCTCACGGTCGCGGCTCGGTAAGCACCTGCAAACACGCAGTCGCGAGTATGAGCCGCGCGCCAGCGGCACATCCGGAGACGACCGGGAGTCGTGGCGCGTGAGCAAGCGTTTTTCGGGCATTTTTTAGCAGCCTGTTAAGGAACGCTTCCGGCAATTGCGTCGACAAAGGACTTCGGGATGGGCCACGCACCGTATACTTGCCTCTCGTCGCGGCGAAAAGTTCCAGTCATCAACACTCCGCCGAGATCGGCCGGATCGGGCTTCTGACGCTGGCGCGCCAGCAGGTCCCGCAATGCTTTCGTGGTTGTTTCAAACTGAATAAGCAGCGCCGAGGCCGCGGTTGCATCCTTACACGCAACGTGGAGGCCGAGTTGCAGTTGCTGATCGCGAGCTGCGCCGATACTGAACACAATCTGATCCGCGCCTTGCAATGCGGGCATGTACGCTTTGGCGGCTGCCGGCAGGGCATCCATACTCTGCGGCGAGGCGCCACTTTGAAGCAACGCTCCGGGGATAATGGCCCACATCGGTTCTTTCGGCTCCGCCAGCGCCGGTTTGGCCGGCTGACTCGCAACTTGGTACGCGCCAAAATCGTCCGGACCAATCGCCATCGCCAGCACATCCCGCTTGAGCAGATAAAACGAAATGCGCCGATTGGGCTGGCTGCCCTGCACGACGCAAAAGTCGTTATGGCAGGATCCGTTCTGCCGCGCGGCATATTCCTTCAGACTGTTCCAATGAAAATGGCCGCGCAGAGCAAAATAAATTCGGCCGTCCTTCAACGCCGCCGCCACTGCGTCCAGATCCTGGCGATAGTCGAACTTGGTTTCCTGGACGAACTGCAAATAATCCGGCTCTTCGGCGGTCTTCGAACCCGCCAGCATAGCGAGCATGCCCGAGCGGCGCAGCGCGTCCACGTCGATGTAGATCACGCTGGCTCCCGCCTCAGGCAGGTAAGCGACAAGATCGGCTGGATGGGCGGCCGCTCGCGTTCGAAACCAATAGACTCCTACAGCCAGCGCGCACGCCACCACCAGCAACAAGCCTGGGATCCAGAATCTCGGGCGCAGATGCAAGAAGAACAAACTAGACCACCGCGGCTGTCTCGGTTACTCGCGATTCCTTCCACAGATCGATATACGGCGTCAGCGATCGCATCATGGCATGGAACGTCGGGATATCCAGTGACTGCGCACCATCGCTGACCGCTTTTTCAGGCGCGGGATGCACTTCGATGATCAGGCCGTCCGCGCCGATCGCAACCCCGGCGCGCGCCAGCGCAGGTACCAGGCTGCGTTTTCCCGTGGCGTGGCTGGGATCAAGAATCACCGGCAGGTGCGTCAGCTCGCTGAGCGCCGCAATGGCAGCGATATCGCAGGTGTTGCGCGTGACAGTCTCAAAGGTACGGATGCCGCGCTCGCACAGAATTACGTTGGGATTGCCGTGCGCCACCACATATTCGGCGGACATCAAAAGTTCCTTGATGGTGGAGCTCATGCCGCGCTTCAACAGAACCGGCCGATTGCATTTGCCGAGCGTCTTCAGCAAGGCGAAGTTCTGCATGTTGCGCGCGCCGATCTGCAGAACATCGGCGTAATCGGCCACCAGATCCACGTCCCGATCGCTCATCACTTCCGTGATGATCCCTAGGCCAGTGGCGCGCTTGGCCTTGGCCAGTAGCTTCAGCCCCTCTTCTTCCAGGCCCTGAAAATCGTAGGGCGAAGTCCGCGGCTTAAACGCTCCGCCGCGCAGCAGCTTCGCGCCTGCTCGCGCCACGCCCTCGGCGGCTTGCATGATCTGCTTCTCGGATTCCACCGAGCAAGGGCCAGCCATCACGATGAACTCGTCGCCGCCAATCTGGCAATCGGCCACGCGAATGCGGGTGCGCTCGCTTCGGTACTCCTTACTGACGAACTTATAGGGCGCGGAGATGCGCACGGCCTTTTCCACCTGCGGCATGGCCTCCACGGACTCCAGGCAAACCGTGGTGTCGCCGGTACCAACCGCGCCAATCACCACGCGCTCTTCGCCCTCGATCGCATGAATCTTGTAACCGAAATCCCGGATTCGCTCACACACTTGCTCGATCTCCTCTTTCGTCGAGTGGAGTTTCATCGAGATGATCATCGTTCTATCTCCTCAAAAATGAAAAACCCACTCTTTCGAGTGGGTTGCTTTTACTGTAACCGCTTTCGCTTAAGCCAACGCCACTCGCCCCGATTCAGGCACTAAACCAGTACCAAAATCGAAACGAGCTGTAGGCGCG
>CAVRZH010000107.1:0-17974 GCA_963725455.1 Bryobacterales bacterium
CAGGGGGCGAGAACTGAAACAGGCGCGTCTGGGTGCCAGCGTCGGTCTCGATCTTGAGCGTATTCTCGTCGGCCCAGCTGATGTGGACGCGGCCCGGGACACGCATGATCGCGGGCGCGCCGTAGGCCTTGCATTGCTCGCCCGCGGCAGTATCCTTATCCGGATCCCAGGCATTGCCTACGCGCCGTCCCTCGTTGTTTAGAGGGATGCTGGCGAAATCGCCTTTGATCGGCGTCACCATGCGCCAGCGCCAGTCTTCGGTAACAACGGAAACCCAATAGCCGGTAAAATCAACAGGCGCAGCAGCTTGCGCCGATTTCTGCCGCTGTGCCGCGCCCGGCGGGCCGATACCGGAGGGGGGTGGAACACCTTGCGCGAGCAGCGGCGCAATTTTAAAAAACGAAGCCAAGACAATGACGATTGGGGCGAGGCGTCGCATCACTTTTTCTCGCTCACGGTCTTCTGGCTGAGGCTCTGGTAGACGGCTTCGATGAACTTGTCCGTGGTCCAAAATCCGGTGGAGGAGCCGTATTGCGTATCGTAGTCCAAGGTGGGCTTGGCGGCTTTGATTTGCTCCAGCGTCATGCCCTTATGGATCATGTCTTGAAACCGGTCGCGAATGATGGTCAGCATGTTGCGATATTCCACGACATCGGCTTCGTCGCATAGGCGTCCATGGCCCGGGATCACCATGGTGCCGCCTTCCTGATATTTCGCCGGGACCGTAATATCGATAATCTTGTTGAGCGCGTCGATTTCACCCTGCACGCTGCCTCCGCGCGCCAGGTCCAGGATGGGATAGCTGCCGGGCGTAAAGACGTCGCCGGTGCTCAACACGTCCGAGCGGCGGAAGAACACCAGACTGTCGCCGTCAGTGTGTGCGTTGGGCACATGATAAACCACCACCGCCTCGCCATTGAAGAAAAAATCCTTGGTGGGCAGGAAATATTCATCGTTAGGCCAGGCGGCTTCGGGGATCTTGGGCTGGCCGGGTTCCGGCGTAGTCATGCGGTTCAAGACGTTCGATTGCGCGACGATCCGGGGCGGCCCAATTGACTCAAGCGTCATGCCGAGCTTAGCCATTTCCGCGTTCCCGCCCGTATGGTCGTTGTGGACGTGCGTGTTGACGATCCAGCGAATGGGCCCATCGGACAATTTTCGGATCTCCGCCATGGCTTTGGGAGCCAGCGGCGCGAAACCGGTGTCAACCAGCATTACGCCGTCCTTGCCCAGTTGCACCGTGATGTTGCCGCCGTCGCCCATGAGCACGTAGACTTTGCCTTGCACGGGCGCCATGGTCAGCTTGACGGTGTCTGGGTTTATTTGCGGCTGGGCGAAGCAGACGGAGGCAAAAAACAGAAGGAACGCTTGCTTACGCGCGCGGCTCAGCTTAGTGTGCATCATTACTTTGAGGTCACGTTGCAATCGAACAACGAGGTGCACTTGCAGTAGCGCTGGCAGTGGTCCGGCGGATGATACTCGTTCGCGATCTTCTTCTGATATTCGGGGTATAAAGTCTCGGCGCCGCCCCGGGTGGCTTCATAAGGCAGACCGTACCAGTCCGCGAATTCGTGCAGGTAGGTATTCTTTCCCGGCAAATGATTCGGCACGGTTCCCTCCGGACGGGGAACTTCGGGCGCGTACTCGCATCCGAAGATGCCGATGTTCTGGCCGGGATCCACGTACCAGTTGTCGCTGCGCACCAGAGGTTCGGTGAGATATACGGGGTCCTCAATGACGGTCACCACCGTCAAGTAGTCCCCGTGGCGCGTCCAATGCTCCGTGAATACGGCTTTATCGCTGCGAGGAATCCCGTTGCGGCGCATGTAATTGACCTTGAGATGGGTGGTGGTGATGGTCAACATGTTGCCGTCCCAGACGCCGGTGGAGAAACCCTGCCAGGTGTGCGGCGCGTAATCGGGGGGGTGCGGGCGTCCATCCATCCAGACGGTGCGCTCGCTGTCCCAAGCCAGCATATGGGTGTGAAATGCGATCAGCTTCTGGGATGTTTGGTCGATTTCCCGCCAGATTCGCAGGTTCCCCAGACCGCGCATGGAGTAATCGCCGCCATGGGGACGGCATTGATACTCGGGAACCACCGAAATACGGTCGGCATCGTAGGTGTCGCCGGCCATTCGCGCGGCGGCATTGATGGGTAGCTCGGTGTAGTCGCCCAGTTCGGGGCCGGGGAGACGCTCCGGCCCGTCTTCATGATAAAGAGGCGCCCATTCGCCGGTGAAATCCACCTGGGCGAACGCCGGCAGGCATACCGCCGCAGCCAGCAAAAAGCTGTAGGCGGTCCTACATCGAGGTAGGTGATGGGTCATGGCAACAGGAAGACCGCTCCCTTACGGTCACGGCTCGGTAGCGAGCGCGGTCGAGGTGGGTGGTCCAGTTCTTACTGAACGACGCCCTTCCAGTTCCAACCGTCGGACGGACGCGTGATGCTCTGCATGCGAATGCGATGGTCATCGGGATTGCGGCCCGGGTTGCCCGTGATCACGACGATGTCGCCCGGCTTGAGCGATTCCCGCGTGACGCCATCGCGGCTCAACTGGCCGCCGGCGCCCCATTCCACCGCCCAGGTCTGCATCACGCCCTTGTCATCGGGGGCTTCCACGTGCACAAACGAATGCGGATTCCGATACAGGAACTGTACCAGCTTGCCTTGAATGGTGATTTTCTGATCCTCGAAATAAGTGGCCGCAAACGAGTGGTGCGCATACACGTTTACCTGGGTGCTCAACACGGATGCCGCCGCGATAACCAAGAACAACAGTGTTCGTTTCATAGGGTTCCTTTTGCTTATCCTTCCCGGCTAAATTTCATAATATACCGTACTTCAAAATCCTGCATGCAGGATTTACTTTCCGCCTAAACTTTTGTACACAGCCGCCACGAACTCGTTCGTGGTATTGAAGCCTTTATCCGCGCCGTATCGGGCGTCGTAATCCATGGTGGGGCGCGCCGCCTGGATCTGTTCCAGCGTCATGCCCTTCTTGATGTCGGCCTGGATGCGGTCGCGAATGATAGTAACCATATCACGATATTCGATCAATTCCCAGCGGTCGCACAAACGCCCGTGGCCGGGAATGATGTAGGTTCCGCCCTCTTCATCGTGCTTGGTGATGGCCAGGTCCATCAGGTTGTTCAGCGCGTCCAGTTCGCCTTGAATGCTGCCGCCACGGGCCAGATCGATAAAGGGATAACCGGTGGTGACAAAAATATCGCCAGTGCTGATTACGTCCGAATGGCGGAAGAACACGATGCTATCGCCGTCGGTGTGGGCGGCCTTCTCATGCAGAATCTCCACCGGTTCTTCGTTGAACCAAAGCGTTTTGCGATCGCCCAGGAAGGTGTCGGTGGGCCAGGCGTCGGCGGGGGCCGCGGGCTGATTGCCAGAAGCCATGCTCATACGATCGAGGACGGCCTGGTGAGCGATAATCGCCGCGCCCTTGGAAGCATCCGCGATATCGCCAGTGACATTGGCGCCGGTGATGGTGACGCCCGCCGCGCGCAACTTCAAATTGCCGCCGGTGTGATCGGCGTGCACGTGGGTGTTGATGATGTATTGCAGAGGCTTGCCGGGAGCCAGCTTATGAATCGCGTCGATGACTTTGTCGGCGGTCTGGGCCAGGCCGGTGTCGACTATGAGGACGCCCATCTCGCCCACCTGGACTGTGATATTGCCGCCGGCGCCCACCAGCATGTAGATGTTGCCCTGCACCGGAAGAACGTGGACTTCGCCGTCGGTTGGATTCGGATTCTGCGCCTCATTCTTCAAATCCATGGGCGGAATTTCGTCCTTCTCAAACACGTTGGAGGGTGTGGGAGGCGGGTTCTTGATTACTTTCTCAAATTCGGGATACATGGTCGCCGGGCCGCCTAAAGCGGCAACCAGCGGCAAGTGGTACATATTGGCGTATTCGGTGATGAACGGGTTCTGGCCGGGCAGATAATTCGGCACCGCGCCTCTGGCCCGGCCTTCCACTTCTTCCACTTCTTCGCAGGGATACAGCCAGTTTCCGCCCGCGTTGGTGTTCAGGACGAAATCCTCGGACTTCACCAGCGGCTCGGTGAGATATACCGGATCCGTAACGATGCTGACGTGGGTCAGGTTATTGCCGTGGCGGATGAAGTGTTCCACCAGCGTAGCCTGATCGCTCTCCGGAAGACCGTCGCGGCGCACCCAGCCCTGCTTGATATGCGTGGTATAAACCGTCAGAATATTGCCTTCCCACTTGCCCGTGGAGAAACCCATCCAGGTATGAGCGGCCCAGGCCGGCGGATGCGGACGGCCGTCCATCCAAATAGTGCGGGTCTGCTCGTAGGTGCTGATGTAATTCTTGATGGCGATGATTTTCTGCGACTGCGGATCTTTTTCATCCCAGAACCGCATTTGCAGCGGACCGCGATAGATGTAGGGAGAAACGTGAACCTGGCATTGATGCTCAGGCAATGTCAGACGGGAAGAGTTCCAGCTTTCTCCCCACAGCCGGGAGCCCTCGGAAATAGGGAGGCCGGAATAATTCACCAGCTCCGGACCGGGAATTCGTTCCAGGAAGTCCTCGTGCAGCAGCGGGTTCCAGTTGCCGGACAGATCGAATCCGACGTCCGGGACGAATTCTCCCACCACGCCCTGCCCGTACGCACAAACGCTCACCAGAGCCGCGATGGGCAGCAGTAAGGAGCTAACGACTTTTGAAATAATCTGGGTTCGGCATAGAATGCCCATTTCTCTCTCCTGACAACACGATCCGAATTTTGCCGTTGTATGCAACAGATGTGGCGTTCGCAAAGATACTCAAGTTACGTACGCCGGATACAAGCTATCATCAAACGCAATAAACATTGTAGTGCAAAAGCGCTGGTATGCTCTTTCACGAGCTCTGGTATGCTACGGGGCTGGAGGTGGGAATGAACGCGCTGGCTGCACGATTCGCGCTGGGGTTAGGGATTGGGGTTTGGGGGCTAGGCACGCTGGTAACCGCTCAGGCGCCGCTCCCCAAGGATATCGATCCCCAATCGTTCTCTCGCCTGCCGAACGTCCAGCGCGACAGCCTGGATGCTGACGGCAAGCGCATCTACGACATGCTGGCCGGGGGCGAAGGCAAGACAGTAACGCCAACCGGACCGGCGGCGATTTCGCTGCAGAGCCCCAAGGTAGCTGAAGCGATTCAAATGCTGAATCAATATCTGCGCTTTCATGGCGTGCTGAAGCCGCGCGACTATGAGGTCGCGATCCTGGTGGCCGCGCGCGAGTTCGACCAGCAATACGAATGGAGCGGGCATGAGATGGCGGCCCGGGCCGCGAAGGTTCCGCAGGCGGTAATCGACGTGATCAAGAACAAAGAAGACGCCCTGCGCTTGTCGGACCGCGACACGCTGATCATTACCTTCGCCCGCGACTCGTTCCAGCAGCACCGGATCGGCTCGGACGTCTATGCCAGAGCGGTGGAGATGTTCGGCAAGCAGGGCACGCTGGAGCTTGCGACCATCATTGGCGATTACGCCATGGCCGCGATTATGCTGAATGCCACCGACCAGCACTTGCCGCCAGGACGGCCGGAGTTGCTGCCGGTGAAGTAGCTCGCCTGCGGCTCGCGGGATTGGGCTCGCATTCGCTCGCCGGGGTTGGCTTAGGCTCGCATTCGCTCGCTGGGGTTGGCTTAGGCTCGCATTCGCTCGCCGGGGTTGGCTTAGGCTCGCATTCGCTCGCTGGGGTTGGCTTAGGCTCGCATTCGCTCGCCGGGGCGGCTTAGGCTCGCATTCGCTCGCTGGGGTTGGCTTAGGCTCGCATTCGCTCGCCGGGGTTGGCTTAGGCTCGCATTCGCTCGCCGGGGTTGGCTTAGGCTCGCATTCGCTCGCTGGGGTTGGCTTAGGCTCGCATTCGCTCGCCGGGGTTGGCTTAGGCTCGCATTCGCTCGCTGGGGTTGGCTTAGGCTCGCATTCGCTCGCCGGGGTTGGCTTAGGCTCGCCTGCGGCTCGCGGGATTGGGCTCGCATTCGCTCGCTGGGGTTGGCTTAGGCTCGCATTCGCTCGCTGGGGTTGGCTTAGGCTCGCATTCGCTCGCTGGGGCTGGCTTAGGCTCGCATTCGCTCGCCGGGGTTGGCGGCTTCAGGTGGTTTGCGGAGACGCTTGGCTCGCGTGCTCATGCACTCACGTTAGCAAACTGTATGATGCCAGAAGGTGCGGTGGCCGCGCTGGCACAATGGCATCGATAATAGTTCCAGATGCGACGCTCCGGCCACGCCGATCTTCCTCTGCACGGCGGCCGTGTGCCCGCGTGGCTAGCCGATCGCATGGCGCGTCTCGGGACGGCTATCAGTGAAAGCGTTCTGCTGCATTACGGTCCATCCGAATTGTTGTCGCGCCTGAGCGATCCTTTTTGGTTTCAAGCCCTGGGTTCGGTGATGGGCATGGATTGGCATTCGTCCGGCATCACAACTTCGGTTGTAGGCGCGTTGAAGCGTGGACTGAATCCACGAGCGCATGAGCTGGGCATTTACATTTGCGGGGGACGCGGGAAGCATTCGCGCAAAACGCCCGATGAACTGCGGGCCATAGCGGAGAAAACCGGGCTGGATGGCGATGCTCTGGTTCGCACCAGCCGGTTAACCGCGCGAATCGACAACAACGCGATCGCGGACGGCTTTCAGATTTATCTGCACGCTTTTGTGCTGACGGCCAGCGGCGAGTGGGCCGTTATCCAGCAGGGCTTGAACGACCAAGCGGGGTTAGCAAGACGTTATCATTGGCACTCGGCGACGGTGCGCGATTTTACTTATGCGCCGCACGCGGCGATCGAAGGAACTCACCAGGGCGAGATCATGAATCTGGTGGATCAAGCGGCGCGTCCAGCGCAGAGCGCCTTGCTCGACATTAGCCATCAAGCGCCCGAGATCACCCTTCGCGATTTGTGCCTGGCGATGCCCGCGCATCACGATGTGCGGGCCGCCGATGTCGATCTGAAGCGCCTGGGCGCGGTTTTAGCGGTTGCGTATGAGCGCGATCTGCACGACTTCGCGGAGCTGCTTTTATTGGAAAAGCTAGGCCCGCGCACGCTGCAGTCGCTCGCGCTGATTGCAGAAGTGGTGCACGGTGCGCCGGTCCGATTTTCGGACCCCGCGCGTTTCTCGTTCGCCCACGGAGGGAAGGACGGCCATCCCTTTCCGGTGCCGCTCAAGACCTACGACGCATCGCTCTCGGTGCTGCGGTCCGCGCTGGATTCGGCTCGCGCGGGCGATGCTGAAAAGGTGGATGGCATGCGCCGGTTGGACCAATTCGTACGCGCGGTTCAGGAGCGGCATGAGCCTGAGGCGGATTTCGATGCGACCATCCGGCACGAAGATACTATCTCCCGCAGTCTCGGGGGACGAACCGTGCTGGATGATCGCGCTCGCGCAAAATCGCGTCAGCTCGAATTGTTCTGAACGAAACCGGTTCGGCAGCGAAACCTCCGCGGCGGCCCCGAGTCCAATCGCAGGGAGCCAACATTATCCATGGACTTACTACAAGAATTGTTAACCGAAGAATTGAAGGACCTGCTACACGCGGAAGGCCAGTTAGTAAAGGCGTTGCCGAAAATGGCCAAGGCCGCGAAGGATTCCGATCTGAGGACGGCGTTTGAAGAACACCTGGAACAGACCAAGGGACACGTCGAGCGTCTGAAGCAAGCTTTCGAGATGCTGGACGAAAAGCCGAAGGCGAAACCTTGCAAGGGCATGTCTGGACTGGTGGAGGAAGGCGCGGAAGTGATCGCGGAAGGAAAGCAGATGGAAGAGCCGGCGGCGGACCTGGCGCTCATCGGCGCGGCCCAGCGCGTGGAGCACTACGAAATCGCGGCTTACGGCGCGGCGCGCGCCATCGCCGAGCAGATGAACCGGCGGGACATTGTGAAGCTTCTCAGCCAAACGCTGGCCGAAGAAGAGAAGGCCGATCAACTACTGACCAAGCTTGCGCAACCGTTGCTGGAAGAAGCCGGGCAGCAAGTTGAGGAACTGGAAGAGGAAGAAGTTTAAGGAAGTCCAAATACGAAGACCACTGGTTGCCCGGTTGTCTTATAAATTCCGGATGCGAAGCCCGCGGCCATGGCGATGCGTTCATGGCCGTGATCCGTATAGGCAATGATCCCGCCACCCGCGGGTTGATGTGTCACGATGCGATGCAGCAGCTTTCCAGTGCCCGCCTCAAAAGCGAGGAGATCGCCATTGAGATCGGCTGTGATCACCAGCCCGCTCGCAGTGGCAAGAATTGCCGCCAGCATGGGCGTCGTGGAGCGATAGCGCCAGCGAACCAGGCCGGAGTCGGCATCGACCGCAGTTACCCAACCGTTGCGCGTATCGAGCGGGTCCATGAATCCATATCCGTTCGAAGAGCCGACGAACGACTTGCCGGGCTCAAATTTCGGCTGGGGATCGAGCTTGACGGTGGCGCACCAATCGACGCTGTTCACATAGACCAGGTTCGCGGCCGGCGAATACGCAGGACCATTCCACAAAGTGCCGCCGCGCGTGCCCGGACAGAAGTGCGTGCCTTCCACGGTCAGAGGCGCAGCGACATTTTCCATCTTGCTGACCGGAGTCTTCCACACAATTTTCGCGGCGGCCACATCGATGGCGTCCAGATTGCCGTCCTTGCCTGCAGCCATCGCACGGCGGCTGCCTTGTTTGGTTGTGATCAGCGCGGGCGTCGCGGCGACATCCCAATCATGCACGTCGTGCGGCGCAAGCTGCACCCAGGTGCGCAGAGCGCCAGTTTTAGCGTCCAGCACGACCACCGATCCGGTGTAGAGATTGGCGCCCGGGCGATAGCTACCCGCGAAATCGGGAACTGGATTTCCCGCGGGGACATAGAGCGCGCTAGCATTGGGATCGAGCGTGAGGCTGGTCCAGGTGGACCCTCCCGCCAATTGTGTGCCCTTGGGCCAGGTATCGGAACCCGGCGCCGGGCCCGTCGCGACCAACGGAAAACTCCAGAGGACTCGGCCCGTGTTGGCATCCAGCGCAGCCACGTGACAAATACTTCCGCTATCGCCGCCCGCGGTGCCGATGAAAATCATGCCGTTCCAGGCGATCGGCGCTCCGGAGATAAACTCCCCGCTATTGGGCGCCGTCAGCTTGGTGATCCAACTCTGATGCCCTGTCGCCGCGTCATAGGCGATGACGTTGCCATCGTAGGATCCGCGAAAAACGTGGCCGTTCAGGAACGCTACCCCGCGCGTTGCGGCCGCGGCGGGAATGGTCCCAATCGGATGGCGCGCGCGCCATTTGAGCGCACAATTGCCGGCGTCGATCGCGTAGGTGTACTGGTAGGTGGTGAAGTACAGCGTGTCTTGAACCTCAACCAGTCCGCTCTCGAACGTAACTGCCTCCGGCAGATGGTAGGAGCAAACCTGTCGCAGGCTCGAAATATTTTGCGGGGTGATCTCGGAGAGCTGGGAGAATCTTGTGGACCCAAGATCGCCGTTATAAAGCGGCCAATCCACCGATGGCCGCGCGCTACAACCGGCCAGCAGAACCGCTAGCAGCAAAACGCCGTATCGCATTGAGATCACAATATCATCCCGTTGCATGCAGGCCGCAACAGATTGTTATATGCTCACTTCATGTTTCATCGATTTGGGGGCCCGATCATAGGAACGGCCCTGCTGCTTGCGACCATCATGCTTCCGCTGTGCGCTCAAGATCTTTTCGACGGCGAGTGGAGCCCGCTGCATCACGAAGATTATAACGAGCGCATTCCCGGGCCCGATCTAGGCGATTTCGCCGGGCTTCCGATCAACGACTCCGCGCGTGCGTTTGCCGAGAGTTGGGACGCGTCGCGGTTGACGCTCCCGGAACATCAATGCCGCGTCCACGTGTCGCCCTACATTTACCATGGCCCGCTGCATCTGAGGATCTGGGAAGAGAAGGATCCAAATACGCAGCAGGTAATCGCGATCAAGAACTACATCAGCACTTACGAGCAGACGCGCACCATCTGGATGGACGGCCGCCCGCATCCGCCGGATTATGCTCCGCACACCTTCATGGGATTTTCGACGGGTAAGTGGGATGGCAACGTGCTGACGGTTTACACCACGCACATCAAGCAGGGCTGGGCGCGGCGCAACGGACTTCCGGAGAGCGATCAGGCCAGCATGACCGAGCATTTTCTGCGGCACGGAAACGTCATGACGCACATGACCATCCTGTACGATCCGGTTTATCTGGCGCAGCCGCTGGTGCGCACCGACGATTTTCTTTTGGACGACAAACAGCTGGGAGGATGGTTGTGGCCGTGTGAAGCGGTGGAAGAGATTTTATCGCGACCCAAAGGCGCGGTGCCCAACTATCTTCCCGGCCACAACCCGTTCCTCTACGAATACGCGGATAAACAGCATTTGCCGCATGCCGCGGTGATGGGCGGACCAGCGACGATGTATCCCGAGTACAGAAAAGTGCTGGCAACGGCCAAGATCGAGGACGCGCCCGCAGTTCTTCCCGCCGCGAAACCAAAGGGTCAGGACAACGCCGAGCTGCACATTCTGCCCGTTCAGGGCAACGTCTACATGCTGGTGGGCGCGGGTGGGAACATCACAATACAAGTGGGTAGCCTGGGCGTGCTGCTGGTGGACACCGGCCTGGCACAGTTCTCCGATAAAGTGATCGCGGCAGTTCGCACGCTATCCGACAAGCCAATCCACTACATCATCAACACGCATTTTCATCCGGATCATGTGGGCGGAAACGAAACCCTGGCGAAAACGGGCGGCGGTTCGGCCCGCGAAGTGACCCTGGTGAACACGCCGGGCGAGACGGCGGCTTATAGCGTCCAAATCATCGCGCATCAAAATGTTTTTGACAGAATGAGCGCCGCCGGTAACGGCCAGAAACCATACCCCGAGAGCGCCTGGCCCACGGACACTTATCTGGGCACCGAGAAAGAAGTGTACTTCAACGGCGAGGCCGTGCAAATGTTCCACCCGCCCGCGGCGCACACCGACGGCGACACCATCGCATTTTTTCGCCGCTCCGACGTAATCAGCACGGGCGACATCTTTGTCACCAATGGCTACCCGATCATCGATCTGAAGAACGGCGGCAGTTTGCAAGGCGAAATCGACGGGCTGAATCATATTCTCGATATCGCGATTCCCGCGCATCACGAAGAGGGTGGAACCTTTATTATTCCGGGCCATGGGCGGCTGTGCGATGAATTCGACGTGCTGGAATATCGCGACATGGTGACCATCGTACGGGACCGCATTCAAGCCATGATCAAGAAGGGCATGACGCTGGAGCAGGTGCAAGCCGCGCATCCCACGCTTGATTACGATCCGCGTTATAACACGCCGGGCGCATTCTGGACGGCGGACAGGTTCGTAGAAGCGGCGTATAAGAGCCTAACACAAACGAAATAATGGAACAGCTCACCGGGAAGGTCGCCCTGGTTACGGGAGGAGGGCGGGGGATTGGCCGCGCTATATCGCTAACGCTGGCGGGCGCGGGCTGCGATGTAGCGGTGAACTATCATGAACGCCAAGGCGATGCGGATTCCGCGGTGCGCGAAATCGAGAAGCTGGGACGGCGCGCGGTGGCTATCCAGGCGGACGTTTCACGCGCCGGCGATGTGACAGGTTTGGTGCGCGCCGCCGAATCGCAACTTGGACCGATTGAAATCCTCGTGAATAACGCGGGCAAAATATTGATCCAGGCCGTCGAACAAATGACGGAAGAGAGTTGGAACGACATGATCGCGTCCAATCTCACATCCTGCTTTCTGGTTACGCAAGCCGTGCTGCCTGGAATGCGCGCACGCCATTGGGGCCGCATCATCAATATGTCTTCGGTGGCAGCACAGGCCGGAAGCATTGTCGGCGTGCACTACGCGGCTTCGAAGGCCGGGATGCTGGGGCTGACGCGCAGCTACGCGCGGGTGCTGGCGAAAGAAGGCATCACGGTGAACGCCATCACTCCCGCGCTGGTGGCAACTGAAATGGTGACGTCCAATCCAGTGGCCAAGCCCGACATGATTCCGATCGGGCGCTTCGGCGATATCGAAGAAGTGGCGGATGTGACGCTGATGCTGGCGCGCAATGCCTACATTACGGGCCAGACGATCAACGTCAACGGCGGCTATTACATGAGTTAGATTACTTTGGTGGCGCCGCCATCCATGTCGATCAGCGCGCCCTGCAGGAAGCGGCCTTCCGGGCTCACGGCAAACGCCACCAGCGCCGCGATATCCTCAGGCTCGCCGACCCGCGTGGTCCGCGCGCTCTCGATCAGTTTGCGCTCGACGGTTTCCACATCCGTGCCTTGCTGTTTGGCGGTCGCCTCCAGCATGCGGCGGTAGCGCTCGGTGCGGATGCTGCCCGGATTCACCGCGTTCACCTGCACGCCGTCGCGAATGCCGATATCGGCCATAGCCTTGGTGAACGAAAGCAGCGCGGCGTTGACCGAACCTCCGATGGTGAAGAGCGCTCCTGGCATTCTTCCGCCGACGCCCGAAATATTCAGCACCGTGCCTGCTTGCGCCTTCAAGTGCGGCCAGGCCGAGCGTGTCAGCCGCATGGCCCCGAAGAATTTCAGGGCGAAACCGTCGGCCCAATCGTCGTCGGTAAGCTCCAGAAAATCGCCGCGCTTGGTGGCTCCGGCATTGTTGACCAAGATGTCGATCTGCCCGTAGGTCTTCAGGGTAAAGTCCACCACGCGCTGGGCTGCATCCATGTGGCGCAGATCCACTTCAAGCGCCGCCGCACGCCCGCCAGCATTCTCGATCTGTTTCACGGCGGATTCCATCAAGTTCCGGTCGCGCGCGCACAGCACCACCTGCGCGCCCTCGCCCGCTAATCGTACGGCGATCGCCCGGCCGATGCCGCGGCTGGCGCCGGTCACGATTGCAGTGGTCCCGATCAATCTATTTTCCATGGATTTTCCATTATGCTTGTTTTGAGACGTTTGTTGATATCCTGCATTCTTGGAGGTGACGCGAGTGGTCCCGACTCTCCGTTTCGGATTGGTTGCCGCAGTGCTGGCGGCCGCGCCCCTAGTGGCCCCTCTGGCGGCACAACAAAGCCCTCCCGCGGAAACATCCATCACCGTCGCGGGCAAGACCATCCGCATCAACTATTCCGCGCCATCCATGCGGGGCCGAAAAATCTTCGGCGGCCTGGAGCCCTACGGCCGCGTCTGGCGCGCCGGAGCCAACGCAGCTACCGCGCTGCATACCGACGCGAATCTTGATATCGGCGGCCTCTCGGTTCCCAAAGGCGACTACACGCTGTTCGTCTACCTGGATCCCAAGGAGTGGCAGTTGGTGGTGAGCAAAGCGACCGGCGAATGGGGTTTGGATTATAACCAGGGCCAAGACCTTGGCCGCGTCAAGATGGAAATGAGCAAGCCGGCGCATCCGATTGAAACTTACAAGATGACGCTGACCAGCTTGGGAGCCAACAAGGCCAAGCTGCGGCTGGAGTGGGAAAACACGGTCGCAGAAGTTCCCATTACCGTCAAGTGACGCACGGTTAATTCAATTGTTAGAAGTTGGCATGTTCCAGCGTCTACCGTTCGGATATGTCAACCAAGATCTTGCCGGGACGCCCGTACCCGTTGGGGGCCACATGGGACGGGTCGGGGACCAACTTTTCCATTTATTCCGAACATGCCGAATGGGTTGAGTTGTGTCTTTTCGATCAACCGAATGCCGCGGAAACGGCCCGGATCCGATTGCCGGAACGAACCACCTATGCGTGGCATGGCTACATTCACGGGCTGCAACCAGGCCAGTTGTATGGTTATCGGGTGCACGGGCCTTTTCAGCCAAGCGATGGCCTCAGGTTCAATTCGAACAAGCTGTTGATTGATCCTTACGCGAAAGGGCTGGCCGGTCAAGTGGATTGGTCCGCGCCGATTTTTCCCTATCAGCCGGGCAACGGAGACGCCGACCTGTCCCTGGATGAAAATGACGATGCCGCGGGCATGCAGAAGTGCGTAGTGGTGAACCCGTATTTCGATTGGGAAGAGGATCGTCCGCTGTGCCTTCCGCTCAGCGATTCCGTCATTTACGAACTGCACGTCAAAGGCTTCACCAAACAGCATCCCGAGGTACCGGAGGCGCTGCGCGGCACCTACGCGGGCCTGGCTTCGAGACCGTCCATTCAGTATCTGAAGCGCCTGGGTGTCACCGCGGTGGAATTGATGCCGGTGCATGCTTTCCTTACCGACAAGCATCTGGCCGAGAAGGGGCTCACCAACTATTGGGGCTACAACACGACGAATTTTTTTAGTCCGGACTCGCGCTATTCGAGCTCCGGCGACCGCGGCGGCCAGGTGGCCGAGTTCAAGGCCATGGTGAAGACCTTTCACCGCGAAGGCATCGAGGTGATTCTGGACGTGGTCTACAATCACACCGCCGAAGGCAATCACATGGGCCCCATGCTGAGTTTTCGCGGAGTGGATAACCCCACCTACTATCGCCTGGTGGGGGACCAGCAACGTTACTACATGGATTACACCGGCACCGGCAACAGCTTGAATGCCCGGCATCCGCAGGTGCTGAAGCTCATCATGGACAGCCTGCGCTATTGGATCGAAGAGATGCACGTGGACGGCTTCCGCTTCGATCTGGCATCCACGCTGGCGCGCGAGCTGCACGACGTCGACCGGCTGTCGGCGTTTTTCGACATCATCCACCAGGATCCGGTGATTTCGCAAGTAAAGCTGATCGCTGAACCGTGGGACGTGGGCGATGGCGGGTATCAGGTGGGCAATTTTCCGGCGGGATGGGCGGAATGGAATGGCCGTTATCGCGACACGGTGCGCCGCTATTGGAAAAGCGACGATGGACAATTGTCGGACCTCGCCTACCGTCTCACGGGATCGAGCGATCTTTATGATCGAGACGGCCGACGCCCTTCCGCCAGCATCAATTTCGTGACGGCGCACGATGGCTTCACGCTGCACGATCTGGTGAGCTACAACGGCAAACACAACGACGCGAACAAAGAAGACAACAACGACGGGACCAATGACAATTATTCCTGGAACATGGGCGCTGAAGGCCCTACGGACGATCCGGAGATCATCCAGCGCCGCGAACGGCAGAAGCGGAACTTTTTAGCGACGCTGCTCTTGTCGCAGGGCGTACCCATGATTCTGGGCGGCGACGAAATCAGCCGGACGCAGAATGGGAATAACAACGCCTACTGCCAGGACAACGAATCCACTTGGGTGGATTGGCGCCTGGACGGCTGCAAGATTGCGCTGCTGGAATTCACGCAGAAGCTGATCCAGGTTCGCCGCGATCATCCGAGCCTGCATCGCCGGAAGTTTTATCAAGATCGGGCGATTCGCGGCACCGAAGAGAAAGATATCGTCTGGCTGCGCCCCGACGGGCAAGAGATGACGGATGAAGAGTGGGGCTTGGGCTGGGTACGCTGCCTGGGCATGCTGCTCAACGGCGCGACCATCGGCGAAGTGGATGAAGCGGGCGAACCCATCAAGGACGATACGTTTCTCATCATGCTCAACTGCCATCACGAGCCGATCCAGTTTTACGTTCCCATGCCGCCGGACGCGGAGAAATGGGAGGTTGTCATCGATACCAACAATCCGGAGCTAGAATCCGACACCCGGTTCTCAGAGCCTGGCAGCGCGGTTGAACTGGTGCCTCTGTCGCTTGTGGTGTGCCGCGAACCGAAGCCGCCCAGCGTTTCCCGATTGCTGACCGCGGAACGCCAGTGAAACCGCGGACGCGATGCTTTCCGGTGGGCGCTGAACTCACGAGGGGCGGAGTTCATTTTCGCGTGTGGGCGCCGGCGCAGAAGACGGTGGAAGTAGTGATGGATGGCGAAGGGACTGTTCCCCTGCGTGCGGAAGAATCGGGTTACTTCTCGGGCCTGGTGGACCAGGCGCAGGCCGGCTCCCGTTACAAATACAAGGTGGACGCGGGCGAGCTTTGTCCCGACCCCGCTTCTCGATTTCAACCCGAAGGCCCGCATGGATGGTCCGAAGTTGTCGACCCGTCCGCGTTCGCTTGGACGGATCTTAATTGGGGAGGAGTCGCTCTTCCGCATCAAGTAATTTACGAGATGCACATCGGGACGTTCACTCAGCAAGGCACCTGGTGCAGCGCTCAATCCGAGCTGCAACATCTTGCGGAAACCGGCGTCACCGTTCTGGAAGTGATGCCCGTAGCCGAGTTCCCGGGCCGCTTCGGCTGGGGCTACGACGGTGTGCAATGGTTCGCGCCCGCGCATATTTACGGCTGCCCCGACGAATTTCGCCGCTTCGTCGACGGGGCGCATGCGCTGGGGCTGGGCGTGATTCTGGACGTGGTCTACAATCATCTCGGCCCCGATGGCAACTACATCGAAAAATTCGCGCCGCAATTTTTCTGCGATAAAACCACGGACTGGGGCAAGGCTATCAACTTCGACGGGCCGGACTCCGGGCCGGTGCGGCAATTCGTGATCGCCAACGCCTGCTATTGGATCGACGAATTCCATCTGGATGGCCTGAGGCTGGATGCGACGCAGGATATTCACGATAGTTCGCAAGATCATATCCTCGGAGCGATGGCCCGCGAGGCTCGCAAACATGCGGCGCCGCGCCAAGTAATCTTCATCGCGGAGAATGAGCCCCAAGAGACTAAGCTGGTGAGGCCCGCGGAGCAGTGCGGCTATGGCTTGGATGCTTTGTGGAACGACGATTTTCATCACACCGCGATGGTGGCTCTCACCGGGCGCAACGAAGCTTATTACACCGACTATTTGGGGACGCCGCAGGAATTCATTTCGTCGGCGAAGTATGGCTACCTTTATCAAGGCCAACGCTACAAGTGGCAGAAGAAGCGCCGTGGCTCACCGGGGCTGGACGTCGCTCCTGCCGCGTTCGTCACGTTCATTCAAAACCACGATCAAATCGCCAACTCCGCGTTTGGAGAGCGCTGCCAGGCATTAACATCGCCAGGCAAATTGCGGGCCTTCACGGCGCTGTTGCTGCTGCTCCCAAGTACGCCTATGCTCTTTCAAGGCCAGGAATTCGCCGCGTCCAGCCCGTTTCTGTTTTTCGCCGATCACGGTTCTGAGCTCAACGAAAAAATCCGGCTGGGCCGCGCCGAGTTTCTTGCGCAATTTCCCAGCCTGGCCACTCCCGAAATGCAGGAGCGTTTCGCCGATCCTAGTGATCCGGCTACCTTTGAGCGCTGCAAACTGAATCATGCAGAACGAAAGTCCCATCGCGAGATCTACCAACTGCATTGCGATTTGCTGAGGCTTCGTCGCGAGGAGCCGGTATTTCGAGCACAGAAGCGGCGGGGGATCGATGGTGCGGTTCTCTCTTCGGAGGCCTTTTTGCTGCGCTTTTTCGGCGAGGGCGGCGATGACCGGCTGTTGCTGGTCAATTTAGGCGTGGATCTGCATTTCAATCCCGCGCCGGAGCCGCTGCTCGCTCCACCGGCCGATTCCGGATGGACCACATTGTGGTCGAGCGAAGATCCCAAGTATGGAGGCACTGGGACGCCGCCGGTGGACTCCGACGAGAATTGGCGAATTCCCGGCCACGCCGCCGTGCTGTTGAAACCCATCTCAAACCCCATTTCAAAAAACGTATGACCGATCTGGTAGTGCGAATGCCGTGGCCGGGTAAAGACGGCCGTGCTTCCGAAGCGGGCCTGAACTGCGAATGGCTGGTGACGAACGGCCTGGGTGGATACGCGTCCGGCACGCTGTCGGGCGTGATCACGCGCCGCTACCACGGCTATCTGGTGGCCGCGCTTCCGGCGCCCTTCGGCCGGATCATGATGCTGAATGCGTTGGAGGAGTGCCTGGAGTTGCGCGATCGCGTGGTTCGATTGAGCGGCGAGGAGCGCTCCGGTGGTCCGCCGAAATTGGACGGCATGGAACACATCAGCGAGTTTCGCCTGGAGGCGGGCATGCCGGTGTGGCGCTACGAAATCGGAGACATCACCATCGAAAAGCGGCTGGTAT
>CAVRZH010000108.1:0-55722 GCA_963725455.1 Bryobacterales bacterium
CGTTGCCGCACGGCCAGAATACGGCATTCATCAACTATTCGCTCTTGGCCGGCGACGAGACCGTGCGGCTGGTGCTGCGGCCTTCAATTCACTTCCGGCCGCACGAAACGCCGGTGAGCGCCGAACTGGAATCCTCCTACACGTTGACCGTGGGGCAAGAGCGCTACGAAATTTCGGCTGGAACCGATCTTCCGCCGCTGCGGCTGCTGCTCAATGGACAGAACGCGTCGCTGACCGTGGATCGCGTTCGGATCGAAAAGGTAACGTACCGCATTGAGGAGCGCCGCGGCTATCCCGCGCAAGGCGATCTGTGGAGCCCCGGATTTTTTCACGCCGATCTTCGAAAAGATTGCGACGCAACGCTCATCCTTTCCTCCGACTCCTGGGATGATATGCACGCGCTTACGCCCGCTCTCGCGGTGCAATCAGAGTCCGAACGTAAGCGCCGCATTCTTGCGGCTGCTTCCAGCAAACTGGGCCAAGACGTTTCCGGTTTAGTGGATAGCCACCCGACCACGGCGGAATTGGTTTGGGCCGCCGATCAATTCCTGATTACTCCGGCCGGCCGAACCGACGACGCCGTGCGGGCACGCGCCGTTGGGGATGAAGTCCGAACCGTGATCGCGGGGTATCACTGGTTCACGGACTGGGGCCGCGATACGATGATCTCGCTGGAGGGCTTGACGCTTTCTACCGGCCGTTTCGCCGAGGCTGCTTGGATTCTCCGGACCTTTTCTCATTACATCCGCGATGGTTTGATTCCTAACCTTTTCCCCGAACGGCGCACCGAAGGCCTGTATCATACGGCCGACGCGACGCTCTGGTTCTTCCACGCCATCGATCGCTACACCACGTCCAGCGGGGATCGCTCCGTCTTGCAAATGGTGCTACCCAAGCTGCTGGATATTTTCGAATGGCACATGCGCGGCACCGCGTTTGGAATTCGCGTGGATTCACGCGATGGATTGTTAACTCAAGGCGCCGAAGGGTATGCGCTCACCTGGATGGACGCCAAAGTGGACGACTGGGTGGTGACGCCGCGGCGCGGCAAAGCGGTGGAAATTAACGCGCTGTGGTACAACGCGCTGAAGTTGCTGGAGGGCTGGCTCGGCGAGCAGGGTGAAGCTGAAAAAGCTGCGTGCGTCGCCAAAGCGGCGCAAAAAGCCCGCGAATCCTTCAACGCACGATTCTGGTATGAGCCAGGCAAGCATCTCTTGGATGTTATCGACGGACCGGCCGGCGAAGATTCTGCTTGCCGCCCGAATCAATTGCTAGCTTTCTCGCTGAAGCATCCCGTTCTTGATGAAGCGCGTTGGGCGGCGGTGCTGGATGTGGCGCGGGAAAAGCTGCTGACGCCAGTGGGATTGCGGTCGCTTTCACCGGATCACAAGGACTACAAGCCGAAATACGACGGTGACCTTCGCGCTCGCGATGCCGCCTATCATCAGGGGACGGTTTGGGCGTGGCTGATTGGGCCGTTCATCGACGCCTGGCTGAAGGTTCATCCCGGGGATACTGAAGGCGCCGGAAAATTTCTGGACGGCTTCCAGCCGCATTTGAGAGAGGCGTGCATCGGCTCCATCAGCGAAATCTTCGATGCCGAGCCCCCGTTCACTCCACGCGGATGCATCGCGCAGGCCTGGAGCGTGGCCGAGGTTTTGCGCTGCTGGATCAAATGCCGTTTGCGCTAAAGAACCGCTAGCTCGCGCGCGCGGCTCAGTAACGCAGCGATTGATAGCGCCTATCCTAAGAATCCTAACTTTTGCGATCCAAAATTGGCGAAGTTGGGAAACACGGTCGCAAGTGCGCTGTCGGGAATCCCGAACCAGGAGCACAAGGTCGCCCCATACTGATCGATGGATGTGGTCGGGATCCAACGGCCGCGCGTATCGGTGTCGTTCGGACCGGCTAGTTCAAATGTCGGAAACTGGCCGTAGATTTGGCCGCCCTGAACCGCACCGCCCAGAACCAGGTGATGGCTGCCCCAGGCATGATCGCTGCCGTCGGTGGTGGTGGGCTGGAATGTCCGGCTGAAATCGGACTCGGTAAACGTCGTCACGTTTTGCGCCATGCCCAACTCCTGGGTGGCTGCATAGAACGCGGCCAGCGCCTGGCTCAATTGCGGATAGAGGTTGTTGTGGGTCTCCAGTTCGCCCGCGTGGGTATCGAATCCGCCGAGCGAGCAGAAGAAGATCTGACGGCTCATGCCCAGGTACGATTGCACCTGAATGATTTGCGCCACCTGCTGCAGTTGCGAGCCCAGGCTGGTGGTTGGAAATTGCGTCTTCAACGCAGTGGTCTTGGCCAGCGCCGCTTCCAGTGCCGCGGCGTCGGCGATGCTGTTCGCCATGGTGTTGTTGGCGGCTTGCACCAGCGAAAGTCCATTGTCGGAAGTCAGCAGAGTTGTTAGTGCGTTCAATCGGGCTTGCGACGCTGCCGCGCTGCTGAACCCTTTGAGCGTCAGGGACTGTCCGGGAGCGATGGCTACCGGCTGCGTGGCGACGCCTTGGCCCTCCAGCGAATTTCCCGCCACTGAGAGGAACGCCGGGAAATTCGAAGAGTTGATCTTTTGCGAATTAAGATAATCGGCCGCGCGGCCAGCCCAGCCCGTGGAGCTGTTGCCTTGTGCCACCGACGTCTGCCATTGCAATTGCTGATCGGAATGCGAGAACAGATTCAGCGGGACGGGCGCCTGCGAGCCTTGGTATTGCGCTCGAGTCAGCGGCTGCACCAGCGAGCCCGTGTTAGCCACTACGGCCAGCTCCTTGGTTGAAAACATGCTCGCCACTTCCGCCAGCTTGCCGTGAAACGCGAACGGCGCGTTAGAAACGCTGTAGACAGTGGGCGTCAGTTCGCTGGCCGAAAGCGCCAGGCTGCCGCGAATGGAGGTGTACGCCTGGTAGCTCGGGTCATCCATGGGAATGACGGTGTTGTTCGAATCGTTGCCCCCGAACAGGAACACGCACACCAGTGCACGATAGTTCGCGCTACTTTGCGCCAGCGCCGGCAAGAGGCCAAAGGGACGCAGCGCCAGTGTCCCAACCGTAGCCGCGCCTGCTCGAATGAAGCTTCGTCGTGAGACCATCTGCCATCTCCTAATGAATGATTTGGTATTCGCCCGACGTCAGAACCACATAGAGGGCGGCCTGTGTTTTGGCTGTTGGAGTGGATGCCCCATTCACCGCATCGGTGGCGGCTTGTTCCAGGGCCGATGACATCGAACCGTGCAGGAAGACCGAGCTGATGTAGTTAAGCAGCGATGCGGTGTTGCCGGCCTGCTGGACGAACGGCGCAAGATTCACCGTCGTACTCTTGTCGATGGCGCCGTACAAAATAGCGCTCACAATGTCGGCCCGATCCGCGGCCGTCTGCGTGGTGTAGATTTGAAACTCCGGCCCGAGCAATCCGCCCTGGATGCGATACTGCGGCGAGAAATAGCTAAACACACTGGGCGCTTCCAACAGAGGCTCGCCGAGTTCGGACGCGTCGTAATAGATGGTGCTATTGGCGGTGAGCGTAGCATTCAGTCCGCGGAGCAGATTGGGCATGAACAGGACCGGCTCGCGCATATGGCCAAACGCGGCGGTTGGGGTCGCGGTTGTATCGTCCCCCACGCGCGCTTCCGGGTCCGTGAGAATCGCGGTGATTACGGCTTGCAGATTGCCCGTAACCCCAGTGCCGTCGTTCTGAAACACGCTCGAGACGCGCGCGATATATTGCGGGCTGGGATTGCTGGTGACCAGGTGCTGAATCAACTGCTGGGAGACGAACGGCGCCATGGTGGGCTGGGCCATCAAAGCGTCCAACAACGAATCCAGATCCTGCTCCGCGGTCTGTCCGGCCGGAATGGTCACGTCTCCGAAGATGGTCTTCGAACTGGTGTCGTGCTCGGATTCCACGGCGAACATCTGGCCGAAGAAATATTCGGGATTGTTGACCTTTGGTTTCGCGCCCGGCACGGTAGGATAAGTCCACCCGGTGACCACCTTGGCCATGTTCGTCACCACTGTCTGATCGAAGGTGGGTATGGGGTTCTGGTTTTGATCCAGCACCGGCGTCCCGTTCGAATTCAGTTGCGTCAGCCCCAGCGTGAACAGCTGCATCAGCTCGCGTGCATAGTTCTCGTTCGCGGAAGTATTTTTGGCTGGATTGCCTTTGTTATTGTTGGCCATGTTCAGATAGCGGCCCATGGCGGGGCTCAGCGTAACGGCGCGAATCAGGTCGCGATAATTTCCAAAGGCGTTGTCGCGAAAGATTCTCCAATAGGGCGGATAGGCATACGCGATGGGAAGCCCAGTGAACGAAACCACCCACACTTGGCTCAGCGCGAAGGCCACCCGCTGCCGCAGTTGATCCTGGCCGGTAACGGTGTTCTGAAAGAACGCGGCCTGCACCGGATGAAGATTGCGATTGGGCTGGCCGGTGGAATCGAGCTGCGGTTGGTCTGGAATATTCGACGTGTTCAGAGCGAACTGCGCGTTGAGCCAATTATTAATGCCCACCTGCTGCAGCTGGGCAATGGATGCCGGAGTAGGGCCCCAGGTGGCCTGATCGAGAAAGCGCGCGGCGGCGCCGGCCGTCATTTGCTGTGTGCTGGATTGCCCGAAGCCTGAGCTCGCTGCCAAAATTACCGATAGCCAGAGCCGTGAGAATTTCATCAATGCCCCCGTCGCTTCGATTTCACTCTCTTCTACCAACACGGGCAGCGGCCAGGAGTGTCGCAGAATCTCGAAATGTTCCACTCAGGTGAATTGCTTAATTCGCTATTCCGGGCCAAGCCGCCGCAGCAGGCGAATTTGTCCGGCATGATAAAGATCGTGCGCCGCAACGCCCCGAATCAGGTGGGCCTGCGCTGGCGATGGAGTCGTGATTTTTGCGACCACGGCTCGCAGCTTATGGTGTTCGGCGACAAGAATATCGATGTCGGCCTTCCATCCGGCATGGCTTGCGTCTTCGCCCGGGCGCACGAAGAAGTTGCTGCCTGGCAACACGAATGAACCGCGCTTCTGCCTGGTAAGCCTTCGCCAGGCTATGTATTTCCAATAGGCCGCGTGCAATGTCAGTTCCCAGATATTGTGACGATCGGGACCCGGACGCCATGCTGCTTGTTCCGCCGTCACCCCGCGAATAGAACCGCGCAGGTTCGGCCCATGCCAGGACTTTTTGTCGAAGGCTTCATCGAGAAGATCGATCAGTTCGTTAGTCAAGCTGCGCGTCCTCAGCGTCCTGAGCGGAATTGACACGGGGGCACTAGATAGCTAAACATAGTACCCATGAAAATTCAATTCACATTGGCTGCCTTGTTTGCCGCGATGCTGCTCTCCGCGCCCCTGCCCGCTCAGGAACCCGTGGTGGCCGCCTCCAACGTCGACGCGCTTTTCCACAGCAAGGACAAGAAGCTGGACCGCAACAAACAGGCCGCCTATCATATCGAAAAAGATCTGCTCGAAGCGAATCACTGGGACGAGGCCGACAAATGGCTGACGGCCCAATATCTGCAGCACAATCCCAACGTTAAATCAGGCCGGGCCGGAGTGGTTGCGTTCTTTTCGTCCACCAGGAAACCAACACCTGTTCCGGAGCATTTGGGCGCGAAAGTGGCGTTCGTCAGCGCGGAAGGCGATTACGTGACCGTCGCCACGGTAGCGGAACGTAAGGACGCCAGCGGCCAGCCCTACACCACCACCTGGTTTGATACGTGGCGATTTGTGGACGGCAAGGCCGACGAACACTGGGATTGCGCGCTGAAGGGCCGATAATCGATTCCCGGCGGTTGCAACGAAGCACCCGCGGCTAGCGCTACAATCGATCAATCCAATGAAACAGATGCGATCGATGTTTTTGTTGGCCGCGGCGTTTGCGCTAGGGCTGGTTGCTCAGCAGCCTGAAGCGCGCCTTAATCCCACCGTCAAGCAGATTGTCGACTCCATTTCCGAGGAGCGAATCGCGGCTACGCTCAAGAAGCTGGAAGGCTTCGGGACGCGCTATATTCTTTCGGCGCAGGACGACCCGGCGCACGGAATCGGCGCCGCGAAGCGCTGGATTCACGACGAACTGCAGAGCTACAGCCCGCGCCTCCAGGTGAGCTATCAAAACTTCAACATCAAGAAGGGCGCGCGGCGAGGCCAAGTGATTCGCGACGTGGATTTGTCGAATATTGTGGCGGTGCTGCCGGGCACCACCGAGAAAGATCATTATGTGCTGGTGACGGCGCACTATGACACCGTGGCGCTGATCGACAAGCCGTACACCGGGGAAGATCAACTCGTGGCTGAAGGGGTGCGGCAAGGCGTAGACGAAAGCGAGGAACGGCGTTATCTAAAGATCCTTCCACCGGAGCGCCAGCGTGGTCCGCTGGACTTTGAAGCCACGGCCGCTCAGACGATTTCTCCCGGAGTAACGGACGACGGCAGCGGAACCGCCGGCGTTATGGAACTGGCGCGCGTGATGAGCGGCTATCAATTCGACAAGACCATCGTGTTCGTCGCGTTCGCCGCCGAGGAAGTGGGATTGAGCGGAAGCCAGGTCTACGCAGCGCAGGCCAAGCACGACGGGATGCATATCGAAGCGGTGCTAAACAACGACATCATTGGGAGCGATGTTTCGGGAAACGGGCGATCGACAACAAACGTGCTGCGAGTATTTTCCGCCAGTCCGGACGATTCGCCGCAGCGCGAATTGGCGCGCTACACGAAGTTGATCGCCGAGCGGTATGTGCCATCCATGCAAGTGGAAATGGTCTTCCGTGGCGACCGATTTTTGCGCGGTGGCGACCACACACCGTTCGTCAATCAGGGATTCCCGGCCGTGCGGTTAACCAGCGCCACCGAATACTTCGACAACCAGCACACGGTGACGGATACGTTTGCCAATACTTCGGTCCCTTACGCGACGCGCGCAATTCGCATGAATGCCGCCGTGCTGGCAAGCATGGCATTAGCGCCCGCGCCACCGCAGCTGAATTGGACCTGGGCATCGGGACCAAATAAAGGCGGGCACGTGCCACTGCTGACACGCGGGAAATCGGGGTATGATGCCGTGCTGCATTGGCTGCCGAACACGGAGCCCGATCTGGCGGGTTATGCCGTGATGATGCGATCCACCACGTCGCCGGTGTGGGAACGCGAGACTTGGGTGGGTAACGTGACTACTTTCACCTTGCCGGATGTTTCCATCGATGACGTTGTCATCGGCGTGAAGGCCGTGGACCGGGATGGAAATCAAAGCGTGGTCTCCTGCTATGCCGAGCCGGTTTTGCCTTCGATGCTCACTCCAGCTCAGCAGACCGAGAAGAAGTAGACCTAACCGCCGGTGGCAACCTTGTGAGGCTGCGCGCAGAAGCGATCGAAAGCTTCAGTCAAAAGCTTCGCAATCTCGCCGGGCTCGCGACGTTCGATATCACTCCGATGGATCATATACACCGGCTTGCCGTTTTGGAACAGAGCCATGGACGGTGAGGACGGCGGATAATCCGACAGGATATCTCGCAGGTGAGCCACCGCTGCTTCATCGCCGCCGGCGAAGACGGATGCAACCTTGGTGGGGCGCACAGAGTGCTTGAGAGCCATGCCGACGGCAGGTCGCGCGCGACCCGCGGCGCATCCGCACACCGAATTGACCACCATCAAAACCGCGCCGCTATCGGGCGAGAGAAGCCGATCTACATCGGCGGGCGTGCGGGCCTCTTCCACCCCGTGACGGGTGAGATCGGCGCGCATGGGAGCAGTGAGAAGGTCAGAATAAGCCACGAATCGATTTTAGCAGTCTTAGTCCCCCGGCCGGTTCTTCAGAAACGTCGTGGTGGAGTGGAAGAAGGATTCCAGGATTTGGCGAGGTTCATCGGGGAGCGCCGCTTCTTCCAGTGCGCGAGTCATCAACTGCAGCCAGCGATCGCGGGCCGCTTGTCCGATGGCGAAAGGCGCGTGGCGCATGCGCAATCGGGGATGGCCGCGCTCTTCGAGGTAAGTCTGCGGGCCGCCGAAACGAAAGATCAGGAAATTGCGGAGCCTTTGTTTCGCGCCTTCCAGATCGTCGGACGGGTACATCGGCCCCAGGACATCATCGGCGGGAACCTGACGATAAAACGCATCGGTGAGGCGCTCAAATCCGGCTTGGCCGATGGCCGCATAAATGTGTTGCTCTTCCACTGAGATCGATCCTAGCAGGCGGGAGTAAACTTAAAAAGACCAAGGAGGCGGATTATGCGCAAGTCGCGCGGATCTCTTGGGTGCGTTCTCGTCCTTCCCACTCTTGCGCTGCTCGCGCAAGGTGCGGATACCGGCGTTCCGCCGCGCGGCGCCAGTATAGATTATCCGTCGCATGAAGGCGCGGATTCCGCGACCATCGCCGCGGCGGTCATCCCCGCGGATCAAGTGAAAAAAATGTTTTCACCCGAGATCAGCAAGCAATACATTGTCGTAGAGGTTGCCATTTATCCCGATAATGGCATTCCCTTCGATGTAAAATCCTCCGATTTCGCCTTGCGCGTGGGGCAGCGGATAGGCCGCGCGGACCGGCCGATGGATGTTGTGCCGTTGACTGAAGCGGGTGGGATAGGATCGCATCCGCCCTTCGATGTAACTACCGAGACAGGAGTCATCTATCAGCGCAGCAACGATCCTGCGTACGGGCGCCAGCAAGGGGTGGGGACTTACTCAGGCGTGGGAGTAACTGAACCGGGGCAGAATATTCCGCCGCCTCCGCCGGACCCCAGGTTTGACCCGCGCGTGATCTACGACAAAGTACAGCGCAGTTCGCTGGCCGATGGCAAAACGATAACCGTCATCGCCGGCTACCTGTATTTTCCGCAGTACGCGAAACGGAAGAAAACGGACGCCATCGAATTGCAGTACGCCAGGCACGACGGCAACGTGAATCTTCCGCTAGGAAAACCGTGAAACGATCAGGAACGCGCCGCCGATCGCGATGGCATCTTCCAGCAGAGCGATCGGTAGATCTTTGCCCCCCGTCACTTTGACCAGCCGGACGCGGAATTCATATCCGCCCAGTGTTCCGGCAATCGCACCGATCACGCCCAGAATCAGTCCGGACACCCAGGATCCACCGGTAGCGCCGATCGCCGCTCCGCTAATCCCGCCAGTCACAATGCGGGCGATAAAGCCGGGTGGCGCTTTGCGGCTGGGAGCATTCGGAAGTTTGTCGGCGATGAGTTCGCCGATGGCAAGCGCACTGAGGATATAGGGCGTCGCGGCGAAACCGAAAAACGCCAGCCAGGTGTTTTCTACATGCAGCCAGCCAAGGCGCGCTGCCCAACTCACCACCGCGGGCGCGGCCAGGGAGCGCAGCCCGGCGATCAGGCCGATCAGGAAGGCGAGCACATAGGTGGACATGGCAACAACGATAACACCCCGGTCTATGCGTGCCCGGCGTATCGAGTCGTATATACAATCTGCTACCTTAAACTCAGGTGGTCATTTCCGGGTTTCAGTGGGACGACGACAACCTTCTCCACATTGCGAAGCATCAGTTTGTTCCGGAAGAAGTGGAGGAGGTCTTTGCCGGTGAACACAAAGTGAGGCGTGCCCGTCAGAGGCTATATCTCGCGTTGGGCGAAACTCTTGACGGCCGCTTGTCGTTGATTGTGTTCCGGAGATTAGCGAAAGGAGTGGTTCGCGTGATCACGGCTCGCGACATGGATCATAGTGAACGGCGGTTATTCCGCCGTAAGTAGGATAATCGAAATGAAGAAAAAACTCACGTCAACGAAGGCCTCCCTTCCTAAGTTTCGCTCGGACAAGGCTGCTGCGGAGTATTTCGAAGAGCATTCGGCGGCTCAAGTATGGGATCAGTTGCCTGAAGAGAAACAAGCCAAGCCTTCCGCGGTCTTGAAGAAATTGATCCGGGAACGACACGCCAAAGCGAAATCGCCCATATCGATCCGGCTCGTCCCGGAACAGATTGAGGCAGCAAAGAAAATCGCTGCGACGAAGTCGGTCGGGTACCAGACGCAATTACGAATGTGGATCGCGGAGGGAATTCGGCGCGAGGCGAAGCGCTCCTGACCCCGGACGCGATCTCGTCCGACGCTCTATGCCGGAAGCTTCGCCTCCACCCAGGCTCGGATCGCGTCGAACACCTGCCGGTTGTTGGTCTCGAGCATCATAAAGTGCCCGTTGCCGAGAATGCCTTTGTCTTTGAGCTGCAGCTCTTCGGCATCGCATCCGGCTTGCTTCAGGAAGGCGACCACGGGCGGACCCTGGGTGCGGCCTGACGACTCCGCGGTGACCATCACGATCGGGATGCCCTGCAGGTTTTTCAGCTTGCGCGCAGGCTCGGCCTGCAGTTTATAGGCAGGCGTGATGCCGGACGCGGCAACATCGCGCGTAGCGATCTCTTTGGGATCGGACGCCGGTGGATCGTAGACCAGTGGAATGTCCGTCAACCCCCAGGCCGAACCGAAGCCGAACGGCGTGCCGGCGCCTTCCACATTCACGATGGCCTTCACCAATTGCGGGCGCTCATTCGCCACCAGCCAGCCTGAATGGGCCGCCGGCCGAATGAACCTGGATGATGGCCGGTCCTATTTTGTCGAGAAGTTCGGCGCCCCGGCTGGCCCATAGCTGGTGCGCCATCAGGTTGTCCGCGGGCGGCGAGTTTTGTCCAGCCTGGAAGTGATCCACCAACGGATCGCCCGCGTCGCCGGTGCCGATCCAGCGCGGGTGCGGATTGTGAACCGCCCGCATGAAATCGCCAGCCACCGTGTCAAATGTCAGCAGCGGACCGATGGGACCCAACGCATCCGGATGGTACGGCGCCCGCCCGTGTCCTTGCCGATCCACCAGATAAACTTTGTAGCCTTCCTGCAAATAGTAGTGCACCCAACCGGGCTTGCCGTTGCCGAGCCCCATATAGTGGGTCCCCTGGCCACCGCCTCCATGCACCAGCACCACGGGATAAGGATGCCGAACTTCGGCCGGGAACAAATACTGCGCGTACATTTGGCCTGCCACGATGCTGCCGTAAGGCATCTTCTTCGGCTCGGTTCCCACCCAAAAGTGTCCCTGCCCGGACAGCTTCAGCGCGACCGCGTCGGGATGTCTTATCGCAGGCCCGGGCTTGGCATGCGGCGAAACGTTGTGATCCATCCAATCCAGGATGGGCTGCAGCACTTCGCGATTGTTTTTCTCCACCATCATCATGTGGCCGTTGCCGTGGACGCCATGCTGCGCCAGCCGCAGTTCCTCCGCCGTGCATCCGGCTTGCTTCAGGAATGCCAGCGCACCGGGAGCGCCCGGCGAGGCGAAGGATGCTTCGGACGTTACCAATACGATTGGAATGCCGCGCAAGTTTTTCAGCTTGCGCGCGGGTTCTTCTTGAAGCATGTACGGCCCAACGCCCGGCTCGGGCGACGGCATTTCTTTGGTCCTCAATTCGGACGGGTCTTTCACCGGAGGATCATACGTCATGGGGATGGTGGTGATGCCCCACTTGCTGGCCTGCGGGCCTGTGCCGAAAGGAGTGCCCGCGCCTTCCACAACCACGATGCCCTTCACCAAAGTAGGCCGCACTTCCGCGACCAGATAGCCGAAAGGACCGCCGGCCGAGTGCGTCATGATGATGGCGGGGCCGATTTTGTCGAGCAGTTCGGCGCCGCGCTCGCGCCAGGCCGTATGCGTGATTTCGATATTCGAGACGTACGATCCGCCCTGCGACGCCACCAGTTGCGCGAGATCGGCTGAACCCACTTCGCCGGTGCCTGGCCACTGATTGTGCAGCTTTGCCAGACCTAGGCCCGTGGGATCGGGTTGCTTGGCGCGTTGCGGCGTGAACATGCCCGAAATCAGATCCAGCGTGATGTTCTGCGGCGGGAACGGGCCATCCAGATCGGGATGAAACGGTGAGCGGCCATGGCCGGGGCGGTCGACGACATAGACCTTATAGCCTTCCTGCACCAGCAACGTGGCCCATCCGGGGCGGCCATCAGGCGTACACATCCAGTCCGTACCCTGGCCCCCTCCGCCGTGAACCAACACGATGGGGTAAGGATGTTTTACACGCGCGGGAATCTGATACTCCACATACATCTGTTTCCCGTTTATCACGGTCCCGCGAGGGATCTCGGCCTTTTCCACCCCCACCCAGAAGAAGCTCCATTCCACGAGATCGATGGGCGCGTCGGCCGCAGCGGTGGTTGCCGTCTGAGCTCCAAGCTGTGCGCCGGCGCCCAGAGCGCTCAGAATGGACAGCGCGCCGGCCGCCGTGGTGGTGAAATCGCGGCGCGTAAGGTGGTTAGTGGATGGCATCCTGCACGCTCCTGTGTTAGTACTCATTGTGTATACAGTTCTCCAGATGAGCATATAGGAAAATCCGTGCTTTCGAAAAGTGGGAAGGAATCCGGCAGCTCATTCGTCCAAACGAACAGTTTCGGTATGGTATTGGCCGCCAACGATCACGACGTCATCGAAGCCTGTCAGCGCGGCGATGCTGACGCGTTCCGTGCGCTCTTCGAAGCATATAAGGATCGCGTTTACTCCATCGCCCTGCGTTACTCGGGCAATCCGGCCATGGCGATGGACATCGCGCAGGACACGTTCCTCAAGCTGCTCTCTCGCATCGGCGAATATCGTTCGGAGGCCAGTTTCGATTCGTGGCTGTACCGGCTGGTGGTGAACAGTTGTATCGACGATCAGCGGCGCGGGCGCCGGATGACCCCGTTCCTGGATGGCTTGATCGATGCGGTTTGCGCGCCGGCGGAAAGCGTGCTGCACAAACTGATGCGCGCCGAAATGCAGCAGCGCGTACAGGAAGTGGTGGCCAGGCTAAAGCCGGAGCATCGGATCGTGATTGTGCTGCGCTACACAGAGGGCCTGGCGTACGACGAGATCGCAAAGATTCTGGGATGTTCGGCGGGCACGGTGGCGTCGAGGTTGAATCGCGCGCACAAGATTCTGGAGCGGAGGCTATCGCCATGCCGATGAATAACTGGTTGGAGCCCGAGTTGCAGCGAGGGTTACATAGCGTTAGCGCCCCTCCCGAACTCTGGGATCGCGTGCAGGCTGCTCAAGCCGGGAAACCGGCCCGGAAGAATTATCAGCAGGTGAATCGCCCGTGGATGTGGGCTATGGCCGCTACCGTCGCTCTGGCCGCAATCGGGTTATCCACGGTACATCGCCCAAGCGTCGCAGGCGACGAAGCATTCGCTCTCCGCGCGCTCGCGAGCGATTCACGGCAACTGGCGTTTCATTGCCAAAATCCCGCGGAGCTGCGGGCATGGGTGCGCGCCAATACCGGACTGGATGTGCCGCTGCGCCTGGAGCCGTCAACTTCTATTGAGTTGGTCGGTGCACGGATGATCGATGGAACGCGCGGCGTGGAAGTGGCTTACCGGGCGGGGAATCGCGATGCCGTCCTGGTGGTCTCGCGTGCCGAGTCCGCCACATCGAACGTTTCGCATAGCCGAGTGAACGGTAACGTCTCCTCGTGGGTTATGGACGGCCAGCAGTATACGCTGGCCTCTAACGATTCAGCCGATTTGCAGTCTGGCTTGCAAGCTCTGCCACCTGGATTAGTTTGATTCTCGCAGCGCCTGCCCCACGCGGATCCTCGTGCTGCGTACCTGAACGCTCTCCGCATCGGCGTAGTCCCGCTGTGCGCGCAGCACGTCTTCGTAGGCCTGCAACAAGTCGAGCAACTGCGGATTGTCCTGGCCCCAGGCTTGTCCCAGGATGGCTAACGCGCGCCGGTACAGCGGCTCGGCCTCATCCAGGCGCCCTTCCAGACGATAGATATCCGCCAGGCGAGCGACAACTTTCCCGACTTCTGGATGGTTGGCTGGCAGGGCCGTTTCGAGAATGGCCTCGGATTTCTTACAAAGGCCCTCGGCATCCGCGTAGTGCTTGCGTTCGGCGGCCAGCACTGCTTCGTTCGAGAGGTCATAGCCGATGCGTGGATGGTTAGCGGCGAAATTCAGCCGATCGATCTGTTCGGCGCGTTGGAGCAGGCTTTCCGCTTCGGAGAATTTGCGGCGGGCGATCATCAGCTTCGCCAAGCCGTTCAAGGCGGCGGCAACGTCGGGATGCCGCGGCCCAAGCTGTTCCTGAGCGACGCCGATGGCTTCGCGATAAAGTTGCTCGGCTTCTTTGTAGCGGGCACGCTCCGTAAGGATTCTGCCCAGATTGCTGAGCACGGCCACCAGACTTTTTGGATCGGAACTGTGCCGGTACGTTGCAAGCGCCCTGCGATACAAGCTCTCGGCGTGCGCCAGGTCGCCCTTCTGGCGGTAAGCGAGCGCCAGGTTGTTCACGGTGTCGGCGGTTACCGCGCTCTCGCGGCCCAGCAGTTTCTCCCGGGTTGCGAGCGCTTGGTTGAGCCAGCGGATGGCGTCGGCGTTCTTGTTTTCTGTCTCCAGTAGCATGCCCCACGCGGCGAACGCATCGGCGCCATGGACGGTCTGCTCCGCGTGCTGTTCCTGAACAATCGCCAGGGCGCGCTGAATGGTCTTTTCGGCTTGTGCGTAGTCCGCGATCTCGAGGTACACCATGCTCAGCTCGGTGAGTATCGGCAGAAGCGAAGCATCGCGAGGCCCGGAGAGCGATTCCCGTAGATCCAGCGCTCGCAGATAGAAGCGCGAAGCATCCAGGTAACGCCCCTCCGCGCGATACACCGCGCCGAGATTGTGAAAAGACTTGGCCAAATCGATGGACGGAGCGCTTTCGGTGGCCCACAGTGAGATGGCGCGAGCGAACAACAACTCTGCTTCGCCGTATTTTCCAGCGGAAAAATAGACGCTTCCCAGATTGTTGGTCCTAACGGCGCAGTCTCCCGCGGATTGCGCAGCTTGGCATACGGTTTTGGAATCGGTTGTGAAATCGGCCGGAGCTTTGGACTGAGGCGGTTCGGCTGCTGGCATGATCGAGGCCAGCGCAAGAAAGACGACGGAGGCTCGTTCCATGCAGTATTGTGGCGCGAGCCCGGCGCCGGCGGAAGTAATGGTGCAGTAAGTTAACCGAACTGCTTACGGTAAGAAACCGATGCGCTCCAGCAGCCTTTGAAATCGGGGCTCGGAGCGTAGCGGGTCGTAAGTGGGATGGACCTTCAGCCCGCCCACCATTTCCCGCCGGTCACAGGCGGTCTCCAAATGAGTGAGGGCCGCTCGATGATCGCCCAGTCCGATGTTCAGGATGGCGAAAGCGGAAGCAGGAACCCAGCGAGTTTGGGCGGCGACATGCAATTCGTTCAGCAAGCTGCGGGCCTCCCACACGAATCCGGCGCGCGCCAGCGTGTCTCCGAGCGCCGCTAATACGTGTGGAACGTCGCCGCCCAGCGCACGAGCTCTTTCAAACAGGGCGATGGATTCCTCGTAACGGCCCATGAGCGAAAAGAGGCGAGCCTTTGCGCTATAGCCCCGATAAAACATCGGATCCAATCGCAGAAGTTGATCGTATTCTTCCAGGGCGCCAGCGTAGTCCCGTTGCATCATCTTCACATAGCCGCAGCCATCCACCAGGATGGGCGAGAGAGGATCCAGATCACGCGCCATGCGAATCTCCGCCAGCGCCTCATCGAAGCGGCCGAGCAAAGCCAGGAAGTCGTTTCCGAACCAATGCCGCGCGCGTGAATATCCAGGATTCAGAGCGATGGCCCTGCGATAGAGCGGTTCCGCGCCTGCCCAGTCCCATTCGAACATGGAGCGGACAAAAGCGAGTGAAACGTGCGCTTCGGCTGATCCCGGATCAAGTGTGAGCGCCCTTTCAGCCGCGGCCCGGGCCTTGGGCGTTGCTTCCGCCGGATCCAGGAACCCGTGTTCGGTGAGCAGACTGTAGGAATCCGCCAAGCCCGCGTAGGCAATCGCGGAGTGGTCATCGGCGGCGATGGCCTGTTCGAAACAACCCACGCTCTGGCGCAGACCGTCCGGAGTGCGTTTGTTGGCATGAAATCGCCCTTGCAGACATAGGTTGTAGCACTTTAGGTCCGGAACTTTTCGTGTTACTCCATCACCGCGCCATGCCAACGTGAGTTGCAGCGTGTCCACAATGGCGCGCGCCATCTCCTCCTGAATCGCCAGAACGTTTTCAAGTTGCCGGTCATACGCCTCGGACCACAGATAATCGCCGGATTCGGTGTCAATCAACTGCGCTGTCACTCGCACCCGTGCCGGAGTCTTGCGAACGCTGCCGCGCAGCACGGTCGCCACTTTCAGTTCCTGCCGGATGCCAGCCAGATCCTGCTCGCGTCCGCGCATTTGCGACATGGAACTCCATGCCACCACTCGCAGCCGTGGAATGCGCGTGAGCAGATGGATCAGCTCTTCGGTGAGCCCATCGCTGAAATAATCCGTGCCGGCCTCGGGCGTGAGGTTAGTGAACGGAAGGACGGCGATGGAGCGTTCCTCAGCCGCGCTGGTTATTGACTGTGGCCCCGACTGCGCCCGAAGACGTTGCGTAGCGGGCTGGCTCGCGATTCGCATCCGGAAGGACGGCACGTAGGCGCCTTTCGGCAATTCGATCAGCAGGCAATCGGGCTTTCCGGTTGTGGTGTAGTAAGCCTTTAACTTCGATCGGAGACGCCGAGCTTCCACGCGCACGATCGGATCGGTGCGCGGATCGTAATCGCCCTTGCGGTCGAACACTTCCACGCCGACCAGTTGTTCCTTCACCTGATCGCTCTTGTCATCGAGCGTCAACTCCACGCAAAAGCGCAGGAAGCGGCACAAACGGTCCGACCGCGCAAACAGGCGGCTAGCCAGAATTTTGTCCACTTGAGCCCGGACCTGATCCGGACTAGGCTTCGCCGACACGTGCAGCTCAGATCCTGAATTCCGTTTGGTCACAATACTCCTCAATGGAGCCCCGCTGAAGGTCTTACCAGTTTATCAAGCCTGAGGAGGCTTTGGAGCGAGAAGCCGAATCTTCCGAAATCATTTCGCCGTGAATCCGAAAGCCAGTTTGCCTCATCGTATGGACTGTTGTCGAGGGATTTTCAGCGGAAGGGATTGAAAGACAATCGAATATGGCAAAACTAACAGGCAAAGTCGCGGTTGTTACCGGCGCATCGAAGGGAATTGGAGCCGCCATCGCGGAGGAACTGGCGAAGGATGGCGCTTCCGTGATCGTGAATTACGCCAGCAGCGCGCAAGGAGCGGATGCAACGGTGGCGAAGATCAAAGCGGCGGGGGGCAAAGCCAAGGCCGTGCGGGCCGATGTAAGCAAGCCGGCCGAAGCCAAGCAGCTCATCGATAGCGCGGTCTCGGAGTTTGGGAAACTCGACATCTTGGTTAACAACGCGGCGGTGTACGAATTTCTTCCGCTGCAGCAGATCACGGAGTCGCATTTCGATCGGATGTTCGACCTGAACGTCCGAGGACTGGTGTTCACCACGCAGGCCGCGGCGGGCGCGATGGGCGAACAAGGCGGATCGATTATCAATATCGGGTCCATGGCTTCTCAGACGCCGCCACCGGGAAGCACAGTTTATAGCGCTACTAAAGGCGCGCTGGATGTGATTACCAAGGGTCTGGCCGGCGAGCTGGGACCGAAGAAAATACTGGTGAACGCTGTTCTGCCCGGTCCAGTGGAAACTGAGGGCACTCAATCCATGGGGGACTGGGATCAGTTCAAGAGTATGCTGGTGCCTCGCACTCCATTGGGGCGCGTGGGACAGCCGCGCGACATCGCAACCGTAGTATCGTTCCTGGCTTCCGATGATGCGGGCTGGATTACAGGCCAGATTATTCCGGCCGCCGGTGGATTACGTTAACGGCGCGCTTCGCTGCTGGGCGGCACGATCCCCTCAATACGCATGTAGGTCACCAGGTTGCCGTAGTGCTCCATGGTATGGGACACGTTGAAATCGAGCATGCTGAGCCGGGTGATTTTGGCCCCGCCGAAGGCCGGTATCATTTCGGCCGATTTGGCGTCGGTCATCCCGGCGTAGATGGCATCGCAATAAGCGAAGGCCGTCTTTAGCGCCGCGACGATATCGGCTTTGGTTTTTGCGCTTTGCTCAAAGCCTTTGTGGTCATGATTGCCGGCCGCCGCGCCGCAGAATTCGTATTGCCCGTCGGCGACGTGGGCCAGGATTTGTCCGTAGGAACGCACCGTGTCAACCGGTTTGAATGCATATTTGTCCTCGGGCATTTTTTCCGCCGAGCGCAGGATGTCCTGCTTGGCATTCGAATAAAAAACCTTCGAGCTCTCTAACATCGGATTGGTGGATCCGGTTTGCGCCCAGGCTCCGGATGCAGCGAGAAGAAAAATGATTGGCCAACGCACGCGGGTTGTCCTCCTGATTTTGTAAACGTCCAATGTTAGCAAGTCCGGCGGGCAGAGGGATTACACCTTGGAGAGCAGCGTTCCGAAGCCCGGTGCGCGCCCGCTGAGGCCCAGCAACCGTACGCCGGCCCAGAGCGCATGCGGCGTGCTGGACACCGCGGGTATGTGGCCTTCCCGCTCCAGGGGCGCTAGGATTTCGAGCGTCCGAAGACCCCCACACGAGACCAGAATTGCATTGGCCTTGGGTTGCGTCTGGCGCACGCCCACGCAGAATTTGAGCAACCCATCCTGCGTCACACGGTCGACATCTTCCACTTTCTCGATGCCCATCCCCTTCACTCCGAGAACTTCGAAGCCCGACTCTTTTAGAAACGTGTGCAGGCGGTGGTTTACTTCCATGTCGTAGGCAGTGGCCGCGACCACTCTCTTCGCACCTACGGCCTTCAGCCCTGCGATGACGCCGGTGCTCATGGTGGTGACGGGCAGCCCGGTCGCCTTCTTGAGCATTTCGGTCAGGTGTTCATTGAATGCGGCGCCCTTATAAAAACTCAAGGACGTGCCCATCAGCACCACGGCGTTCGCGCCTTGCGCCGCCAGTTTTTCACCCGCGCGCGGGATGCGATCGATCACGGCGTCGTAGCCCGCGGGCGTCATGGTCTTCAACCCGACATCGGTAACGATGAACTTCACGCCGGTGGGATACATGGCCAGCCCTTCCGGCGGGACGGGGCGCGCGACCGGGAAGATAAGGCCGAGCGTTGGGACGGCAGAGTTGGCAAGCGCAGCGCCGGTAAGGCCGACGGCGGATGTTTTCAGGAATTCGCGGCGGGAATGGATCATTGGTTGTTTACCCGTGTCTCTTACCAAGCGACCATGGCATCTTCAAACAGCGTACCCAATTCTTCCGGGCCGGCTGGGCGCGGCGACAGCTTAGTTACGCGATGCTGCGGCAGCGTGCCTTCCACTAGTTTCGGAATATCGGACGGCGTGTAGCCGATCTCGCGCAGGCCGTTCGGCGTCTTGAGGCGCTGCATAAACCAGGTGATTCGCTCGGCTAGAATGCGGCCGGCGTCCGATTTGTTGCACCGCGAAACATCCACGCCCAGCGCCTCCGCTGCTTGCATATGTCGCTCGGGGCTGGACGAAGCTGTAAAACGGAAAACCGCCGGTGCGTTTAATATCACGGAGAATCCATGCGGCACCAGGGGATGATCCGCGCGGTAACCCGGCGCCTGATAGCTCTTCACGTTGCCCGACACTGGATACGACATGCCATGCGGCAGATGCACGCCCGCGTTTCCAAAACCCATGCCCGCATAGGATGACGCGAGCAGCATGTTGGCGCGGGCTTCGTCGTCGGATGGATCCTCGACGGCGCGGACGATATACTGTGCAACCATCCGTAACGCTTGCAATGACCACACGTCGCTGATGGGATTCGAGCCCTGATATGCCGGGCGCAGCAGCGGCCGATCCGGATACGGCCGGCCCGTATAGGGCAGCGCGGTGTAGGACTCAATAGCGTGGCTCAAAATATCCAGCCCGCTCGAAGCCGCCACCTGCGGAGGCATGCTGCGCGTGTTCTCCGGATCCAGCAGGCCTAGGGTAGGCTTCAAACGCCGGCTCGCGATGCCGGTTTTGGCATGCATACGAATCAGATCGAAGATACTGACGCCGGTGGTTTCGCTGCCCGTGCCCGCCGTGGTCGGAATCGCAAAGAGCGGCTTCAGCGGGCCCGGCACCGGAATGCCTTTGCCTATGGGCGGATTCACGTAGTCCAAGAAATCAGAAGGTGGATAAGTAACGTAAAGGTTCACGGCCTTGGCGGTGTCGATGGTGGAACCCCCGCCCACCGCCACATAGGCATCGTAAGGCGCTTGTTTGGCGAACGCGATGGCATCCAGGAAGGACTCGTCAGTTGGCTCCACGCGCACCCGATCGTACAGAACAAACTGGATTCCCGCGCTATGGAGCGATTCCAGCACCGTTTGCACGGGCGACATGTCGGCTAGCACGGGATCCGTGATTACCAGGACCTTGCGCGCGCCCAGGTCCGCCACGTCCATGCCCACTTCGTGCGTAACGCCTGGTCCAAAGCGAATGCTGGACGCGGCCATTTCGAAAGCGATTTCGTTTTTCATCCTCAGACGTGATGTTACAGCATACGTCCTCAGACGTGATGTTACAGCATACGAATGAGGAGCGGATTTAAGCGCCGATCAGTTTGGTCGCGTCGTTCCGGACAGCGCTCGCCATTTCCAGCAGGTTGTTGGCGGGCCCTTTGGCGCCGGCTTGATCCCCGTCGAGTATTAGCGACGCGAGCGCGGGGCACAGCTCCAGCAGCACCACCAGTTCGTCGGCTGCGAAGGCATCTCTTTCCCTGCGGTACAAAGCCACCACGCCCACCACCTGGCCTCCGTTTACCAAAGGCAACGCCAGCGCGGATCCCAGGCTGGGCGCGCCATCCGCCTTCGAATAGCCGGGTTCGACGGATGGATTGCCGTTCAGGATCGGCTTCCCAACTTCAGCCACCCATCCGACTAAACCAACGCCTTGGCGTACCGCCAGCGATTCCAGCCCGGACCGGTCTTCGCCGCTGACGAACTTGGCTCGCACGAAGTCATCCTCGCAGGCCCACAGCGCAATGGCATCGTAAGAGATAACCCGGCGGATGCGTAGGGAAGCCACCATGAGCGCTTCTTCCCATTGCAGAGAGCACAGGCCGGCTTCCGGCATGTTGGGCATGGATTCTTCCTGCTTGCGGCGATTCTCGCGGGCTTGCGCGACCGGATGTTTCGGCGAGGAGCTGGCGGCGGGCCCTTCCGCTTCAAAACCGGCCGCCGGTGCGCTGCCGTTCGTGATCTTGATATCCACCGAGAGTGGCGGCGGCGCCGGGGTTTCGGAAGTCTTGGCGCGCGCCTCCAGTTCACGATAGCGGGCTTGCAGAGCTTGCACCACGCGGGGATCGAACGCCGTCCCGGCCTCCGAAGCTACTCGCGCCATGGCTTCGTCCAAAGGCAGAGCCCGGCGATACTGGCGATCGGACGCCAAGGCGTCCAGACAATCCACCGCGGACAAAATTCGAGCGCCGATGGGGATCTCCTCGCCGCGCAGGCCGTAAGGATATCCGCTGCCATCCCATTTCTCGTGATGCGAGCGAACGATCGGAACCACGGGATAAGGAAATTCCACGCGCTCCAGAATCTCGGCGCCCACCACCGGATGGATTTTCATCTTCTCGAACTCGGATCGAGTCAGCTTGCCCGGCTTGGAGATGATGGATTCGGGAACCGCCAGCTTTCCGATATCGTGCAGAACGGCGGCGGCGGTCAAAGCCTCCTGCTCCTGCTGCGATAACCCCAAATCTTTGCCGATCTCGGTGGCGTAGAGCTGAACGCGCTGCAAATGATCGTGCGTGGTATGGTCCTTGGCGTCAATGGCGAGCGCCAGCGCCTCGATGGTTCGCAGGTGCAATCCGTTCATGGCTTGCATGTGCGTTCTTTCCTGCTCCATCTTGGCCAAGTGGGTGCGGTTGGAGCGATGCACCAGGTAGACCAGGGGCAGGCAGATGATTGGAAACTCCCACTGGATGCCGTGCGGCAACGTGCCAATTACCCACGCCATGGATGCGCCGACCGCGTAATAGGCCAGTGTCCAGCGGTAATTGCCCCACACCGCGAAGATGCGCTTCCCTTCCGTGAGGCCAATAATCGCGGCGATAGGAAAGGTGTTGGCGCAGAAGTAGGTGAGCGCGAGAAGCCCTAATCCGATCGGTTCGGGAAAGTGACGATCCGAATACTCGAATACCTTCGAACCGATGACCACCGCGACCATCAGTACGCTGATGTTGAAGGCGGTTTGAAAAAGCTTCGGCCGGGTGGTGGTGCGCCAGGTGCATTGCACCAGCATGGAGAGCGCGCCTACCAGGACCGCTTCGGGCAGGCTCAGGTTCACGATCCCGACCAGGATGAACAACACGCTGACCGAAACCATGCCGCGCACGCCCGGTAATTGAAGCTTCAGGACAGAGCCGAGCGCCGAGGCAACGGCAAAAGACACCAGGCGGAGGGGATCGCTACAGTCCCAGTTCGCAATGCTCCAGATGAGCGCCGCCAGGCCCAGGCCGATCTGTCCCCACAGATGGACCTGGCTGAACAAACGTCGTGCGAATTGGGACTGTGCCCTCAACATTGGATCGGGCTAAGCAGCTTACTGCTCTCCTTGTGTGTCGGTTCCCCAAGAGGCGCTGGTTCCCCAGGACGCGCTGGTTCCCCACGATGCGTTGGTTCCCCAGGACGCACTGGTTCCCCAAGAAGCGTTAGTTCCCCACGAGGCGCTGGTTCCCCAAGATGCGTTGCTGGCCCACGAACCAGTCCCGCTCCAAATGTCTGTTACTCCCAGCGGGCCAGGCACCAGCACCGCTGGTCCCCATACGGTAGTGACGAACCAGGTTGGCGAAGTCCACCAGGTCTCCGTCAGATTCGGAATCAGGACAGCCGTGCCCAGCAGCGGGGTGTAAAGCACCTGCGGCGATGCCGACGTGCCGCTCACCTGGTTGTAATTGGTCAGCGCAGCGGCCACGTCCACGTATCCGGCGCCCACCGTGAACATGTCGTAGTAGTCGGTATAGGTATCGCCCGTGGTCGGGTCCGTCGCCGTGCTCATCACCGGGAAGGTCTTCGACGCGGTCTTCATCAGGCTCGCTTTGACGTTGTCCGGTGTGAGGCTCGGCTCCGCTTCAATCATCAATGCGGCGGCGCCCGAGACTACGGGGGTGGCCATACTGGTTCCGCTCAAAGTGAAATAGAGCGGAGTGCCCGAAACAGGGGCAGTTGTGTAGGCCGAAGCCGGGAGCACGTTCCCGGGATACTCATTCACCAGCGTAGAACCCGGAGCAAGCAGCGAGTCCACCAGGTTACCCGGGGCTACGACGTCGGGTTTCGCGATCAGATCGTAATTCGTCGGGCCGCGCGAGCTGTAGCTGGCGATCCGATCGTCGCTGGTGGGCAGCGTGTTTTCAGTCTTCATGGCGCCCACGGTGATGGCATGCGGGCTGCAGCCGGGGGACAGAATGGTCCCGTATCCATTGCGGCCTTCGTTACCAGCGGCCACAACCACTACGATGCCGGCGTTCCAAGCCGCTTCCACCGCCTGGCACAGCGGATCCTGCGAGCAGCTCTCGAACATCTGGCGGCCGATGGACAGATTGATCACGCGCACGTTGTATTTGTTTTTGAGCGCTACGGCCTGCTGGATGGCTGCGATCACCACGCTGTCATTGCTGGCGCCGTTCTGATCCAGAACCCGCAGGTCGAGAATATTCGCATTGGGCGCGATGCCCTTGAAGGTGCGGAAGGCGCCCGGCTGATCGGAAGAGCTGCCGTTACCAGCGACGATGCCGGCCACATGCGTTCCGTGGCCGAAATCGTCGTTGAGCACTCCTCCTACGAAGCTTTGCCGGTACACCACGCGGCTCTTGGTGGAGTTGGCCGCGTTCAAATCCGGATGATTGTAGATCCCGCTGTCGATCACCGCGATGCCGATGCCGCTCCCGTCCAGCCCCGAGTTCCACGCCACGGGCGCGCTCACCGCGGCGGCCGAATAGTCGAGCGTGGCGCCCAGCGGCCGGTCGAGCGAGATGTAGCTCACGTTCGCCTGATTCGACACTGCCAATATATCGGACGGATGCATGGTGGCCGATACGGCCGGAATCAGGGTAAAAACGGTGTTCAGTACCCCGTTCACCAGATTGATCACGGTTCCCACCACCCCGCCCAACAGCCCTCCCAGAAGCCCTCCCGAGGATTGCTGCGGTTGCGAGGTGTACTGCACGATGACGTTGATGCTCTGCGACGAATTCGACATTAACGCCTGCAGGTCCGGCGAGATCTTGGAATTGTTGGCGAATGCTTGATTGCCGAGGAGTAGAAAAATAGCGAGGATGGCGGTGCGTACCGCGCGCCTTGAATACTTGAGCGAGGTCTCTGACATGATGCGGCAGATAAAAGCACGCCAGACGCCACAACATAAGTGCCTAAGAATGAACTGCTTGCATTGTAGGCCTCTTTTGTTTTGGGCCAACTTGTCTCATGCGCTCGGGACAACCTGGCTAGGAATTGGGTAGAACTACTTAGAACTGCTTGCTCTGAGATACCCGTTGATTTCGGGAAAACTGGTTTTGTGTGGCGGAGAATTTTGCGAGAGACTAGAAGGGTCACCATGGCAAACACAAGCGGACGTCATTTCCTTCAGGTCCCGGGACCCAGCAACGTTCCGGACCGCATCCTGCGCGCCATCGCGCGTCCTACCATCGACCATCGCGGGCCCGAGTTCAGCCGGCTGGGGCTGGAGCTTCTGGAAGATATGAAGCCGATCTTCAAGACCAGCGGCAAGGTCATGATCTTTCCCTCGTCGGGAACCGGAGCATGGGAAGCGGCCATCGTCAATACGCTTTCGCCGGGCGACAAGGTTCTCATGTTTGAGACCGGCCAGTTCGCGACGTTGTGGAAGGAAATGGCGGTCAACCTGGGGTTGGACGTGCAGTTTGTGGCGGGGGACTGGCGGCACGCGGCGGAACAGGACAGCATTGAGGCGATTCTGCGCGAGGATCGCAATCATCAGATCAAAGCGGTCATGGTGGTGCATAACGAAACTTCGAGCGCGGTTGCCAACTCGGTACCTTCCGTCCGCAAGGCCATGGATCGCGCCAAGCATCCCGCGCTGCTGATGGTGGACACCATTTCTTCGCTGGCTTCGATGGACTTCCGGCAGGACGAGTGGGGCGTGGACGTGGCCATCGCCGGCTCCCAGAAGGGCCTGATGTTGCCGCCCGGGCTGGGTTTCAATGCGGTTGGCGAGAAGGCGCTGGCGGCGTCGAAATCGGCGCGGATGCCAAAGTCCTACTGGGATTGGCAGGCGATGTTCGCTCAAAACAAGATGGGCTTCTTCCCCTATACGCCCGCCACCAACCTGCTTTATGGCCTGCGCGAGTCGCTGCGGATGCTGCACGAAGAAGGCTTGGAGAACGTGTTCGAGCGGCATATCCGGCACGGCGAGGCTACCCGGCGAGCGGTACGCGCTTGGGGATTAGAGACGGTTTGCGCCGACCCGGAACATTACAGCAGTTCGGTGACGGCGGTTTTTGTGCCTCCCACCTCCAACGCGGATGAGTTCCGCAAGGTGGTGCTCGAGAACTTCAACATGTCGCTGGGCAGCGGACTCGGGAAGCTGGCAGGCAAGGCGTTTCGCATCGGGCACCTGGGAGACTTCAACGATCTGATGCTAGCCGGGACGCTTTCGGGGGTCGAGATGGGCCTGGCGCTAGCCGGTGTTCCGCATACCAGCGGAGGTGTCGCTGCAGCGCTTGAGTACCTGACGCACGCGGCACAGGACGTTCACGAACAGGCCGTGCAGGCGGTGCTTGAAACCGCGCGCCCGTAGCTGAGCGGCAGCTACGAACCAGAGACGTCCAGGAACCTCACCTGAAAGGGCGTCGCCGAAAGATCCAAACGCGCCACCGTTATCGGCAAGCGAAAACGCCGCGGCCCGGCGCTGCCTGGGTTGATGTACAGTACGCCTGATCGTTCCGCGCTGCCAGGCTGATGCGAATGGCCGCTCACGATAATCTGGATTCCGGCCGCGGCAGGATCCAAATCCAGATCGTGAAGATCATGCAGCACGTAGATGGTCGCGGGGCCGGCCTCAACAATCGCCGTCTCAGGCAGTTCGGACGCCCACGCTCCCCGGTCGATATTGCCTTTCACCACGATGACCGGCGCCAATCGCCGCAGCTCTGCCAGGATTTCGGGTTTTCCCACGTCGCCCGCGTGGATGATTAGCTCCGACCCGCGCAGCGCTTCAATGGCAGCCACGCGCAGCAACCCGTGCGTGTCCGAGATAAGCCCGATGCGCGTGACGGGCTGGTTCACTCTTTCACTTTGAGCGTGTAATAACTGATCTGGGTGCCCGGTTCCAGCAGCACCTGGTGCGGCGTCTTGGGTGGAATATGCAGGATATCGCCCGGCCCGATCTTCTGGCTCATGCCTCCCACCACGGCTGGCGCGCGCACTTCTCCCGGAGCCGTGTTCTTGGAGCCCGGCATGGATCCTCCCACCACCAGCGTGCCGGTTCCGGATACGATTACCATTACGTCCGCCTCGGTCCGGTGCAACTCCGCCACGCCCGACGCCTTACGATGGATCATCAGCGCGTGATCCACGCCGAAGTTCCCCAGATTCTCGGACGATGTTTTGGCGCCCGATTTGTTGGAAAGCTGCTCACCCATGCTCTTCAATTCCGCCGCGCTCCAATATTTATAACCAGCCGGCGCGGCTCCCGCTAGCGGCAGCAATACTAGCAACCCGATCATTTTTTTCAGCGGCATGAAAATTTGTTTGCGCATGCGCCTGACATTATGCGAGACGCGACGGAAAGTCAAATTATCTGGAGCGTTCGCTCTTAGATCCATGCCGCATGACGATAAGAATCGCCATGAGAGCGAACAGAAGCTGGAGTAAGCAGCTGCTGATCGCGATTTGCCTGGTTGGAACTGCGGTGGCGCAGGATATCACGCAAATCTCACGATCGCAGGCTATCGTGCGCAACAACGAAGGCGTCCGCCTGGCAGGTGAAGGCCAGGACGCGGAAGCCGGGAAGCTGTACTCCAGCGCCCTGGGGCCTGGCTATGACGACGATTTGCTGCGCGCGAAAATCGCGAACAATCTCGCCATGCTCTATCGCCGCCAGGATCGCTACCGCGAGGCCGAACTTATGTTTCGCCGCTCTCTGGAATGGCGGCAGAAGAGTTTGCCGGCCGGGAGCATCGAGGTGGCGTATTCACTCAACAACCTGGGCGAGATCTATCGCATCGAGGGCCGGGAATGGGAGGCGCGCAATTTAATGGATACGGCCGTTCGCAGCCTGCAGCCGTTCCACGCCGATGCCCCTGGTTATCCCATCCTGGTAGGAAATCTGGCTGTCGTGATCTCTCGTTTCGGAGAGTTCGACAAGGCCGAAGAGTTGTTGCGCACGGTGCTGATCTGCTACGACCAGCGGCAGGAATCCGCCAGCCGCGAATACGGCGTCACGCTCAGTAATTTGGGGCAAGTCCTGGAAGCCAGGGAAAACCTTGAGGCTGCTATTGGGATGGACGAACGGGCCATCGCGATATTGCGGCGCCTGGGTACGCCAGCCAGATTGGACCTGGCGGGCACGCTGGCCAACACCGGCGAAACGTACCAGCGCTTAGATCGAATTGCGGACGCGCGGCAAGCCGAAGAGCGGGCGTTGGAACTGGTGAATCCGGAGGGCGATGGAGCGCTGCGCGCGCAGATCTTGCGGCATCTCGGAAACATCACGGCCCAGGCTGGCAATTTCTCGGAGTCCTTGGCGTATTTCGAGCAGTCCCTCCGCATTCAAGTGAGGACACTGGGCGAGGAGCACCCCGGCACGGCCAGACTGCTCCTGGACTACTCTTCCGTCAGCCGCCGCGCGGGCAAGAAATCCCTGTCTCGTAAACTACGCCAACGCGCCACCGCGCTGCTGGCGCGCCTCCGCAGCCAATCGCCAGACCAGATGACCGTTTCTGTCCTTGATTTGCGCGCCACCAGGTAAGCCGGGTCCCGCACCGGCTTCGCTCCTGCCGCATCACGCTAGCGCCGCGCCAGGACCGCCGGTTACAATCTCTACTTGGTTCCAGGAGGTTGCTGAAAAAGCCCAGCAGGCTAAAGTCCGCCCTACACGTGCAGCTATTTTCGTATCCGGTTTAGCGCAGGCGCCCACGCCTGCGGTGCGGAATGTGATGGGGCTTTTTCAGCAACCTGCCAGGAGATTGACAGCCGCGCTTATGAATATCTCCGTCAAGGGAGAATACGCCTTGCACGCGATCTTCGACCTGGCACTCCAGAAGCTTGGCGAACCCATCAAAATCGCCGACATCGCGAAACGGCAGAAGATCCCACAGAAATTTTTGGAGCTGATTCTCGCCGGGTTGAAGCAAGGTGGGTTTGTCGAGTCCCGCCGTGGCGCCGAAGGTGGCTATTTGCTGGCGCGGGCCCCCGAAGCCATTACGGTAGGACAGGTGATGCGTTATGTGGAAGGCGCCAAGAGCGGCAAGCCTGCGCGCAAGCAAAGCGCGCCCGACCCGTTCGCCGAAACTTGGCGTAGAGTGGATCAATCGGTTTCCGACGTGATTGATCAGACCACCTTTGCCGAACTTGCGCGCAATTGGCGCGACCAGCAGTCCAAGTACGTACCAAACTGGGAGATTTGATGTTCTATCAGGATAATTCGCTGAGCATCGGCCGTACCCCGCTCGTGAAGTTGAACCGCATCGGGCAGGGAAGCGACGTCACCATACTGGCCAAGATCGAAGGACGCAATCCCGCCTACTCCGTGAAGGACCGCATCGGCGCATCCATGATTTGGGATGCCGAGAAGCGAGGGTTGCTGAGCCCGGGCAAAGAACTGATTGAGCCGACCAGCGGCAACACCGGCATCGCGCTGGCGTTCGTCGCGGCGGCGCGCGGGTATCCCATCACGCTCGTCATGCCGGAAACCATGTCGGTGGAACGCCAGAAAGTTCTGCGCGCGTTTGGCGCCAATTTGATTCTCACCGAAGGCGCAGCGGGCATGCAGGGTTCCATCGGAAAGGCGGAGGAGGTGGTGGCTTCCGATCCTAAGCGCTATGTGCTTTTACAGCAGTTCCAAAACCCGGCCAATCCAGATATTCACTTCAAAACCACCGGCCCCGAGATTTGGAGCGATACCGAAGGAGCGATAGACGCTTTGGTGTGCGGCGTTGGAACCGGCGGGACCATCACGGGGGTGTCACGTTTTATAACCTCGGTGCAAAAGAGCAAGAAGGTGATTTCGATCGCCGTGGAGCCGACCGGCAGCCCGGTAATCACGCAGGCGCGCAAAGGACAGGCGTTGCATCCCGGGCCGCACAAGATTCAAGGCATCGGCGCGGGTTTCATCCCGGGAAATTTGGATTTGTCGGTAGTGGATCGCGTGGAGCAAGTGACGAACGAAGAGTCCATGGAAATGGCGCGTCGTTTGGCTCGCGAAGAAGGGATTCTCGCGGGAATTTCGAGCGGGGCCGCCGTTGCTGCCGCGGCGCGCGTCGCCAAGGATCCGGAGATGAAGGGCAAGATGTTGGTGGTGGTATTGCCCGATTCGGGCGAACGCTATTTGAGCACGCCGCTCTTTGAGGGAATCTCCGATTAACTGCTCTGAAATAGAAGTGGCGGACGCTCTTGGGGTGATAGGGTGAAGCGTCCGCCGTCGTAACGGGGATTTGAATACATAACGCTCGGAGCACCGGTCAAGTTACGGCAAACGCTAAAATTCCTTGAGGTTTTTGGATGGCTCTTTGGAGCTAGCGTCTGGACTGTATAAAGCGCGCCCGAAGGCACTGGAAAGTAGCCTCTTGATTTTCGCCTTGTATTCGCCTATACTGGATAGCGAAGAAAAGGAGAACCAAAGAGTGCCATGTCCCTCCCCCGAACACTCTATTGTGGCCCCTCCGGTTGGTCTTATCCACACTGGAATGGCATTGTTTATCCCAGGCTGAAGCCGCGAGGCTTTCATGCACTGGAAGATCTGTCCACGCATTTCGACGCGGTCGAAATCAACACCAGCTTCTATCAGGCCATCCAGCCGGAATTGGCCAGTCTGTGGGTCAAGAAGGTGGCACACAACCCGAAGTTCCTTTTCACCGCGAAGCTGGGCCGAAAGTTCACGCATGAACGGTCGCTTAGCGCACCGGAGATTGCGCGCTTCAAAGAAGGACTGTGGCCGTTTCACCGCGCGCGCAAGCTGGGTTGCCTGCTCATGCAGTTTCCCTGGAGCTTTCGCTACACCGAAGAGAACCGCGCGTTTGTTATCGCGCTGCGCCGCGCGTTCCACGAGTTTCCGCTGGTGGCCGAAATGCGTCACTCCAGCTGGCTGCATGAAGAAGCGCTGGGCACGCTGATCGACTATCGCATCGGATTCGCGAATATCGATCAGGCTCCGTACACCAAGGGCATGCCGCCCGCTTCGCTCCTCACTTCCCGTATTGGCTACGTCCGTCTGCATGGGCGCAATCCGCAGCATTGGGAGCGCGAATTTGGCCGGCCGGCGCGCGCTACCGCCGCTCACGATTATCTCTACTCGCCTAAAGAGCTGCAGGAATGGAAACAGCGCATCGAGAATATCCAGCAGCACGCCGCGACCATGTTTGTCTTCACCAATAACGACGCGGGCGGAAAATCGGTGGTGAACGCGCTGCAGATCGCGCAAATCCTGGGGGACGATCGCCGCCTTGCACCCGCGCCTCTGATCGAGCAGTTCCCCGATGAGTTGGCCGATTTCCGTGCCGAACGCCCGGTTCAAGATGCGCTGTTCGCGCATTACCAAACCGAACATCGCGCCGTCGCCTAGCTTTGTTAACGTGTGGGGACCGGCATGGGTATAGTTGAACCAGCGGTCCCGAATCACGTGAGCCCCAGTCTCACGCAGCTTCGCCGCTACGCGATCACGCGCAGCCTTTTCAAGGTCACCAGCCTGTCGCGGGCCATTGCGCGCTTGGGCTTTGTCCAGGCGGACCCGATGCGGGCGCCTGCTCGTGCCCAGGATCTGATCCTTGCGCAACGCGTTCAGGGATATCGCGCCGGCGAACTGGAGCGCCGTTACCCGCGCCTGGCGATCGAAGAGGCCTTCTTCGTCAACTACGGGTTCCTCCCTCGCGAGACCGTGGCGCTGTTGCATCCGCGCTCGGCGCCGAGCACCTGGGACGCCAAAATGCACTCTCGTGCGCAGGAAGTGCTGGCTTTTGTGAGGGAGCATGGTCCCACCCACTCCAAGGCCGTGCAAGTGCACTTCGATCATGGCCGCATCAAGCGCTGGGGCGCCAACCTGAACGCCAGCACGCATCTGCTGGAGGGCTTGCACTATTGCGGGCTGCTGCGCGTGGCGCGACGCGAAGCCGGCACCCGGATCTACCAGGCGGTGGAGCAGCCGTCGGAGGACGACAGCCCCGAGGCCCGGTTCGCACGCGCCGGCCACTTGCTGGACACGGTGGTGCGGCTTTACGCGCCACTCCCCGCGGCAAGCCTGAGCTATCTGTGCGGGCTGCTGCGCAACGGAGTGCCGCATCTCGCCGCCGAGGCGCGGCAGATCAAAGAGCACGCCCAATCCCGCTATGCCCATGCCCAGGTCGATGGCCGGCTATGGTTATGGCCGCGGGACGAGCGGCCAATGGCCGCCTGGGAACCAATTGACCAAAAGCTGCGCTTCCTCACGCCCTTCGACCCCGTGGTCTGGGACCGGCGGCGCTTCCAGCTGTTCTGGGGCTGGGAATACAAGCTGGAGGCGTATGTGCCGGCCCACAAGCGCCGCATGGGCCATTATGCGATGCCCATGCTGTGGGGCGAGCAGATAGTGGGCTGGGCCAATCTGAAGGTGGTTGATGGCAGATTGCGGCACAAGCTGGGCTTCGTGGGGGCGCGGCCACGCGGCAGCGCCTTTCAAACGGCGCTCCAGGAGGCCTTGCAGCAGATGCAGAAGTTTCTGGAACTCTAGACAAGCTCAGCCCGGCGTCCTGCGCGGGACGGCCTGAGCCCTGGATCGCGCTGGCACTCCACCTGCTTAGAGAACGATATGGATTCAGCCCTGGCAGTCCATCGCCTGCATTTTGCGTTCACCGTCACATTCCACTATTTGTTTCCCCAGCTCACCATGGGCTTGGCGCTTCTCATTGTCATCCTGAAGACAGCGGCGCTTCGCACGGGTAATCCCGCTTACGACGGAGCGGCGCGTTTTTGGGTGAAAATCTTCGCGATCAACTTTGCCATGGGAGTGGTCACCGGCATCCCCATGGAGTTTCAGTTTGGAACCAACTGGGCGCGTTTCTCGAGAGACGCGGGCGGCGTCATCGGGCAGACACTTGCAATGGAAGGCGTCTTCTCCTTCTTCTTGGAGTCGACGTTCCTCGGTCTTTTTGTTTATGGCGAGAAGCATCTCAGCCCGAAGACACATTGGGTGACCGCGTTGCTGGTGTTCCTGGGCTCCTGGCTCTCTGGATTCTTCATCATCGCCACCGATGCCTGGATGCAGCATCCCACCGGCTACCAGATCGGGCCGAACGGCAAGATCCTGCTGGACAGCTTCTGGGGGTTGGTGCTCAACCCGTGGATCCTCTGGCAGTATCTCCACAACATGCTCGCGGCAGTGGTGACGGGTAGTTTCGTGATGGCATCCATTGGTGCGTATTACCAGCTCATGGGCAAGTTCAGCGAGCATGCGCGTATCTTTTTGCGAACCGGAGTGGTTGCAGGCACGATCGCGGTTGCGGCTCTGTTGTTCCCTACTGGTGATGGCCAGGGACGGATGGTGGCGGACCATCAGCCGGTGACTTTGGCCGCGATGGAGGGGCTCTTCGAAACCAGCGACGGCGCGCCGATTGCCATCCTGGGACAACCCGACATGGACAGAATGGAACTAGACAATCCGCTACTGGTGCCCAAAGCTCTCAGCTTTCTTACCTATCGCCGATGGGGCGCGGCAGTGAAGGGCCTGAAGGGTTTTTCGCGCGACCTTTGGCCCGATAATATTCCATTGCTGTATTACAGCTATCACATCATGGTCGGCATCGGAACCATGCTATTGCTGCTGATGCTACTGTCCGTCGTGGCGCTTTGGCGCGGACGCCTTTATCACGCGAAACCCCTGTTGTGGGCTCTCATGCTGGCTCTACCGTTTCCCTACATCGCAACCACCGCGGGATGGATGACCGCTGAATTGGGCCGCCAGCCTTGGCTCATCTACGGATTGATGCGGACCGCTGCCGGCGCTTCGCCCCGGGTGTCCGCCGCCAACGGCCTCTTCACGCTGATGGGATTCATGGGCCTCTATTTCATATTGGGGATCCTGTTCCTGTTTCTGGTATCTCGTGAGATCGGGCACGGACCGGCGCCGGAGGAATCCGTGCTGGAAAGCGCCCCCCTGCCGGAGGCTATCCAATGATCACCACGGTTTGGTTCTGCCTGGTGGCCATCATGATCGCGGGGTACGTGGTGCTGGACGGATTCGATCTGGGCGCCGGTATCGTGCATCTGTTCGTGGCCCACACCGATCGCGAACGGCGGCAGGTTCTGCGCTCCATCGGTCCGGTCTGGGATGGTAATGAAGTCTGGCTTCTGGCGGGCGGAGGCACGCTGTATTTCGCCTTCCCGGCTCTCTATTCAGCGGCCTTCAGCGGCTTCTATCTGGCGTTGATGATGGTGCTCTGGCTGCTCATCCTGCGCGGGATTTCCATAGAGTTCCGCAGCCACATCGAAAGCACTCTCTGGCGGCCCTTTTGGGATCTGGTGTTCGGAGGATCCAGCGCTCTGCTGGCCTTACTGCTGGGGGCCGCGCTCGGCAACGTGGTGCGCGGTGTTCCGCTCGATTCCGACGGCTTCTTTTTCCTCCCGCTGTGGACCAATTTCCAGCCGGGCAAGAACGCCGGCATTGTGGATTGGTACACGCTGCTGGCGGGTGCGGCGTCGTTCGTGGCTCTCACCGTCCATGGTTGTTATTGGGTGGCTTCCCGGACCGAAGGCGATTTGCAGCAACGCTCGCGATCGCTTGGCGCGAAAACATGGTGGGTTGTTCTGGTATTTACCGCATTGATCACGCTGGTGAGCTTTCGGCTGCAGCCGCACCTCGCAATCCAATATTCCGCGCATCCCTGGGGCTACGTGTTTCCGCTGCTCGCATTGTTAGGACTGGCTGGCATGCGGTTATATGCCTCGCAGCGCCGCGATAGCCGCGCGTTCCTCTGTTCCTGCCTCTACTTGACCGGCATGCTGACCAGCGCGGCATTTGGGGTTTTCCCTTACGTGCTGCCCTCCAACGTCTCCGCCGATGCGGGCTTGACCATCTTCAATGCCTCGGCGGCGCCGTATGGGCTCTACGTTGGCTTGGCATGGTGGATCCCCGGGATGATCCTGGCCGCCGTTTATTCCATCTTTGTGTACCGGAGGCTTCCTGCCAAAGTGGTGGACTAGATGCGGCTGGGTGAAATGGCGCAAATCATGCGCGGACTCCCGACCCTATACTTAGCTCCACCCCCAACACTACGACGCGCGCCGTTTGCGGGGGATCTCCCTGAAACAGCACGTGCCGCACCCCAGCGTCCCAGATCCTGAAAAGATCGTCGTGGTCTTTGTTGACCACTACCACTAAGCGTTCCTGTACATTCGGGAGCGACGGAAGGCCGTCCAGATGAGCGGTGTCTACAATAATGACGCCTCCCAAATCCGCTTCCGGCCGTTCCACCAGGTGAACCTCGTGCTTGCCGTCGCGCACCAGCAGTTCACGAACCGAATCCGCATACACCGGATCCTGGATGGCCACTTGAACAGTTTTCATCCGCACTTGGCCTGACAACTTGCAATTGGCGAGCCATGATTGCAAACTGCACACCCGGCGTTGCACTCCTTTAATCCCTTCAAGAATAATTTGTGCGCTGAGATTCGCATCAAATTCTTGAAATCGAACGATCACGTAACCCTACCCTCCTTTACCATTATCCTGACCAACGCCACGGTGAGGCTCAATCGCGCTCCGGTCGCAACTCCAGCCAGAACGCACAATGAAACCGACGCCTACGAGCTGACTGAATACAAATTCACATTTCAGAAGATTGTCATCGAGGACATTGCTGGATCCACCTCTGCGAGCGACGATGGGACGTCGTAGACACAAGCTGTAAGCGATCAATGGGATTCTTCGGTTGAAACTTCGGGAACGGGCAGAACGTCGCCTTCCCGCGCCACCCAGGCGTACAGAGTCGGCAGCAGGAAGATACTCAGCAGCAACCCCGAGATCAAACCGCCCACGATCACAATGGCGAACGGGCGCTGCGAATCGGACCCGATGGCGTGCGACAGAGCGGCCGGCAAAAGTCCCAAGGTGGCCACCAGGCTGGTAACCATGATCGGGCGCAGTCTCAGAACCGCTCCCTCCACGGCCGCCTCTTCGATGGAATGCCCGCGCGCGCGCCTTTGATTAATATACTCCAGCATAATTACGCCGGTTTGCACCGAAACCCCGAATAACGCGAGAAATCCGATGCCCGACGACACGCTGAAATGGGTGTGCGTCAGCAACAGCGCCAGCATGCCGCCGAGCGGCGTCATCATCACGTTCACGATGATCAGCGACGCCCATTTCATGGATTGAAACATGGTGTAGAGGATCACGAAGATCATCAGCACAGTGAGCGGCACGATAATAGCCAGCCGCGCGGCCGCTCGCTTCTCGCTCTCGTATTCCCCTTCCCAATTAATGTGATATCCGCGCGGCAAGTGGACCTGCTTGTTCACCTTGGCGATAGCCTCTTCCACCGTGCTTCCCAGGTCGCGCCCGCGCACGCTGTACTTCACCGCGACATAGCGCTGGTTGCCCTCGCGATAAATCTCGGAGCCACCATCGCGCATCTGGATCTTGCACAATTGCGCCAGTGACACGCGCTCGCCCGAGGGCGAAAGCAGGCGGATGTTGGCGATGGCTTCTTGTGTGTCCCGATAGGGCGCCTGGTAGCGCGCCACCAGGTCATAGCGCTGCTCGCCTTCCAGGACCTGCGTCAACGCGTTGCCGCCCACCGCGGTCTGAATCGCGTCCTGTACATCGGCGACGTTAATCTGGAACCGCGCCGCTGCCTGGCGGTCCACCTGGACGTTCAGATTGGGCTGGCCCAGCAGCCGAAATATTCCCAGATCTTCCACGCCTTGAACGGTGCGCATCACCTTGAGCACTTCGTCCGCTTTGTCCTCCAGTGTCCGCAAATCGTCGCCGTAGATCTTGGTGGCGAGCTGGCCCTTCACGCCGCTGACGGCTTCCTCCATGTTGTCGGCAATCGGCTGCGAAAAGTTCCAGATCGCGCCCGGGATTTTCTCCAGTTGGGCGTTCATGGCGGCGATGAGCGCATCTTTGTTCTGATGAAACACCGGACGCCACTGCTCTTTCGGCTTCAGGTCCACGCAGTATTCGGTGTTGAAGAATCCGGTGGTATCGGTGCCGTCGTCCGGACGTCCCACCTGGCTGGTGACTATGGTCGCTTCCGGAAACGATGCCAGAGTGATGCGCGCCAGGTTGGCCACGCGCACGCCCTCGGTCTGTCCGGTGCTGGGCGCGAAGGTTCCCCTCACCCACAGCGCGCCTTCGTCCAGATGCGGAAGAAACTCGGAGCCAATGACATCGCTCATCGCCAGATAAGCCGTCGCGCCCAGGGCCAGGATAGCCACGAACACCACCGCCCAGCGCTCGCGAATGGCCCAGCGCACGGCGCTTCGATATCGCACCGTCAAAATCCGCATCAGCGGGTTGTGCCATTCCTTGGCGCCGCGTGGGAAAAAGAAGCTGGCCAGCACCGGCGACACAATAATCGAGAACAGCAGCGCGCCCAACAGCGCGAACGCAACCGTCCACGCCATCGGTTTGAATAACCGTCCTTCCACGCGCTGCAGCGTGAAGATGGGGATGTAGGCGGTGATGATAATGGTGATGGCGTAGAACACCGGCCGCTGTACTTCGTGCGCCGCCGCGCGGATTTGGGCGCCCACCGACAGGCGCTCGCCATTGCCGGATTGCCCGGTGTGCAGATGCCGCACGATGTTTTCGATCATCACCACCGCGCCGTCCACCACCATGCCGAAATCCAGCGCGCCGAGCGACAGCAGATTGGCTGGAATATGCCGCAAGCTGAGACAGATGGACGCGAACAGCAGCGAAAACGGAATGGTCACCGCGACGATGAGCGCCGCGCGCGTGTTGCCGAGGAACAGAAACAGGATGACGATCACCAGAATGATGCCCTCGGTGAGGTTGTGCAGCACGGTATGGGTGGTAAACTCCACCAGCTCGCTGCGGTCGATGAACGGAACAATTTTCACGCCCGAAGGCAGAATGAAGTTATTGAGCTCGTCCACTTTGGCGTGAATGCCCTTGAGCACGTCGTCGGAATCGGCGCCCTTGCGCAGCAGCACGATGCCGGAAACCACGTCTTCGTTGTCGATGATCTTTCCGTCTTCACGGCGAATCGCACGTCCGAACTGCCCCAGCCGGATCTTGGGGCCCTGCGCCACGGTAGCAATGTCGCTGATGTGGATGGGCGTTCCATTCTGTGTCTTGATCACCGTGTCGGCGATGTCGCGGACATTGCGGACCATGCCCACTTCGCGCACATCCACCTGCTGCAGCCCGGCCTCGATGAAGCTGCCGCCGGCATTGGCGTTGTTGTTCGCCAGCTGCTGCTCCACCTGTCCGATGCTGAGGCCGTAAGCGATCAGCTTGTCCGGATCGATGCGCACCTGGTACTCGCGCGTCGGTCCGCCGAAGCTGGCCACGTCCACCACGTTCGGCACGGACTTGAAGTTCTTCTCTACCACCCAGTCTTCGAGCGACTTCAGCTCCATCACGTCGTACTTCGGATTCCTGCTCTGCAGCGTGAAGAAATAGATCTGGCCCACCGGGCTCCAGTCCGTCCCCATCTGCGGGTTCACGCCTGGAGGCAACGTCACCTGCGCCAGCCGCTCCAGCACGCGCTCCCGATTCCAGGCGTTGTCCGACCCATCGTCGAAGATCAGCTTCACATCGGAAAGGCCGAAGAGCGAGAACGATCGCAGATGCACCACGTCGGGAATTCCGTTCATCGCGATTTCGAGCGGGATGGTCACCTGTTGTTCGATCTGTTCAGCCGAAATCCCCGGCCATTGGGTGATGACATCCACGTAGTTGTTCGCCACGTCGGGATAAGCTTCCACCGGGAGATTGTGGAACGAGATGGCGCCCCAGGCCAGCAGCAATACCGCGATCGCCAGCACAATGAAGCGGTTGTTCAGCGCGAAATCGACTACTTTGCGAATCATGGTTTAGCTCTTGGCCATTAGCTCTTGGCTATTGGCTCACTGTTCGACTGTGGATTGCAATACAAGTGCATTGGATACCACCTGCTGGCCGGGCTGGATTCCCGAGAGGATTTCCTGCAGCCCGCCCGGAAGCATATTTCCGCCCACCACCTCCATGCGCTGGAACTGGTTGTTCCCCGATGGCGCATACACCCAGTCCCGATCGTGCAAGTGCAGAATCGCCGTTGCGGGCACGGTGGCGCGCAGTTGTTTTTGCGATCCATGGAACGTCGCGGTGACGAACATTCCAAAGCGCAGCAAGCCTGAGTTATCCACTTCCAGCCGCACCTTCTCGGTTCGGATATTGGGATCAAGGGTCGGAGCGATATTCGCGATGCGCGCCCTCAGAACCACTTTTGGATATGCAGCCAGATGAACATCGGCGAACTCGCCCACCCGCACGAACGACATGTCGTTTTCATACACGTCGCAGATGATCCACACCTTCGACAGATCCGAGATGGTGAACAGATTGGGAGAATTATCCAGCGTCTTGACACCAGCGGCCGCGGTCACCTGCTGATCGGTGATCACTCCCGAAACCGGCGCGTGGATTTCGATGATCGAACTTGGATGGTCCATATCGGCTCCCAAAACGTGCAGATGTTCCACCGCGGTCTCGGTGGTCACCTTGGCTTTCACCCAGGTGTCCTCGGCAACTTCCTCGTCCTTTTTCGCGATCGCGCCCTTGTCCAGCAATTCCTTGGACCGGTCCAGTTGCGCTTTGGCCAGGGTTTCGTCCGCCACCGCCTGCCGGTAATCGGAGAACGCCTGCGCGATGTCCTGGCTTTGCACCTTGAGCAGCAACTGGCCTTTGGTGACGCTGTCGCCAAGCCGCGCGTCAATCTCCACAATCCGGCCCGATGCCAGGGAAATAACCGGAATGTTTCGCGACACGTCGGCGCTTACGCTGCCGGTGGTATTCAGCTCCGGTGCGGCGTCATGCTCGCCCGCTGTTACTATGGGAAACTGCTCGGGATGATCCACGCGGAAAAGGCTGGCGTCCGATTCACGAATGATATCGGCGGGCGGAGGAGCGCCCAGCTTGGGATCCGCCTCCACCTTCTGGCCGCAACCCGCCAGAATCAAACTCGCGGCCAGACTCACTACTCCAGCCACGGCGAATAGGAGCCCAAGGAAAAACCGCTTGCTCACGCGCGCGGCTCTGCCACGAGCGGAATCTACCGAGCCGCGCACGTTAGTAAGCGGTGTGTCAGAATTTCTCATGGAATAACCTCCTGCCCCACCGCCAGATTCATTTGCGCCGCGGCAGTCAGGTAAGACCCCACTAGGTTCAGATAATTCAGTTCCGTGCTGCGATAATCCTGCTGCGCCTGCAGAAAATCCAGCAGTGACGATCCGCCGCGCGTATATGCGAACGAAACCGTGTCTCGCACCTCAACGGCTTCTTTCAAATACGTTTCTTTATAGGGCCGCAGGAGCGTCAGGTTGCTCTCCATCGTGGCGTATGCTGAATCTACGTCGCTGAACACCTGCGCGGTCGCGGCATCGCGTAGCCGCTCATTGCGCGTGATATCTTCCTCGGTCCTCAGCTTCTCGCCTTGATTCCGGTCGAAGATCCGCAGCGGGATGGTCACGCTCACGCCGAAGTAAACCGGAATGGGTGGATTGCGGGCGAAGTCCACTCCGAAGGTTGGATCCACGGACCCGTTCGCCACCGCCAGCTTGTGATCGGTCTGCGCTTTGTCCACCGCCTCCATCGCGGCTTTCAAATCCGGCCGGTTGTCCAGCGCCATACGGCGCAGATCTTCGAGCGGACGAATCTGCTCGGCAAAATCAAATTGACCCGTCACATCGAACTGCTCCACCGGCGTCCGGTCGTTCAGCAGCATCAGCAGCTGAATCTTGGCCGTGCGCAGATTTACGATGGCGGTCTGAACGTCGGTCTCATATTGCACGCGCTGCAATTCCAGCCGCTGATAATCCACTCTCGCGATGTCGCCGGCCTTCAGCCGGTCGTTACTCACGCCCAGCAGGCGCTTGTAATATGCCAGGTTCTCCCGCGTCAAATCCAGGATCGCTTTCTGCTGCAGCGTCTGTACGAAAGCGGTACGCAGATTAAACAGCAGGTTCCGCTCCTGGTCGGCATATTGGGCGGCTGTAATCTCGGTGCCTTTTTGCGCGCTCTCCAGCCGCAGTTCCCGCTTGTTCCGCCGCTCGTGCAGGTAGCTGATGGAGCCGGCCGGAAACGCGTAAGCGAAAGGCGAGTACACGGGGGAACCTCCGCTCGGCGGCGATTGCGTGGAGAACGGATTGATCTGGTCGATGGCGCCCGTCAAATCGGGATTCGGCCGCAGATAGGCCGTGATTTCCTGCGCGCGCGATTCGTCAATGTTGATCTGCGCTGCCTTCAGGGTCGGATTACTGGCCTGAAAACGGTCGCGAATCTGGTCCCAGGTGAAGCTATGCTGGCTGGAACTCGGAGGCGTGATGCTCTGCGGCTGCGCAAATGCATTCGTTCCCAGCGTAGCCATTAGCAGTAACCACCGTCCCAACTTACTCGGCAATTGGCTCATTCCACGGATCTCGACTCTGGGCCACCCCGAGTTATTGTGAGCCGGGCACGCCAGTAATCAGCGCCCGACGGGCCGAAGTTGGCCCCCGGCCGTTGGAGGCGAATCTAGATCTAAACTAAAGGTAGCCCTGTGATAAAGGCGCGTCCAGTATCGTTCGGTTACGCTCTGGTCCTATCTTTCGGCCACGGGACGAGCTCTTTCTGCTATTTGCCCGGCTAAGTGTTGCGAAGTATGAGGATTGCGTGTCTAGAATATGACTAACCCGGCGCACGTTCCCATGCTTTCGTTCTTCCTTCGTGGCGGCACCAAGTCAGTCCTGCTCAAAGCGGGCGTGCTCATTGCGCTAATCGCCGTCGCCGATTGGCGCGCCGACAAGGACGTCACGCTCGGCTTCCTCTACCTGTTTCCCATGCTGATGGTGGGCAGCGTTCTGAAGCGCTGGCAGATCGCCATGGTCGCGGCTCTTTGCACCCTCCTCGCCGAGATTTTCGATTCGTTCGATTGGCGCCCCAGCGCCGGCATCCCGCGCGATATTTTGATCTTCGCGGCGTTCCTCGGCATGGGGTTGTTCGTCTATGAAGTGGTCCGTAGCCGGCAAGCGGCGCAACGGCATTTGAATCAAATTGAATCTGAGAGCGAGGCGCGCCGGGCGGCCGAAGAGCAGTTGAAGGTGCTGGTGGACAGCAGCCCGGTAGCCATCTTCACCGCCGATGCCTACGGTACTGTGCTGCAGGCCAACGATGCCGCGCACCGTCTCTTCGCCCTGTCGCCCGGCGCTCTGCCCGGTAGATCTATACGCCAGTATCTTCCGTCACTGGTGAATGTGCCGGCTCCCGAAGCGAACGGTCCGTCCTTTCGCACTGTTATGCAGGCCCGCGGCCAGCGTCAGGACGGGGAGGCTTTCCTGGCCGATATCTGGTTTTCCACTTATCGCACCAGCGTCGGATCACGGCTGGCCGCCATGGTGTTGGACACTTCCGAAGATCTGCGGAATCGCGAGGAATATAGCCTTCACCAGCTGCTGGCTGCCTCGCGCATTCTGGTGGGCGCGGTGTCCCACGAAGTTCGCAATGTCTGCGGCGCCATCGCCGTGGTGCATGAAAATCTGGCGCGCAACAGCTCCCTTGCGCACAACAAGGATTTCGAAGCGCTCGGAACGCTGATTGAAACGCTCGAAAAAATCGCCGCGCTGGAGCTCCGGCAGACCCCCTATCCAGCCGCTCGCGTGGATCTTCCGGCTCTGCTCGAAGAGCTGCGTATCGTGGTTGAGCCGGCCCTGCGCGAAGAAGGCATCGAAGTCTCCTGGGAGATCGAAACCGGCCTCCCGGCGGTTTGGGCGGACCGCCAAAGTTTGATGCAGGTTTTTCTCAACCTTACAAAAAACAGCCAGCGCGCCATGCTGGACCGGCCTTCTCCTCAACTCAAGATCGCCGCCCGCGCCGAAGGCCAGCATGTCACCGTCCGCGTTCAGGACACCGGCGGCGGAGTGCTGCATCCCGAACACCTGTTTCGCCCGTTCCAGCCGGGAGCGCAATCTACCGGCCTGGGCGTCTATCTCTCGCGCGCACTGATGCGATCCTTCCGCGGCGACTTGCGATATGAACCCGAGCCACCCTCCGGCCGCAGTCCGGCTGGTTCCACTTTCGTGGTTGAACTCTCACCGGTGTTAGCCGCCGCCCCCGGAGCGGCTAATCTAAAAGAGAGCCATGGGCGAGCAAATCCGGATTCTGCTGGTGGACGATCACAGTCTGTTCCGGGACAGCCTCAGCCGGTTGTTGCAGACTGAGCCTGGCTTCCGCATCGTAGGCTCTTGCGCCACCGTCGCCGAGGCTCTGCCCATTATCCTGAACGAGCAGTTGAGCGAACAACCTGACATCATTCTTCTCGATTACGATCTGGGCGAAGAACAGGGCACCACCGCGCTCGAGGAAATTCGCAAGCATGGATTCAAGGGGCGTGTTCTGATGGTCACCGCCGGCATGAGCGACGCCGCCACCGTGCGCGTGCTCGAAAGCGGATCGGAGGGCATCTTCCTCAAGCACAGTTCCCCCGCCCAGCTGGTGGAAGCCATCCGCCGGCTGGTGGCCGGTGAAGCTTGGCTGGACCCCCGGGCTATGCGGTCCCTGATTGCTGGCGCTACCGGCAAATCCGAGGAGCAACGCAGCTCGCAGACGCTGAGCGCGCGCGAGCGGTTTGTCCTCCAAGGTGTGTTTGAAGGGCTGACCAATAAAGAGATCGCTGCTCAATTGCAGGTGTCGGAAGGTTCCATCAAAGCAGTAATGCAGCAATTATTCGATAAGACTGGCGTCCGCACCCGCAGCCAGTTGGTGCGCATCGCGCTCGAAAAACGCGCCGAGGAGTGGCTGACTGGGGGCTCCGGTAATTGATCCCTGATTGGCTGTCGTTACTTTCTCAGGTCCCTCCCTTAGTACGTACTTAAGAAACGTACTTAGAAGGATTACTGTCGTAACTTTCTAAGGTAATATGAGTCTTTAGTCTGGAAAGCGGTTTCCATTGCCGAATCGATTCACTCATCCGGTGGCTGCTCTGGCGCATTCCCTGCTGGCCTCTGAACAGGACGCCGACCGCCGCACCGAGGCTCGTTACCCCACCCAGGATCCGGCCGAACTGGAAATTTTGCCCAACCCCGTCGAGCCGATTTACGGAACCATCCTGGATGTCTCCCGCTCCGGTTTGCGGATCGCCTTGCCCCGGCGCATCGATCGCGGAGAGCAGGTGAAGGTGAAGCTGCACGGCAACGTGATCTTCGGCGAGGTGCGCTACTGCCGCGCGGTTTCTGGCGCCTTCCAGGTGGGTATCCGCATTCAGGACCTGGTGCGTCCCGCCGGCCGGGAGAATCAACACATCGCTGAGGATCCGCTCTCCCTATATGCCGTCGGCAAGGGACTTTCAGTGGCCGAGGTCATCGAGGTTCGGGAGCATCTGGGCCGCTGTGAAACCTGTCGTGCCCGGCTGGCGAAGAAAGAGGCGCAATTGAACCCTTCCCGCAACGCAAGGCCACGCCGTCCCTTGGCTTAGCCCCACGTCTCTAAAGTAAACCACCTACCCGCCGATCCAAGATCATGGGCAGTGTGTCCATTCCAGCCAGCTCACCCTCGGTGCGTCCCGCCGGCCGCCGCCTCCTGGAAAGGCCCCTGCTGGCTTGCGGGGCCGTGTTCCTGTTCACCATAGGAATCCGCGCCGCACTGCTGCCCGTATTGCACGTACCGATGCCGGCCGTTCACGACGAATTCAGTTATCTCCTGGCGGGCGATACATACGCGTCCGGCCGGCTAACCAACCCTCCGCATCCCTTTTGGAAGCACTTTGAATCGTTCCACGTCATCCAGCAGCCCACTTATGCCTCGAAATACCCGCCCTTGCAAGGCTTGGTGCTGGCCTTTGGCGAGCGATTTTTCAATGAACCCTTCGATCAACCCTGGATCGGCGTCTGGCTGAGCGCCGGCCTCATGTGTGCCGCGGTCTGCTGGATGCTTCAGGGCTGGACCACTCCCGGGCTTGCGCTGATTGGCGGCTTGTTGGTTGCCCTGCGAGTTGGGATTTTGAGCTATTGGATGAACTCGTATTGGGGAGGCGCTGTTCCCGCCATTGGGGGAGCACTCATGCTTGGGGCAGCAGCGCGCATAACTTTCCAAAAGCGATATGCACACGCGGCTACCTGGGCCATCGGTCTTGCCATCCTCGCCAACTCACGCCCTTATGACGCCGCGGTACTCGCGTTACTTACAGGCGCGGTCATCGCATGGAAGGCCGCGCCACTTCCAGCTCTTGCGGCGCGCGCCATTTGGCCCGCTGCGGCGGTACTCGTCCCCGTCGCTCTCTTCATGCTGTATTCCAACGCGCGGGTTACTGGCCATCCCTTCGAGTTGCCCTACCAGCTCCACGAGCGTCAATATGCCGTAGCGAACAATCTCGCCTGGTCTCACGACAACCCCGAGCCGGTATACCACCACGACGTTATGCGAACGTTCTGGACCAAGCTGAATGTGGATCAGGTGAAGGACATGCGCCAGCATCCGACGTCCGAGTTCCTGCTCAAGCTCGCTAGCATGTACGGCTTTTTCTTCTGCTTTTATCCGCTCTTCCTGCCTGCTTTGATCTGGCCTTATCCGCTCCAAACTCCTCAGGAACGCGTGGCCGTTATTCTGCTGGCGGGCGGGCTCCTCTCACTTCTTCCCGTGGTCGGATTCCAATACCATTACGCCGCCGCAATTATGCCGCTGATTTATCTGCGGTTTCTTCAATCCATCGATCGTTTGCGCCATTGGTGTCCGGGCGCCAGGCGCTGGGGGCTCGCGCTCGCGGTTTTGCTGATCGCGCTTATCCCGGTTCGATTCGGCCGCGACGTCTGGAAGCTTTTCGCGGACGGCGAGTACGCGCCGCCCATGGCCCAGCCCTATCACAATATGCTGCGCCAATTAGAGGCTCTGCCCGGCCGCCAGCTGGTTCTGGTGCGCTATGCCCCCAGCCACGACGTGTTTCAGGAGTGGGTTTATAACCGCGCCGACATCGATTCGGCCCGCATTGTCTGGGCGCGGGAGATGACTCCTTCCGAGGATGCCCGGCTTATTCAATATTTTCACGGCCGCAGCGTCTGGCTCCTGGAGCCTGATCAATCACCACCGAGACTCAGTCCCTACCGGGGTGCAGCGGCACTACAGAACGTGGCGCAAAGATCCGAATAGTCAATGAGAAAGGGTGTGGACGTTTGGCGATTGGAATCTTAGGCGGCGGGTTGGCGGGCCTCACTGTCGCCGCGCATCTGGAGCAGCAGTGCGAGGTCCTCGAAAAGGAAAGCCGGGGCGGCGGACATTGCCAGACCGTCCAGGAACATGGCTTTACTTTCGACGCGGGCGGTCCGCACATCATCTTCTCGCGCGACCAGGAGATGGTGGACTATATGGTGTCCCTGCTGGGCGAGAACGTCCACCGGGCGCGACGCAACAACAAGATCTTCTATAAAGGCCGCTACGTAAAATACCCCTTCGAAAACGGCCTCTTCGATCTGGAGCCGCAGGATCGCTTCGAGTGCCTCTATCACTACATCAAGAACGATTATCCGCCGCCTCGGACCAATTTCAAGGAATGGATCTATCATCATTTCGGCCAAGGCCTGGCCGAAAAATATCTGATCCCCTATAACGAAAAAATCTGGAACGTTCCGGCCGAAGAGCTGGGCCTGGAATGGGTGGAGGGCCGCGTCCCCAAACCGCCCGTCGAAGAAGTGATCAAGGCCGCGGTGGGCGTTGAAACCGAAGGCTACACGCACCAGCTTTATTTCCATTACCCCGCCCACGGGGGCATCGAGTCGTTGCCGCGCGCCATGGCCCAGCGGGCGCCCAACATCACTTCGGACTTCACCGTGGAGCGCATCTGGCGCGAAGGCTCCCAGTGGTGCGTGAGCGACGGCCGCGTCACGCGCCGCTACGAGGCGCTGGTCTGCACCATTCCCATTCAGGAGCTCGCGCTGGCTCTGGAAGGCACGCCGCCCGAGATTCTGCGCGCCGTGAACGCGTTGCGCTACAACTCGCTGGTCACCGTCTCGGTTGGTCTGGACGCCGCGCGAGTTCCCGACTACACGGCCATCTACGTCCCCGATCCTGAGATCCGCTTCCACCGGCTGTCGTTTCCGGCCGCCTTTAGCCCGCACAACGCGCCGCCGGGCCAATCCATCATTCAGGCGGAAATTACCACCAACCCCGGGGACGGTACACATGAGATGACGGACGAAGATCTGCTCTCCGACGTCATCGGCGACATGCAGGACATGGACCTGATGCGGCGCTCCGAGGTCTGCTACGCGCGCGTCCTGAGGACCAAGTACGGCTACGTGGTCCAGAACGACGATTGCCGCCGCTACCTCAAGCAGGCCAAGGCCTACTTCGAGCAGATCGGCATCCCGTTATGCGGTCGTGTGGCCGAATTCGAATACATCAATATGGATGTTTGTATCGAGCGCGCGCAGAAAGTCGCCGGACGTTTGAACCACAAGATTGCTGTCCCTACCATCGCTGTTGAGACCACCGTATAAGCGCCTTCAAATGTCGAGACGATTCATAATTGGGCGCGGGATCCATCTCACCACCAGCATGACCCACCGCCAAAAACCCGGCGCGTAGATTACCGGCCGTTCCCGCTCGATTCCCCGGAGCATGGCGGCGACTGCTCGCGCCGAAGAGACTTTCAACGGTGATTTTGGCATCTGCGCGGTCATCGGAGTGTCGGCCATGCCGAGTTTGATGTCGGAGATCCGGACCCGGCTAGTAGCCAGCTTGTGGTTCAGCCCTTGGAGAAGAATCGACAGCCCCCCTTTGGCCGAGCCATAAACGTAATTGCGTTTACGCCCGCGATCGCCCGCCACCGATGTGATTACGGCCAGATAGCCTGTGTTCGATTCTAAGAACCGGCTGGCGATGCCGACGGACAGGTGCGCCGCGCTGACAAAGTCGGTTTCAAGCAAAGTCAAAAGCGTGCAGCTTCTCTCTGCTTCGTCGCGTTCAGCATAGGTCCCATAAGCAAGAAAAGCCAGATCGATCCCCCCAAAATGATTCCACGCTTGATCGAGGACGGCAGCATGCTCGTCCGGCCTGCTTAAGTCGGATACCAGAGGTTTTGCTTCGACCGCGCCGCGAGCCACCAGATCGCCGGCAACCGCCTCCAGCCGCTGGCAGTTGCGCGCCACCAGCACCAGCTTGCACTGCCGTTCGGCCAGGTGTCGGGCGAACTCTTGTGCGATGGCGGACGTGGCCCCGAGTATTAGCACGCGCTGGCGGTCGAGATTCATCTTAGGACTCAGTCACTCTTCGCCAGAACGATGAACTGAAACGCGGATCCAGGTAAGGCAGCAAGTTCGTCCACTGCGGGTAAAATTGGCGAAAGTGCTCTCCCGACATGGCGGCGTCTTTGGCGGGATATAATCGCCCGCCGGCCTCCGCAACCACTTGGTCCAAGCGGGACAACAGCTTTCGTGAACCGGCATGGTTCGGAAAATCGAATGCGATGGTCAGGCCCCGTCCGGAGAACGAAAGCAGGCCCGCGGCCGGATGGCTGCCCATGACTTTCATCACCGTGAGAAAAGATCCGCTCCCTGAGCGCGCCGCCATGGCTAGGATCTCTCGGGTAGCGTCTCGGGCCGCGAGTGGAATCAGTGCCTGCCATTGCAGCATGCCGGCCGGACCGTACAGCCGGTTCCACGAACCGATCGCGTCCAAAGGATAGAAGAACGGCTCGAAATGAATGGTCGAGGTGCTCCGTCGCGCATTCTTGACCCAATAGTAAGCCCTATTGAAAAGCTGGATGGTATGCCGATTCAGTAGATTTACCGGAACCACATCGGGCACGGTCAGGCTGTGTTTCCGGGCGGGCAGACGTTCGGTGCGGTGTGTGTCGGCGTTGTGGTTGCCGCGCAGGAATACGCCGCGGCCCAATCGTCGAACGGCAAGCGAATCGATCCACGCCACCAGGTACTCATAGTTCGCTTCCGATTCGGAACTCAGCGCGTAGAATTCATCCAAGCCGCCGAAGCGGACGCTTTCCGCATCTACCCACGAGTTCACGATCGGTTTCAATTGCACTTCACCCCATTCGATCAGGCCCGTCAAACCCAGGCCGCCCACCGTGCTTCGAAACCAGTCCGAATTTTGTTGGGCGGAACACAGCAGCTGGGAGCCGTCGCTCCTCCGCAGCTGAAACCGCGTTACATGATGGCCGAAGGTTCCGGCCCGATGATGGTTCTTGCCGTGGACGTCGTTTGCGATCGCACCGCCCAAAGTCACAAAGCGCGTCCCCGGCGTTACCGGCAGGAACCATCCGCGCGGCACCGCCAGCCGCAGGATGGCGTCGAGAGTGATACCGGCTTCCGCGGCGATGCGCCCGGCGCGGTGGTCGAATGCGATCACCCGGTCCAGGCCGCGGGTTGAGAGCAGGGTGTTCCCGTCGTTCTGGCACAAGTCGCCATAACTCCGGCCCATGCCATACGGGAGAAAAGATCCCCCCAGTTCTTCAAAAGGAATTTCCTGGTCCCGCCAGTTTACCGGGATCACTTCGGACAGCGAGCGGGGAAAACGTCCCCAGCTCTCCACCTCAACCTGCATGCGGCATGACTCCGATGATCATGAGAGCCACAATTCCGAGACCCGCGAAATAGCTGACCCCATCGTGAAACGCGAACACAATACAGTCCTCGTTCATGCCTCCCCGTCCGGCGATGAGCCACAACCGGGTGATCCAATAAATAAAGATCGGACACGTGCCCCACAGCACGTGTGGCCATGCGTAGAGGCGCTCCACATCCGGGCTGTTGACGTACAAGGCCAGTACCAGGCCGGCCAGCAGACCAGATGCAATTCCGGTCTGGCTTACCGTAGTCAGGTCCGCCAGGCAATATCCGCGCGCGCGTACCTCGCCGGCCCGCTCCATCTTCATCCGGTACAGCTCGGAATACCTTTTCACTAGAGCCAGACTCACGAACAGAAAGAGTGAAAATTGGAACAGCCACATGGAAATGTGGACGTCGGCCGTAACCCCGCCGGCAATAAGACGCAGCGTATAGAGAGAAGCCAGGACCACTACGTCGAGGATCGGCTCCTGTTTGAGAAACGAGCTGTACAGTAACGCCACCGCGAAATAGATCAGCAGACAGGCCAGCGTCTTGATTCCGAGCAAGGCGCCCAATCCCAAGGCGGCCAGGCACAGGCCCAACGATACCAGGACGCCTTGCGAGATGGCGAGTTCCCCGCTGGCGAATGCGCGCCCGCGTTTTACCGGATGTTTCCGGTCAGCGCCCAGGTCGAAAAGATCGTTGATGATGTAAGTGCTCGATGCCAGGCACGAGAATCCGAGGAAGGCCGCCAGCTCCAGCAGCACGTCGCGCACTTGCAGGCGATGCGCCAGGATCAGCGGGACAAAGATCAGCGTATTCTTGACCCATTGCTGCACGCGAATGGCGCGCAGCCAGGTTCGAACGCCCGGCCGCGGAGCAGCAAACGCCCGGCCACGCTCCGCTCCCACGGCCAGGGCCAACGCCGCGATATTTCTGCTGTGACCGGCCACGTGCGCCATCCGGCTGGCGGCCCATACGGGAAGGTCCGCGCGGCTGTCGCCAATGTAGTCGAAACCGCGCACTCCGAAACGTTGGATCAGCTGGTCTCTCTTTGCGGTGCCCTTGTGGTTGGTTCGCTCGTCACTGGCCAGCACTTCATCGAAGAAGCGCAGGTGCTCAGCCACCGCCTCCGCAACGGTATGATGCGCGGCGGTTGCCAGAACCAATTTGCGTCCCGAGGCGTGCTCCGCTTCCAGGTACCCGATAATTTCCTGGCGATACGGCAATGTTTCGCAGCGCAATTGAACGCGGGACCCGATCTCCGCCTTTAGCTTTGCTCTGCCCTGCAATAACCAGAAGAGCAACCGGAACAAGTACCAGGGCTTCTGTTTAATCAGCAGCAGCGCGCTCTCGGCCAGACTGTCGCTGGCAATGAGCGTCCCGTCCAAATCGACGGCCAGGGGCAAGTTCGGTTCGGTGGATTCGCATGCTGAGGATGCGATCGTCAAAAGAGCTAAGTCCTCAATCTGTTATCGGTTGGCGGCAGCGGATGCTTTACGCCAGGCTCCATTAAGCCCGTTGACCATAACTTCTCTTCGCCGGTACAGCCACCAGTTCAACGACTCCGCTTCCAGCGCGTAGTGCTGCTTGAGGTACGGTCCGTACAGGCGGGGAACGCTGTCCGCTAGTGTCTTGTCGGAGAACAACTTGGGGAGCATCACCAGGCTGGCGTCCCCAAATATGCGCTGGGGCGAGGGGCCAGCGTCGTCGAAGTTCGTCCCGTACTGCAGCCAGGTGGCGCCTCCCGCGGGCGGCTTCATTCCCAGGCCGAAGGAAAACGGGTTCGTAAAGTCGAGTGAGGTAACGGTGTCCCGCGCCTGCCGGTGCTGGTTCAGCAAACCGTAGCCTTCTTTGACGTACTCGAAATAGTCGCCCTCAACCGGGGTGTTGAAGCCCGCCAACTGGGGCGTGGTGAAGGTGGTGTACTCCGCCGGGTGGAACTTCTGGCGCCATGCGTAGTTCAGCCCGCTTGCCTCGGACACGATATAGGTGAAAGCAAAAAAGCATCCGAACAGCAGCACTAAGAACCGCGGAGCTGGCAGTGGCTGGCTGCCCCCCGTTTTCGCGACTACTCGGTCCACCAGCAGAATCGCCATCACGCAATTTAGCGGAAGTCCGAAAAATTGCCAACTGGTGATCAGCAGGAACAGGCCGGTGACACATACTGCCAGGCCCGCGATGCGCATGGCGTTCCGCTCCCCGCGTGACGCTCCGCTTTGCGCTACCAGTTGGGCGAAGAAGAGGAACGGAACTGCGCTGACCAGGAGATCCTTCACCACGTACTCGCCCAGCGTCACTTGCTTCGCGTGTGCCACGATGCGCAGGTCGTTGTATACCGCCGGCAGATCGAACCGCAGATACCAGGCGAATGCCAGGGCCACCACGGCAAATGCTGCTGCCATGCCGTACCAGCGTGCTCTGGTTTGTTTCTTTAAAGGGACCAGCGCCACTAAAAGAAAACCCGCTCCCAGGAAGTAGCTGACTTTGAGAAATAGCAACAGCCCGAGTAACAGCCCCGTAGATGCGCCTCCCCAAGATTCAGATACGCCTCCCCAAGATTCAGATACGCCTCCCCAAGATTCAGATACGCCTCCCCAAGATTCAGATACGCCTCCCCAAGATTCGTCGCCCGGCCGCTCCGGCTGACAAGCGCAACTAGATTCAATCATGAGCAAAGCCACTAGCGCGTAGCCGAATCGATTGTAGGTCATACCCGGCGTGATCCAGGTGGATGCATCGCCAATGGTGGTCGGCACAATCGCAGTCAACACCACGATGGCCGACATCGCGATGGTCGCGAGGCCACCCATTCGCCGCTCCGAAAGACGGTAGGCCCACAATCCCGCCAGGCATCCGAAGAGCGCTTGTCCATAAGCTAATCCCGCTGCGTTTCCCGCCGCAATGATGACGCCGCCCGCGGTAACCAGGTACGAGACGGGCCCTAAGCCGGTGTAGAAATCGATATGCGGCCTTTGCCCGTTCATAATCCGCCAGGCTCCGTCCAGGAGCGAAAACGCATCGTGTGTGTAGACGCGCATGCCCCACAGACCCACATATGCCCGGATCGCGCAGAGGCCAAGAATGAGTATCGCCGCCACGGCGCGAATGGGCAGGTAATCCAGAGCGGGAAAGTTCCACGCAGTGCGGAAATAAGGCAGCAGCTTATTCGAAGAGCTTGCCGAGGAACTCGCGGAAGGCCGGTCCGATTGTGACTGTGCGATTTTCAAGATCGATTCCCTTGAGGCAACCTATACGTTGAATCGTCCGACGCATTTCGGTACTTTACCTTTGCAACGCTGAAGACGCACCAGACCATCGTGAACAAGGCCAGGAGAACAAGCACATTCAGCGGTGCGAAACCGGTCGAATTCCTAACTAGCACCACGCTAGGCTCCAAGGACCGAACGCTCAGCCCATAGTCGCCTGGCAACGCTGCCCAAATCGGGGCCAGTCGCGCGTAAATCGGGCCATCGTGCAGCGTCAATCTGGTCGCCAGAATGGTGGCTAAGACCAGGAAGATGGGAGCTGCATAGAATCCGGCGGCGTTCATCGAGAGGCATGCACGGCCGGCCGCGGTGCTCTCAGCCGGTGTCTGCTTGCATGCGCTTTTAGCAACGACAGCCGCCACGACGATCGCGCAGACCGGAAGTAGCCAATTGCCCAGCCCATGCACGATCGGCAAAAACTCGCGTTTCTCAAGGGCTGCAGGCGGCGTGAGCCAGCTAAGACTGCGCAGCGGGGCGAAGACTCCCAGATTCTCGAAGGCGAAGAAGCTGGTCCAGGGATTGGCGTAATAAACGAGCAGGAAAGCAGTTGTTGTCGCCGTGTAAAGAGCCGCTAGGCGTAGCCGCTTCGTCACGAGCAAGAAAGGCAGTGGCCACAATAGATACTGGGGCGAGAGTCCCGTGGTGGCCACACAGCAGAGATAGAACAGTAGCGCCGCGTCCATTGCGGACAGCTTGCGTTTGTGATGGAGGACCGCCAGCGCGGCCATTGGAAGCACAATCCAGAGCCGCATATGCCAGTGGGGCAACAGTGCGAAGGGCAAGCCGAACGTCTGCACGCCCTTGTTGCTGTATGCCAGGATGCCGATGAGTACGTCCAGGATGGAGTAGCCGTAGCTGGCGAACACCGCAAACGCGATTCCCAATGTGCTTGCTACGCTGAGAATCGCGGGCCACTCGATCAACCACCGCCCGCGCTGCTTCCGCAAAGGGAAAAGAAGTAGAAATGGGAGTCCGATCGGCTTGATCAATAGACTAATGCCAAACAAGGCCCCAAACAGTGCCTCTCTTCGCGAATAGCGGACTCCGTCTTCCAGAAGTCCGAATGCCAGCAAGAGAAAAAATAGTGCGATCGCATCCCATTGGCCCTGAAAACTGGTGATCAGCAGCGCAAGCGGGCTTAAGGCGTAGAGCAGCCCCGCTCGCATCGCCAACCGGGGCTCGCTTTGTCGTACGAAATCGTAAATCAGCACCGCCATTAAAGAATCGAAGAGGATGGGGATTAGCTTCAAACTCAGCGCAAGCGGAACCGAAAAATTTACTGAGATAATTCCACCAAACCACAAGAATGCATTGATGGTGGGAAAGTAAGGCAAATGGACCTGACTGCCGGCCAGCAACGTCAAACTGTTCATCACCGAGTTGACCAGGTCGACGGAACCGAAGAAAGCGGCGCCGGCCAAAACCTTCAGCAGGAAAGCTGTAAGGAAGACCAGGAATCTGGCGTAAGCCGCAAACTTAGGCTGATAGGCAGGCCGCTCGGTTGGCAAGTTTCCGCTGGCCGCCACCGGCACCTCAGGTTCTATTACTTTGAATCGCACGGAATTCCGATTTCAAAGTGGCCATGGCTCGAAGAGCGCCCAGAATGACGGACGGGATCTTGGCTAGGGGCAGGCCTCGCGATATCCCGGCCCGCGTGTTATACGAGACTTCAACCTCACCGTATCTCAATCCGGACGCGATGGTCCGCAGCGCGATCTCGGACGCTATCAGATTTCCATAGATCAAGTCTCCCCGCAGGACGCGATCCACCACCGCCTGGTTGAACAGCCGAAAGCCGCTGTCGGCATCACGAATTTCAGGGAATCCAAAGTAGGCCCGTATGGCGAAGTTGTAGCTCCAGGTAAGGCAGCGCCGGTAGAGTTGATCCTGCCGGTCTGTTTTTCTTCCCACCAGCAGATCGTAATCCTTGCGCCGCGCATACAGTTTCCAGAATTCCTCGGGATTATGTTTGCCTCCGCTGTCGGAGAAGAAAATATAGGGATTACGTGCCGCCAGCACGGCATCCAAGAGGGCGCGCTTATAGCCTTTTCGCTCTGCGCTGGTTAGGTGAATGATGCCGATTCGAGCGGCCAGCTCCTTCAGAATCCGTGGCGTCCCGTCCCGGCTGCCATCTTCCGCCACAATGAACTCTGAGCCGGGGAGGCGTTCGACAATGGCCCGGTGAAAGCTTAGTACCTCAGCTTCAATGGTCTGGGCTTCGTTAAAAGCAACCATGATCAGGCTGACGGGCTGGTTTCCGTCGGCGGTATCGTTTTCAGGACAAGTCACTGCAGTTACTAGATCGGCTCCGGGAGGCCAAAACTGTGCAACGCTCCGAGCTGACTCGATCCTAATCCCCGGCGCCCGGTCCGCCGAATAGTCAATCAGGCGTATATGAGCCATTTGATTTCCGTCGCGATGATCACCATGAACGAGGAGCAGGCAGTTGCCCGCGTGATTGAGGACATCAGCGACGCCCTGCGCGGACGCGAATACGAAATTGTGGTCGTCGACAGCAGCCGCGATGCTACGCCGAACATCGCTGCCGGCCAGGGGGCGCGTGTCATACGTCAATTCCCCCCCAAAGGCTACGGCCGCGCCATGGGTCGCGTGCTCCAGGAGTGCCACGGCAATGTCATTGTTACGCTCGATTGCGACGGCACCTACCCGGCTTCTGAGATCCCTCGCCTGGCCGACATGGTCCTTTCGGGTCAATGCGATCTGGTGAATGCTTCGCGCCTGGAACACCGTCCGCAGAGCATGCCGCTGGGAAATTATCTAGCCAACCGGCTGTTCGCCATTACCGGCTGGCTGCTGGCGGGCGTCAAATCCACCGACCTGCACTCTGGTATGCGGGCCTACAGCCAGCGGGTGGTTCAAGAGGTTGAGTTCGACCCGAACGGTCCCGCGCTTCCGGTGGAATTGCTGCTGAAACCGGCCCTCCAAGGTTTCCATATCCGCGAAGTCTTCATCCCCTATGGCGAGCGCATTGGCGAGACCACGCTGCAACGCTGGTCCTCCACGGTCTGGACCTTCCGTCGCATTTTCCGCTTGGCATTCTCCCGTTTCTTTTCGTCCCCCAAACGAAACCTAACGAAAAACACGACTTTGGCCGATTGACTACCAGGAGTTCGTGCGCTCTTGACTAGTCTCACCGGTTTACAGGAAGCTCTCAGGAAGCCTAAGCTTACTCCGCCCTCAGGCTTCGCTTCTGCTTTTATCGCCGAGTCCATCGCAATCTTAGAACAGGTCGACATCGCCGCCGTCGAGCGCATGGCCACGGCTCTTGCGCGCGTTCGCGAACGCGGAGGACGCCTGTTCATTCTGGGCGTGGGCGGCTCGGCCGGACATGCCGGTCACGCGGTCAACGACTTTCGCAAGCTGTGCGGTTTTGAGGCTTACGCGCCTACGGACAATGTGTCGGAGCTTACCGCCCGGGCCAATGACGAAGGTTGGGACACCTGCTTCTCCGCGTGGCTGCAAGGCTCGCGTATTGGCGAGCGCGACGGCGTGCTGGTGTTCTCGGTGGGCGGCGGCAGCCGCGAGAAGAACGTATCGGTCAATATCGTCCGCGCTCTTGAAACCGCGACCGAAGCAGGGGCGCATATTTTCGGCATCGTCGGTCGAAACGGC
>CAVRZH010000109.1:0-9931 GCA_963725455.1 Bryobacterales bacterium
AGTTCCGGGCCGCGCGCAAGATCTGGGCTGAAGCCATGCGCGATCGCTACGGCGCCCAGGACGAGCGGAGCTGGAAGCTGCGCACGCACGCGCAAACCGCCGGGTGTTCGCTCACCTGGCAGCAGCCCTATAACAACATCGTCCGGACTACGCTGCAAGCGCTTGCGGCGGTGCTGGGCGGAACGCAATCGCTGCACACCAATTCGCTCGACGAAGCCTACGCGCTTCCGAGTGAACATGCGGTGACCATCGCGTTGCGGACGCAGCAGGTGATCGCCTATGAAAGCGGCGTGCCGGAGGTGCCCGATCCGCTGGGCGGCAGCTATTTCGTCGAAAGCCTGACGGCGGAAGTGGAAAGACAGGCGCGCGATTACATCCGGCGCATCGACGAAATGGGCGGCATGATTCCGGCCATCGAGCGCGGGTTCCCGCAGACCGAGATCGCGAACGCGAGCTACGAATACCAGCATTCCATTGAGACGGGCGAGCAGAAGATTGTGGGTGTGAACGCGTTCGTCGAGCAGGACGAGGACCCGATTGAGGTATTGGCGATCGATGAATCGTCGCAGGCGCATCAGTTGGAAAAGCTCACGAAACTGAAGTCGGGCCGCGACAACGCGAGAGTCCGCGAATGTTTGGATGCCCTGCGCCGCACGGCCAAGGGTTCGGAGAACGCCATGCCCTTCATCCTCGACGCCGTTCGCGCCTACGCCACAGTGGGTGAAATCTGCGACGCGTTTCGTGAGGTTTTCGGAGGTTACACCGAAACCAGCGTCCTTTGAGTCAATCGTGTCTGCGAAACTAATCCTCCTCACCTTCTTGCTGACGCTGGGCGCGAACGGGCAAAGCCTCCCGAAGTTTATGGGGCGGGAGGTGACAATCATCAAACCGGAAATGGAAGACGATTACTTCCCGAAGGGCCCCGCGACTGTCTGTGTCGAAGGCCCGCCGCAGCGGCAGTGCTACACAGCCCCCAAGGAATTTGGCCGAAACCCTCAGATTAGCGTGGTCCAGTTGGCCAAAGGCACGCCGGCCCTGTTCTTCTCCGTGGAGAGCGGAGGAGTCAGCGGCTTCGGAATTCATTTTGCTCTTCTGCGCACTGGAACCGAGAAGGATCTGGAAGACGCTTTTCCGTACGTAGTCCTCTCGAATCAAAGTCAGCATGGTTTCTGGAGCGAGCCCTCTATCTCCGCGTCGCCGATATTTCTGACGGCTGACATTGCGCAGGGCTCGGATCAGACTCACTACGGCGAGCATCGTTACGTTGTCTCTTCCTACACCCGGACGTCCCCGCCGTACGACGATGACATCTACCTGTTGGAGGACCAATTCATGACCATCCGCAAATACGATCCCTTTGCGAATGCGGACATTCTTGCCTCCGAAAAGCAGGAAATCCTCGCCCGCCTCCGACGAGTGAAAGCCGCCGCCCAATCCCAGCATTGATCGAGTGCTACCATCTAAGCGTATGGATCCCCGCATCCGGGTGCTGGTCGCCAAACCGGGTTTGGACGGCCATGACCGGGGAGCGAAGGTCATCGCGCGAGCTTTGCGCGACGCGGGCATGGAGGTGATTTACACCGGCCTGCGCCAGACTCCGGAAATGATCGTGCATGCGGCTCTGCAGGAGGACGTCCAGGTTATTGGGCTGTCCATCCTGTCCGGCGCCCATAACGCGATTGTTCCGCGTATTATGGATTTGCTGCGCGAAAAGGGCATGGACGACGTTCTGGTCCTGGTCGGCGGTATAATTCCTGACGAGGACGCCGCCGAGTTAAAGAAACTGGGCGTTGCGGCTGTATTCCAGCCTGGGGCGTCGCTCGAAGCGATCGTCGACTTCATACGGTCTTCTGTAAAGCAGAACGCCTGAAGCAACCGCGGGACGAGAGCCCGCTTATTTTGAAAACAAAACATTGGCGCAAGGGCGCCCATGTACTAACGAAAACTAAATGCAAGAAAAATTGAACATCGCCGTGTTTGTCGATTACGACAACATTGAAATCGGCGTGAAATCGACTTTGCGGCGGGAATTTGATGTTTCCCTTCCGCTGGATGCGCTCAAGGAGCGCGGCGACCTGGTCGCGAAATTTGCCTACGCCAACTGGGGGCGCCAGGAAGGCGCGGCCCGGTCCATGGCGGAGAACGCCGTACAAATGGTGCAGCGTCTGCCTTCCCCGCGCGGCGATAAGAACGGAGGCGATATCAATCTGGCGCTGGATGCGCTGGAGATGGCCTTCACCCACCCGCACGTGAACGCGTTCGCCATTGTCAGCGGCGACAGCGACTTCATTCCGCTGGTGAACAAGCTGAAGGAATACGGCAAGACGGTGTTTGTGGTGGGCGGTAAAGCTTTCACCAGCACCATCCTGCAACAGAACTGTCACGAATTCGTGAGCTATGAATCGCTGCTGTCGGAGGATCGCGGCCAGACTCGCGAGCAGCGTCCGCCGCGCCCGGCAGGGCAGGTCGGGGAGCAGCAGCCTGGCAGGGATAATCGCCCGCAAGGCGGACAACGCATGCGCCCGGCGCCACTCGATCTGGCGCAGGCCATGCCGCTGGTGGAACGCGCTCTGCAAGTGTTGGAGCGCCGCGCGGTGCAGCCGCAACTCGGTCTTCTGAAATCCACCATGCTGCAGCTGGATTCCGCATTCACCGAAAAGGCCTATGGCGCGAACAGCTTCTCCGATTTTGTCGAGAAACTGAAGAAGGCCGATTACGTCAACGTCAGTGGCCAAGGTGGCCGCTACATTATCGAGCGCAAAGGCGCATCGCAGCCCGAGCGTCCCACGCCGAAGCCCGAAGAAGCGCTGCCGCCATTGCGCGACGTGCTGGAAACGCATCGTCTGGAGATGGAGAACGGCGTTCTGCTGGACGACTTGGCAGGCTGGGTGCAAACGGAAGTTCCGAATTTCTCCGCCGCCTCCTACGGATTCCAGGAATTTTCCGAGTTCCTCAATTACGCGCAGGACAAGCTGGTGGTGCGCGTGGAGCCGGACGAAGAGAAGGGCCCCATCGTCTATATGGGTGCCGAGTTCTATCCGCCCGCTGAGCCGGAGCGCGCGCCGGAGCCACACGTCGAAGAGGAAGAGGACGAGAAGCAGCCCATCGTCGAAGGCCAGCCTTCATTGCTAGAGCCAAACCCTCCGCCCGTCAAGCCCAAACCGGTTCGCCGGCCACGCAAGACGGCTGGATCGGGCAACTCGACCGATCGGCCGCGGCGCGGTGGTGGCGGGACGCGCAAGAAGCGTCCACCAGAGCATCACGGCCCAATGCAGTAGGGGTCGCTCACGCGACCCGAATAGCGAACGCCGGTGACGGCGTCCGCTGGAATTCATAGCCGCCTACGGATGGCTGGAATCCAAGGAATTCGCGGACTCTGCCGCGAGGTAGCCGAACGCGACCACCGCCAGAAACATCGTCAACACTTCGCTGTCGCCGAGATTGTATTCGGTGAAGCCCTCGGCCAGCAGCGCGATGATGGCCGCAATCGCTCCATGCAATAGGAAGCGCGCTTCCGGATTGAGTGGCTTTCGCCGCAGTGCTCGCTCGAAGTCCCACAGGATTTTCGCGATCAGCCAGAGAAAGATCAGCAGAACCGGCAGACCGCGTTCGGTCGCGTATTGCAGGTAGACGTTGTGCAAGTGCCCGTAATAGCCCGTAGGCAAGGGCAGCGCGGATTTCGGGACCCACTGATCGAACTGATACTTCACTTGCTCGGGACCGATGCCGAGCCAGGGATGCGCGCGGATGATCAGCTCTCCCGTCTCACGCGTCACCGCGCGAAAACGGTTTGAATCCACGTCGCCATGCGGCTCAACCACGGAAGCGATGCGCTCCCGCAGAGCCTGCGGCCCCAGAAAAACAGCGATCAACGCCACGGCGGGCACGGCCGCCACCAGCCATTTTTTCCAGAACCACAGCAGGTAGAGCAGGCCAAGCGGAAAACCGAGCAGAAAAATGCTGCGCGTAAATCCCAGCACCATGGAGCCGGCCAGGATGATCGCGCACAACCAGCCGGCCGTTTTCCAGCGGCGCTCGCCGGAAAAAAACAGATACGATGCCAGCAGCAGAAGCACGATCATCTCTTCGGCGCCGAACGTCATCCAGTGGCTCATGAAGCCGGTGATGCGCGAGCCGACGTAGAATTCGTAAAAGCCCACATGCTGCGCCTGCGATTGCTGATAGATTCGCCAGAACTGGAAGAAGCTGCGCAGAGCCGAGAGCGTCGCGATGCCGGTCCATAACAGAACGATGGCGCTAATCTCCGAAAGCTTGCGGAACGTGCTGTAAGTCACCAGCAAAATGAAGAACACGTAAAACTTGCGGATCTGCGGCATGCCCTCCTGGATGTGTCCCGACGCCAGCAACGAGACCACTGTGCCGGCCAAAAAAAGCCCCAGTGGAAGCTTGATGGGCGGCAGCCCGATTTTGGTCGACGAAAACAGCAAAGCCGCCAGCGCGAGCGCCAGCAGGATCTGTGAGACTGCGATCGAGAATAGAATGGAAAGGAGCGCGCCGCACGTGAGATAAAACGCGCTGCGGTCGAGATTAGGTTTCAAACCAGTAGGCTATCAGGAATGGAAATTTATATCCTCCGTCACGGAGTTGCCGAAGAACCGCAAACCGGTCAGCCGGATAACGAGCGCGCGCTGACTTCCGATGGGCGCAAGAAGCTGCGCAATGTTTTGCGGACCGCCGCTTCGGCCGGCGTGGCGCCTTCGCTGATTTTGACCAGCCCCTATAAGCGCGCGCTACAAACGGCGCAGCTGGCCGCTGAGATTTTGGATTATAAGGGCGAACTGTTGCGCACCAAAGCGCTGGAGCCGGGATCAACTCCGAAGTCGGTATGGGATGAGATCCGCGTGCACAAAGATGAAGCGCAGATTCTGCTGGCTGGGCATGAGCCGCTATTTAGCCGCCTGCTGGCTTACCTGCTCGGATCGCCGAATCTTCAGGTGGAGTTCAAGAAGGGAGCCATCGCGTGCGTCGAGATGGAACGGTTCCCGCCTGAGCCGCATGGTGTGCTGCGCTGGATGTTGACGTCCAAGCTGGCTGGCCAATAGAACATTCCGGCTCCCTGACGGTCGCGGCTCAGTAACGGAGCTTGCCGACTTCAGACGTTGCTGTGCTTTTTCTCGTAGGGCTGCTTGAGATATTTCGCGGCCTGTTCCTGCGCGCCCTGCGTATCGTCTTTGGTTCGGATGGCGTGGTTGTATTCGTTCACCGCCCGATCCCGCTGACCGGAGACGTCGAAGATGTTGCCTAGCTTGATGTGCGCCCACACCTCTACCCACTTCGGCTCCAAATCCCCATTCAGCGCCTCGCGATATTCGTTGGCGGCCGACTGATAGTTGTTTTGCAAAAAGAAAACTTCCGCGACGCGATAGTGAGCCAGCGAGCTGGAACGGTTCACTTCAATCGCCTTCTGGTATTCCTTCAAAGCGTCGCCAAACTCGGCGATCTCGGCGAACTGTTCGCCGCGTTTGATGGCCACCGCCACGCGCATCGCGGGATTCCAGCGCAGCACGCCGCCCGCCGGATCGATGGTCACGGTTTTCGGTTTCCCGAAGGTGTCCACGGTGAATTCAGAGGAGGTTCCCACCACGTCGATACGTTTGGTTTCGGGATTGCCCTCCGTCTCGATCTTCAGATCCACCGGCATCTGGAAGGTGTCCAGATCCTGCGTGATCTTACCCATCACGCGGAAGCCCTTCTGCGTGCGAAACACCGTGTATTCCATCTTGAATTCGGGCGCGCCGCTGGATTCCAGCCATTGGACGAAGAAGTATTGCAGGTTCTGTCCCGAAATCTGCTCCGCCATTTTGCGGAAATCCACGGTGCTCACCGATTGCCAGGCGTACTTCTGCGTAAAGCCCGACATCAGCTTATTGAAATTGTCGGCGCCCATCACGATGCGCAGCATGTTCAACACCGCCGCGCCTTTGCCCGCGGTGAGGGCCCAATACTCCGGCGAATAGTCATCCAAACGCCCGGCCTGAATCATGGGCGGATTATCGACCGTGAGCGCTTCGACATAGGTGTCGTGCAGGTCCTGTTCCAGCGCCGCCGAACCGTTGGCGTGCTCGTCCCATAACAACTCGGCGTAGCGCGCATTGCCGTTCTCCAGCCACAGGTGATCGCGGTCCACGGGTGACACCAGCGTCTCCCACCATTGGCGCGCCAGTTGATTCGCCAGCAGCCGCCCGGCTACCTGGTTGCCAATGCCGCGGGGCGAAAGGAAAATTATTCCGGGCGCCGAAAATCCGTTCGGGGTGCCATCCTCGGTCTCCACCAGCGTGAGATCGGCTTGCGGCGCCAGGCCGTATAAGTTCGTCAGGAAGCTCAGTATCTTGCCGGTCTCCTCGCCATACGCGTTGGCCATGTTCTGTTTCTGGCGGAAATAGACGGACGTGGTGATGCCTTCCGAATTCACCTTGACCGGATCGCCCTGGACCACCGCGATGCTTCCGGGAAACGACGGCTTGCTGTATTGAAAACTGAAGGCTGTCTTGCCGTCGCCGGCCGGCTTGGAACTCGCCAGGCCGCTGGCGATCACCTGATATCCGGCCGGCACGGTGATATGGAGATCCGATGTGAACCGATCCGAGCTGTAGCCGTTCACTGGAAACCAGCGCGCCGGATACATCAGGTACGTGATGTCGTTTTCGATGGCGCCGAACTTGATGCCGTAAACCGGCGAATCCTCCTGGCCCGTCAGCCGCCCATCATAGGAGAACGTCACCGTGGTGGGCTGGCCTTTTACCAGCGGCGCTGGAAAACTCAGATGGACGCCCATATCCTGCCCGGAGCGCGACGCGGGAATCTGACGGCCAGCTTCATCCACCACTCGCGAGACGGTGAAGGCGCTATTCAGTTCGAAAGAAGCCGAGGATACGTCGCTGTCGAGAGCCGTGAAGCGAACCTTTACGTTGGCCGTGAGGGACTGTGTATGCGGATTGATCTCGGCGACGATCGAGTAATTATCCACGTCGATGCGGCCGGACTTGCCACCTCTGTCTTGCGCGACAAGCGACGGCGCTAAAGCGATGGGCGCCAGCGCGAGCGTGGCCAACAGAATCTTACGAGACATGAACCATTTCCTCTTTTGCTAATTGCTTTCCGGACAGGTGTTTTTCAATCAGCGACGCCGCCACTTCCAGGGGATCTTCTTCTTGTCCCCCATGCGCTCCAGAGAGTTTTCGAGCCACTTCGGCCAGGTTGCGGCGCATACCTTCCCGCTTATCGTCATTTTCCAACAACGCCACAGCTTCGCGGGCCAAACCCTCGGCCGTCATGTGATCCTGGATGAGTTCGGGCACGATACGCCGTTCCGCCACCAGATTGACCATCGAATAAAACGGCACCCGCACCAGGACCTTGCCCATCCACCAACTTAAGTTGTTTACCCGGTAAAAGGTGACCATGGGGGTTCCGAGCAGGCACGCTTCAATGGTGACCGTTCCACTGGCCGCCAGTGCTACGTCCGCGCAGACGAGCACGTCCCAGGTTTTTCCCTCAAGCAGTTGGATGGACGCCGAGGAAATACGTTCCCTGAAATTTGACTCGGGTGGCACTGTACCGGGAGGTACGGCCAGGATGAAGTGGGGCACTGGTTTAGCGGCGGCTCGCAAGCGCTCCACGGCGTCGAGAAGTATAGGGAGATGGCGCGCGGCCTCGCCAATCCGGCTGCCCGGAAGCAGCGCCACCACGGGCTTACCCTCCGGGATGTTCCAGCGGCGGCGAAGTTCGTCTCGGCTGGCGGACGGCCGCACCATTCGAGTGAGGGGATGGCCAATATAAGTGGCTTGGACGCCGTGCCGCGCGAAGAACTCCGGCTCAAAGGGAAAAATGCACAGCAGCCGGTCGATAGTGCGGCGCATCAGCGGCAACCGGCCCTTGCGCCATGCCCAAACTTGCGGCGCCACCAGGTAGAGCACGGGGATGCCGATTTTTTTGAGGCGCCGGGCCACACGCAGGTTGAAATCCGGGCTGTCGACCAGGATGGCGAGTTCGGGCTGCTCGGCACGTGCGGCATTCAGCAATTTCCGGTACTCGCCGTAGATGCGCGGGATGTGGGTGATCACTTCCACCAGGCCCACCACGGCCAGGCTGTGCGCGTCCACCACCGGGCGCACCCCGGCCTTCTGCATCCGGGGGCCGGCGCAGCCGAAGAACTCCATATCGGGCCGGCGACGGAGGAGTACTTCCACCAGGCCGGCCGCGTAAAGGTCCCCCGAGGCTTCACCGGCGGATATGAGAACTTTCGCGCCCACTAGAATTAAGTCTAGCGCGCGGCGTTGAGAGCCACGGTCGGGATTGGGGATGAGGCGACGCGGCGCGCCGGTTGGGATTGGGGGCTAGGGATTAGGGGGGGTGGAGGTGCTTGTGTGGTGTGATGCATTTTTCCCGCGCTTGGCGCGCGATGTCTGGGCTGGTTACCGGGTCCTTTGAAGCAGGGCAGTGGACAACCAAAGCAGAACGATGCTGGCGGTGAGAATGACGAAAAACGCGGTGGTGTTCAAGGTAATGGCAAAGGCGGCGATTCCCATTGCGAATCCCCAACACCAGAATTCCGCTTTGAACCCGGCGAACCAACTGGCCGTGCGTCCAGCGGAGGCGGTTTGCGGGCGGAATGCAGGCACAAGACGCGGAACGGCGGCGCGGTAACGATCATACTGATCGCCCTGGCTGGCCTGGAGGTCCGACTCTTCCCGCAGGATCAGCCGGTAGCAGAACCCGAGCATCGCCCCAAGGCAGACGAAGAAACCGATCCTGCTCATCAGGGCTCCCATTCCGATCGCCATGAGAACATTGGCGAAATATAGCGGATTGCGGGTGCGCCGGTAAGGCCCGTCGGCGACCAGTGAAGCGGTCTTTACCTCCGACGCATACACTATGCTCGAATTCAGGTACGACGAAGCCCAGGTGCGCAGGAGAGCGGCTAGGACCACCACAAGAGTAGCCAGACCAAGCAGCAGGCGAGCGAGGATATTTGCGTCCATATTGAGCGCGCGGCCGAGCCAATTCGCCAGCGCGGCCGCTGAATTCTGTGGATCGATGAGATAGGCGATGAAGGAAAGGCCAAAGATCAGCCCGAAGAGCATGGCCCGGTTTTTGAATTCCCAATTTGTGGCACGCATCTGAATTCGGTCCTTATGGCAAACTTTGCTAACTATGGTACCCTGATCGCAGAGCCTCCATGCCGACCCGCAATGTCAATCTTACCGATGAACTTGACCGCTTCGTGCTGAAGAAGGTAAAGACTGGCCGCTACGAAAACGCCAGTGAGGTAGTGCGGGCGGCGCTGCGCACCCTGGAGCGCGAAGAGCAGGAATACGAGGCGAAGCTTACGGCTTTGCGGGCAGCCATCGATGAAGGCGACGCCAGTGGTGTCGCCGAGGGCGACGTGTTTGCGCGTGTCCGCAAAACACTCAAACTCCCTACAGCGCGACGCTGAGCTGTGGCGCTGCTTCGTTTTTCGCGGCGTGCCGAAGCAGATCTGCTAGGCATCGGCGATCATACCTTGCGTACCTGGGGCGAAGACCAGGCTGTCCGATACGTTGATGCTCTCGAGGCGTTTTGCCGGATGCTGGCCGATAATCCTTCGCTGGGTCGAAATTGCCATGATGTTCGGCGAGGCCTGCGCAGAGTGGAGAGCGAAAAGCATGTTGTGTTTTACCGTGAGGAAGCCGGGGGAATTCTGGTTTCTCGCATTCTGCACCAACGTATGCTTCCGGAGCGGCACGTCATGGATGATGACGGCTTAGTGTAGAAGGGACATCCTGAACGGAAGCAGATATGGGATTCGGCCCACGCGTAACGCGCTCTATCATGAAATGGCGGTGAGGCCGCCCCAGGTATCCGGCGGCATCGCCGAGAGCCGATTGGTGCATCTAAAGCTCCAGCGTCTGGGATCCCTGTATCATTGGGT